>NZ_BJEC01000005.1 GCF_005405465.1 Weissella thailandensis
TGTAGGTACATCGTGACTGCTTCAATTTGTACTTCTTTTGAAAACATAGTAAAACCCCGTAAGTTTTGGAAATTACTCCAACTTACGGGGTTCAGTTCAGGACGACAAAGGTTCCAACCGTTTTTTGTCTCGTTCGACGTAAACGCGTTACACACCAGCTTCAAAACGACTTTTGTCGCGCTCTTTTTTAAACCTTTACACAATTGAGATGTCATTACAGTTATTTTTCATTTAAGAAAATATATTGATTAGTTTTATGAAATTTATTATGATGAATAAGTTGTTTTAAGAAAAGATATTTTTTGAAATAACAAAAACATTTTATGATACAGGAGATATATTTATGTTGCAAATCAACGACTTAACTGTCGCTTACAGCAATGTACCAGTTTTCACGGACTTGTCTGTCAACTTTTCCCCGGGAAAGATTACAGGGATCATCGGACCCAATGGTGCTGGTAAGGCAACGTTAATCAAGGGAACACTTGGATTGGTGCGCCGATCGGGTAATGCGACTTTAAATGGAACAGCCATTAATCGTGTTCGTCAAAAGATTGCGTATGTCGAACAACGTGCGGCCCTTGATTTAACATTTCCCATCAGTGTTTTTGAGGTGGTTTTAACGGGTACGTATGGCAAGTTAGGATTATTCAAAAGCCCTGGTCGAAAAGAAAAGGAACTTGCAACTGATGCTTTAAAGCAAGTGAACTTATCTGAGTTTAAGAATCGTCAAATTGGCGAACTATCTGGTGGACAATTGCAACGTGTCTTTGTCGCACGCGCAATCGTTCAACAAGCGGATGTAGTGATTTTGGATGAGCCATTTGTGGGAATTGACATGAAATCTGAAGAAGAAATCATGAATGTTCTACGTGGCTGGCGTGATGCAGGGAAGACAATTATTGTTGTGCACCACGACTTAAATAAAGTCGCTGCCTATTTTGATGAGTTACTAATCATGAACCATGGCGTCATCGATCATGGTCCTGTTGCAACGGTATATACGCAGGAAAACATGGCGCGCGCCTTTTCAGCTGACTTAAGTGCCGTGCTGTTCAATAAGGGAGCAGGTGCTTAATATGACAAGTATTGTAGAATTTTTGCACGCTTTAGGACATTATAATTTCTTACAAAGTGCACTGATGGCCGCCATTATGGTGGGGATTATGTCAGGAATTATTGGTAGTTTTATTATTTTACGTGGGATGTCACTAATGGGTGACGCCATTTCACATTCTGTTTTACCCGGAGTTGCTGTCGCCTATATGTTGGGTGTTAATCTAATGATTGGTGCAACGACCTTTGGGGTTATTGCTGCGTTATTGATTGGTTTTGTCGCTTCTAACAGTAAGTTGAAAAATGATACGGCAATTGGTATTGTCTTTTCAGCATTTTTTGCATTAGGATTTATTTTAATTTCAATGGCCGAATCATCAACGAATTTGCATCATATCTTGTTTGGAAATGTTTTAGCTGTTTCTGATTCTGACCTGCTTTCAACATTCATCGTGTTGACTATTGTAATCGTTTTTGTTTTTGCACTCTTTAAAGAACTTCAAATCACTTCCTTTGATGAAGTATTTGCTAAGTCATACGGTTTAAACACAAGTATCATTCATTATGGTTTGATGATTATTTTGACGTTGGTAACAGTATCAGCTTTGCAAACTGTTGGTATCATTCTGATTGTTGCCATGTTGATTACGCCAGCAGCCACAGCATTCTTATGGACGAACCGCTTGGTATACATGTTGTTTGTGTCATCAGGTGTTGGTGCAATTGCCTCAATCGTTGGTTTATATCTCTCATACACGATGAATTGGGCATCTGGTCCAGCAATCGTATTGGTTGCAGCTATTATATTCTTGGTTTCATTTGTTATTGCCCCAAAGCAAGGCATCCTTGCTAAATTAGGAGTTAAAAATGTTAAAAAAGCTTAGTATTGTTATTATTGCATTGTTGGTCGTTGGTGGTGGTATCTTCTGGTTTGTTAATGGTCGTGGTGAGCAAAAAGCAACAGGAAGCCAGAAGCTACGTGTTGTGACAACAAACTCTATTTTGGAAGATATGGTTGAACAAGTTGGTGGTAAAGATGTTCGTGTATACAGTATTGTTAAACGTGGAACGGATCCGCACGAATACGATCCCACCACAAATGATATTGCGGCAGCAACCGAAGCTGATGTCCTTTTCCATAATGGATTGAACTTGGAAACTGGTGGTAGCGGTTGGTTTAATAAGTTGACGAAGACGGCTAATAAGCGTGATGGAAAAGAAGTTTTTGCCGCTTCAAAGCATGTTAAAGCAATGTATCTGACAGAGTCTGGTAAAGAAAACGAAACTGATCCTCATGCCTGGCTTGATTTGAGCAATGGTGTGAAATACGTCAAGATGATTAGTAGTGTCCTGCAAGATAAGGATCCTAAGCATGCGAAAGCTTACCAAAAGCGCACTGATGCCTATGTAGAGAAATTAGAAAAAATGCATAAGGAAGCGCAAAGTAAGTTTGCTGATATTCCAGAAAAGCAACGCTTGCTGGTGACATCAGAAGGAGCCTTTAAGTACTTCTCAAAAGCATATGATATCAAGCCAGCCTTTATCTGGGAAATTAATACTGAAGCGCAAGGTACACCAGAACAGATGAAACAAGTATTGGCTAAGATTGATCAATCAGAAGTGAAGTCATTATTTGTTGAAAGTTCTGTTTCACCTAAGTCAATGAAACAAGTATCGAAGGAAACAAAGCTACCGATTTATGCAAAAATCTATACGGATTCACTGGCTAAAAAAGGGACGACAGGCGATACTTACTATGACATGGTTAAGTGGAATATCGACAAAATTCATGATGGTATGTTAGCAAAATAAATATATAATCCTGTAACACATTATTTAGGTTTTTAATATAATTAATGTGTTTTTTGCTGAAATAAATAAGTGTACGATATTTGTGACTTATTTGTGATTGTTTTCCTTAAAAGTTGGTATAATGAAATTGTGAGGAACTTAGTTATTTAGTTCAATGTAGTTAACAAACTAGGTAACTAGGTTTACAAAGATAATATTCAAGGATACAATGTATCTTTGGACTTATAATTTTATTAGTTTTGTAGGATTTTTTTATTGAGGAGATTTAATATGGCTAGCAAAAACATCGTTGTAGTAGGGGCAGGCTTTTCCGGCGTATTCACTGCACGTAAATTAGCAAAAAAGCTAAAAAACACTGACTATCAAATCGTGTTGATTGATCGTCACTCATTTATGACTTACATGACGGAGCTACATGAAGTTGCAACGAAGCGTGTTGAACCAAAGCACGTGCAATTTGATTTGGGAACGCTATTTAAGCACCAATCAAATGTGAAAATCGTTACAGCTAATGTCGAGGATATCGATAAAGAAGCTAAAGTAATCAAGACTTCAGAAGGTGAATTCACGTTCGAAAAGTTGGTTCTTGCAACTGGTGGAACAACCAACACGTTCGGTACACCAGGTGTTGAGGAATATGGTTACACGTTATGGTCATTTGAGGAAGCTGTTAAATTACGGGCACACATCGAAGAAGTTATCCGCGAAGGTGCAATGGAATCAGATCCAGCACTTCGTCAAGCTAAATTGACGATTGCCGTTGTTGGATCAGGATTTACAGGTGTTGAATTAGCTGGTGAATTGATCGAACAACGTCGCGAATTGGCTCGTGCCAACAACTTGGATGAATCAGAAATCCATCTAGAAGTTATCGAAGCTGTGCCAACGATTTTGAACATGTTGTCAGATCGTAAGCTAGCTGATAAGGGTGAGCAATACATGATCAACCACGGCATCAAGCTACGTAAGTCAGCTGGTGTGGTTGAAGTTAAGGAACATGCTGCCCTATTGAAAGATGGTACAGAAGTACCAACTGAAACTTTGGTTTGGACAGCCGGTGTTAAGGCTAAGCCACAAGGTGCTAAGTGGGGATTGCAACAAGGACCTGGTGGCCGTTTCTTAGCCGATGAGTACTCACGTGCCCAAGGTGAAAAAGATATTTATGTTGCTGGTGATGTGGCTGCTTATCAAGAACCTGCACTTGCAGATCCTGATAACCCACGTGCTGGTTGGACACCACAAACTGTTGAAGGTGGAGAATCAGCTGCCAACACGGTTGTACCTAATATTGTTTATGATGTCACTGGTCAAACTGGTGAACGTCACGAATTCAAGGGACACTACCAAGGTTATGCTGTGTCAATTGGTTCACACTACACAGTTGGTGTTGTGCAACAAATTGGTAACATGAAGTTAGGTAAGAACGGTTGGTCAATCACTGGCTTTACTGCAAATATGTTTAAGCACATTATTAACTTCTACTTCTTTATGCAAATTACTAGTGGTTACCACATGTTCCAATACACATTGGATGAATTCTTCCGGACACCAAATGGTCGTAACCCATTCTTCGGTTGGACATCACGTGTTGGTAATGTTTTGTGGTCAGTTCCTTTGCGTATCGTTATGGGAATCACTTGGATTTCACTAGGGGCAACCCTTGGTGGTGGTGCTGGTATGATTGCAACGATTGTTGGTTGGTTACTTGTCTTTGGACTACTAACATCAATTGCTGCCTTCGTCGGATTCATCTTTGGTTTGGTAATGGTCTTTGCCGGTACTGGTGTGACCGTGGCTGCCTTGTTGATTCCATTTGCTTCATTGGCATTAATGAACGGTGCCGGACGTACAATCGGGTTGGACTACTGGGTAACCCCATTCCTAGAGCGCTCACTAGGGGCATCATGGTATGGTAAGGCTAGCTCACATTACAATGATTTACGTAAATAATTAATACATGTTAAACATAAAAAGGTTGGGAAATTTATTTTTCCCAACCTTTTTTGTGTTTAAAATATAAATATCCTTCAAAGCGACTTATGTCACACTCTATAAATGCGTTCCAAAAATCTGAAGCCTTAATGTAACGCCATTCCCGTCCTGCGCTTTGCTACGGCCAAAAATGACGCAAATCACGTTACACACCAGCTTCAAAGCAATTTTTGTCACGCTCTAATTTGGTTGATGTTGTGATGCGTAGAAGGCAGCGATGACACCGTGGGCAACGCCAACGTTAATTGAACGGACACTACCGTATTGTGGAATATAAACCATGGCATCGGCAGCGGCGATTAAATCATCAGCCAAGCCGAGTTTTTCTTCGCCAAATAGGAAAGCTGATTTGGCTGGGAATTGCATATCATATAATGACTTTGGGTCATAACCAGGGGTGTTATCTACAGCATAGATCGTGTAACCCGCTTCATGTAGTTGAGCAAAAATCGTTGGATAATCAGTAATACGATGATGCTCAATGTGTTCATAGTTTTGTGTACCTAATGAACCACGACGGTCCCATTTTTTGATGCCTTCAGTTGCATCAGGAATTGCAGGGTTTTCGGGATTCAAAAAAATTAATTTGCGCATCCCAAAGGCATTACTATTACGAACGGCCGATGCCTTGTTAAAGTCATGGCTGAGGTTTTGCATAATGGAAATCATTTCGCCACGATGCATATCTAATGATGCGCGAATTTCATCATCCGTTTTACCTTTATAGAAGTCGGTGACGTTTCGATAATCAGCCGAACGCGTTAAATCAATATCTGACATAGTAGTCTCCTTATTAGAAGTTGAAACAAAAGAAAATGGTCCAACCTTTTCTGTGCTAAAAATATATTAATTATAAGTCTGTAATTTTAATAGCATAAACGCGTTCCAAAAGTCTGAAGCCTCAATGTAACATCATTTACACCATTCCTGTCCTGCGCTTCGCTACGGCCAAAAATAGCGCAAATAACGTTACACACTGGCTTCAAAACAACTTTTGTCTCGCTCTCATTAAACGATAAAATAATAGTTTAATTCTATCCGGGGGCGTGCGACGTGTCAAACAAGCTAGTGACTGATAAAATATGATGAAATTGAACAATTCAAAGCATATTGACTATTAATTTGGTATGATTAAAGGTATTGAGAAAATAAGAAGGAGGCGCGGACATGACGCCAATTATATCGTTGTCGCATGTGACTTACGCATATCCAAATAGTGACGCCCCTGCCTTGCGTGATTTATCATTAACAATCAACAAAGGTGAATGGGTCGCAATTATCGGACATAACGGATCCGGTAAATCAACTTTTGCAAAATTATTAAACTATCTATTAGCACCTGATGAGGGTGAAATCACAGTCAATGATGTCATTGCCACTGAAGAAAATATGTGGACAATTCGTGACATGGTTGGGATGGTTTTTCAAAACCCTGATAATCAGTTTGTCGGCGCCACCGTCGCTGATGATGTGGCTTTTGGTATGGAAAATCGTGGTGTCCCACGCGATGAGATGATTTCGCGTGTGGACGCAGCGCTAGAAGAAGTACAAATGATGCCGTTTGCTGATCGTGAGCCAGCGCGTCTATCAGGTGGCCAAAAGCAACGCGTGGCTATCGCATCTGTATTGGCCTTGCAACCTAAGATTTTGATTCTAGACGAAGCAACGGCTATGCTAGATCCAACTGGTCGTCGTGAAATGATTGCCTTAGTGCATGAATTGAAAGCTCGTATGGGGAATGACTTAACTGTTATTTCGATTACCCATGATATTGATGAAGCTGCCAGTGCTGATCGTGTCATGGTGATCAACGATGGTGAACTGGTTGAAACCGGATTACCAGCGGAAATCTTTGCGAATGCGGATCAATTACGTCGCTTTGGGTTAGCAGTGCCATTTGCTGAGCAATTGAAGGAACAATTACGACTACGGGGCATTGACGTCCCTAATGAATATTTGACAACGGAAGGGCTGGTGACATGGTTATGGCAATCAATTTCGACCAAGTAGGGTTTACGTATCAGCCCAATACGCCGTTTGCTACACCAGGTTTACATGATGTGTCATTTGAAATTCCTGAGGGTAAATTCACCGCTGTGATTGGGCATACAGGTTCTGGTAAATCAACGATGGTCCAACATCTTGATGGTTTGGTTTTGCCAACGACTGGTAAAGTGACGATGGGTGATCAAGTGGTGACCGCTGAAACGAAGTTAAAAGAACTTAACGAGATGCGTGCGCACATTGGCCTGGTTTTTCAGTTCCCTGAGGCGCAACTCTTTGAACAAACCGTTCTAAAAGATGTCATGTTTGGTCCTAAAAACTTCGGCGCTTCAGAAGAGGATGCGCAAGCGGCGGCTGAAGCGGCTTTGAAAAAGGTAGCTATTTCACCTGATTTGTATGAGCGTTCACCATTCGAACTGTCTGGTGGCCAGATGCGACGTGTCGCCATTGCGGGTGTCATTGCCATGGAACCAGATTTGTTGATTTTGGATGAACCAACAGCTGGTCTTGACCCACAAGGTCAGCGTGAATTAATGACCTTGTTCACTGATTTGCAGAAAGAACGACACATCACGGTGGTGTTGATTACGCACCAAATGGAATACGTCGCCCAATATGCAGATCATGTCGTGGTGTTTGAACACGGGACAGTGGTTAAGTCAGGTTCACCAACGACTATTTTTGCAGATGAGGAATGGTTGCATGAGAAGCAACTAGACGTGCCAGCAGCTAAACAATTTGCAGACGCTTTAGCTGAAAAGGGGATTCAATTACATAATGTGTTAGATATTGATCAATTGGCTGATCAATTAGCTGCCCGTTTAAATGGGGAGGTGGACCATGTTTAGTAATATGATTATTGGGCGGTATATGCCTGGTGATTCCTGGATTCATCGGCTAGATGCCCGCACAAAGCTCGTCCTAAGTACTGCCTTCATTTTTGTAGTTTTCTTTGCGAATAACGTGATCGGTTACGCATTAGCGGGTGCCTTTACGTTGCTGGCAATTACGATGACCGGTCTTGGTGTTGGGGTGTTTCTACGTGGCTTACGTCCGCTGGTATTATTGATGTTTATCACAACCCTATTGCAGTTGTTCTTTGTGCAAACTGGGGATGTCCTGGTTCATTGGGCCTTTATCAAAATTACCACGGATGGGGTTATTAACAGTGTGATCGTGTTTGTTCGTTTTATGTTGATCATCATGTTTTCAACAATTTTAACGTTGACCACACAGCCCTTAGCTGTTGCCGATGGGATGGAAAGTTTACTAAAGCCATTTAAGAAATTCGGTTTGCCTGTTTCTGAGTTGGCCTTGATGTTGTCGATTGCTTTGCGCTTTGTGCCAACATTAATGGATGAAGCCCAGAGTATTATGAATGCCCAACGAGCACGTGGTGTGCGCTTTAATGAGGGTAGTTTAATGGCGCGTATCAAGTCATTCGTGCCATTATTGATTCCATTATTTGTGAATGCCATTAAGCGAGCTATTGAGTTGGGGGATGCGATGGAGGCACGTGGTTACCGTGGTGGTGATCAACGCACAAAATATCGTGTCTTGACTTGGCATACGCGAGACACTATCGCAATTATTGCATTTGTTATCTTCACGGTTGCTTTGATTGCAACGCGTTGGATGATGTAGAAAGGATTTAAAACATGCCACGTTATAAAGCAACCATTGCTTATGATGGGACTGATTTTTTTGGCTGGCAAGTACAACCAAATAAACGGACGGTGCAAGCCGAAATGGAATTAGTGGTCAATAAAATGGCGAAGAACCCAGCGGAGCATATTCGCGTACAAGGTTCTGGCCGTACCGACGCCCGTGTTCACGCTAAGGGACAAGTCGCCCATTTTGATTTGCCATTTGATATTCCAGCTGATGCAGTTCGTAAGGGTTTATCAACGATGCTGCCCTATGATATTGGGATTAAGAAGGTAGAGAAGGTCAGTGATGACTTTCATGCCCAATTTAATGCCCACGATAAAACCTATTTTTATCGCTTTTCAACTAGTGAATATATTGACCCCTTTAAGCGTAATTATACGGGGCATTGGCACCGTCGCTTAAATCCAGAATTAATGCAACAAGCAATTGGTGATTATGTTGGTGAACATGATTGGTTGAGTTTTGTAGCTTCTGGTTATCAACAAAAAACAACCGTGCGGACAGTCTATTCTGCAAAAATGTGGTATAAGCCAGAAGAAGAAGAGATTTGGTTTGAATTCTCAGGTAATGGCTTTTTGTATAACCAAATTCGCATCATGGTCGGGGTCTTATTAGAAATCGGTAATGGTGTGCGACCTGTCGATGATATCAAGCGTTTATTTGAAGTCAAAGACCGCCAACAAGCGCAATTTACGGCACCGGCACAAGGATTATATTTAATGGATGTTAAATATTAAAAAATTAGGCAGTTACCAAGGACATTTCATTGACTATTCCTGCAAAACAGGATAATATAGAACTCGGTATTGTTTACCAACCACAAATGGGAATGTCCTGGTACGACTTTTTAATTATTGGTAAAGTAAACAAACAGAAAACTGGAGGAAATTTTCCATGCGTACAACTTATATGGCAAAGCCAGGTGAGATCGATCGCAAGTGGTACGTCGTTGATGCAACTGATATTGCATTGGGACGTTTGTCAACTGTCGTAGCATCTATCTTACGTGGTAAAAACAAGCCAACTTACACACCAAACATTGATACTGGTGATAACGTTATCGTTATCAATGCTGGTAAGGTCGCTTTGACTGGTAAGAAGGCTTCTAACAAGATTTATTACCACCACTCAAATCACCCAGGTGGTTTGAAGATGCGTCAAGCAGGTGACTTGCGCGAGAAGAACCCACAACGTTTGATCGAACTTTCAGTTCAAGGTATGTTGCCAAAGGGTACTCTTGGTCACCAACAAGCTTTGAAGCTACACGTGTTTGCTGGTTCAGAGCACACACACGCAGCTCAAAACCCTGAAGTGTTGGATATCACCAATCTTATTTAATTTAACGAAAGGAGAATAGTTTAATCATGGCTCAAGTACAATACTCTGGAACTGGCCGTCGTAAGAACTCTGTTGCCCGCGTACGTTTGGTACCTGGTAACGGTGCAATCACGATCAATGGTCTTTCATCAGAACAATACATTCCTTTCGCTAACTTGCGTGAGGTTATGGTGCAACCCTTCAACGTTACAGAAACTCTAGGAAACTACGATGTTTTGATCAACGTTGCTGGTGGTGGTTTCTCAGGTCAAGCTGGTGCAATTCGTCACGGTATCGCCCGTGCCCTATTGACTGTTGATCCTGACTTCCGCGCTTCATTGAAGAAGGCCGGTCTACTTACTCGTGACCCTCGTAAGAAGGAACGTAAGAAGCCAGGTCTTAAGAAAGCTCGTAAGGCTTCACAATTCTCAAAGCGTTAATATTTGCTATTACACTTTGTGGGATTGCCAAAGATCCGAATACAAAGATGACTCTCAAGTTGGTTTATCCAACTTGAGAGTTTTTTTGTGTCTAAATTTAGCAGTCAATATATACAAAGCAACATATTGTTGCTTTGTAATTTTTTTCGTTTTGCGATAATTAAATTATGGAACTACATAAATTAATAAAAGAAAAAAGAGAAAAAATTGGGCTAACACAAGAAGATGTTGCCTATAGACTAAATGTGACACGACAGGCTGTTCAGAATTGGGAAAATGATAAAAGAAGTATTCCAAATAGTTTATTGTCACAGTATTTTAAACTACTGAGATTTGATGCAAAGGAAATTTTATCAGTATTTGGTTTTATAGGTAGTAATGAATTAAAAGTAAAAGCAATTGATTATTCCAAACAGGGACTAGAAATATTTAAACGCACTGAAGGGGAGACAGTGTTAACGAAATTTCCAACACTTTACTTAGGTGTGGGGAAGAAACGGGATAAATATACGCAAAAGAATCATCAGTTAGCATATGTTGGTGAAGCTAGTTCAATTATCAGAAGGACCAATGAGTATCTGAACACGGGCAATGATAAATTAAATGCAATAAAAAGTGATTCGGATAATAAACAGGAACAATTGTACATTATTGGTCATTCAAAATTTAATAAATCAGCGACTTTAGAATTAGAACAAATGTTTATGGACTCATTGTTAGGGGATAACAAATTCATAAAAATCTATAACGGTCGTAATAATGGCCTTTCAACAGATTTTTATGAACGGAATGCTTATAGAGAAGGTATTTTTCCTGAAATCTGGGAACAATTGAGGCAACAGAATGTTGTTTCTAGTTTAGAAGAAGTCCATAATTCTGCTTTATTTGCTAATAGCCCTTTCAAGGCGTTAAGTCCGAAGCAACAAGAAGCTAAAGAACTAATTGCTGATAAGATTGCTGAAACTCTATTAGTAGGTAACCAAAACGAAGTCATTAAAATTCAAGGTCTTGCTGGATCGGGTAAAACAGTTTTAATGTCACAATTATTTTATGACATATGGAAAGAGCCGTATGAAGTCATAGAAGTTGACGGTAAAACTATGCATGAATCCTCAGTTGTTTTACTTGTAAGACATGAACAGCAACGACGTACATATGAACAAATTGCAAAAAAGTTAAATATGGGAAAAGATACAGTTATGGACGTATCTACTTTTATTACAAAAGGTGTAAAGGCTGATGTGGTATTAGTCGATGAAGCTCATTTGTTGTGGAGCGGAAACTATGGTCGTATTAATAAAAATAAATGGCAACCTGATTTGATTGCATTGCATAAATTGGCAAAAACATTGGTCTTAATTTATGATCCACAACAGCTAGTTTCAGCACGCGCGAAGATTGATGATAATCCTGCATTGTTAGAGATTGTGAATGGTCAGAATACATTAACTGTAAATTTGGATGAGCAATGGCGAATTGATGCTAATGCAGAAACTCTTGAGTGGATTGAAAGCCTTGCCCATTTTAATGAAAATTCGTTAGTTACACCACCTAGAGATGATTCATATGACATTAAATTTTTTGATGATGCTAGTGAATTTAAAAATGCGATTGAAAATAAAAATCAACAAGTTGGATTGAGCCGTTTGGTAGCGACATATGATTGGTCATATTCACAAGGTTCCAAACCAAAAAATGGTGATGATTATTGGAATGTGGATTTTGGCAGTGAAGTATTACCTTGGAATTTAGAATTACCAGCAGTACAAAAATTACAGGATAAACAAATACCATGGCAAGAGATTGAACAAAGTATCAATGAAGTAGGTAGTGATTTTACTGTCCAAGGTATCGATTTAAACTATGTGGGTGTTATTTTAGGACCATCAATTTTTTGGAATAAACAGACGAATTCATTAGATATAGATCCAGATAAGTCTCTGGATCACCAGAAAATACGGAGGTCTAAAGACGGTTATAATACTGAAGAAAACAAAAAATATTTAAGAAATGTTGTTAATGTTTTGCTGACTCGTGGTGTACATGGACTATACGTTTATGCTGTAGATGATGAGTTGAGAAATAAACTGACCGTATTGAACTTATAAATGATTTTAATAGTTGGACAGTGTGCTATTACTACTATATTTATTATATGATTGAATTATTAATTATATTTTTATAGTTAAATGGGGGGAATATGATGAACAATAACATGACATCTATACGGGAATATTATAGAGACTTAGATGACAATCAAAAAGATATATTAGACTGGTTTTATGATATGTCTCATACAGTTAATATGTTGCCCAAAGGAATGAAAACAGATAGAGGTAATCTTTTGGTTAGTCCAGCCATGGGTATATGGAAATCCAAAAATTTAGAATTTGCTACTTCAGTTAAGCAAACAATAAAAGGGCCATATCGAGATTCGGAACCTATAATGGATGTAGACGGAGATGGGACTCAGTTGATGCTTTATCGTCAACGAGAATCCGATAGTGGTCATATAAATTCTGACAAAAATAATCTATCAAGTAATGTTGCCTTAACAGTCAATTTAGATTTAAAAATACCTATTGGAATTGTAATTGAACAAAAAAAGAAGATTGATAATCGAAAGACATATAAATTTTTCATTGGAATGGTTTTGGGTTGGGAAGATGGATTCTTTTTAATTCAAATAGCTAATAAGGATGGATTAGTTAATGCAAAAAAGCCTTTAAAACAATTAGAAAAATCATTTGAAAAAATTGATACAGATAATAATGATTTTAATGAGGATGAAAAATTTGATGTTCACAATATTATTGATGCCAGAAGAAAACAAGAACGTGCGATAGTAATAAGACAAGGGCAAACTGAATTTAGGAAAAAAGTATTAGATGCGTACGACTATAAATGTGCAATTAGTGAAAATAATGTCGAAGAGGTTTTGGAAGCTGCTCATATATTTCCGTACAAAGGGAAGGAAACTAATACTATAAATAACGGAATTTTATTAAGAAGTGATTTACATTTACTATTTGATAAAAAAATGATCAGAATCAATCAGGATTACATAGTCCAAATTTCTCCGTTATTAGTTAACACCGTTTACAAAAAATATGATGGACTAAAATTAAGTCTACCAAAGGACATACAAAGTTATCCAGACAAGAAAGCATTAATCGATCATTATGATTGTTGTGACTTTTAACATCAAATTTATATTAAAGTTTTCTCTTTATAAACATGCCGTAAAAGATTGTAACAACTAACTACAATTTTCCACGGCACGTTTTTTTGTGTGAAATTATATAACTTTTAGTTGTATACAGGGAATGTAAGCGGTCTCATTTACATGGTAAACTACAGAGGTAGCTTAGTAAAAAAGCTAAAGGAGCTAAAAAATGGAGAATAATAAACTGCAATTGCAGGTACATCCCCGTGGTTACGTCGAGTCATTGATCATGAAAGATGATCCTTATCAAATGAACTGGGTAATTGATAATCAATACCTACAACAAACCGATTTTGATGAATCTGATAAGTTATTTGGCGAATTTACAATTACTGTAGATGGCCAAAAAATTGATAGTCATGACTTACAACCAACAGTAACTAATGATGCAAGTCGCACAACAGTTACCTATAATTTACAACAAAAATTACAAGTCGTTTTCGTGTATGATTTAACCACAGATAACCAATTGAACTGGGAAATCAGTGTGAAAAATCTAATATCTGATGACATCACCATTGAGAATTTTGGTGTTTGGTTGTCACTCGCTTATGTGATGTTCCGTGATAAGAATGTTGCGAAGAACATTCACGAGTCGGCGGCGGTTTATCCATCAATTTCACGTGATTTTACAAAAATTAATGCGGTTCGTCGAGATAATCAATCCGGTAATCTTGGTATTTATCAAACAGCGGGTCAAACATTATCAGTTGGTACCTATGCGGCATATAACAATTTGTTCTTTGAAAATGTTTCACCATCTTTGGACGGTATGTTATTCCATCAGTTGATTCTAGCTGGTGGTTATGATAAAGGTTTTGAAAATAATGACTGGATTTACGATAAAAGTTCAATCACGGTTAAAGCAAATGACACAACAATGTGGCATTATGTGATGCAGTCGAATGAATCGAAACAAGACTTTTACCAAAAGGCGCATGAAGTTGGTCAACCAACGGTCGCTTATCAACCGTTGAATATTGTGCAACAACTAAGTTATTTAACAATTAATGGTAATGGTCATGAGTTGATTGCGGTGACTGCGATTGCGGGTGAAAATGGTCAACGACAGACCAAACTGAATTTTCAACAACAATCATCAGATCACTATCAGGTGACTTTCAAACCAACTATTTTGGGTGAACACCAGCTGGTATTTGATTTTGCCGATGGTACCCAAGATGAAGTGGTACTAAACGTGATGACACCGTTGAATGAAGTTATTGATCAACGAGTGAAGTATATATCGGAGCAACTATACCAAGGGGCAGATGGCGAAGTCCCATATGCCTTTACACCAATTTCTAATCAAGGTGAGTCATTGGGAAAGTTAAGCTTGGTATTGAAGAAAAACTTGATGGGTGATTTAGATCTACAACAAGTCCAACAAGTTGAAGCCAGTGCCGTTAATTATGTACGACCAAAGTGGTTTAACAATGGTGATTTTAGAATACCAAACAATTTGTATGGTGATTTCTATCGTTGCATGGATTTTGAGTACATCGCACATCTCTTCTTACTATTATCAGAGTTTGACGATGACACGCTAGTCCTTCATTCATCAGAAGAATATCTCCAATGGGCGGCCGATGTCTTTATGTTACGTGTTAACCCAGACATGCACGAAACGGCACGTGGTAAAGAAGAAGCTCAGATGTTGGGTGTTTACTTCTTGTATATTCAGGATTTACTAAAGAAGCTAAAGAATCATGGACTGACTGACTATTATGAAAGAATTAATGAGCTTTGGCAGCAAGTAACGCAAAAGTTAGATGATAATCGTGCTGGGTATCAAGCAGCCATTACTGAGCACTACTTTGATAATGCTGGCTTTGGTCCAACTGCTGGTGCGTTGAGTGAGGCAGGATTTGTGAATGGTGCTGAGACGTATGGCCAATTGTTATTAGCAAACATTGGTTATTCAAATGATTTTAGAGCCCAGAATCCGGATCGCTGGTGGGAAGCTTTGGCATATATGATTCACTCATTATGGGGTGGTGTCACTGCGGCGGCGACCTTCAAAGTTTATGAGGCGTTACAAGATACGGCCTACTTAGATGCTAGTTATCGCGCCACAGCTGCGATTATGTATTGTTATGATACGAATTCAGTGACGACAACCAAGTTAAGTGAGGGGATGGCAGCATCAACTTATGCAGTTGCTGGACCACATCTTAACCGACCCGATTTGTCACGTAATCGTTTTGGTCAATCGACATTTTATTCAGGTGGTGGTATCTTCGCTAAATTATTTAACAGTGCGAATGAAACACCTGATTGGGATATGGGTGAGGAACTTGTTGCTTACCTAGATGGTATTGGTCGAAAGACATACTTGGTTCATCAAGCTGATGGCTGGTCAGTCATTAATGGTACGTATGAACAAGTTGGTAGTCAAATTAACATTATTAGTTTTGCGCCATATCAAAAAGAGTTCTGGTTGCTTGATGAGTCTGGTTCACATCAGTTGTCAGAATTGACATCGGCTAATAGCTATCTTTTCGATATGAATAACTAAGCAAATAGTAACTAATTTTGGTGATGGATTGGAGGAAAAGATGGATCAACAAACTATTTCGATTTCAATGCCACCGTTTCCTAGCTTTATCGAAGGGAATTATATTACGTTTAAAGCGGGGCAGAATCATGAGCATCGCTATCATCTAGGTTTCTTTGACTTAATATTTGTCAAAAAAGGAACGCTATTTTTACGTGAAGATGGTAAGAAGTACACGATTCATGAAAATGAGATGTTTATCCTCTTACCAAATGGGGAACATGATTCTTGGCAACCTTGTGAAGAAGAAACGAGTTTTTTCTGGATGCACATCTATACAACTTCAAGATGGCAACAAAGTGATTTTCCCATCCGTTTTGTGTCGGAACTGCCGATTCCGGAATTACATTTCCATCAAAAATCCTATACCTTACAATTACCAAAATTAGGTAAAATCGCTGAGCCAGATTTAATCTTTGATTTATTAAACGAAATCCAAAGAAGTACCGAAAGTACGCGCATAGATAGTATTTGGTATACCGAAGAATTGTTTTTAAAATTTCTGAAGTACATTGATACGCGGGGTATTTCAAAAGACCGTGTGACCACGTTGGCTGAAAAAGTTCATCTCTTCTTAGCTGAACATTTAGCCGAACATATTGATAACAATCGCTTGTCTGAAGAATTTCATTTGCATGTTAACTATATTGCACGGGTGATGACCAAAGTCTATGGCAAGACGGCTATTGAACTCTTGGAGGAACTTCGTATTGAAACAGCCAAACAATATTTGATTCATTCTAATAAGTTGATTAAGAATATTACGGAACTAGTCGGATTTGAGACCTATATCTCTTTTACAAACCAGTTTAAAAAGATGACGGGGATGTCGCCGAAGGCATATCGCGCCACCTACAAAAAATAATTTTGGGGAAAAAGTAATGCAAAAAAAATTAAGCTTAACAAATATCCTAGCTTATGCCAGTACTGACACGGCAGGAAATTTGCTTTATTGTACACTAACAAGTTTTATTCTATATTTCTATACCGATGTGTTTGGAATTTCTGTCGGTGCAGCCGGAACGATTTTACTAGTTGCTCGTGTCATTGATTCATTAGATGCACCAATTTGGGGATTGATCATTGATCACACACATTCAAAGTATGGGCAAAGTCGACCATGGTTCTTGTGGTTAGCGGCACCCTTCGCTATCTTCTTGACGTTATCATTCTTGTCACCAGACTTATCATCAACTCAAAAAGGGATTTATGCCTTAGTGACTTACTTGGTTACAGGAATTTCAACACCCATTACATCAATTTTGCCTAACTTAAGTAACGATTCTGATGAGCGTGTGAAGTTGAACTCTTACCGTATGGTTGGTGGAAACATTGGTTACTTCGTGACCGCATCATTTACCTTGCCATTAGTTGCTTTCTTTGGTGGTGGTAATGATCAAAGAGGTTTCGCTATTACAGCGGCTGTTTATTCGATTATTGGTTTCTTGATGTTCATCTTCGCTTTCGCAAAGACGCAAGAAATTAATAACACACCACAAGAAGTGCAAAGTATTCCAATTAAAGATAGTTTCAAAGCAATGGCTGGTAACTGGCCATGGGTTATCATTGTTTTGGCCAACGTCATGTACTGGTTAGGAAATACGGTGCGTACATCAACAGTTATCTATTATGCACAATATAACTTAGGTCACTTAAACTATGCGTCATTACTAAATGGATTGGTGTTATTCCAAGTTGTTGGAAATATCCTAATTCCATTTATGGTTAGAAAATTCTCAAAGGGTCAAACTTTGATTATTGGTTTCTCAATTGCCTCACTTGGTCAAATTCTTATCGGTTTTGTCGGCAGTAACTTTGCGTTGATTGCCGCAGCTTGGATTTTTACATCAATCGGAACTGGAATTGCCGTATCAATGCCATTTGCCATGTTGTCAGATACAGTGGATTATGGTGAGTGGAAGACAGGTATTCGTTCAGCAGGTTTCTTAACAGCGATTGGTAGTGCCTTCTGTATTAAGATGGGTTCAGGATTAGGTGGTTTCATCCCTTCTAAGATTATGGCTGCTGCTGGTTATGTGGCCCATAAGCAACAAACTGCATCTGCCTTAGCAAGTACCAAGTTTTCATTTGTTTGGTTACCAGCAATCTGCTTTATGATTGGTGCCGCTATTATGTTAGCTTATGCTAAGTATGAGAAGAAAGAAGATCAAATTAAGAAAGATTTGTTAGAACGCGTAAACTAAAAAATAAAGCTGAAGCTACTGAATTTTTCAATGAATTCGGTAGCTTTTTCATTGCTAAGAAAACAGAGTAACGACTGTAAGTGGTACAAACGAAAGGCTAGCATAAATAATGCTATAATTTTTACATACTAATTTTGACATCAAGGGGGGATTTCAAATGAGTAAGGGAGCATGAATCAGCACCATTGTTGTGTTATTAGTCGTTGGTTTGGGAGCAGGTGGCGTAGTATACGTCAACCATCAATCACAAGATAGAGCATTAAAAGAAGAACAAGCCAAAAATAGTTCATTATCTGAAAAAATTGATAGTTCAGACAAAAAGAAAGAAACCAGCGAAGAAAATTCGAGTTCGCAACAATCATCATCAAGTGTGAGTGAATCTTCGTCATCAAGTTCGGAGGAAACAAATACCAACGAACCAGTTAATTTAACGACATCACAAAAACAAGCCGTTAATAAAGCTTTTCTGAGTTGGGCATCAGACCGAGCTGAGGTTGGTAACATGGCAGTAACCGATTGGTATTTTGATCATGGTGCAGCTGGTCGTGGAGATTGGTATGCAAATACAGCTGATGGTGAAGTCCAAGTTCAGGACCAGAATAACCCGGGACCATCCGCATTTCTGGTACATGCAATCGGTGGGTGTGTCTTCTTAACAATGAAAGATGGTTCTACCGGACAACAAGATGATGTTGTGGAGTCCATTGCTGGTGGATATGGGGATAAAGCCGATATGGATAAACCCATTACAAAATATATGCTTGGTGATAATGGAAAAGTTTATGAATTGAGACTAGATAAAGGTGATACCAGTTTAACCTCTGGATTCGGTGAATATACAGATGAAGGACAACGAGGTGACTACACCCCATCATATAGTTTTAAGGTGTCAGAAGATCAAGCTGCCCAAGCTGAGTTGCAAAAAATTCTAGCTGATTATCGTTAGTGATTGTGTAGCAGACTAGTTCGGGAAATATTTTCCCAAAAACCACTTGCAAACAATCATCAAATCAAGTAACTTATTTATTAGATAATTATTAGAGAAAATGTGATGAAGAGAAGAGTAATTTCTAATTAGTTTGTCCAGAGAAGGTCGTAAGCTGAGAAGACCACAAGCGAACAGAAACGAAGATGAACTCGGAGCAATAATAATTGTGCAAGCACTTATTACGGTTAGACCCGTTAACGTCTCACTTACAAATTAGTAAGTGAATGAGGTACTTTTTGAAAAAAGGTACAAATTAAGGTGGTAACGCGAAGCTTTCGTCCTTGTATAAGGGGCGAAGGCTTTTTATTTGCAAAAGTTTTAGTCATTAAAATAGTTAAACCAATTGGGGGAAGTATCATGGAAAAAGCAGAGAAAATTCAAATTTTACAAGATTTAATTGCCATTAATACTGTTAATGGTAACGAGTTGCCAATTGCAACGTACATACAACAAGTATTGGCCGAACATAACATTACTGCGACGATTGATGAATTTGGGGATGGTCGTGCTAATTTACAAGCGACTATTGGCCATGACAATGCTGATCACAAAGTGTTAGTCTTCTCAGGTCATAAAGACACGGTGTCAATTGATGATGAATCAGCTTGGCAACAACCACCATTTGGTGCGCAGATTGTTGGTGATAAACTTTATGGTCGTGGCGCAGCAGATATGAAGAGTGGGTTAGCCGCTGAAATCATTGCACTGATTGAGTTATCTGAAAATCCTGAGGTAACGTTAAATGGAACGTTACGCTTTATTGCTACGGCGGGCGAAGAATTAGGTGCTCAAGGTGCTTATCGGTTAAACGAGCAACATGCTATTGATGATGCAGATGCCTTGGCGATTGGTGAGCCGACTGATGGTAAAATTATTTATGCCCACTCTGGTAGCTTTAATTATCGTATTACCAGTCAAGGACAAGCCGCTCATAGTTCACGACCAGCCCAAGGAATTAACGCCATTCAAGGATTAGTTAATTACATTAACTTGGAAAAGGATTTGTTTGCAGATGCGCCTGAAGATCCTTACTTAGGCAATGTTCAACATAGTGTGACTGTGATTCGCGGTGGTGAGCAGGTAAATACTATTCCAGCAACAGCAGAATTACTTGGGAATATTCGACCAACGGAAGTATTTGATAACCAACATGTGATTGCGCGGATTGAAGAGACCTTGGCTAAGCTGAACCAACAATATGATGCTAAGTTAACATTAGAAATCATCCATAATTTTGAGCCAGTTGAGACACCAAGTGACCATGAGTTTATTCAGATCGTTAAACAGGCTGCTCAGGATACATTTACTGATCGTGATGCTGTCTTATCAACAATGAATGGTGCAACAGATGCCAGCGTCTTTGTTAAGAATAATCCCGGACTACCAACAGTTATTCTAGGCGCAGATGGGGATAACACATCGCACCAATTGAATGAATACACGACGATTAGTAGTTACTTGTCATTGATTGAAACGTATCAACAAATTGCACGCGAGTTCTTAAAATAGAATAAATCGACACGCCATATAATAATAGGCTTTAAAAAGCGTATATTATATGGCTTTTTTTGTGCCCAACTAAATGAATGCAATGTTATCAATGCTTACAAAGTAATTGACTCAACAGTTATATGTGACTATTATTAAAAATAAGATAATTAAATGAGAAACGGAGGCGCCCTGATATGCAAAGCTTTAGTCAACGGCAAATCACTGCCAACATTGTCAAAGGTTCTTTGGGGAATATGATTGAATGGTTTGATTGGTACATCTATGCGTCATTTACAATTTATTTCGCACCCTCTTTTTTTCCAAGCACAGATCAGACCACGAAGCTACTGAGTGCGGCAGGTGTATTTGCGGTTGGCTTTTTGATGCGACCTTTGGGTAGCCTGATTATGGGGAAATTTGCTGACATACATGGTCGACGGGCTGCTTTGACATTATCAGTGACGATTATGGCAACTTGTTCAATGATTATTGCGTTGGTACCAAATTATCAAACGATTGGTATTTTTGCCCCAATTATCTTAGTCCTCGTGCGAATGATTCAAGGACTATCACTAGGTGGTGAATATGGTATCTCAGCGACCTATCTATCAGAAATGGCTTCACCTAATCGCCGGGGTTATTATGCATCCTTCCAATATGTAACGTTGATTAGTGGGCAACTTGCTGCCTTAGCAATTCAGGGAATTTTGCAATTCTTCTTAAGTGAACCAGAACTACGCGCATGGGGATGGCGAATTCCATTTGTCGTCGGGGCGTTAGGAGCTGTTTTAGTTCTCTATCTGCGTTTATCAATGGACGAGACGCAACAGTTTGAATCGACTGCCAATCAAAAAGATAAAGGTTCTCGTGGTTCATTGCGAGCACTGATGCAATATCCGGGTCAAGTACTGACAGTGATTGGCTTGACCTTTGGAGGAACGATTGCCTTTTATACGTATACGACATACATGCAAAAATACATGATCAATACGCTTGGGCTACCTAATCGCACAGTCACAGCGATTAATTTCTTGGCGCTATTTATTTTTATGGTCCTCCAACCATTGTTTGGTGCGATTTCCGATAGAATTGGACGTAAACCGTTGTTGTATTGGTTTGGTATTATGGGGACGCTGCTAACGGTGCCAATATTTATCGGCTTGAAGTACTTCTCAAGTCCCATGATGGCTTTTCTATTAATGTTGGCTGGATTATTGATTGTCAGTGGTTACACATCTATTAATGCCATTGTGAAGGCAGAAATGTTTCCAACTGAAATTAGAGCTTTAGGAGTTGGCTTACCATATGGCTTAACAGTCGCACTCTTTGGTGGAACGGTTGAATATGTCGCCCTTTGGACTAAGAGTATTGGTCATGAAAATATTTTCTTCTTCTATGTTTCCTTTGCGATTTTAGTCAGTTTGTTAGTTTATGTCCGAATGCTTGAAACTTCAAAGAGTTCGCATTTAGAAAAATAAAAATGTTTTGAAAATAGCACAGTAAGACCATTATTTTTTGGCCTGACTGTGCTATTTTTGGATACATATGTAACCAGTTGCAAAGGTGCAAATGTTATAATTTGCACAGGTGAGAAAAAAGAAAAAGCGCTTGTTGTGAATATTCGAACCGTGCGACAATAGTAGCAGTATTTGTATAAAAAAAGGTATTTCGTGAGAGGGGACAAGATGTTAATTGCTATTAATGTAATAAGCATCCTGGTATTTATCGGGGTGGCTTATCTATTTTCGAATGATAAAAAGAACGTGCAGTGGAAATCTGTTGGTATCGTTCTGGTACTAGAGGTATTTTTGGCTTGGTTTTTTACACAGTTCAAAGCCGGTCAAATTGCTGTGCAAGGAGCCGCTGACGGCTTTAATTGGCTTATTGATGTGGCATCAGAAGGTATCGCATTTGCCCTACCAGATTGGTTAACGGCCAACAATGGTGGACCTAATTTCGTAACTTCGGCTTTGCTACCAATTTTGCTAGTTGTGCCATTATTCGATATTTTAACTTATTTTGGTATTCTACCATGGATTATTAAGTGGATTGGAAAAGCATTGACTTTCATTACCGGACAACCTAAGTTTGAGGCATTTTTTTTCAATTGAAATGATGTTCTTGGGTAACACAGAGGTATTGGCGGTTTCTAAGAATCAGTTAGAGCGGATGTCAGCGAGACGTAATTTTACCCTAGCAATGATGTCGATGAGTTGTGTGACGTCAGCTATTATCGGTTCATATACCCAAATGGTGCCAGGAGAATACGTTTTGACCGCCGTACCGCTGAACATCTTGGGAGCTATCGTCATTACGGCAATTTTGAATCCAACCAAGGTTGAGCCTGAAGACGATGTGATTGTTAAGGTTGATTCACAAAATGGTAAGAAAGAACCATTTTTCTCATTCTTGGGGGATTCAATTCTTGGTGCGGGTAAGTTGATTTTAATTATTACCGCAACGCTTATTTCTTTCGTCGCTTTGGCTGCATTAATTGATCGTCTATTTAGTTTGACTGGTTTCAACTGGTTGACGCTTGAAAATATCTTTGGTGTTATTATGTTCCCATTTGCCTGGTTGTTAGGTTTCAATGTGCAAGATGCCTTCCAAATGGCCCAATATATGGGAACTAAGTTAGTGACGAACGAGTTCGTGGTGATGGGAGATATCTCAAAATCAATTATGGCAAGTAAGGGACTATTTTCTAGTGAACATGCTCGAATTGTCATGACTGTATTCCTAACGAGTTTCGCTAACTTTGGAACGATTGGTATGATTCTTGGTGCCTTTAAAGGTTTGGTCAACAAGGAAAAGAATGAATATATCAGTTCACGTGTCGGTTACATGCTATTATCTGGTGTCCTTGTTTCATTGCTTTCAGCTGCAACAGCTGGACTGTTCGTTTGGTAAACATTAGTTAGGGTCGTTAACGATTTAAAGGAGGAATGTTATGCCATCTGTAATATTAGATATGGATCCTGGTATTGATGATGCAGCCGCTATTGCGGTGGCGGTTAATCATCCGGATTTAGATGTTAAGTTAATTACGACGGTTGCTGGCAATGTTTCGGTAGATAAGACAACTAAAAATACGTTGAAGTTATTGTCATTTTTTAATAAGAATATTCCGGTAGCGATGGGCGCTAAGGCACCCTTGAAAAAGGAATTTGTGGATGCATCTGCCATCCATGGTAGTTCTGGTATGCCGGGTTATGATTTTCCTGAACCCCAAAAGGAACCCATTGATTTATCGGCGGTTGAAGCTATTCACCAAGTGGTTGCACAAACGGATGAAAAAATAACACTGATTGCAACCGGGTCATATACCAATATTGCTGAGTTTATCCAACAATATCCCAATGATTTAGATCAGGTGGAACAGTTGATTTTAATGGGTGGCAGTATTTCCGGTGGTAATTGTAGTTCGGTTGCTGAGTTTAACGTCTTTACAGATCCTGATGCAGCGAAGATCGTGTTCGAAGCACCAATCGAAAAGACGATGATTGGTTTGGATGTAACGCTGAAAGCATTGATCACGCCTGCGACCCTTAATACAATCAAGGACATGGGAAAGTCAGGCGATATGCTGTATAAAATTATTGCGGCATATGAAGATGTTCATGCGGGTGGTAAACCCATGCATGATGTAAATACGATTCTGTACGCACTTGAGCCAGATTTAATTGTTACCAAGGAAATGAATATTGATGTGGCGACTGATGGTCCAGCAATTGGTGCGACCGTGGCTGATATCCAAAATAGATGGCATCAACCGGGTACGCATAATGCGAAGGTAGGTGTTGACATCGATGCCGAAAAGTTTAATCAATGGTTTATTGAACAGGTAGAGCGCATGCAAAAATAACAGGGAAATTTTATGGTAATGAAAAATAAGTTAGGTATCACGACTTCTGCTGAATTGGCCAGAGTTGAGGAAAAGCTGACTAAAAAGGCAGCTAAGCAACTTTATGACACTGGCGATATCGATAAGATTGAGATTGGAACTTTCGCAGGATTGGCGGCTATTCATAAATACTTATTCCAAGATGTTTATGAATTTGCTGGTGAAGTCCGTCAAGTAAATTTGGCCAAAGGTAGTTTTACATTTGCACCAGTCATGTATTTACAGCCATCATTAGCATATATTGATCAATTACCACAAAGCACATTTAATGAGATTATTGAAAAATATGTTGAAATGAATGTCGCGCATCCATTTAGAGAAGGGAATGGGCGTAGCATGCGGATATGGTTAGATATGATATTACGGCATACGTTGGCAAAAGTTATTGATTGGTCAAAAATTGAAAAAGAAGATTATTTACTCGCCATGTCACGGAGCCCAATTAAAGATACAGAATTGAAACACCTAATTAGACATGCATTAACAGATGACATTAATGCCCGTGAAGTCTTCTTGAAGGGAATCGATCAGTCGTATTATTATGAAGGATACGTAACCTATAACGTGGCAGATTTGGATTAGATACTTAATATATTTTTTTATAAAAAGCGGTTGAGACAAAACAAGGTCTCAACCGCTTTTTGTTAACTATCATAATGTATTTAATATTTTTCCAACAAATCAATCGCTGTTTGTTTGTCCGTAATCAGAACATTCGCATAGCCACCAGTTAAAGCACCATGAATCGAAATCAATTTCTTTTTGGCACCAGCAACTAAAATGGAATAATCCTTTTGACGAAGGTTGTCCAGGTCAATACCGATAGTGCGGTTGTCCAAATCTTGATTAACGATGTGTCCATTTTCATCAATAAAACGTGACACAATATCACCAACGGCACGTTCATGAATGGCATCAATTTCGTCGGGGTTTAGATAGCCAAGACCAAATAGCTGTTCGTGGTCTTGAATCGTTCCCGTTGTATAAATGGCGATGTTACTTTGCTTCCCAGTTTCATAAATTTCATGAATAAACTTGTCTTTAATGACGATGTCCTTGGTAATGGCATTATCGAGGAAAGTTGGTAATGGTAGGTTGATCGTGTTTGTATGAAAGGCTTGGGCAAATTTACGGTTAATATCATTGGCATAATCACTCAAATCGGACTCTGACATCCCACCTTTTAGTTGCACAACTTTAACGTGGTTATGTTCGTTTGGAATGAGATGGGCGGCAACGGCGTTTAAAGTACGTCCCCAACTGATACCGATAATATGATTATCTTCTACGATGTGATTGAGATATTCGGCAGTTAGTTTTCCTAACTTGTCATTGATGATTTGGGTATCATCGATGAAGTTTTCGGCTACCAAGACGTCTTTTAGCTGATATTTTTTTTTAAGTTGTATTTGTAACAAACTCAAATCTTGTTTGGGGTCCATGACCTTTATTTGGACCAGTCCATTTTCCTTTGCAAAGGTTAATAGGCGGGAAATTGTTGGACGAGAAATTTTTAATTTTTCAGCAATTTCATTTTGGCTTAGGCCATCCTCATAGTACAAATGGCAAATTTCTAATGCTGTCTGAGTTTTGTTGGTAGTTGCTATATTGACCATATTGATTAGGCGCTCCCTGTAGAATTTATGTAAATTATATCACAATTTGACGGGTTTTCTTAGTCAAATGAACAAAAGTTCAAAATGGGTGTTTACATTCGTGCAAAGCTTAGCTACAATAAATTTGTTCATGAGTGATAGCGACTTTGAAAACGCTTATCAGTCACGTACCTAAACGGGTGCCTTGATTAACTACTGCAATCAGGTACATACATGCGGTCGGTAAAACGGCCTTTTAATTTACAACTTCGAGTAAGCGCTTGCAGATTTAATGTAGAAAATAAACCTGCCGTTTAGCCATCATTCATGGTGGTGCTTGTAAATTTCTCAAACAACTCAGCACGATTTATTAAAGAGATATTTTCATGGAAAACAGAAAAATGCTAATATTTTATGGTTTGATCAGCTACATCGTTCTGATGTTGATTTAGTTGGTGGCAAGTCTTCTTCACTAGGTGAGTTGACTTCTGCAACAGATATTCCGGTACCTTATGGTTTTGCAACAACGACCCATGCGTACCGTGACTTTATGACTAGAACTGGAGCAAACAATAAAATTAAGGTCCTCCTTGATAGTATTGATGATTATGAAAATTCTAAAGAATTACATGAAGCCTGTGTCAAGATTCGCAAGGTGATTACGGATAGCGAAATGCCAGCGGACTTAGTTGCTGAAATTAAGCAATCTTATACTGAATTGGCTGAAAAAGTTGGTGAAGAATTGCCATTCGTGGCGATTCGTTCAAGTGCAACCGCCGAAGACTTACCGGATGCTTCTTTTGCAGGTCAGCAAGAGTCATACCTTAACATTCAAGGTGGTGATGACGTTGTCCAAAAAATTAAAGAATGTTATGCCTCACTATTTACAGAACGAGCAACTTATTACCGTCATAAGCAAAACTTCCCACATGATCAAGTGGCATTGTCAGCAACGATTCAAATGATGGTCTTTTCTAAGGCAGCTGGCGTGATGTTCTCAGTGAATGTTGGTACTGGTGATGATACGAAGATTATTGTCGATAGTGTTTGGGGACTAGGTGAGTATCTTGTCCAAGGAACGGTCACACCAGATGACTTCATTGTTGATAAAGAGACCCTAAAAATTGTTTCTAAGGATGTAACAACGAAGAACATTGCCTTGAAACGATTACCCGGTGGTGGTGTTGAAGAGCAAAAATTATCTGCAGAACAAGCAAATAAACCTTCATTGACGGACGAACAAGTACAAGAATTGGCCGGTTATGCGAAAGCCATTGAAAAACACTACGGTTGCTACATGGATATGGAATTTGCCTTGGATGAAAAGACAAACAAGTTGTGGTTAGTGCAGGCACGACCAGAAACAGTTTGGTCACAAAAAAATAAAAAACAATCAACAGAGAAAGAGGAGCAGCCAATGACTTCGAATGAAAATCAAACAGTGCTTGTTAAAGGTTTACCAGCCAGTCCTGGTGTTGCTGCTGGTAAAGTTCATGTGATTGAAAATCCAGAAGATATCGACCAATTCGAAGCTGGTGAAATCTTAGTTACGGCGATGACCTCCCCTGACTGGGTTCCGGTGATGAAGAAGGCCAAGGCTATTATTACAAATAATGG
This sequence comes from Weissella thailandensis, assembly GCF_005405465.1. Classification (GTDB taxonomy): domain Bacteria; phylum Bacillota; class Bacilli; order Lactobacillales; family Lactobacillaceae; genus Weissella; species Weissella thailandensis. Next base: position 27,875 of record NZ_BJEC01000005.1, read on the forward strand.
TGGTCGGACTTGTCACGCAGCAATTGTGTCACGTGAGATGCAAATTCCTTGTTTGGTAGGTACAATCAGTCGTGGTGTTGCCGCTATGGACGTACTCAAAACTGGTGATGTCATCACGGTTGATGCTAAAAATGGGGTTGTATATGATGGCGAGGTGCAATCAATCTTAGCACCAGCTAAACAGGCTCCTGCTGCTGGTGATATGGTTCAACAAGCTGAATACTTTGCACCAACAGCAACCCAAGTCATGATGAATTTAGGTGATCCTGAATTGGCAGAAAAGTACGCCAACTTGCCTGCTGACGGGGTTGGTTTGATGCGTGAAGAATTCATTTGGACAAGTTACATTCATGAGCATCCTTTATATTTGATTAAGCAAGGTAAGTCTGAAAAGGTTATTGAGATGTTAGCTGAAGGTATCAGCAAAGTTGCGCGTGCGATGAGCCCACGCCCGGTTGTCCTCCGCTTATCAGATTTCAAGTCTAGTGAGTACCGTAATCTAAAGGGTGGCGAAGAGTTTGAGCCACACGAACCAGCTGATCTATTAGGTTGGCGTGGTGCATCACGTTATTATGACCCTAATTTTATTGAAGCGTTCAAACTTGAATTAGCTGCAGTGAAAAAGGTCCGTGAAGAATTTGGCTTAACTAACTTGAACGTGATGTTGCCATTTGTGAGAACGGTGACGGAAGCGCAAAAAGTAACCGATATTATGGCCGCAGCTGGTCTGGTACGTTCAGCAGACTTTAAGGTCTATATGATGGCTGAAATTTCAGCTAATATTATTTTGGCGGATCAATTTAATCAATTTGTTGATGGTTATTCAATTGGATCAAATGATCTAACAATGTTGTTACTTGGATTAGACCGTAACAATGACACGGTTTCATCATTATTTGACGAGCGCAATCTAACCGTTAAACGTGCCATTGCACATTTGATTGCAGCCGCACATAAAGATGGTAAAACTGTTTCAATTTGTGGCCAAGCACCATCGCAATATCCAGAGTTCACTGAATTCTTAATTCAACAAGGGATTGATTATGTATCTGTTAACCCAGATATGGTCAAAACAACGAAACGTAATGTGGCTCATTTTGAACAACGAGTACTACTGGATAAAGCAACTGGTAAAGGTCGGCAAGACCAAACAAATTATCAATGGTAAACAATAGTTCACTAATAAGAAGGTGATTGATCGCATAGTAATGTAAAACAGACATAAAACATACTTCTCCTAAAAACAGCCCCACGTCATTCTATCTGCGTGGGGCTGTTTTAATTTGTCTGGATACGATATCTTAGTATAAAAAATGGCTGGCACATTGTTTTGTCCCAACCATTTTATTTGGTATTTAATTAAATAATCTTACCTTCATAAATACGAGTTGCGATACTCATAAAGTTAAAGGTTGCTAGTTCATCAGTTGAACGAACGTATGAAGCTGGTCCGATTGCAGGCATTAAATTGATTGGCTTAGCTTCCCAATCACCGTCAAAGAAAGCAACTGATGGGCGACCTAATGCAGCAGCGTAGCCAAGTTCAAATGCAGTACCACTATCTTCGTTACCAGCGGTAATAACGCCTAATGTGACGTCTGTATTTTGAATAGCAGTAATATCAGCATTATAAGTGGCTACTGCCCAAGTGTAATCAGGATTGAAGTCACCATTTTCATCGAATGCTTGGCCACCAAATTGGTTCAACAATGGCACATGGACATAACTAATGGTTGGATTATTGTTCAATGCTTTGTATGCTGCAAGCAATGTTTCTATTTGACGATCTGAAAACCAGCCGGCTCCCAAATAGATGGTACGTGCACCAGGTACTTTTTTAACGTCTGAGGCGGCATCGCGGATGTCTTCTAATTGTTGAATCAATTCGTCCATACTTAACATATTTAATACTCCCAAAATTTTATTTATTCGTTAACTATTCTATTATGCCATGTGTGCTTGAGAAATGGGTATTGAAAAATTAAATTTAGAGATTTTTAACTACAATATCATTACGTAAAAAAAGGTTTGTAACATTATTATTTACGCAATCCACATGAAATAACTACGAAGTCTCGGTAAAATCGATACATTCACTTTATACAATATAGGTGTCGTAAGGAGCAATATCCCAATGCTATGACCAACAGCCAATTGTGAATGAAATCTGCTCTTTGCGACTATGACAGACATCAACCACAGTAGAAGAAGTTTGTGATGAAAAAAAGACTATTTTTGATGAGTGTAGCAGGACTGGCTTTTGCTGGTGGCTTATCGGGCACTAACATTTATGCGGATTCATCAAAGCAGGTAACTGCTGTTGGGTCAACTGCATTACAACCTTTGGCAGCACAAGCCGCTGATGAATTTGGAAATAATCATCCCGGTGTAACGGTGAACGTACAGGGAGGGGGCTCAGGTGCCGGGTTAAGCCAGGTTGGTAAAGGGAATGTCACTATTGGAAATTCAGATATTTTCGCTGAACAAAAAGATGGTATCGAATCTAACAAACTAAAGGATCACAAAGTTGCAGTGGTTGGTATTACACCAGTGGTTAATGCTGATATTAAAGTATCATCGTTGACCATGGATCAACTACGTGATATTTTTGCTGGTAAAATTACTAATTGGCAAGAAGTTGGTGGCCAGAATAAAAAAATTTCGCTGATTAACCGTGCACAAGGTTCTGGGACACGTTTCACCTTTGAAAAAGAAGTGATGGATGGTCAGGAAACAAAAACATCACAAGAACAAGATGATAATGGTGCGGTACAAAAGATTATCTCTAAGACACCTGGGGCTATTTCATACTTAGCCTTTTCATATACAGCTGGCGATCAGGCAAAAAATCTAAAGCCAATTGCAATTGACAAAGTTAGACCAACTGAAAAGAATGTTAGGAATAATAAGTGGTCAATTTGGGCATACGAGCACATGTATACAACCAAGAAACCTGATAAAAATACAACTAAATTCATCAAATTTGTTAAATCAAAGGACATGAAAAGTACAGTTAAGAAACTGGGTTATATACCAGTGAATGATATGAAAGTAACTAAGAATGCTGATGGTGATGTCACTAAGAAGTAACTCAGTTATAAAATAAAATGATTAGTAGGCAACGCCGTTTTGGGGTTGCTTTTTTATATGATGAAAGATGTTTTCTGAGAACAAAACGCTTACAATAGTAATATACATTGTAAGGGGGGGGATATAAGATGAAAAATGATGTGCGGTGGGATAAGGCGTTATATACAACTGATACATATAATGAAGAAGGCTTGGCTGGCCATGCTTATGCCAAAGAGGGGATTGAGGTACAGACTAGTAGTCCGTTAAATGATAATCCTGGTACGAATCCAGAACAATTGTTGGGGATGTCATTATGTACTTGTTTAGTTGGTACGATGGAAGTTATTCTAAAAGAGCATAAGATTGACGCACAACCAAAAGCGCATGCAAAGATTGCGTATGTTAAAGGAAAGGGACGCAATGAGTTTTTAGTTCATGCGCAAGTTGCCGTACCAGGCCAGACGCTATCGCAAACACGAGTATTGGTATCAGAGGTTGAAAACCGTTGTTGTGTGTCGCAGCTATTGAGTGGTAGTGATAATTACAGCATAGAAGCGGTCTTAGAATTAGTTTAAAGCAAAAATAAAAAATGATATGGCGGATGGCATTTAATGTGTATCCGTCATATTTTTTTAATCAAATTTGACAATTTTTGATTTGTCTACCCCTTTTTGATAGAAAAAGTGGCCAAAAGTATGGTGACTGATCTGTTATAAAGGTTATTAATACAAGTGATAATTCTGAACTATGGCTAATTAAAGGATTCCTCTGGTCATATTACGATAGTTGGGGTGGTATGGTAACAAAAAATACAACCAAGGGAGTTTAATATGTCTGAGGAACTCATCCATCATTGGGAACAATACGAACCAATCATTAGTGGTGTATTAATGACGGGGCACATTGATTGGCGAAATATGTACTTTGATGATTATCGGCAAGAATTACGCCTATTAATTTTGAAACGTTTGTTGGCGGGAGAACAGTTAGCGCCGACAAATAATTGCCAATTGTTTCGTTGGCTATTATGGCGTCTACGTGATATTCAACGCAGTAACCAAAAATATGAAGAGCGCCATGATTTTGTGTTAACAACACCTGAAGTTATCCAGAATGAGGATGCATTTGAACAAGTTGATTTGCTAGTAACTATTGAACGTCTTTTAAATAAACAACCACGTACGCAAATCGTTCAGCAACTATTATATGATTTGTTGAAATATCCGGACGATTTGGTTACAAAAAGGTGTATTCGCTTAGGAATTCAGCGGATGACATATTACCGATAATTAAAATTAGTACAGCAAATGATTGATAAAAATCATATTGCATAAAATACCAATAAAGGAATGAATAATTATGACACATGCAATCATAATTTCAGAAAAGGGTTACTCAAAGGAAAATTTGGGGCAGTTAACGGAAACAAGTGACATTTGTCCTCATGAAACGATGCTAATTGTTGCTGCTCATGATCGTTATCAACGATCGGTATCACGAGTGTATTATGCAGACGGTACGATTGTGGATACATTACAGTCTACTAATCGATTAATGGAACAATTGGAAAATGCGACGGGGTACCAACGGCGTGATCAAGTAGAAGCCTATTATTGTTTATTGCCAACGGAATTACGTGGTCAGATGCGTAGTTGGGTGATGCAAAATCATGCTTTCGTACCAGTTACAAGTTATAAAAGTGGCCCGACAACTTGGATTAATGCGCGCCACATTGTTGATGTGCAGACACGAGGCATGCGGACAAGTGTGCTACTGCGTGATGGGTTAGTGGTCCAAATTGCCAAACACAAGGATAAGTTCATTAAGCAGTTGGTAGCAACCAAGGTAGTTAGTTTGTGGATGACTCAATATACTTTTGGTCATGGTGACCGATTTGATAAAATGCTATTATCATGTGTGATGTGGCCAAAGCAAGTGCCGCAACATGTTGATCGATTACGTTTGATAGGATGGATCGTTATTCTTAAATTGGAAAGTTTATTAAGATGTTCATTGGATGCGATAACTAAAAAGATGATTCGGGGTGTTATCGCCTATTTAATGAAACGGATTGAGGAAAATAAATAGAGGGTAGGGAGGTAACAGTCATGAAGTATTTTCAAGTCATGCAAACGCCTTTAGGCAAGTTGACCTTGTTAAGTGATGGTCAGGCATTGTTAGGGTGCTGGTTTGAAAACCAAAAACATTTCGGTGGTAAGTATGATTTAACTGAAGCGGAAGAGACGAATACGTTGGTGTTACAAAAAGCACAACAATGGTTAACTGATTATTTTGCTGGGAAAGCACCAGACGTTGCGACTATTCCCCTTAAGCTCAAGGTCAGTCCATTTCAGCAACAGGTGTTACAAGCGTTACAGCAATTGCCTTATGGTCAGACGGTCACTTACAAGCAAATCTGTCATTTACTAACGGATGATGAACAGCGAGCAAAAAATTTGTCACGCGCGGTTGGTCACGCTGTTGGTGCCAATCCTTTTATGATTTTTATTCCTTGCCATCGTGTCGTTGGTAGTAATGGTTCATTGACCGGTTATGCAGGGGGACTTGCCCGCAAGAAAGCTTTGTTGAATTTAGAGCAGGCAACATTTTAGTTAGGAATGACAACCGGGCTTAAAGCATTTCTTGTCACACTCTGCATAAACGTGCTCCAAGTAGCTGAATTCTCAATGTAAGGCAATTAATGGTGTTCTTGTTCTTCGCGTTGCTCCGCCCAAAAACACCATTAATAACCTTACAACCGAATTCAAAGCGCTACTTGTCACACTCTGTAAACGCCTTCCACCAAGCAGCATTCCTTATATAAGCCCAATTTCGCCCCAGCCGCTTGCAGCGCCAGGGAACGAAACAGGTCTTATACCGGAATGCAAAGCGCTTGATGTCATGCTCTGCATAAACGTGCTCCAAGAAACTGAGTCCTTAATGTAACGAGATTCCACGATTCCTGATCTTCGCGCTGCTACGATCAAAAAACGTGGTACCGTCGTTACAATCGGACTCAAAGCATTTCTTGTCACACTCTGTTTTTACTAACTTAAGAAAAGTATGTTAACATATAAGTGAAATGAAGCGCTTGCTTCATCACACAATAAAAATAATAGAGGGAGTACAAATAATGACATTAGAATTTGCACACAAGTTAGGCTTGGGGACTAATAAAGTCGGTGGTCACAACTTATTCGATAATTTAGATGAGCAAGATGGTTATGACTTAGTACGTGCTGCACTAGATGCAGGCATTAATGTGTTGGATACAGCTTTTGTTTATGGTTTGGGACGTTCCGAAGAAATTATTGGGGATGTTATCCAAGATTATGATCGTAGCAAGATTATTATTGCAACGAAGGGTGCTCAAAATCCAGATAAGGATTATGAGCCTGATAACAGTCCAGAGTTTTTGGTTAAAACAGTTGAGGACTCTTTGAAGCGTTTGAAGACAGACTACATTGATATCTTCTATATTCATTTCCCAGATGACACATCTGATAAATTAGCAGCGGTCGAAGCCCTTGATAAGTTGAAGCAAGAGGGTAAGATTCGTGCTATTGGGGTATCAAACTTTAGTTTTGATCAATTAAAGGAGGCCAATGCTACTGGTAAGGTTGACTTTGATGAGGACTACTATAGTTTGGCTCACCGTGATCAAGAGCAAGAACGTTTTGATTACTTGCGTGAAAATGGTATTGGCTTTGTCCCTTATTTCCCATTAGAATCAGGATTACTAACAGGTCGTTATGGTGCTGATGATCGTGCAAAGTTTGACCGTTTAGATGATGCAAAGTTTGATCAAATTATTAAAGGACTTGATGTTCTAAAGCAAGTTGCCGATGCACATGATGCAACTTTGACACATACAGTTTTGGCATGGTACATGGCTAATCCAAATATTGGACTAGTGATTCCAGGTGCACGTAATGGTGAACAAGCAACTGATTTAGCAAAGTCAATGGATGTTCACATAACGGAAGACGAATATAACGCTATTGATAAGGCATTTAAAGCTTAATAGAAAAATATTCAGTCCCTTTTCGCTGAATGGCATGTCGTAAGTTACCGTTATTTTCAAAAGTAAAATCTTGCATTTCGTAGTAGGAAATGATTAGATACTAGTAATAGGAACGTAAATTAAATACTGTCGCCGGACATAAAAGCAATTAACAACTCTCTTAGGCCAATGTGAGAGCTGTTAATTGCTTCTTTTTTTTGAAAGGAATTCTTTTAATGAGTTGAACTAATTTGGTTATTGCAGGTTTTTTTGAAGTTTTTTGGGCTGCTACTATGAAAATGAGTAATGGTTTTAGTAAACTTAGTTTTTCTATTTTGACCATTATCGGTATGATATTGAGCTTCTTCTTCTTATCGCAGGCAACCAAACATCTAAATTTAAGTATTGCGTATCCTGTATGGACAGGAATTGGTGCAGTGGGGTCAATTATAATTGGCGTGATAATTTTTAAGGATCAATTATCAATTGCAACATGGTTTTTCGTTTTATTGTTGTTAATTGGTATTATAGGTATCAAGTTCACCAGTTAAAAAATAAATAAAGCCCCGTAAGTTAGAGTAATTTCTAAAACTTACGGGGCTTTATTAAATTTTTAATGAGGTTGCTAAAACTATGCTTTAATTTTTTAGACTTAGTTCAGCATGGCTTTTTATTGGTTAATTTCTATTTTGAAAGAACTAATATCACCACGATATTTAGACAAGGCATATTCCACTGGTACGTCTTGGTTAGTATAGGTGATGGTATGAAAGTAGAATAGGGGATCATTAAGCGAAATGCCTAATAATGCCGCCGTTGTTTCATCCGCTCGTAGTAATTCAAGTTCTCGAGATGCATGTGTCATATAGAGATTATGGTATTCGAATATGTGTAATACAGATTCTTTTTCAAAATCATGTTGATCAAAATCAGGAATATACTTCGTGGGAATATATGAGGTGGTTAATAAAATAGGATTATCATCGGCATATCGTAGCCGAGTTAATGCAAAAACAGTGTCTTTATCAGTTAAGTGCAATTCAGATTGAATTTCTGGTGTGACGGTCATTTTGGTTAAGCTAATGACCTTGGTTTTGGGAATGACACCCTTTTCGTCCATTTCATCAGAATAACTTTTAATCACGTGGGTGAAACCTTGTTCAATTTTGGTTGCTTTAACCCAAGTGCCAAGTTTTTTACGACGTGCCAAATAACCTTCATTAACTAATACTTGAATAGCTTGGCGAATAGTTGGTCGACTAACCTGGAATTGTTCGACTAAATCCATTTCTTTTGGGATAAAACTATGCAAAGGGTAGGTGCCGTCTTGGATACGGACCAAAATTTTATTGGCGATGTTACGATATTTTGCTTGTGTCATGTTGGCCTCGGGGTAATTTTTAGTGGTGTGTATCTTTCTGAATTTAAGGACCATTATAATATAACAATTAATTTATTGCATATGGTTACATCCGAGTTATGAGAGATATTTTAAATATGTCTTTTATAATAGTTGGTAATGAGAAGTACAAAACGGGTTACATAGGAGAAAAATATTATGTCAGAACAGTACTTACTACAAAAGGTTGGCACATTTTCTTTCGTCCCAACCTTATAAATGATATTAAATTATTTATCGGCGTCTTTTTTTCGAAATGGCATTTTATTACCGACACGTGTTACAACTTGCTTAGACTTGTTGGTAACATTTCGCATCGTTTGTTGACGCTTTTCTTGCTTGTTAATTTTTTGATTGGCCATCTCTTTTGATAAGATATTGCTTTTTTCAATTGTGTCAGCATCTGCATAATAAACTTTCACAAAGGTTGTTGGATCCACTGCTGTGCCACCCTTTGGTAGGATATGTAATACAGTATCACTATCATTGTAGGCATATTTAATATCAGCGGGCACTTTTACTAGTGCATAGTTGAATTTATATTGTTCAAGAACTTTGCCAGCCTCATCTAGAGATAGTGATTTCACATCAGGAATTTTGACATAATGCTTTCTTTTATCTAGCTGATTATTGATAATTTTAGTTGCCTCATCTAGTGCGACGGGGGTTACAGCAGTCGCTGCTACTCTTGCTAATCTACCAATAATTTGTAATTTTCCCATGATACACCTTAGGCCTTTCGTAAATTGTTAATAAATATTGTTAGAGACTATTTTACACTATTCATCAGTTATTAATAGATACTCCAAGTTTCTCGATAATGAAATTTGATATATATATATGATACAATTAATATTATTGAAAGCGATATCTTTGCTTTCGTTGCCCTGTTAGGGGTATTAGTTGAATTAACTTTTTTCAAGTCAGGTAAAATTAAAAGGGGGAAATTTTATAATGACTGAGCGTAGTTATGATTTTTTGATGCCGAGTGTTAACTTTTTTGGTCCCAATGTTATTGGTAAAGTTGGGGAACGTGCCAAGATTCTGGGAATGAAGAAGCCAGTGTTAGTCACAGATAAATTTTTGGAAGGATTAGAAGGCGGTGCAGTGCAACAAACCATTGCATCATTGGAAGCAGCCGGAGTGGATTACGTTATTTATAACGGTGTTGAACCTAATCCAAAGATTCGTAACATTCAAGCTGTGAAAGATTTGTACGAGCAGGAGAATGCTAATTCAATTATCACGATTGGTGGTGGTTCAGCTCATGATACTGGTAAGGGTGCAGGAATTATTTTAACTAATGGTTCTGATATTACGAAGTTAGCTGGTATCGAAACACTTGATAATGCCTTGCCACCATTGATTGCGGTTAATACAACTGCCGGAACGGGTTCTGAATTGACTCGTCATGCAGTTATTACAAATGAAGAAACACATTTAAAGTTTGTGGTCGTATCATGGCGTAACATTCCGTTGGTTTCATTTAATGATCCAACGCTAATGTTAGATGTTCCTAAAGGCCTGACAGCAGCTACGGGAATGGATGCGTTTGTGCAAGCAATCGAGCCATATGTTTCAGTTGATCATAATCCAATTACTGACTTACAATGTATTGAAGCCATTGGACTTGTTGAATCATCACTACGAGAAGCGGTCGCAAATGGTCACAATTTGGATGCACGAACAAAGATGGTAGAAGCAGAGATGTTGGCTGGAATGGCATTTAATAATGCGAACTTAGGTTATGTTCATGCCATGGCACATCAGTTGGGTGGTCAGTATGATGCACCTCATGGTGTTTGCTGTGCGTTATTGCTACCTTACGTTGAAAAGTATAATCTTATTGCTGATCCACAACGCTTTGCAGAGTTGGCTGAATTTATGGGAGAAAATACAGAAGGATTATCAACACGTGATGCAGCAGAACTTGCTATCAAGGGGATGAAGCAACTTTCAGATGATGTTGGTATTCCAGAAACCATTCAAGAAATTGGTGCTGATCCAAAGGACTTCGAACTAATGGCTGAAAATGCTTTGAAGGATGGTAATGCTGCTTCAAATCCACGTGTCGGTACAAAAGAGGATATTGTTAAAATATTCCAAGCTGCCTACGATGGTGATTTGGCATTTTCAATTTAAAATATATAGTACGATGACATGAGACTATTTTTAATTAAATAATTGTATTTTAAGCAGCTGAATTCATTATGAATTCAGCTGCTTTTTAGCGTAGTTCTGTGAGAAAAAATTTGTTTTGTAAAGTGGATTACCTTGTTTAATAGATTTTTGCAACAAAATTTTGTTGTGTTATAATAGTTGGTGTACAAAACCAACTTACTTAAAATTAAATAAAACGTTGCTAGTCAGTAGTAAAAAGAGGGGAAAGAAATATGAGACGTATTTCTACAGGTTTTATCTATTTCTTTGGGGCCTTAGGCGGTCTATTGTTTGGATACGACACTGGAGTTATTTCTGGAGCTATTTTATTTATTCAAAAGCAGATGGCACTGAATTCTTGGCAACAAGGTTGGGTTGTTAGTGCTGTATTGATTGGTGCAATTCTCGGTGCAGCCATAATTGGACCATCTTCAGATAAATTTGGTCGAAAAAAATTGTTGATTCTATCATCAATAATTTTCTTTGTTGGAGCACTTGGCTCTGCATTCTCACCAGAATTTTGGACGCTAGTTATTTCCAGAATTATTTTAGGAATGGCTGTTGGTGCGGCATCAGCATTGATTCCAACGTATCTGGCAGAGCTAGCACCCGCTGATAAGCGTGGTACAGTTTCTAGTTTGTTCCAGTTAATGGTTATGACTGGTATTTTCGTGGCATACGTAACCAACTATGGTTTTTCTGGATTCTATACAGGTTGGCGTTGGATGCTTGGATTTGCAGCAATTCCAGCGGTGATTCTTTTCTTTGGTGGACTATTATTGCCTGAAAGTCCTCGTTTTTTGGTTAAGATTAACCAAGCTGATAAGGCTGAAGACGTTCTACTAAATATGAACAAGGGAAATCAAAAAGCTGTCGATAAGGAACTTGCAAACATTCATGAAGCAGCTAATATTAAAAGTGGTGGTTGGTCAGAACTATTTGGTAAGATGACCAGACCAGCCTTGGTTATTGGAATTGGATTGGCTATTTTCCAACAAGTAATGGAATGCAATACTGTGTTATATTATGCACCAACTATTTTCACTGATGTTGGTTTTGGTGTATCGGCAGCTTTAATAGCGCATATTGGTATTGGAATTTTTAATGTTATAGTAACCGCTGTTGCAGTGGCTATCATGGATAAGTTTGATCGTAAGAAAATGTTGAATATAGGTTCCATAGGAATGGGAATTTCATTATTTGTTATGAGTATTGCAATGAAGTTTTCCGGTGAATCACAGACTGCTGCAGTTATTTGTGTTATTGCACTAACGATTTATATTGCATTTTTCTCAGGAACTTGGGGACCTGTTATGTGGGTTATGATTGGTGAAGTTTTCCCATTAAATATTCGTGGGTTAGGAAACTCTTTCGCCAGTGTTATCAATTGGACAGCGAACACATTGGTTTCACTAACATTCCCATCATTATTGGACTTTTTTGGAACCGGAAGTCTATTCTTAATTTATGGCGTTCTTTGCTTCATAGCTATTTGGTTCGTGAAAAGGTATGTATTTGAAACACGTAACCGTAGTCTGGAAGATATTGAAGAGTCAATGCGTGCACATATAAATACTCCTAAGGTTCAACAAGGACATCAATCAGAAATTTAAAAAAACTATGGCCAGTCTGTGACTGGCTTTTTTGATACCTTATCATTTTAGGAAATATGATAAAGTTATATAATAAAGCGAACTAAAATAGTTAGAAACGAGAAAATATAATGAATGAAGGAACAAAAAAAGAGTCTTTCCACCAAGGAAATTTAAGATTGGTGCTCCAACAGGTTATTAATAATGCACCAATTTCACGGATTGAGATTGCTAGAAATTTGGGTATGAATAAATCATCTATTACGACCTTGTATAATGAAGTAGATGAGATGGGCTATTTAAAAGAAATTGGTAGTGGTGAAGCATCTAAAATGGGTGGACGTAAGCCAACTTTGGTAACCATAAATGATAATTTTGGTTATACAGTAAGTGTTGATTTAGGTTACCGTCATTTACATATTATGTCTAATTTGCTTAACGGCAAAAGCGTTGGTTATGAACGAATTGAAATCAATAATCGTGATATTTACAAGATTATTGATATTGTTAATAAACAAATTCAGACAATTGATGCTGAGATGGAGACAGAACAGGGATTGCTAGGTATTGCTTTTTCAATACATGGGGTGGTCTATGATAATGAAATTGTGAAATCACCATTCTTGGATATGAAAGATGTTGATTTGAAACAAGTATTTGAAGACGAGTACCATGTACCAGTTGTATTGGAAAATGAAGCTAATTTGTCTGCCGTATACGAGCGAGATTTTAACGCGGCGCAAAATGATAACAATATTTTAAGTATTAGTATTCATAAAGGAATTGGTGCCGGTATTATCTTAAATCGTAATTTATATCACGGATTTAAAGGAGCGGCTGGTGAGATTGGAAGCTCGTTGATGTTTACCAATATTGACGAACGGGACCAATATAATTTTAAAAAAGTTGAAAATTTCTGTTCTGAAGATGCCATTATTGAAAGTATTCAGAAACAGAAGAAAACTACTGGCCTAGATCGTGAAGGTCTAGAAAAATTGTTACATGAAGGAGATGAAGATGCACAACGGGTTGTTGACTTGTTTATCGCTGCTATTTCGCGAGTTATTTACAACGCATCAGTGTCATTTTCACCAGAAAAAATATTTATTAATTCGAAATTGATGGAAGATATTCCTGGAATTTTTACGGCCATTCAAACGACAACAAAGAGTTTAGACATGGTGCCAGAACTGTATATGACAAAACAGTCGAATTGTGCAACGTTACTGGGTGCTTGTTCAATTATTACCCACCATGTACTGGGGTTGGATGAATATAATTTGGTATTTGCATATCAAGAAAATAAATAAAAAATAACAATTGTTATAGCCTGTGATTATAGCAATTGTTATTTTTTTATGGTCGTTAAATGATAGAAAAGTTTGTTGTTTTGACAGAAAATAGTTGATAAATTGAATATTTCAGTCTAGAATAGTCCTTTTAAGTTGGTTGGTACATAAAACAGACTAACTCAAATAAGAGTTAGATATTCATTATAGGGGTGAAAAAAATGACTGAATTATTTGATTTTCCAAAAGTAGATTATGTTGGGGGAAAGAAAGGATTGGATTTCTTAGATACTAAGGGATATAACTATTACAATCCTGATGAAGAATTTACAATCAACGGTGAAACAAAACCAATGAAGGATTGGTTGAAATTCTCAGTTGCTTATTGGCACACCATGGACCAGCGTTTAGTTGATCCATTTGGGGAAGGTACTGCTGTTCGTCCATGGGATGTTGATGGTGTTGATGACATGGAAGATATGGACCATGCTTTAGCAAAAGTTGATTACTTATTTGAGTTTATGGATAAGTTAGGATTAGAATACTTTGCCTTCCATGACCGTGATTTGGCACCACAAGGAAAGACATTAGCTGAAACAAATGCTAATTTGGATAAAGTGGTTGATAAGATTGAACAAAAAATGAAAGAAACCGGTAAGAAATTACTTTGGAACACATCATCATTATTCACGGATAAGCGTTTCCTAGCTGGTGGTGCAACCACACCATTCGCTGATGTCTTTGCTTATTCAGCTGCTCAAATCAAGCATTCACTAGAAATTGCCAAGCGCTTGGGGTCACAATCATATGTCTTCTGGGGTGGCCGTGAAGGTTATGAGTCACTATTAAATACAGATACAAAACGTGAATTAGATCATATTGCCGCATTCTTTAAGATGGCACGTGATTATGCTAAGGAAATTGGTTATACTGGTCAATTGTTGTTGGAACCAAAGCCTAAGGAACCAACTGATCACCAATATGATACAGATGTTCAAACAACTATTTCATTCCTACAAACATATGGTTTGGAAAAGGACTTCAAGTTAAATATTGAAGGTAACCACGCTTACTTGGCTGGCCATAAGTATGAGCACGAAGCACGTTTTGCTCGTGAAGCAGGACTGTTAGGTTCACTTGATGCAAACATGGGTGATAAGCAAACCGGTTGGGATATCGATGAATTCCCTAACGACATCTATGAATCAACCTTGGTTATGTATGAATTTATTTTGAATGGTGGTCTACCTAAGGGTGGTTTGAACTTTGACGCTAAAGTACGGCGAGCATCATTTAAGCCAGAAGATTTGTTCTATGCACACATGGCAGGAATGGATACGTATGCAGCTGGTTTCCGTGTTGCGATGAAGATGTATGAAGATGGCTTCTTAGAGAAGACTAAGCATGATCGTTACGCATCATTTGACGAAGGTATCTTTGCAGACTTCGAAAATGGTGAAGGTTCTTTGAAGACGTTTGAAGATTATGTTCTTCATAAGACGAATGATGAAATCTTTGATAAAGTTGAATCACAACACCTTGAGGCAATTAAGGCAACGTTAAATAATTATATTTATTCTGTTTTAGGTCCAACTTTTAACTAAATTTGACAGGATACAAGCACAAGACGCCTCAATCTAATTACTGATTGGAGCGTTTTGTTTATATAAAAAAGATAGGAAATAATTATGACAAAAGAAGTTGTATTAGGCGTCGATTTAGGAACATCGGCAGTTAAAGTGTCGGCTGTTGACCGGCAAGGAACAATCGTTGCACAGGAGGCATATGATTATCCCTTGTCACAACCCGCACCGGGATATAGTGAACAAAATCCTGAAGAATGGGTTAGTGGAACAACGGTTGCTATCGTACGATTGATACTAAATGACCATTTAAAGGCAGAACAAATTAAGGGTATTTCATTTTCTGGACAAATGCACGGATTGGTGACATTAGATAAATCGGGTAAGATTGTTCGTCCAGCAATTCTATGGAATGATACGCGTGCATCTAAACAGACACGTAAAATTAATGAGCAAATGGGTGATGAGTTCATTAATATCACACGTAACCGTGCACAAGAAGGTTTCACGCTTCCAGCTATTTTGTGGTTAAAAGAAAATGAGCCAGAGACATTTTCGCGAATTGATAAAATTGTGACACCCAAGGATTATTTACGCTATCGTATGACCGGTAAATTACAAATGGAGATATCTGATGCAGCAGGGACAGTCGCCTTAGACGTTGCAGCAGGGACTTGGTCAAAACGGGTACAAGAAGTATTTGATTTACCCGCAAATATGTTTCCTGAGATTATTCAATCAATCGATAATGTCGGATCAATTTCAAATGCTTATGCCGAATTTTCAGGCTTAAACACTGAGACACAAGTTATTGGTGGAGCAGCTGATAATGCGGCAGGAGCAGTTGGAGCAGCTATTTTGCAGCCAAATATGGTCATGTCATCGATAGGAACCTCAGGAGTTGTCTTGAAGTATGAGGACACAGCCGATGTTAATTATCATGGTAAAGTAACGTTTTTCAATCATGCCATTCCTAATAAGTTTTACTCAATGGGTGTGACGTTGGCAGCTGGCTGTTCATTGTCTTGGTTTAAGAAAAATTTTGCTAGTGAGATATCGTTTGATGAAATGGTTGATTCTGCAAAGTCGTCAACAATTGGCGCTAATGGTCTGCTGTTTACGCCATACATTGTTGGTGAACGTGGAGATGGTGACATTCGCGGAGCATTTATTGGTGTTGATGGCACACAGACCCGTGCAGACTTTGTGCGATCGGTTCTAGAAGGGATTATCTATTCATTTAAAGATTTGTTTGAAATTTATGAAGCGGCTGGTACGAGTTTTGATACAGTTGTCGCCATTGGTGGTGGTGCAAAGTCATCGTTATGGTTACAAATTCAGGCAGATATTTTTAATACAAAAGTGATAGCACTTCAAAATGAACAAGGTCCCGGTATGGGCGCAGCTATCTTAGCAGCTGTTGGTCTTGGCTGGTTTGATAGTGTACAAGAAGCCGCAAATAAATTTACCAGTTTTGGTGAAACTTATGAACCGGTACCAGAAAATGTTGCGCAATATCGTGAATATTACGAATTATACAAGAAAATTTATGGACAAACAGCCGAGCTATCGCATGATTTGTTAGCTTTGCGGAGAAAATAATTAAAAAGATGTCTGACACTTCTAAGTTATGTCAGACATCTTTTTTGATTTATTTAAGAATAACCTGTTGAGCGGCATCAATACTTTGCCGAATACCCTTCGTAAATGATGCAATTGCAGCGGGTGCATCTTGTTTTTCTGTTGCTACAATATTAACAATCGCACTACCGATAATGACACCGTCGGCAATTTCTGCTAATTTTTGTGCTTGTTCAGGCGTGTGAACACCAAAACCAATTGCGGTAGGAACGTGAGTATATTGTCGGATAGTTTTGACTAATTCTGCTAAACCATGGTAGAAATCATCTCGTTCACCGGTAATGCCGACTGAAGAAACGACATAAATAAAACCAGTTGCGTCTCTAGCGATTTTTTCAATCCGACCACCTGATGTAGGAGAAATTAGAGGCACAATGTCAACATCGTATTTCGTTGCAGTTGGCACGATTTCATCACGACTTTCATAAGGTAAATCGGGGATAACCAGACCACCAATATCTAGATCAGCACATTTCTTTAAGAATGCATCATAGCCATACTTGAAGGGGATGTTTAGATAAGTTAACAGAACAATTGGGACATCGGTTTCTTGTCGGGCTGCCGATACAATTTCAAAAATCGTTCTTGTTTGTACATTTGCTTTAAAAGCTCGTAAATCAGCTGCTTGAATAACCGGACCATCAGCAACCGGGTCTGAAAAAGGAACGCCCAGTTCAACGATATCCGCACCGTTTTTGGCCAGAGCAATGATATTTTGTACTGTTGTATCAAAATCGGGATCATTAGCCACGACGAAGGGGACAAAAGCCTTATGATCTTTAAATACGTCACTTAATTTATTCATCAACGTTAACTCCTTTGTACTTTGCAATGCTGGCAACGTCTTTGTCACCACGACCTGAAAGAGTGCAGACAATAATTTGATCTTTAGACATTGTTGGTGCAACTTTTTCAACGTAAGCAATCGCGTGACAACTTTCAATAGCAGCCACGATACCTTCTTGTTTGGCAATGTATTCAAATGCCTGGACCGCTTCATCATCTGTGATACCCACATATTCAGCACGTTTGGCTTCTGCTAAGGCAGCGTGCTCAGGACCAACACCCGGATAGTCTAATCCAGCTGAAATAGAATAGACAGGATCGATTTGACCATCACTATTTTGCATAAATAATGACTTCATACCATGAAAGACACCAACGGAACCACGTTCGATTGTTGCAGCTGTCTGGCCTGTATCGATACCTTTACCAGCCGCTTCAACGCCCACTAGTTTTACGTTAGTATCATCAAGATAATTAGCAAAACTACCGATGGCATTGCTACCGCCACCCACACAGGCTACGACCATATCAGGTAACTGGTTTTCTTCATTTTGTAATTGTTGCTTTGATTCTTGTGAAATAACACTTTGGAAATACTTGACCATTTCTGGAAATGGTGCCGGCCCAACTGCTGAACCTAGCACGTAGAATGTGTCGTCACTACGACTAGCCCACTCTTGTAAGGCGGCATTCACAGCATCCTTTAATACTTTTGAACCACTTGTCACAGCATGGACCTTTGCACCTAATAGTTCCATTCGATAAACATTTAATTTTTGTCGTTCAGTGTCTTCTTTGCCCATGAAAATCTCACAAGACATCCCCAACAAGGCAGCAATCGTCGCGGTAGCAACACCATGCTGACCAGCGCCAGTCTCAGCAATCAGACGTTGTTTGCCCAAGTGTTTTGCAAGTAAGGCTTGGCCAATAACATTGTTAATTTTGTGAGCACCAGTGTGATTTAAATCTTCACGTTTGAGATAAATTTTTGCACCACCAAGATCCGCTGTCATATTTTTTGCGTAGTATAACAAGGAAGGACGGTTCGCATAATTAATCAGTAAATCTTGTAATTCCATTTTGAATGTTGGATCGTCTTTTAACGTTTGAAAAGATTGGTTAACTTTTTCAAGCTCTGACATTAAAATTTCGGGGATATATTGGCCACCAAAATCATTACCATAGCGGCCAGCTTGTTGCGTGTCGATTTGTTCTTCATTTAATAAAGTTTTCATTATAAGTTTCCTCTTTTGCATGTTTAACGAATTGAATTATTTTTTGGATGTCTTTTTTCTGATTAGTCTCGACACCACTAGAAACATCAACAATGGTTGGTTGTACTGTCTGAATTGCCTGTTGCACATTATTAGGATTTAGGCCACCAGCAAGTATGAAAGGCCGCTTGGGATGGGGAACATCGTTTAAACTCAGCAACCGACCACTGCCTTTCCCACTATCCGCCATGAGATAGTCGGCGGGCGACTGACTATCAATTGGTCGTTGTTCAAAAACTTGGATGACTTTGAGTCCGGCTCTTTGAAGTTGTTTGATTTCAGTGCTAGTAATTGGTCGATGCAGTTGGGCGATATCAATACTACCGGTTTTATAAATTTCTAAAATGTCAGTAATTGATTCACCGACAAAAACGCCGACGGTCTTAATAGATGACTGTAACAAGCTTTTTAAATGCCTTGCAGTCTGTGGAGCAATTTGATGACGGCCTGGTGCGAATACAAAGCCTACAAAATCAGGATGTGCCACATTAACTGCGGTGATGTCGTCAGGCGTCATAAAACCGCAAATTTTAACTTGAGTTATAATGCTGCCTCCTTAAATTCTTTTATTAGGGTGGCTTTTTGTTGTGAACGCATCAAAGTTTCACCCATTAAAATAGCATTGAACCCAGCAGATGCTAAAATTGCCACATCTTCTGAGGTTTTGATACCACTTTCAGCAACAACCGGAATCGTTGTCGGTATCATATGACGTAAGCGTAGGCTGTTATTGAAATCAACCTGAAAAGTTTTCAAATTACGGTTATTGATACCGATAATATTGGCACCTGATTTTAGGGCACGCTGAACTTCTTGCGCGGTATGAACCTCGACAATTGCTTGCATCCCTAGTGATTCAGCTAATTCACGATAGGTTATCAACTGCTGATCATCTAAAATAGCAACAATTAACAGAATAATACCAGCGCCATTTGCCTTGGCCTCATAGATCATATAAGGATCGATCGTAAAGTCTTTACGAAGTGTGGGGACTGAAACGTGATCATTTATATGCTTCAAGTAGGGCAAATGACCATTGAAATAATCAGGTTCTGTTAATACTGAAATTGCATCGGCACCAGCCTTTTCATAAGAAGTTGCAATTTCCACATAGGGGAAATCTGTCACGATAGTCCCCTTTGAAGGGGATGCTTGTTTAACTTCGGCAATAATGTGTAAACCAGGTTGTTTTAAAATGGCAAGAAAATTAGGCTGCGTATCTTTGGGGAGCTGTGCAACAGTTTGTTTTAATTCATCCAAAGATAGTACCTGTTGATGTCGTAATAAACGTTTTTTGGTGACGGTTACTAAATCATCTAAAATCATGCGACGACTTCCTGACTCTTTTTTGAGAAGGCAATTAGTTGTTCGAGCTCTTTGTTGGCTTGACCATTGTCAATGGTTTGAGCTGCGAGCGTGATACCTTCTTGAATACTTAGTTCCGGATGGGCTAAATGTAAGGCTGATCCAGCATTTAGAAGCACAATGTCACGCTGTGGGCCCGTTTTTCCTGCCAGAATGTCACGGATAATTGCCGCATTTTCTGCAGGTGTGCCACCAACTAAGTCTTCAGATTGACTACGTGGCAACCCAAATTGTTCAGGTGTTAAAACATACTGGGTTAATTGACCATCTTGGAGTTCAATAACGGCCGTTTCATTGGCAGTTGTCATTTCATCCAGGCCATCTCTGCCGTGAATAACCATGGCATTTTTTACACCAAGTTTTAGAAGGACATTGGCTAATGGTTCCAATAATTTTTCATCATAAACACCTAGTAATTGAAAAGTCGGGTGGGCAGGATTCAACAGTGGGCCGAGAATATTAAAAATTGTGCGGAAACCTAATTGCTTTCGGGCATTAGCAACATATTTCATTGATTGGTGATATTCCTGTGCAAAGAGAAAGGCAAGATTGTGTTCGTTAAGGCTTTCAAAACTTTTGGCGGGACTTTCATTAATGTCCAGACCTAACGCTTCAATAACATCGGCTGCCCCACTCTTTGAAGAGGCGGCACGATTGCCATGTTTAGCGACTTTTGTTCCCGTTGCAGCGACAATAATGGCACTGGTTGTTGAAATGTTAAAGGTATTCGCATGGTCACCACCAGTACCAACGATTTCCAAAACGTTTTGCACCTTTGGAAATTGTCTGGCATGGTGTTGCATAGCGGTCGCGGCGCCGGCAATTTCTTCGATCGTCGATCCTTTCGCAGCCAGCGCGGTTAATAAACTAGTTGTCTCGATTTCTGAAGTTTGGCCACTCATAATTTCATCTAAAACAGTCTGGCTTTCTTTAAAAGACAAATTTTGGTGACTCATAATTTTTTGGACAGCTTCTTTGATCATAATAATTTCCTCCGAGTAATGTGTACTGTACTAAGTATCTTTAATTGCGAAATTAAAATAGCTGTCCTGCCATCATTTGAATTCAAGGGTTCTTAACATAATTAGCCTCCAATAACACATAAAAAAATCCGCCCATAACTACTAAAAGTTAAGGACGGATTTTTCCGCGGTGCCACCTTAATTTAATTAATTGGGTCACCAAAAAAGGTGCATGTCATTGACAATACCCAACTAATTACGCTTAGCGAAGGACCAACATCCTTCCGGCAACTGACGTATGCCAACACGTTTCTCCGTACTTGAAAGATTTTTTCGGGAGAACCCTCAGTGGTCCATTTAATTATCTGCGTTCGATTGCACTCTCACCAACAGCAATTCTCTTTGCGTGCACAATAATCTTGATCTCCACATCATCGGTTTATTTTGGACGAATTATTAATTGTTGTTTTGTATCTTAGAGCTTTTTAATAATCATGTCAATGATTTTAATTTTCGAAAATATTATTAGTAATAATATCTTGTTACAATACTTATAATTGACAGAACAAAGTAAATAAACTGATAAAAATATTAATTGAGTTGTTAAAGTGGCATAATTTAGCTAAACTAAAGTGAGAACGTTTTCAGGAATAGCTATAGAAATTTTTAGTGGGGATGAGAATAATTGCTATCAGATAAAATATTTTACTAGATGAAGCTGTGGCGGATAATCAAGAAGCACTTGGACAAATTGCTGACCAAATGACTAGGAGCGGGGCAGTTAAGGACTCTTATAAATCAGCAGTTTTAAAGCGTGAGGTTGATTTTCCGACTGGTTTAGCAACCGTCAATATTGGGATTGCCATGCCACATACGGATGCAAAACATGTTAATTATGATCAACTTGGTGTATTGCGTTTACGTGAACCTGTTTCGTTTCTGCAAATGGGGGATGGTGAAAAAATTCAAGTGAAATTTGTGTTTATGCTGGCGTTAAAAGAAGCCCATGCACAACTGGCAATGTTACAGAAGTTAATTGCTTTAATTCAAGATGAAGAAAAAATCAAACAATTGCTGTTAGCTGAAAATACAGATGAAATTATTGAGATGTTAAATAATGTGGGAATTGAGTAGAGAGGGAAAACTATGGGGGTAATTAAATGGCTATTAGATGCTGGTCCAACAGTGTTCTTGCCGTTATTACTATTTATTTTTGGGATTGTATTACGAATTAAACCTGGTAAGGCTTTCAAGTCTGCGTTGATGATTGGTATCGGGTTCACAGGGTTGAATTTAATTCTTGGTTTGTTAACTGATAATTTAGGTCCAGCTGCCCAGGCAATGGTTAAAAACTTTGGATTATCGTTGGATGTCATTGATGTTGGTTGGCCAGCCGCATCAGCCATTTCATATGGGACAACGCTAGGCAGTTTAGCCATCCCGATTGGTGTAGCTTTGAACGTTGTGTTGTTAGTGATTGGTTTGACTAAGACGTTGGACGTTGATTTGTGGAACTATTGGCATATTGCGTTTTCAGGATCGTTAGTCTTTGCGGCCACCAATAACTTTGGCTTAGGTCTGTTCACAATGATCGTGCATGCGATGTTGATTTACTTTTTAGCGGATTTGTCTGCACCGACAATTCAGAAACATTATGGTTTAGAAGGTATTTCGTTTCCACATGGCATTTCAGCACCCGGTTTTGTGCTTGCCTTGCCGATTAACTGGTTATTGGATCGTATTCCTGGCATAAGGAATATCCATTGGACACCAGAAATCATTCAAAAGAAGTTAGGAATCTTTGGTGATTCAGCCGTGATGGGATTGATTATCGGAATTGTTATTGGAGGGTTGGCACAATATGATTTGACGAAAATTTTGAACTTAGGAATTACGACAGCGGCAGTTTTGATTTTGATGCCACGGATGGTTGCTATTTTGATGGAAGGCTTGTCACCGATATCTGAAGCGGCTAACGCCCTGGTACAAAAGCACTTTCCAGGACGTAACTTATATATTGGGATGGATTCAGCTTTGGCGGTTGGTCAAGAAGCGGTTCTTTCTGCTTCATTGATTTTAGTACCGTTTTCATTACTAATCGCGGTTATTCTACCAGGAAATCATGTCTTACCATTCGGCGATTTAGCAACGATACCATTTATGATAGCCATGATGGCAGCTGTATTTGGTGGTAATGTGTTCAGAATTGTGATTGGTGGTGTGATTGATATTGCTGTGTCATTGTATATTGCATCATGGATTGCCCCATTACTGACTTCAGCAGCAAAATCAGCTAATTTTGCAATGGACGGTGCAACATCAATTTCAGTTTTGATAGATGGCGGTGCATGGACGACCTTACTGATCGTGGGCTTAGGAAAACTCATGTCGTGGAGCGGCATGGCGATTGTCTTTGTCACTGTTCTTGGCCTAATGATTTGGCTAAATAAGTTTAAGAAAACAGAAAAAGTAGAGCAACAATAAATTAATTGTAATAAAAAAGGGGAGATATAATCATGACAAAGTCATTAATGGTCGTTTGTGGGACTGGCATTGCAACATCAACAATTGCAACCGGTAAAGTGAAGGAGTACTTAGCTTCAGTCGGAAAAACTGATCAAGTGAAGTTCTTACAATCTAAAATTGCTGATGAAGTTAGCGCTATTGAAAATGGTGATTATGATATTATTGTTTCGACAACGATGGTACCAAGTGCAATTAAAGATAAGGTCATTAATGGTGTTCCTTTATTAACTGGTGTGGGAACGCAAAAAGTGTTTGAAGTAATTGAAGCGAAGCTGTGATGCTTTATAACGAAAAAACAATCAGTGGTCTGTCATGACTACTGATTGTTTTTTATTTTTCTGGTAATTCTTTATAAGCTAATTGTTCAATAATAGGTGCGTGTTCGGGATATTGCGCGATTAATGTTGCTTGTGTAAAAAGTTCAAAATCATGATAATCGAAACCAGGCGTTACAACACAACTAACAACACTAAAATCATGGGTGACACTTGAACCAAAGATAGTATTTTTGGGAACCGTGTATGAAAGGCGTTCACCATTTGCAATATTTGGGCCAATTTTAATAGCTTCATAGTGACCATCTGGGAAAATACAATGGACAGTGAGTGTTGAACCAGCGTGGTAAAACCAAGTTTCATCGGAAGATAGTCGATGAAAGTGCGATGGATTATCAGCATTTAATAAGAAAATGATTGACGTAAAAAGAGCACGACGCCCTCTTGGTAAGGATATGGTTTCATCGCTACGAGATGTTTCGACAAAATAGCCACCTTCAGAATGTGGTTCAAGCTGAAGTTTTTCAATCCAAGCATTCATTGTCTCAGTCATAATAGTACCTTTCCTACTTTCGCTTATTTTGTTCTTTATTATAACAAATACGCTGAAATTAGCGTTGTTGTAGCATGTAGTATATTTGGAAATATTTTTTATTAAGTATTCGGTAAAAATGCCGTTTCATAGGAATTGTAAACGTTTACGATAATTGTTATCATGACAGTGTTAGGAAGTTTTTAATTAATGACAAATCACAACAATTATTAACGGGGGAAATTAATTCATGGCAACGAAATGGTGGCAAAATGATGTCGTTTATCAAGTTTATCCAAGGTCTTTTCAGGATAGCAATCATGATGGCGTTGGGGATATTCCTGGAATTATTTCACGGCTAGATTATATTAAAAGTCTCGGTGTCACAATGATTTGGATTTCACCAATCTATAAATCACCAATGGTTGATATGGGATATGACATTGCTGATTATCAAGCAATTGATCCACAATTCGGTACATTGGATGATTTCAAAACATTGTTAGCTGAGGCGAAAAAAAGAGATATTAAAATCATCATGGATTTGGTTGTTAATCACACATCAGGTCAACATGAATGGTTCCAAGATGCGTTAGCTAATCCGGATAGTCCATACCGCGATTTCTATATTTTTAAAAAGACCAATAATGGTGAAGCACCCAACAATTGGCGTGGTATTTTTGGTGGCTCAACATGGGAGCCAGTACCAGGCGAAGATGGTACCTACTATTTCCATACATTCGCTAAGCAACAACCCGATTTAAATTGGGAGAATCCAAAATTACGTCGTGCTATTTATGACATGATTAATTGGTGGTTAGAACTTGGCGTGGCCGGTTTCCGAGTTGATGCAATTACACATATTAAGAAGGACTTGGATTGGGCAAGTATTCCTGCCGATGATGTGGATGGGTTAGCTTCAGTCGTTAAGAAGGGGCGTAATCGTCCAGGTGTCGGAGAATTCTTGACCGAATTAAAACAAGAAACCTTTGATAAATATGATGCAGTTACAGTTGGTGAAGCATACGGTCTAGCAGATTCTGAGTTAGAAAAATTTGTTGGCGAAGACGGTTACTTCTCAATGGTATTTGACTTTTCATATATGAATATTGAAGTGAAAAATGGTGATGAGTGGTATCGTGGTCGTACTAACTGGACACCAGTCGATTTACGGAATGCTTTCTTTCATGCACAGGAAGCAACGGCAGCTGCCCACGGTTCGCTAGCCAATGTCTTGGAAAATCACGACCAACCTAGAGTATTATCAAAGTTAGTGACTGATCCACAGTACCAGACACCACAAGCAGCTAAGGCATTAGGCACGATGTATTATTTCTTGCCAGGGGTACCATTTATTTACCAAGGGCAAGAAATTGGTATGAAGAACTTTGAACGTAAGAGTATCGATGAGTTTAACGATGTGTCATCGATAAATAATTATGAAACAGCCTTGCAAGATGGTTACTCATCTGAAGATGCCTTACTGGCAGTTAATCAGAAATCACGTGATAATGCTCGTACACCAATGCAGTGGGATGATAGTGAGTTTGGTGGCTTTTCAGATGCAACGCCATGGTTAGCTATGGGAACTGATCGCGAAGGTATCAATGTTGCTGCTGAAGAAAATGACTCACAATCAGTTCTAAACTATTACCAAGCATTAGGTGAATTACATCATGATGCCGCTTGGGAGCCTGTTATCGTCAACGGTGATTTCCAACCAATGTGGTCATTACCTGAAACAGTTGTTGGTTACCAACGTCGGTTAGGTCAAAAGGTACTGACTGTTCTAGTTAATTTGAGTCCAAAATCCGCACGCTTTAGTCTTGTTCAGACGGGGGATGTTTTGGAACAAGTAGGTGAAGTGCAACTAACTAAGCAACGTGTTAAAATGAGCGCATATAGTGCAATTGTTTTGGGAAATAAACCAGAAGAAGGTTAAATGAATGAGTGATTTTTTGGATATCAAGCAAGCCATTATGGCCGATGAACAGAATCAGGCATATACTGCGCGTGGTATTGGACCAGTTTATCAAGTTGGTCCTGATGTTCGCATATTGATTATTGGCCAAGCACCTGGTGCAAAAGTAGAGCAGACCGGGATACCCTTTAATGATAAAAGTGGTGATCGTTTGCGAGAATGGATGGGGATTACTGCCGACGAGTTTTACAATAGCGGTAAAGTAGGGAACCTACCATTAGATTTCTATTTTCCAGGTAAAGGAAAGAGTGGTGATATGCCACCACGTAAAGGATTTGCTGAAAAATGGCATCCTAAAATGCTAGCTGATATGCCAAAAGTATCGCTGATTATTTTGGTTGGCGCTTATGCGCAACGTTACTATTTGCCAATCAAAAAATCTGAGACAATGACAGCGGTTATTAAACGCTCACAAGAATTTGAGCCAAAGTTCATGCCCATCGTCCATCCGTCACCAAGAAATAATATTTGGTTGCGGAAGAATCCGTGGTTCGAAGCTGATGTCGTGCCTAGACTACAGGCGCGCGTGCGTGAGTTAATGGACGAGAAGTAAAATTGTAAAGTAAAAGCACAGATGCGCGAAGCATCTGTGCTTTTGTTGATTTTAGAGTTTAAAACGGTAACTAATCAGCTCTTCATAAACGTGTTCCAACAAGCAGCATTCCTTATATAAGTCCAATTTTGACCCAGCCGCTTTGCAGCGTCAGGGCACAAAACAGGCCTTATACCGGAATGCTAAACGCTAGTTATCACACTCTTTCATAAACGCGATTAATTTTCAGTCCGGCCAATATAACGGTATCTGTACCTGCATGCCTACGCAGTCGCTACGGCGAAGCAGATACAGATACCGTTATATTAACCTCCAAAACGAAAATTAATCAGCTCTCTTTTCATAAACGCGATAAGTTACCAGTCCATCAAAAATAAGCGATAAATATGTCACACACCTACGCAGTCGCTACGGCGGTGCGCCAAATTTATCACTTATTTTGGATTCCAAAACGGTAACGTATCAGCTCTCTCTTTTACTCAAATTCTTCGTATTCGTTTGGATCTTGACCATCGATACGACCGTCTTCTTGATTTAGTTCGTTGATTGCTGCGATTTCGTTGTTTTCTAATGCGAAATCGAAGACATCAAGATTTTCACGTTGGTGAGCAGGGTTAGCCGAACGTAGAACTGGCACAATACCACGGTCAATATGCCAACGTGTAATAATTTGACTTGTTGACTTGCCATACTTATCGGCAATCTTTTTGACAACTGGTTCCTTTAGTGCTGAACTACCACGGCCAAGTGGGCTCCAGGCTTCAACCTTGATACCACGGCGCATATTTTCTAAGACATTGTCTTCTTGTACCCAGTAAGGGTGAATTTCAATTTGGTTAACTGCTGGCTTAACACCAGTTTCTTCAATAATACGATCTAGATGTTCAGGCTCGAAGTTAGATACACCAATTGAGCGGATCAAACCTTGCTTTTGTGCATCAACTAAAGCTTGCCAAGCTTCAACATATAAGCCGCGCTTTGGCAATGGCCAGTGAATAATATACAAATCAAAGTAATCAATTCCCATACGGGCTAATGATTCTTGGATAGCATTACGGGCACTTTCATAGTCATGATATTTACCAGGCAATTTTGAGGTAATGTAAAATTCTGAACGTGGAACGCCAGAATAACGGATTGCTTTACCAACAATTCCTTCATTGTCGTAATTAGTAGCTGAATCAATGAGACGATAACCGCTTTTAATTGCTGCCAGAATTTGTTGGAATCCTGCGCCACCTTTCAGTTGATAAGTACCAAGACCTAAATTAGGTAGTTGATGACCATCATTCAATGTAACATTTGGAATTGACATAATAAGCCTCCTTTTAATCTAAGTTTACTTTCGCATTTAAAACAATAATTTGCAAGTAGTGGCTATCGCATTATTTCATAACTAACGGTAACATAGTATTAGTGATTTTATTGGAGGAACAAAGATCGTGAAAAAAGGATTTCACTTTGGTAAGTGGGTATTAATTGTATTTGCCATTATGATGCTATTCTTGGGTATCTATTCATTATTTGATGTGTTTATCGATCAGGTTATTTGGTATCATTTGGCGTTACTTGTTTTATTTCTCATCATTGGATTTATTAGCCGCACAAAGGAAAGATGGCTGTATTTGGCAACAGCAGTCATTTGGCTGATCAATGTTAGTTGGGACTTAATTCGTTTATTTTAAGTTGACAAAGAGGGGTGGAAAATATGATTTCAATACCATTATCAGAAGAACTAACAGTATCCGCAGATAAACTGTTGCAACAACATCTATTGATTGTGGGTGCGACTGGCAGTGGTAAATCGACAAGTGCCATGACGATTTTGCATGGTTTGATGGCTCAAAATCAAACAACCATGATTATTGATCCAACTGGTGAATATACACACCTACCAAATGCCGTTGTTGCCAAGTTAGGCTACAATGCTTACATTGATTATGAGAAGTTAACTGGTCAGGATTTGGACTTACTGTTTGGGGTGGATGATCCTGAAATACAGGAAAAACTATCAGATGCACTCGACAGTTTAAAAATTCAAAAAAATATTGTGAAACAACCAGGGGTCTATACGAAAATTAATCGTACGTGGGATGATTTTGAAAAGGATATGCACCAACTGTATCACTACCCACAACCAGTTGACCTAGGCTTGTTGCCAGAACAACTTCGGCAAGAATATGCTGTGCCAGTTGATAACTTTGACGTCATTGGTCAGAAGATTGATGAGAGTGGCTTTGCAAAATGTCTGCCATTAATTCGACGCATTAAGCGTTTGACTAGCCAGCAGCGTTTTCAGCAGCTCTACCATATGCCTGTACCGGAAGATGAACCAGCGCCAGCCAATATGCAAACGGATGTCATGTATTTATTGCGATTGTTTGCTGGTCATCGCAGTGATCATAAGATTTTGGTGATTGATTGCTCATTATTTGCGGATAATTTGGCGATGGGAAAAGTCATTGTTTCATTACTAACGACGGCCTTGTTACGTGAAAAACAGCAACTAAAACATAGTGTCCCAGTTACTTTGTTGATTGATGAAGCCCATCGTTATGTGATGGCTGAAAATTTGACAACTAATGGTATTTTTAGAATTGCTCGTGAAGGTCGCAAGTCGGGTTTGTTTTTAATGCTAACAACGCAAAGTCCACTTGATTTACCAGCGTCGCTATTAGGTCAGTTCGGTCATTACTTGGTACATCAATTAAATACGAGTAGTGAACTGGCACAGTTGCCGGTATTACAAGATTATAGTCAACAAATTGCCCACCAGAATGTTGGTCAGGCATTGTTGGCAGGAAATAATTTTGTACCACCAAAGGCGATTGATATGCTGTTTATTTCTGAAATGAATCATCAGACAACGACACCACAATTTTTTTAATAACAAAAAGAACGTGCGAGAGAAGACTAAGGCTTTTTTCGCACGTTCCTTTGTTATTATTTTTCTGTCGGTTCTGGAATAAACGTATCAACAGCTGACCAGAAAGTGACCAGTGAAAATACGATAACAAAGTGCCAGGCAATCGTTGTCCAGGCATTGCCATACACATTGGTATAAGTGTTGATGAATCGTTGTGCAAAAACAAGTGCGATAACTTCCTCAACCGCAATAACTAGCACTGTTAAAGCAGCTGCAGCAGCCAATACAGCACCAATCAATAACACGAGTGATGCAAGGTGTTGCGCAATCCAGCGTAAAGACCAAGCTTTGGCAGCTTTGTGATTCATGAGTTGACAACCTCCAATAGTTAAATACTATGCTCCATTATACGTGAAATTAGATTAGGTGACCAAAAAAAGGTAAAAAATAAGCTGAATTATAAGATAAATCTTGTTAAAATTAATGTTCTGTTATTCCGTTAAGTTTTAACTAACGATATGGTTGTCAAAAGGGTTATAATACAATTAGCATAATTGAGATTAAAGGAGACGTTTTATGGTCAATGATTGGATAAAAATTCATGGCGCGCGCGCTCACAATTTAAAGAACGTAGATGTAGACATTCCGAGAGACAAGTTTATTGTCATGACCGGGCTATCAGGTTCTGGGAAGAGCTCACTAGCATTCGATACATTATACGCCGAGGGACAAAGACGGTATGTTGAAAGTTTATCAGCATATGCTCGTCAATTTTTAGGGCAAATGGATAAACCAGATGTTGATGCCATCGATGGTTTGAGTCCTGCCATTTCCATTGATCAAAAGACGACTTCCAAGAATCCGCGGTCAACGGTGGGGACGGTTACAGAAATTAATGATTACTATCGTCTGTTGTTTGCCCGTGTTGGTCAGCCGGATTCTGCTGCAGATGGTACGATTGTTAAAAAGTCTATTGATCAAATGTTGAATGATCTATCAGAACGTTTGCCTGAAGGTAGTCGATTGCAAATTCTGGCACCAATTATTCGCCATAAACGTGGCTCACATGCAACAGCATTTGAGCGAATTCAAAAAGAAGGTTTTGTTCGTTTCATTGTTGATGGTGCGATGCATGAGGTTACTGATGATATTGAACTAAACAAAAATAAATATCATGATATTGCTATTGTTGTTGATCGCATTATCTTACGTGATAGTTCGCGGGCACGTCTCTTTGAGTCTTTTGAATCTGCCATGCGCTTGGCGGAAGGACTGGTGACAGTCGACGTCGTGAGAGGCGAAGAGCAACAATTAACTTATTCAGATCACTATACTGGTCCGCTAAAAAATTTTGCAGTTGGTAAGCTTGAACCCCAACTGTTTTCATTCAATGCGCCACTTGGTGCTTGTCCAGTCTGTGGTGGGTTAGGAATCACATTAGAGGTGGATATTGATCGTGTCGTGCCGGACCAAAGTAAAACATTAGCGGAAGGTGCTATCGACGCTTGGAATCCGATTTCATCGTCATATTATCCAGAGATGTTACGACAGTTCACAGAGTCAGTCGATATTCCGATGGATGTTCCTTTTGAAGAACTAACAGATGAGCAACGTGAAACTATCCTATATGGTTCTGGGGATAAGACCTTCCATTTCCACTATGAAAATGATTTTGGTGGTGTACGTGATGTTGATGTTGTCTTTGAAGGTGTTATGAACAATATCAATCGTCGTTATCAAGAATCAAATTCTGACTTTACTCGTGAACAAATGCGTAGTTATATGGATGAGTTAACTTGCCAAGCTTGTCATGGTTACCGTTTAAATGAAGGGGCCTTGTCCGTTAAAGTTGGTGGCCAAAATATTGGTCAGATTTCTGAACAATCAATTGACCATGAATTGACATTTTTTGAACAACTCTCATTTGGTCAACAAGATCAAGAAGTTGCCGCACCGATAGTTAAAGAGATTAAAGATCGGCTACGTTTCTTGAAAAATGTCGGCTTAGAGTATTTGACTCTATCACGTTCGGCAAGAACGTTATCTGGTGGTGAAGCGCAGCGAATTCGTTTGGCAACTCAGATTGGTTCAAATCTGTCTGGGGTCATGTATGTGTTAGATGAACCATCGATTGGGCTACACCAACGTGATAATGACCGTTTGATTCATTCTTTGCAGCAAATGCGTGATTTAGGGAACACGTTGATTGTTGTCGAACACGATGAAGATACGATGCGGGCAGCTGATTACATTATTGATGTTGGACCAGGCGCTGGTGAACATGGTGGTGAAATCATGGCCACAGGTACCCCAGCTGAAATTGAGGGAAATGCACAATCACTAACCGGACAATATCTTGCGGGTAAAAAATTTATTCCCGTTCCTGATACTCGTCGTAAAGGTAATGGTCAAAAAATAACAGTTTCAGGGGCCGCAGAAAACAATCTAAAGAATATCAAAGTTGATTTTCCCCTCGGTAAATTTACCGTGGTGACTGGTGTTTCAGGATCAGGTAAGTCAACGTTAGTTAATACAATTCTTAAACGTGCTCTGAAAATGGAGCTCAATCACAATTCTGAAAAACCAGGCAAGTATCGCCGTATAACGGGTTATGAAAATATTGATAAGATTGTTGATATTGACCAAAGCCCAATTGGCCGGACACCACGTTCAAACCCAGCCACTTATACGGGTGTCTTTGACGATATTCGGGCGCTGTTTGCTCAGACTAATGAAGCAAAAATGCGTGGTTACAAGAAGGGGCGCTTCTCGTTCAATACTAAGGGTGGCCGTTGTGAAGCATGTAAAGGTGATGGGGTCATTAAGATTGAAATGAACTTTTTGCCTGATGTGTACGTCACTTGTGAAGTGTGTGGTGGTACACGTTATAATTCGGAAACCCTTGAAGTTACTTATCGTGGTTTGACCATTGCCGATGTCTTAAATCTCACTGCTGAACAAGCGGTTGATTTTTTCGCAGCAATTCCAAAGATTCGTCGTAAGTTACAAACGATGGTCGATGTTGGTTTAGGGTATGTGAAGTTAGGACAATCAGCGACGACTTTGTCAGGTGGTGAAGCCCAACGAATGAAGTTAGCTTCTGAATTACAACGTCGTTCAACTGGTAAAACATTTTATATCCTAGATGAGCCAACGACTGGGTTACATGTTGCTGATATTTCAAGACTGTTGGAGGTCTTGCAGCGATTGGTTGATGGTGGTAATTCTGTCTTGATTATTGAACACAATCTGGACGTTATCAAAACTGCTGACTGGTTAATCGATATGGGACCAGAAGGTGGTGAAGGTGGTGGTAACATCCTAGTAACTGGGACGCCCGAACAAATTGCTGCAACGTCGGGTTCATATACGGGTCAATATTTAGGACCAATTATGGCACGAGATCGACAACGCGCCAATGATACAAAGTCGTGTAAGTTTGCAATTTTAAAGTAGGTTGCGTATGCTTATATTTTGTAAGTTAATTTTGGCGTATTGAGAGGTAACGACCATGGCAGAAAAATTAGATGTTGCATCAGCTCGACGTAAAATGAAGAGTCCTAATATTAAGACTCGCAAGCGTGCGTTGAAAGTTTTGCATGAGGCAAGTCACCAAACAACTAAAAAGTAAATATATTAGCAGGCTGGAACAAAAAAATGTTCCAGCCTTTTTGCTAAAAGTGGTATGAGCATGGGGGCATACTGGATTTTATAACATTCGCTTTTTTATTCATGAGATACCCGGGTGTATCTTAAAGATGATACAATGGATAAGACAAATTAAGAGGAGGGCAGCCAGATGAGCAAAAAAGAATTAATTATTGTCACTGGTATGAGTGGCACTGGTAAAACGGTTGCCATTCAGGCATTTGAAGACCTTGGGTATTTCACAGTGCAGAATTTACCACCTGCCATGTTACCTAAGTTTTGGCAAATGATTTCAGATGAAGACACGATTCAACGTGCAGCGGTTATGATTGATCTACGTTCACAAAGCTTTTTTGAGGACTTGGATCATGAAGTGCGCCGATTAAGAAAAAATAGTTATGATAAGTACGATATGAAGATTGTCTACATTGATGCTTCTGATGGTGAACTAGTCGCTCGTTATAAAGAAACACGCCGTTCACATCCTTTAGCTGGTGAAGGTGGTACTTTATATGGTATTCAATTAGAAAGAGAACAACTAGCCGGCATTCGTGACTTAGCAAGTGAAATTATCCATACGGATGATTATGCACCAAGACAATTGCGAAATTATATTCAAGCACATTTTGGTTCGGAAAAAGACCAAGCGGGTACGTTTGCGATTCAAGTAATGAGTTTTGGTTTTAAGTACGGTATTGCGGTGGATGCTGATTTGGTATTCGATGTTCGTTTCTTACCTAACCCATATTACAAGGAAGATTTACGCCAACTAACCGGGCTGGATGAATCTGTGGCTAACTATGTTTGGCAAACAGATGATGCAAATGAGTTCTATCAACGGGTTAGTGAGCAAATTAAATGGTTATTACCAAAGTATAAAGCTGAGGGCAAAAGTACCTTGACGATTGCTTTTGGTTGTACAGGTGGTCAACATCGTTCGGTTGCGTTTGCCCATCGTTTACATAATGACTTATCCGAAGACTGGGTGGTCAATGAGAGTCATCGTGATATTGAACGCCGAAAGGAGAGCACTAATCGGTCATGACAGAAAAATATACAGTTAAGCGTGTACCGAAAATAGTTGTGATTGGTGGTGGCTCTGGTCAACCCGTCGTGTTAAATGGCTTAAAAAAATATGAAAACGATTTAACAGCAATTATTACGGTCGCTGATGATGGGGGTTCTTCGGGAACACTACGCCATTATCTAAAAATGGTACCACCTGGAGATATTCGTAATGTGGTGGCAACATTATCGGAGTTACCAACTAGTTTGTTGGATATTTTCCAGTATCGTTTTAAACCCGAAGATGATATGCTTGCCCATCATTCTTTAGGAAATTTGATTATTGCGGCAATGGCAGAAAAAGAACATGATATTTTTGATGGGATACAACTACTAACAAAAATTATGCAAGTTCGTGGCCATGTGTATCCGGTGGCAAATGAACCACTGGTATTGCATGCAAGTTTCTCGGATGGGACAGAATTAGAGGGCGAAGCTGAGATCACGGCTGCTCATAAAGCTATTGATCATATCTGGGTCACTGCGCAAGAACAACCGGCTACGCATGTTGTGCAGTCACCTAGCCAAGTTATCAACGCCATTTTAGAAGCAGATGTGGTTGTGCTTGGTCCAGGTAGCTTGTTTACGAGTGTTCTACCTAATTTAATGGTGCCCAATGTAGCAGAGGCATTACGTTCAACCCGTGCTAAGGTCGTGTATATTGCTAATATCATGACCCAAAAAGGGGAAACAGACAATTTTACGGATGCAGATCATGTGAATGCAATCAATAAGCATGTTGGTGAGCGAATCGTAGATGCTGTGATTATGAACACTGGTAAGGTGCCTGACGATTATATTGATTGGCAACGTTGGAATGAAATTTCATATCAAGTACATTCAGATCCAGAGTCTGTGCAAGAATTAGGAGCTGAACCGGTTTTGGGCGACCTATTAGCTTTACGAGATGAAGGTGCGTTCCATGATGGGGATGCCGTCGCACAACTAATTATGCAATTGGCGACAAATTAATTGAAATAAATATAGTGGGAGGTGGCACTAATGTCATTTGCGAGTGATGTTAAAAAAGAATTAACCACCTTAGAAATTATTAATCCAGATAATGCGAAGGCTGAATTATCTGCTTTGTTACGAATGAATGGCTCATTGGGATTGAAAAATCAGCATTTCACCCTTAATGTGCAAACCGAAAATGCGGCAACGGCACGACGGATTTTGGGGTTATTGCAAAAATTCTATCGTTTGCCATCAGAAATTTCTGTTCGTCGTCAAATGAAATTGAAGAAAAATAATTTGTATGTCGTTCGTATTACGAAAGGTGTTAACGAATTACTTGATGATTTGCATATCTTTGAAGGATTCGAATTACTACCGACTGTTCCTGATGAGTGGCTAGAGCCAGAAGGCAAAGCACGTTCTTATTTACGTGGGGCTTTTTTGGCTGCTGGTTCGGTGAATAATCCGGAAACTAGTCGTTATCATTTAGAGATATATTCCTTATATGAAGAACAAGCTACGCAATTATCAAATCTAATGAACCGATTTGATTTGAATGCTAAAGTGGTTGAACGCCGTTCAGGATTCATCGTGTACTTGAAGGAAGCTGAAAAAATTGGTGACATGATGAAAGTTATCGGTGCAACAAATGCAATGTTTCGGATGGAAGATGTACGCATTATTCGTGATATGCGTAATTCCGTTAATCGGCTGGTCAATGCTGAAAATGCGAATTTAGATAAGACCGTTAATGCGAGCCAAAAACAAATCGATGATATTTTGTTTTTAGACGAAGAAATTGGTTTGGGACGCTTTCCAGAAAAATTACGTGAAATTGCTGAAGTTCGCTTAGCACATCGTGAAGATCCGTTGTCAGCACTCGGAAAGTATGTGCCATCAGGTGAAATTTCGAAATCCGGTGTTAATCATCGTTTACGAAAATTAACAAAAATGGCTGATGAAATCAGAGACACAGGACAAATCCCAAAAGAGCTGCAACGAGGAAATGATAATTAGTTAAATAGGGTTTGACCATTCTTGACGAAATGATAAAATGATAATATGTTCTTGATTTTGAACACTAGGAGGAAATAAAAAATGACACCAATTCCATATGTTATTGAACAATCATCACATGGTGAGCGTTCATATGATATTTTTTCACGTTTATTAATTGACCGTATAATTATGGTTAACGGTGAAATTGAATCGCAAATGGCAACAGCAATTATTGCACAGTTGCTATTCTTAGATGCCCAAGATCCAGACAAGGACATTTATATGTACATTAACTCTCCAGGTGGAGAGGTTAATGCTGGTATGGCTATTTATGACACGATGAATTTCATTAGTGCTGACGTTCAAACAATTACAATTGGACTGGCAGCATCAATGGCATCTGTCTTAGCATCTTCAGGTGCTAAGGGTAAGCGATTCATTTTGCCTAATTCACAGTTCATGATTCACCAACCATCAGGTGGTGCTCAAGGACAACAAACTGAAATTGCCATTGCTGCCAAAGAAATTTTGAAGACTCGTAAGAAGTTGAACCAAATTTTGGCAGACAATACTGGTCGACCATTTGAAGAAGTTGAAAAGGATACTGAGCGTGATCACTGGCTAGATGCTGAAGAGTCACTTGAGTATGGCTTGATTGATAAGATTATGACTAGCGCTAAGGACAAGTCATAAAAGTGGTTTTGTAATATAAAATTCGTTAATACTTGGTACCAATAGCTAATTTCATAAAATTAGTTATTGGTACTTTTTTTGTGGTTGTTTGTTATAAGTATGATAGCAATCATTGTTAACGTATGATACGCTAGTTAGCGCGTTTCATTTCGCCGAATACATATGAAATAAGGAGCTTATTATGACCAAAATAGCTGTAGTAGATGACCGAAATTGATTTACCCCAAACATTAAAAAAATGAGGTTTATTAATAATGGAAAACAAAAAAATATCACTACCACAGAATTGGCAATTTAATTTTTATCGGCTTTTTGGCGGTCAATTACATTCTGGGATAACGAGTTGGACAGTCCAGTACGCGCTTATTTGGTTCATGACTATGACTTATAAGTCTCCTAGTGTTTTAGCTTTTGCGACAATGCTATCAACAATCCCAGGAATTGTTTTGGCACCAATTGTTGGCCCATTGGTAGATCGATTAAATAAAAAATTGCTACTTATTGGTGGAGACCTGATTGTTGCTGCCGCTGCATTACTAATAATATTTAGTAATAGAGAAAGCACATTGCCGTTGTATATTGTCTATACTGCTGTTTTCATTCGTTCAGTTGCCCAAACACTTCAGCAACCAACGATTCAATCAACTGTACCAACATTAGTGCCAGATGATTTTTTGGTAAAAGCGAATGGGCAAATTGGCAGTTTTAATGCTATTAGCACGGTACTAGCACCCACCCTTGGGTTTTTGACATACAGTAATTTACCGCTCGTGGGTGTGATGTGGATTGATATTGTTGGTGCGGTTATTGGCTCAACAACAGTATTGTTATCTGTGATACCAAGTTTCAATCAACTGGCACAAGGAAAAATTACAGTATCTCGTGATTTAATTGCTGGTTGGCAGGTGATGATTGGGCAGCGTGGTGTACTGCAATTAATCATTATTGTTTCTCTGGTAATGGTGGCTTTTGTGCCAATATCTTCAATGTATCCGCTTTTTACGACCGAATATTTCAAAATGAGTCTATTTCATGCCAATTTAGTGGAAACGATTTTTTCAGTTGGCATGGTGGTCGGTGGATTGATACTTGGATTATTTAGTAAAGTTACACGGCTAATCCATCCTGTGCTTATTGCGATAATTTTTATGGGCGCAATGTTTATGTTTTCTGGTGTATTGCCTGGCAATGAATTAGGCTTTTGGTCATTCTTTGGTTTTAATATTGTTGTTGGGTTATCTATTCCAATTATGAATAGCTTTTTAATGACTATTATCCAAAAATCATATCCGCTAGAATATTTAGGTCGGGTTATGGGAGTTACAATGCCTTTGCAAGCAGCAGCAGGACCTGTGGGCCTTGCTTTTATCGGACCATTAGCAGAGCAGTATGGCATTTTACCATTGTTTATGTGGGGTGGCATTGCTGAAGTAGCACTAGCTATTTTAGCGTATAGCCTCCCAGCTGTTCGAAACATTAGTACAAAGAATGCAGATTAATCAAATAGCAATTACTTAATAAATTTTTTGAAAGCGACTGATGATCCTGACAAACTAATGTCAGTTCATGGTCGTTTTTTATTAATAAGTAAAGATTTTTTTCGTGCAGCACATGGATTGTTCACAAACTTTTCGGTAACCGCTTTCTTTATTGACAGAACAGGTGTTTACATCATATCATTGTATGAAGGAGGTGCTTTAGTGATATAATTTAATACTTCCCTATTGTGAATCTATACACATTGTGTAAGCGCTTTAAAATAAATATATATATTCTATTTTAGCTATAAATAAAGTGATTTGTCCCATATTGAAACGACACGTTTTGTTTATTTCCGGCTATTGTGTTGAATATTTCACAAATGTATTTATAATTAAAAGTGTTAAGACATGCTTTGGAGGAAATAGAACAATGAAAATTTTTGCATATGGTATTCGACAAGATGAGCAAGCCGCACTACGTGAGTGGGAATCAAACCACCCAGAAGTAGAAGTAGACTTTACTGATAAGTTATTGGATCCAGAAACTGCTCAATTAGCTAAAGGCGCAGATGCAGTTGATGTTTACCAACAATTATCATACACACCTGAAACGTTGACCGCTTTGCACGAATTAGGCATTAACAAAATGTCATTACGTAATGTTGGTACAGATAACATTGATTTTGATACAGCTCGTCGTTTCGACTTTTCAATTTCAAATGTTGCAGTTTATTCACCTAATGCAATTGCTGAGCACGCAGCTATTCAAGGGGCACGTGTGCTACGTCAGACAAAACCATTAGACAACAAAATTGCTAACCATGATTTGCGTTGGGCACCAACAATTGGTCGTGAAGTTCGTATGCAAACATTCGGAATTATTGGTACAGGACACATTGGACGTGTGTTGATTGATATTTTGAAGGGCTTCGGTGCTAAGATCGTTGCTTATGATGTTTACCGTAACCCTGAGCTTGAAGCAGAAGGTATTTACGTTGATACATTGGATGAATTGTATGCCCAAGCTGATGTGATTTCACTTCACGTACCAAGTTTGCCAGAAAATTACCACATGATTAATGCAGAATCAATTGCAAAGATGAAGGATGATGTTGTATTGATCAACGTTTCTCGTGGTGACTTGATGGATATTGACGCCATTGTTGATGGTTTAGATTCAGGTAAGATCT
Source organism: Weissella thailandensis (assembly GCF_005405465.1). Lineage (GTDB taxonomy): Bacteria > Bacillota > Bacilli > Lactobacillales > Lactobacillaceae > Weissella > Weissella thailandensis. The sequence goes on from NZ_BJEC01000005.1 coordinate 67,767, forward strand.
TTGGTCTTGCAATGGATGTTTATGAGAAGGAAGTTGGCTTGTTCAACAGTGACTGGTCAGACAAAGAATTCCCAGACGCTAAGATTGCAGACTTGATTGCTCGTGAGAACGTTTTGGTAACACCTCACACAGCTTTCTATACAACTAAGGCTGTTTATGAGATGGTTACGCAATCAATGAATGCCTCATTAGCCTTTATTAAGGGTGAAGAGACACCAAACGAAGTTAAGTATTAAAAGTTAATTTTTTACAGTGATGATTGTGGGATTTTATTACTGTGAGTAGGTATGTGACATTGTCACATTAGATTAGAAAGGTAATTGAATATTATGGCTAGCGCAGTTTTTGACGGTTCTTACGAACTAAAGTTTAAAGATTTTTTCTTTAAAGTATTGTCTGGTTCTGCTCAAGGTATTTTGATTGGTGTTTTGCCATCAGCTGTTTTGAAGTACGTTATTCGTCCGTTTGTACAGAGCGGCATGGGATGGGCGGTTGACCTAAGTGCGATTTTGACGTTATTCTCGTCATTTATCCCAATGTTGATTGGTTTGGCAATTGCCATGCAATTTAACATGAAGTCTCTAGATGTTGGAGTTATGGCCATTGCGGTTGGAGTTGCCTGTGGTTCGATCAATTGGGCTTCAGTGCCAGCGGGATTTAAGAATCCAATTACTGGCGTGACGACAACCTCGCCTAGTACGGTGTACATGGCATCTGGAGCTGGAGATGTTATCAATGCCATGATTGTTGCGGCAATCGGTGTCCTTGTTATTTGGTTGATTGCTAAATATCTATGGGGATTCGGTTCATTAGCAATTATCCTAAGTCCTATCGTTGTAGGTGGGGGTGTTGGCTTAATTGGTAAAGAAATCGCACCTTATGTTGGTGAAGTAACAACTTGGATTGGAAAGATGGTGCAATTAGCAACTGATTTGCAACCATTGCCAATGACAATTATTATTGCCATGGTATTCGCCGTTATTATCGTCACACCTGTTTCAACTGTTGGTATTGCTTTGGCAATTACATTGTCTGGACTGGGATCAGCGGCTGCTGGTGTTGGTATCGTTGCAACGACAGTTGTTCTATTGATTAACTCAATTAGAGTTAACAAGGTTGGAACAACAGTTGCTATCTTCTTAGGAGCTATGAAGGGAATGATGCCTTCAGTGTTTAAGAAGCCAATAATGTTATTCTCATTTATGGTTGCTGCTGGACTTTCAGCATTGCCAATTAGTTTCTTGAACGTTCAAGGAACACCAACTTCAGCCGGATTTGGTTGGATCGGATTCGTTTCACCAATTCAGTCAGTTGTACGTGATGCTGCTGACAAGGTATTCCAAACGAATGTAATTGGTGTTATGCCAGCTATCTTGGTTTGGGCAATTATTCCAATCATTGCTGGAATTGTTGTTGACCTATTATTTACAAAGGTATTCAAGCTTTACAAGCCAGAAGACTTTAAGCAAGAAATTTAATATGATAAAAGACCGGAACATAATAATTGTTCCGGTCTTTTTATTTTAAAATATTGCAAATATATGTGACGTACTAGTTTCGAAATGATATTTAATTTGCTTGGATCTATCTATTATGAATATCATTGACAGGTGGCTTGTAGTCACGTTCTAAGCGCTTTTAGAATCAGACTGGTATGATTTTACAGTTAGATATGAAAAGGGCTAAAAACGCGGTAAAATAAAAAACAGGGAATGGACAAATCCACTCCCTGTCTTAATAATCGTTTATTTTTATCTATCCAAAAATAGATTAATAAATGAGCTTACTTAGGTGAAACAACTTGCTTACCGTTGTAAGTGCCATCAGCAGCAACGTGGTGGTTACGTACGTACACACCATTTTCGTTCATGTGAATAGCTGGCGTCTTCAATCCGCCTTGACCGCCGCGACGAGTGCGCTTTGCGTGCTTTGAAACTTTACGTGCAGGAACTGCCATAGTAATATCCTCCCTTACACCGCCGTGTTAGAAAGAAGGCAGTGTTTAATAATCTTATTTTTTCAACTGTTCTAAATTACATTATTTTTTGCTTTTTGTCAAGTTATCGCCTTTTTATAAAGGATTATCGTGACAATAAAAGCCTGGTAATAACTTTACTTTTTATGCGGCTAGATAGATAATTAGGTATACCAAAAAACAAGGAGGCATATTTACTGAGGTTATTTTTTCAGTAGAGGATCCGTTACAGCAAAGTGATGGTCCAAGTTTGGCGGTTTGATCAGCTAGTAATTTGGGTGGATTGAACAAGTTGATAATCGGGGAATTTATCGGTAAATGTAATAATAGTCAATATGCTTGATTGTTATGACGATTATATACGTAGAGGAGAGTAAAAATGGCAATAGGAAAACAATTCAAACATATTCTTGTAGCAGTTGATGATTCAAACCTTGGGCAAATGGCATTAGTTAATGGGATTCATCAGGCGAAAGAGGACAATGCTAAGTTAACAATTATTTCTATTTTTGAAAAAGAACAGTTAAACGTTTTTGACTTCTTTTCAAAAGAGCGTAGCAGTGCTGCTGAAGAGGATGTGCAACGTGCGTTAGAACGTTATCGTGAAATGGCTATTGAAAATGGTGTATCTGATGTTGATACGCGTATTGCTGAAGGTGAGCCAGGAGAAGTTATTGTAAAGGATGTTATTCCAGCCGTTAAGCCAGATATGGTCGTTATTGGATCACATTCACAACAAGGGACGGAAAAGTACTTTGGTTCGCAATCAAGTTATGTCGCAAACAATGCGCCAGTAACAGTTATGATTGTTCGTTAATGATAAATACTATGAGAGATTAGCAATTAGCGTGCTAATCTCTTTTTTTAAAAAAATTAGTCTGAAAGAATATTGCTTATTTTATAAAATAGTCTTTATAGTAGGAAAATATTCTTTTGGAGAAGAAAAATGAATTTAGTTGCGAAATATATCAACGCTTACCTATCGACGATAAAGTATTTGAATGAGATGGTTGATGAACCAGCGTCATTGTATGATTTATCATTTGAACAATATTTGATCATGCAAGGCGTGGCCCAACATGATGGCCTAACATTGACAGATATTGTGGCTAAACGTCAAGTGACCCGGGCAGCCGTATCACGGCAAATTCGCATGCTATTGCGAAAAAAATATATCTGGCAGGAAGCAGATGTGACTGACCGTCGCCGTATGTTGCTACACTTGACAAAGCGTGGTCAAGAAGTAGAACGAGAGCTGACCCAACATATTGAATTACGCTTTGATGGTTGGTTAGTTGCTTTGGGTGAAGAACGGGCAACTGAAATTCTCAAGTACATGCTTAAATTTGATGATAAGGTGCTGACGGATCGCTAAATTCGTGGTATCCTTGGCAAGGTGTTACAAATGACACGACTAACGATCAGATGATTTATATTTAAAAATATTTTTTAATATTATTGGACTTGTATTTGTCCAAGGTATGTTGTATGATTGAATAGTTGTTTTTTGGGCATTAGCCAAGCGGTAAGGCAATGGTTTCTGGTGCCATCATGCACTGGTTCGAATCCAGTATGCCCAGTTTTACAGATGCGGAAAGCGTTAGTTATTTTGATGAGAAATAGCTAACGCTTTTTTGCATGTTATAAAAAAATCAAATAAAATTTCACAAATTGTGTAAGCGTTATAGTGTTGAATATTATAAGCTTTGTGAAAAAATGTTTTATATTTTAAGTCAGAAAGCCGGTTGCTTTTTACTACAAAATACGGTGTGAACGCGCTACAATGTAAGCATTGATGCTTATTTGCAATATATTTTAAAGAGGTAGAGTACATGTCTGAAGAGAAGAAGACCGGTGCCGACTTAGTTGTCGACAGCCTAAACAACCATGGTGTTGATTTGGTGTTTGGAATTCCTGGTGCTAAGATTGATCGCTTATTTGAAAAGCTTGAACATCCAGCAGAAGGAACAAAAGCACCTAAGTTAATTGTTACTCGTCATGAACAGAACGCTGTGTTTATGGCTCAAGCATTTGCACGTATCACTGGTAAAACCGGTGTTGTTGCTGTTACTTCAGGCCCAGGTGTGGGCAACTTGGCCTCAGGATTGATGACAGCAACTGCTGAAAATGATCCTGTTTTGGCCATTGGTGGTCAGGTACAACGTAAGGACTTGTATCGCTTAACACATCAAAGTACGCCATCAGCCACTTTGTTTGCGCCAATTACAAACTATTCAGTTGAAATTCAAGATCCAAATAATATTTCAGAAATTATTTCTAATGCTGTCGCAGCTGCAAATGGTCCTAAGCCAGGAGCTGCCTTCGTTTCATTGCCACAAGATGTTGATGAAGCCGAAGTTGATATGGAAGCATTACCAGTTGTTAAACCAGCTACGTATGGTGCAGCTGCCGCTGACGATATTGCTTGGTTAGCTGAGCAAGTTAAGTCTGCTAAATTACCAGTTTTGTTAGTTGGTGCTCGTGGCTCAGATGATGCAACAACAGATGCATTGCATGCATTACTAGAGCAAACTACTTTGCCAGTTGTGGAAACTTATCAAGGTGCGGGAGTGATTTCGCGTGAGCTAGAGGAGCAAACTTTCTTTGGCCGGATTGGTTTCTTCCGTAACCAAGTAGGTGACCGTTTATTGGCACAATCTGACTTAGTGATTACAGTCGGCTATGATGCCATTGAATATGAACCACGTAACTGGAACAAGAGTGCGGACTTGCGGATTGCTGCTGTGGATACACAGGCTGTTCAAATTGACAATCACTTTACGCCAGAACGTCAATTGGTTGGTACATTGGCAGATACGTTAAATGCTCTTAAGGAACAAATCAAGGGTTATGAGTTACCTGCTGAATCACAAGCTAAATTAGCTGAATTAAAGGCCGATTTGCATGCAGCGGCAGAACCAACGTATACGCCTGCTCAACCAAACTTGAATCATCCATTGAGTATTATCAAGGCATTGCAAGCACATATGACGGATGAAATGACGTTAACATCTGATATTGGTTCTCACTACTTGTGGTTAGGTCGTCACTTTAAATCATATGTTCCTCGTCATTTCTTGATTTCAAATGGTATGCAGACATTAGGAGTTGGCTTGCCATGGGCAATGGCAGCTGCAATGGTACGTCCAAACGCTAAAGCAGTTTCTGTTTCAGGTGATGGTGGTTTCTTCTTCTCAGGAATGGAATTGGCAACGGCAGTGCAATTGCATTTGAACACTGTTCACATTGTTTGGCAAGATAATTACCACTATGATATGGTTAAATTCCAAGAAGAGGTTAAGTACAACGGCGAATCAGCTGGTGTAAAGTTCTCTGATATTGATATTGTGAAGTTTGCTGAGTCAGCTGGTGCTAAAGGACTACGTGTCGATAAACCTGAGCAATTGAATGCTGTATTGGATGAAGCCTTCGCAACTGAAGGTCCAGTTGTTGTTGAGATTCCAGTAGACTATTCACATAATTATGAATTAATGTCACAATTAATTAATGATGTAGAATAAAAATGGTGAGACAAAAGACGTTTTGAATCACGTTTATGCATAAAAATAACCAATCATATTGGGTATTTTTACGCACAAGGAGGCTGAGACATTTTCTTTTGTCTCGGCCTTTTGTTTTAAGGAAAGGGAGAGTAAGTATGTCAACAGTATATCAACATAGTACGTTAGCAGCTTTGATGGGCAAAGTGCTTGGAGGTTCAGCTACTTTGGCTGAGTTAAAAGAACATGGTGATACAGGAATTGGTACATTTGATGGCCTTGATGGTGAGATGATCATGGTTGATGGCGAAGTTTATTATATGGATGGTGAGGGGATTATTCATCATGTAACTGATATGGATAAGACCGTGCCGTTTGCAACAGTACATCATGCTGGTGATCCTTCAGAAACAGTAAAATTTAGTGCTGGAAATATGCAGGAAATGGTGTCACTGATTGATGACCGTGAATTAGAGAATACATTTTCTGGTGTCATCTTACGGGGCAGTTTTTCATATATGAAGGTTAGGTCTGCACCAAAGTCTGAACGACCATATCCGTCATTGTCTGAAATTACGAAAACACAACGTGAGTTTGAACAAACTGATGTTACTGGAACATTAGTTGGTTATTATTCACCAGAGTTGTATCAAGGGACTGTCGCTGCTGGTTGGCATGTCCATTTCTTGAGTGATGATCGGACGTTTGGCGGTCATGTTCTTGGCTTTGATGCTGACCAGCTTGAAGGAGATTTGACCATTTTCGATAATTATGAATTGCATTTGCCAATTGATAATAAAGAATTCCGTGAGCACCATGTTGATATGGACGGCCTAAAGGAAGGCGTTGCTGCGGCAGAAGGTTCACAAAATTAATCGTTAGTTAGCGATGATAACACTTAAGTGTGTTGTTATCGCTATTTTTTTACCACCATAGTATCATGTATGTAAGGAAATCTTGGTATCTATTATTTGAGGGAGTGAATTATGACAAAATTAATGAAAGCGGTCGTTACGACACTTGATGAAGACAACCCGTTGTTAGAAAAAGAAATTCCGTTGCCAAATGTTGATAGTCATGATGTGCTTGTAAAAATTACTGCATCTGGTATGAATCCGGTGGATGTTAAGCAGCTTGAATTAGCTGTGGCGGCAAAGGAAGAACGTGTTCTTGGTTTTGATGGTGTCGGTGAAGTGGTGTCGATTGGTACTGATGTGAAAAAGTATCAGGTCGGTGACCGAGTATTCTTCGCTGGAGAATTAGGGCGTACTGGTTCTAATGCTGAGTATGAAGCAATTGATGAAAGATTGGTTGCTAAAGCGCCTGACAATTTGTCAGATGTTGAAACGGCGGCATTGCCATTAACATTTTTAACAGCATATGAGATGCTTGCGGACAAATTTGGTATTTCGATGGTTCCTGGTGCAGCGTCAGGAGAAACTTTGTTGATTGTTAATGGTGCTGGGGGCGTTGGGTCGATTATGATTCAATTAGCAAAATGGCTTGGTATGACAGTGATTGCGACTGCTTCACGTGATGAAACAATTGAATGGGTCAAACAATTAGGTGCTGATTTTGTTGTTAATCATCGAGAAGATTATGTGTCTGAAGTCAAGCGCCTTGGCTTCCCTGCAATTCCTTACATTGCGGTCTTACATTCATTAGACCAGCATTTTGAAGCGGCGGCAGAATTAGTAGGTAGTTATGGACGTATCGGGGCAATCGTGCAATCGACACAGCCTTTGCCTGTTGGCCTCATTAAAAACAAAGCAGCCTCATTAGACTGGGAATTTATGTTTGCGAAGACCAACGCTGGGCAAAATGTTGCTAGTCAAGGAGAGGCGTTGGCATTACTTGCAGAATTAGTGAGTGCGGGGGATGTGCAATCAACCATTACACAAACTGTTGATGGTTTCTCAGCGGCTGCGGTATTGGAAGCGCAACAAAAAGTTTCTGCTGGTGATATGTTGGGAAAGCTAGTGATTAAATATTAATTAATAAATAAAAGAATGATATAGAATGGATTTTTATGTAAACTAAAATTCATTCTTTTTTTGTTTAAAAAAACGTGGAACAAAGTTTGCACTCTATGTGGTAGAGTGCTAATATAGATAATGTAAGCAAGGTCAACAAAGGTCAAAGAGAGGCCTGATGTTGAAACTACTGGGAATAATGAATATAAAAAAGATTGTAAGGAGGCCGTATTATGGCACAAGATCCATTTGGTTTTTCAAGTTTTGATGATATTTTTCGTATGATGAATAATGAAGCTGCAAGGACACAACAAGCACAACGTTCACAACAAGGACCACGTACACAAATGGGACAAGGCGGTGGAAATGATAATAATGGTCAAGGAAATGGTTTGCTTGATCAGTACGGTATTAACCTGACGGAAATGGCACGTAAGGGCAAGTTTGATCCGGTTATTGGGCGAGACGATGAAATCGCACGAGTTATTGAAGTGCTTAACCGTCGTACGAAGAATAATCCAGTGTTGATTGGTGAGGCCGGTGTTGGAAAAACAGCCGTTGTCGAAGGATTAGCACAAGCAATTGTCAACGCGAAGGTACCTGGAAAGTTACAAGGTAAGGAAGTTATTCGTCTAGATGTTATTTCTCTTGTCCAAGGGACAGGTGTCCGTGGTCAATTTGAAGAGCGTATGCAAAAATTGATGGACGAAGTTTCAAAGCGGGACGACGTTATCCTATTTATTGATGAAATTCATGAAATTATGGGTGCTGGAACTGCTGGCGAAGGTTCAATGGATGCAGGAAATATTTTGAAGCCTGCCTTAGCACGTGGGGAATTCCAGTTAATTGGTGCAACAACGCTTAATGAATATCGTAAGATTGAAAAGGATGCAGCGATTGCCCGTCGTTTCCAAACAGTGCAGGTTAACGAACCATCAACTGAAGAAGCGCTACAAATTATTCAGGGAATTCGTTCACGATATGAAGATTATCATAAGGTCAAGTACGCCGATGAGGCCTTGGAAGCTGCAGTAAATCTTTCAAATCGATACATTTCAGATCGATTCCTACCTGATAAGGCAATTGATTTGATTGATGAAGCTGGTTCAAAAAAGAATTTGTCAGTGAAAATTGCGGATCCAAAGGAATTGGAAAATAAGATTCATTCAACGGAAGCACAAAAGCAGTCGGCCATCGAGCAAGAAGATTATGAAAAGGCAAGTAAATTACGTGACCAGGTTAATAATCTAGAACTACAATTACAGGCTGTTAAACAGCAAGCACCGCAAAATGAAGCAGCACAAACTGTCACAGTTGAAGATATTCAAAAGATTGTTGAAGAAAAGACTGGTATTCCAGTTGGCGAATTAGCTGAGTCAGAGCAAACGCAATTACGTAATTTGGGTGACAATTTAGCTGAACACGTTATTGGTCAAGATGAAGCTACGGAAAAAATTGCACGAGCAATTCGCCGTAATCGAGTCGGCTTTAATAAAACTGGACGTCCAATTGGAAGTTTCTTATTTGTTGGTCCAACTGGTGTTGGTAAGACCGAGACGGCTAAGCAATTAGCCAAGGAATTATTTGGTACAACTGATAGTATGGTCCGTTTTGATATGTCGGAATACATGGAGAAACATTCGGTTTCAAAGTTAATTGGTGCTCCAGCGGGTTATGTTGGTTATGAAGAAGCTGGTCAATTGACTGAGGCAGTTCGTCGTCGCCCATATTCACTGATTTTGTTAGATGAGGTTGAAAAAGCCCATCCAGATGTTATGAATATGTTCCTCCAAATTCTTGATGATGGTCGTCTAACAGATGCACAGGGTCACATTGTTTCATTTAAGGATACAATTATTATTATGACCTCAAATGCTGGTACTGGTGTCAAGGATACGAAGGTTGGTTTTGACCCAGAGCATGAACGTGGTACCTCACGATTACTAGAGCGTTTGGCACCATATTTCAAACCTGAATTTTTGAATCGTTTTGATGGCATCGTTGAATTTAATGCATTATCTAAGGATAACCTGTTAAAGATCGTTGACTTAATGATTGCTGATATGAATGTCGCCATTGCAGAAAAAGATCTACATCTTACTGTTACTGATGATGTTAAGCAGAAGATTGTTGACCTAGGTTATAATCCAGAAATGGGGGCACGACCATTGCGTCGCGTTATCCAAGAGCGACTCGAGGATCGAATTGCAGACTTTTATCTTGATAATCCTGAGGTCAAGCAGTTGACCACTAAGTTAGTAGATGACAATATTGTGATCGAAGAAATGAAGAGTACTGTACAAAATTCATAATAAGTTTAAAAAAATATAAATATCATCGAGACAGCAACTACAATTGCTGTCTTTTTTTGTACAATAATCGAGTCGTTGAATTTTTCAATTAAGCAAAATGTGGACAAAATAAAGCGAAAATTAAGTTTTTTGTGCTGTGTAACATAAATGAAACATTAAATGAAACTCTTTGAAAAGTCTCTAACGTACAATAGTGCTTGTAGTAAAAATAAAGAAAATCTTAAGAAATGTTCTGGTGGGCAATTTCTAATTTATATAAACAATAAGTTTGAAGGGGTACTTAATATGCACGCATCTGTAAAAAATACGCTATTAGCAACTGCCGGAGCAGCAGCTGCCTTGGCTGGAAGCTCAGTCGTAGCTTCTGCCGATTCTGTTACTGTTAAATCTGGAGATACATTGTATGCTATCGCAGCAGCTCATCATGTATCTGTTGACGAATTAGTTTCAGCAAACAAAATTGCTGACGCTAACATGATTATTACTGGTGACAAGGTTGAATTACCAGGTTCATCATCAACATCAGCAGAATCAACAGCATCTTCAGCAGCACCAAAAAAGCAAGCTGCAAAGGGATCATCATACACTGTAAAGTCTGGTGATACTTTATGGGCAATCGCTAATGCTAATGGTATGACTTTGTCAGAATTGTTGTCAGCTAACGAAGGTTTGCAAGCTTCATCAACTATCTTTGTTGGTGATTCACTTAACCTTACAGCTTCAGCAACTAAGGCAACTGTTAGTGCCCCAGCTGCAAGTTCAGCTGCAGCAAAGCCAGCCGCAACGTCAACTGCTAACGCTTCACAAGCAACAGCAAGTTCAGCAGCTGCACAATCAGTTGCAACATCAACTGCTAACGCCTCAGAAGCTACAGCAAAGTCAGCAGCCGCACAATCAGCTGCAACATCAACTGCTAACGCCTCAGAAGCTGCAGCAAAGTCAGCAGCCGCACAATCAGCTGCAACATCAGCTGCTAATGCCTCAGAAGCCGCAGCAAAGTCAGCAGCCGCACAATCAGCTGCAACATCAGCTGCTAATGCCTCAGAAGCCGCAGCAAAGTCAGCAGCCGCACAATCAGCTGCAACATCAGCTGCTAACGCTTCAGAAGCTGCAGCAAAGTCAGCGGCCGCACAATCAGCTGCAACATCAGCTGCTAATGCCTCAGAAGCCGCAGCAAACTCAGCCGCACAAGCATCACAAGCTGCTGCAAGTTCAGCAGCCGCAAGTTCAGCTGCACAAGCATCACAAGCCGCAGCAAGTTCAGCAGCCGCACAATCAGCTGCGCAAGCATCACAAGCAACTGCTCAGCCACAAAAGCTTGCCGCAACGGCTTCTACAGCAAACAAGTCAGTTGTTTCAGCAGATACTGCTGGCAACACATATCCTTCAGGACAATGCACATGGTTTGTTAAGGGTGATTTGAGCTGGGTTGGTAATCACTGGGGTAACGCTTCAGCATGGGGTGCATCAGCCACAGCTGCAGGCCACACTGTAAATTCTTCAGCATCTGTTGGAGCTGTTGCATTGTTTGCACCAGGTGTTGGTGGAGCTAGCTCATACGGTCACGTTGCTGTTGTTGATTCTGTAAACCCTGATGGTACAATTACTATCTCAGAAGCAAACTATGCAGGAAAAGCATTCAACGAACGTACTATTTCAACTTCTGGTGTACAATTTATTCACCAATAAAACGCAATTATTTGAAGGACTCGTTAGCGAGTCTTTTTTTGTATAATAAAAGGAGTGATTGACGGATGCCATTTAAGATTGAACCGGGCCGTGTTGTGCATTTCAATGATTTCGATCAAGCAGATGCAGAAATTTTATTTGAACCGCCACTTGCGGAAAAACCAGTACAAATTACCGCTTCAAATTTTGCCCGTAAAACAACTGGGGCACGTATTCAAAGAACTATGTTACAAATGCTTATGGAAGATATTTGTGAACGTTTAACAGTAGTTTTAGATGATGTCGTGGGGGTACCTTATTTAAAGGATGGTCAAAGCATAGAAACCGGTTTTGATACGGGTGGCTTGATTCAGTATATATTCAACAAAATTGCTGGTGTTGGTTTTCCACATGAAATTAGTGAGCAAATGAAAACTGTCACGCAATTCAATGTTTCAGAAGCCATTCCAGGTGATTTATTGGTCTGGGGAAGTTCACTATTACCAACGACCGCTGGTATTTATATTGGTGGCGGCAGATATGTCACGGTTGATGTATTTACGGAAAAAGTGACCGTTAAGACTATTTCACAAAAATGGTTGCCAGACTTTGTAGGTGCCATCAGATAGTTTAAACAACAATGGTGTTGTAATTTAGTTATAATAGAGTCAGGAGGTTTCAATATGGAATTTACTTATGAACCCGGACGCTTATTTCACGAAACAGATGGTATTGTAGATGCAGAAATATTGTTCCCCGAAATTCTAGGAGGTGCGGTCTGGTCAATTGATCATACGTATGTCGATCCAGAGTTACGTGGACAAGGTATTGCTGGACAACTGTTAGCAGAGGTCGTTGCGCGTGCTGAGAAAGCAGGTGTACAACTAAAGCCAGTATGTACTTATGCGCGACAAGCATTTTTCAGAAACCCAGAATATCAAAAAATAGCTTATAAAGATTAAATTTGTTTTGAAAGCACCCGTTATTTTGACGAGTGCTTTTTAATTTCCTTAAAATTAAGTTATACTTAGTTTTGAGAATTTATTTGAGAGGGATTGAAATGAAACGAGGATTTGCTGTTGTTAAGAAGTATGCAAACGCCAATTTAAGTTTGCCAAGTCGAAGTACAGAACACGCTGCTGGCTATGATTTCCAGGCAGCTGAGGATTTTACGTTGCCATCTATTTGGCGCTTACCATTTTTGAAAGTTTTATGGCAAATCAGACATAATGATGTCATAACAACTACCGATGATGAACAAGCATCAAAAATAATCAAGCCATTGTTGATACCAACCGGTATTAAAGCCTATATGGGTGATGACGAATATTTGATGATTGCTAATCGTTCGTCAAATCCATTAAAGCGCCATTTGATTTTGCCAAATGGTGTAGGGATTATTGATGCTGATTACGTTGATAATCCTAAAACTGAAGGTGAAATTTTTATTCAAATGATTAACTTGGGCCTTCATGATGTGACGATTAAAAAAGGTGAACGGATTGGACAGGGTATTTTTATGCCTTTCCTAGTCACTGATGATGATCAAAAACAAATCAAAAAAACACGTCAGGGTGGTTTCGGTAGCTCTGGGATTAAATAGAGGAGGTGAATCATGGCAAAAACGAAAACCCAATTCGTTTGCTCAAATTGTGGTTTTGTCTCACAACGTTATATGGGACGATGTGCCAATTGTGGTGCCTGGGGAACATTTGTTGAAGAGGTCATGCAGCCAGAAAAAGTTGACCGCAAGTCACGTGTTAATTTAGCTGGTCAAGTGGCGAAGGTTGAACGCTTAGATGAAGTCAACATTGAAGAGACGCCACGCATTAAAACAGACAATGAGGAGTTTAATCGTGTCCTTGGTGGTGGAATCGTACCGGGTTCCATGGTATTGATAGGTGGTGACCCAGGAATTGGTAAATCCACTTTATTGCTACAAATTTCGGGACAGTTAGCCAATCTAGGTAAGAAAATTTTGTATATTGCTGGTGAGGAAAGCGCATCGCAAATAAAATTACGTGCCGAAAGATTAGGGGTACGTGGTGATTCAGACTTTTTGCTATTTCCAGAAACGGATATGAAGCAAATTAGACAAGCCATTGATGAGGCGCAACCAGAATTTGTTGTGATCGATTCCATCCAAACAATGCAGGAACCTGACATTAGTTCATCAGTTGGTTCGGTTTCACAAATTCGTGAAACTACCGCAGAGTTATTACAGATTGCTAAAACCAATAATATTACAATTTTCATTGTTGGGCATGTTACTAAAGAGGGGGCCATTGCTGGTCCAAAAATTCTTGAACACATGGTCGATACCGTTTTATATTTTGAAGGAGATAACCAGCGCAGCTTCAGATTACTCCGCGCTGTAAAGAATCGTTTTGGTTCAACAAATGAATTGGGCGTTTTTGATATGCAACATGGTGGGTTAGTTGAAGTTGCGAACCCTTCAGATTTATTTTTAGAAGAGCGATTAGCTGATGCGAGTGGTTCAGCTGTCGTTGTTGCCATGGAAGGAACACGACCTATTTTAGTTGAGGTGCAGGCGTTAGTGACGCCAACTGTATTTGGTAATGCGCAACGGACGGCTTCCGGTATTGACCGAAATCGGGTGTCGTTGTTAATGGCAGTGCTAGAAAAACGAGCTAATTTGCTCCTACAAAATCAAGATGCGTACGTGCGTGCTGCTGGGGGTGTCCGACTTGATGAGCCAGCAATTGACTTAGCAGTCGCGATTGCGATTGCATCAAGCTATAATGATATACAAACACGATCAACAGATGCTTTTATTGGTGAAATTGGGTTGACGGGTGAAATCAGACGCGTCCCTAACGTTGTTGAACGAGTTAACGAAGCTAAAAAACTTGGTTTCAAACGCGTCTTTGTCCCTAAACATGTTGCAGAACAATTAGCGGACATTGAGGGAATTCAAATTATCACCACTAAGACTTTGTCGGAGGCGTTAAAAACCGCATTAGAATAATGCAGAAAGGAGAACTAAATGTTACGAAAGCGAATTATTCAAGGTGTTTTCTTACTTGCTGGTGGGGCAATCGCAATCACATTATTGCCAGTAATCTGGGATATTTTTAATTTAGCGGAACAAGTATGGGTTAATAATGTTATTGTCAATTTTATTCTAGGTGCTATTATTTTTTATTTATTAAGTTTGCCACTATGGCGACCAATTGATCAGATGATTCACCGCATTGAAAATTATTTAAACAAGCAATCACCATTGCTATTATTAATTGGCTCATTGACAACTTTGATTGGGTTAGTCATTGCAGTCGTGATTACAGTTCCTCTACAACATATGGATAATTTTTTCCTAAGTGGTGTGGTTCCAGTTATTGTTATGGCATTGTTAGGCTATTTCGGATTCCGATTGGGAACGACAAGAATCGATGAGTGGCGTAAGCTATTACCAACACTGACAGGACGTACGAAAAAGGTTCGTCCAGATGAGCCTAATCGTGGCGATGTTTTAACCGACGATGAGACCAACTACCACCATTATAAGATTTTAGATACGAATATTTTGATTGATGGTCGTATTCTTGATCTTGTTAAAACCGGATTTGTTGAGGGGACTTTGTTAGTGCCTAATTTCGTGCTTTACGAATTACAATATATTGCCGATGCCGGAGAATCGTTGAAACGTGTCCGTGGTCGGCGTGGACTCGATGTCTTAAATGAACTTCGTGAAAGCAATTATGTACCGGTTGAAATGTGGGAAGGTGATTACGAGGATATTTCTGAGGTCGACGAAAAGCTGATTCGATTGGCAGAAGATATCAATGGTATTTTGGTAACAAACGATTATAACTTGAATAAGGTCACTAAGTTTCAAAATGTGCAAGTTTTGAATATTAATGAGCTAGCGGGTGCATTACGACCACGCGTTGCAGTTGGTGATCACTTATCTGTCTTATTGGTCAAGAAAGGTACCGAACGTCAACAAGCTGTTGGTTACTTGGATGATGGTACAATGGTCGTAGCCGAAGAGGGACGTAAGTATCTACAACAAACAGTCACTATTGAAGTAACATCGGCTTTGCAGACTGATGCTGGTCGGATGATTTTTGGAACGGTTATCGAAAAATAACCGACAATTTTCAAAAATTAGTCATTTATTACGTAGAACACGTTGAATCGCACGGGAAAGCGCGGTATATTAGTAGTCGGTATATATTTAGAAATACAAGATAAAGAGGAGTGTCGATTAGCATGGCTGAGACTACCGAGAAAAAAATTCGAGTGCGTTACGCACCGTCACCAACTGGACATTTACATATTGGAAATGCCCGTACTGCATTATTTAACTGGCTATTTGCCCGTCACCACAATGGTGAATTTATTATCCGTATTGAGGATACAGATCAGACTCGTAATATTGCAGATGGTGAAAAGTCACAGTTGGATAATTTGACTTGGCTTGGTTTGGACTGGGATGAGTCTCCAGCCAATCCAGGAAAGTATGGTCCTTATCGTCAATCTGAACGTCTATCAATTTACAAGCCACTTATTCAAGATTTGTTGGATCGTGGTTTAGCATACCGTTCATTTAAAACCTCAGAAGAATTAGCTGCTGAACGTGAAGCACAAGTTGCTGCCAAAGAAGCACCACACTATGTATATGAGTACGAAGGCATGACTGATGAAGAAGTTGCTGCTTTCCAAGCTGATGCCGAAGCTAAGGGACTACCATATGTTGTTCGCTTCCGTGTTCCTGAGAATAAAGATTATGCTTGGGATGACATTGTTAAGGGACCTATTTCGATTAATTCATCGACTGTTGGTGGTGACTGGGTCATTCAAAAGGCTGATGGTATGCCAACATACAACTTTGCCGTTGTTGTTGATGACCATATGATGGAAATTTCTCACGTATTACGTGGGGATGATCATGTTTCAAACACACCTAAGCAATTGATGATTTATGATGCCTTTGATTGGGAAGCACCAATCTTTGGTCACATGACTTTGATCATCAATGCAGATACTGGTAAGAAGTTGTCAAAGCGTGATGAAACTGTTTTGCAATTTATCGAACAATATCGTGCATTAGGTTATCTACCAGAAGCTTTGTTGAACTTTATCGTTCTACTTGGTTGGTCACCAGTTGGTGAAAAGGAAATCTTTAACAGAAAGCAATTGGTTAAGATTTTCGATGAAAACCGTCTATCAAAGTCACCAGCTAAATTTGATAATAAAAAGTTGGAGTGGGTCAACAATCAATGGATTAAGACTGCCGATCAAAACATGGTCTTTGATAAGCTAATTGAACAATTGGTTTACTCAAAGCTTGTTGATCCAGCAGAGTTGACGGCTGAGAGACTACAATGGTTACGTTCAGTTATGAACATCTATATGGATGGTGTTTCTTATACTGCTCAAATCGTGCCATTGATCAAGCCAGTATTCTTTGAGATGCCAGCAGCTACTGATATTCCTGATTCAGCAAAGGAATGGATGAAGGCAGATAATGTTAATGATATGTTGAAACTATTCATTGATAAGATTGAAAAGATGCCAGTATTTACAGCAACTGCTATCTTGCATGCAGTTCGTGAAATTCAACATGAAATGGATGTTAAGGGTCGCGCATTATGGAATCCATTGCGTATTGCGACAACTCGTGAAGAGCAAGGCCCTAATCTAGGAGAATTGCTTGAGTTGTTAGGTCGTGAACAAACCTTAGCAAATATTCGTGAGTTCTTATAATAAAAATTTTGAAAGGGGTTGGGACAAAATGATTGTTCCAACCCTTTTTGGCTCACTTTCTTTTTGCTTAAAAGTCATGTAACTATGTTCGTCAGTATGTTAGAATGTTACTTAGTATAATTAGCGATAAATAGCTAATAATGACCGATGAGAGGGAAGATAAAAATGGCTAATCCATTACGTACAATTATTGAAAGTGATAAAGGAAAATTACGTCGCTTGGGTCGCTTGGCTGATAAAGTGGAAGCCCATGCTGACGAAATGGAAGCCTTACCAGATGAAGAATTACAAGCAAAAACGCCATATTTTCGTGACCTGTTAAAGCAGGGTCAAACGTTGGACGATATTTTACCGGAAGCCTTTGCGGTTGTACGTGAAGGTGCAAAACGTGTTTTGGGGTTATACCCATTCCGTGTCCAAATTATGGGCTCTGCAGTCCTACACGGTGGTAATATCGCCGAAATGAAGACCGGTGAAGGAAAAACATTGACTGCGACCATGGCTGTGTATTTGAATGCCTTACCAGAAAAAGGTGTTCATGTTGTGACGGTTAACGAATACCTAACACAACGAGATGGTGAAGAAATGGGCCAACTATACAAGTGGCTTGGACTTACGGTTGGTATTAACTTAACTGAGTTATCACCAGACGAAAAACGAGCAGCCTATCTTTGTGATATCACGTATACAACAAACTCAGAGATTGGTTTCGATTATCTGCGTGACAACATGGTTGCACGTAAAGAAGATCGTGTGCAGCGTGGTTTGAACTTCGCCTTAGTCGATGAGACTGATTCAATTTTAATTGATGAGGCGCGTACACCATTGATTATTTCTGGGGCACCAGCCCAAACGAGTACCCAATTGTATATTCGTGCTGACCGTTTTGCAAAGTCATTAACTGAAGATGAAGATTTTAAAGTTGATCACGAATCAAAGTCAGTTTTGTTGAATGATTCAGGAATTGCTAAGGGTGAAAAGTACTTCAATCTAGAAAACCTTTACGGCACAGGAAATGTGGCCTTGACTCATCATATTGATCAAGCTTTGCGTGCTAATTACACCATGTTTAATAACAAGGACTACGTTGTCCGTGATGGTGAAGTTGTCTTAGTTGATGCGTTCTCTGGTCGTATTCAAGAAGGTCGTCGTTTTTCTGATGGTTTGCACCAAGCTTTGGAGGCTAAAGAGCAAGTACAAATTCAAGAAGATAATCGTGCCATGGCATCAATTACTTATCAAAACTTGTTCCGTCAATATAGTAAGTTATCTGGTATGACTGGTACCGCTAAGACTGAGGCGGACGAATTCCGTGAGATTTACAATATGGAAATCACAACGATTCCAACCAACAAGCCAATTCAACGTGTTGACGAACCAGATTTGTTGTACCCTAACTTACGTTCAAAGTTTAATGCGGTACTAGATTTGGTGATTAAATTACATGAAAAAGGCCAGCCAATTTTGATTGGTACGGTGGCTGTTGAAACATCAGAATTGTTATCACAGTTATTGGATAAAGCAGGTATCCCACATAATGTGTTGAATGCCAAGAACCATGCTCGTGAAGCTGAAATTATTGCAAATGCCGGCCAACGTGGCGCCGTGACAATTGCTACCAACATGGCTGGTCGTGGTACCGATATTAAATTAGGCCCGGGTGTTGCTGATATGGGTGGACTAGCCGTTATTGGTACTGAACGACATGAATCTCGTCGAATTGATAACCAATTGCGTGGTCGTTCTGGACGTCAAGGAGACAAGGGATACTCACAATTCTTCTTGTCACTAGAAGATGATTTGATGATTCGTTTCGGTGGTGAGCGTATTAAGAATTTGATGGAAAGTATGAATATGGGTGATGAGGATGCAGTTATCCGTAACGGTCTAATTACTCGTTCTGTTGAATCTGCTCAAAAGCGTGTTGAGGGAAATAACTATGACTCTCGTAAGCACGTGTTGCAGTACGATGATGTCATGTCACAACAACGTAACGCTTTTTATTCAAACCGAAACCAGGTTATCGACGAAGAAAAATCATTACGTGATGTCCTATTACCAATGGTTGAACGTACGATACATCGGGTAGTTAAGAATCAAACAAATGGTAAGCCAAAAGACTGGCACCTTGATGCAATTGTTGAATTTGCTCAGTCAACGATTGTCCCTGTTGATTCAATCACAGTTGCTGATTTACAAGGTAAGTCAGCACAGGAAATTGAGAATGAAATCTATCGTCGTGCCAAGGAAATGTATGATGAAAAGCGTCACGCCCTTGGGGATGATGAGGAACGGCTATTGCAATTTACCCGTGTCGTTATTTTGCGTGTGGTTGATTCGCAATGGACGGATCATATGGAAGCAATGAATCAATTACGTGATTCTATTCAGCTACGTGGTTATGGACAGTTGAATCCATTGATCGAGTACCAAAACGAAGGTTTCCGTATGTTCGATGAGATGATTGCGGGCGTTGAATATGATGTTACGCGACTATTTATGAAGTCAGAAATCCGGCAAAATGTGCGGTAAGCAGACATTTATTGAAACAAAATCTTACAATCAAGATTGATGAATAATGTTTTGGTTGGGCGAGCCCGGAATCTGACGGTGGTAATTGTTGGATTGCGGGCTTTTGATGTGTTGGCAGACGTTAAATTCTGCGCACAAATAGGCCTGACATTCATTTGTGAACTCTTGCAAGGAGGAAATAATGGAAATATCTGAAGCACGTCGCCGATTAGCTGACATGTCAGCAGAGATAGATAAGTTCGGTGACTCGCTAGACCTAGAGGCATTGAATGATGAAATTGCGGCTAATGAAGCGAAAATGGTTGAACCTGACTTTTGGCAAGATAATGTCGCTGCACAAAAAGTTATTGACGAGAATAACGTGTTAAAAGGGCGTCGTGACAATTATTTAAAGCTTGCAAACAGTGCTGAAAATGTCGAGGCGGCGATAGACTTATTAAGCGAAAGCTATGATGAGGATATGGCAACAGAAATGTCAGATGATTTGGAAAAATTAAGTGACGATTTGTCTGCCTATCGTTTAACGCAATTACTCAATGAGCCTTATGATAAAAATAATGCGATTTTGGAGATTCATCCCGGTTCAGGTGGTACAGAGTCAGCGGATTGGGGAGCTAATCTACAACGTATGTATACACGTTGGGCTGAGCAGCATGGTTTTAAAGTTGATATTATGGACTATCATCCGGGGGATGTCGCTGGTGTTGATTCGGTAACCTTAATGATTACTGGTCATAATGCCTATGGATATCTTCGTTCTGAACGTGGTGTTCATCGTTTTGTACGTATTTCACCATTTGATTCAGCTGGTCGTCGTCACACATCATTCGTTTCAATCGATGTGATGCCAGAATTAGATGATTCAGTCGAAGTAGATATAAATCCGGCGGACGTAAAAATGGATGTTTATCGAGCATCGGGTGCAGGTGGGCAGCACATTAACAAGACGTCTTCAGCTGTTCGTTTGACTCATATACCAACGGGAATCGTGGTTGCCTCGCAGCAACAGCGTTCGCAATTCCAAAACAAAGATACAGCGTATGCCATGTTGCGGGCAAAATTGTATCAGTTAGAAATGGATAAAAAGGAACAAGAACGTGCCGCAATTGCGGGTGACCATTTAGAAAATGGATGGGGATCACAGATTCGGTCGTATGTTTTCCAGCCATATCGAATGGTTAAAGATCATCGCGATGGTTTTGAGTCGGGGAACCCGCAAGGAGTCATGGATGGTGATTTAGACCCATTTATTAATGCTTATTTACGGTGGCGTTTAGCAGAACAAAATCCAGAATAATATAATAAAACATAAATAGACCGGGACACTTCATTGTCCCGGTCTATTTATGTTTAAATGTACGTCAAAGCTTTTTGACGCACTATCTCTATTTACGTACTAGTTCAGTATAGGCATCTTCATCAAGCACCAAGTCGATTTCACCAATGTATTCTAGTGGATCCGCTTTAATGAAGGTGTGCTTAAAGACATAAAGGCCATCATCGGTTGATTGTGATTCAATACCACCCATATCATATAATTCAACGCCCTCATCAAGCGCCCATTGAATCATGGCAGTTTGTACAGCGTAAGGTGCGTAGTAAGTAGGACCATCATTTGATCCTGCATACATATACCAGATTTTACGGCCGTATTTAAAGCCGATACCAGTTGACAATAATTCACCTTCACGTTCAGCAATATAAACACGCATGATATCGCTATCGCCAAAAGCATCACGCATTCGTTCAAAGTAATCTTTTGGACGATATGTAATGCCGTGACGGTTGGCCATATTGACGTAAGTTTCATAAAAAGCATCCATTGCAGCGGTATCACTACCATAACGAACGGTTACGCCATCACGCATTGGTCGCTTTAACTTTGATTTTGTTTTTGAGGGATACAAATCAAAAGTTTCTTTGGCATCTGGCTTTGTCTTTAAGTCCAAGACCATGTTTAGTCGTGGTTGAATTGTTGCGTGCATCCCTTCATCAGCAACATTACGATTACGAGTTTCAAATCCGCGGGCTTGTAGTTGTTCGTTTAATTCATCCGAATAGACAACCTCTGGATCCATTCGGATCACATAGGCATTATCATCGGCGATGGCCTTTTTTGCTTCAACCATTAATTTTTCTAATAAATCAAGGTCAGTAATATCCATCACAGGACCTTTTGAAGCATAAGCAAATTTTTTACCTAATTTTGTTTGGGTCAATAACATTGAAATTGCGGCAATGATATTACCAGATTCATCGGTCACATATGCATAGCGGGGTTCCCAATTATTTTTAATTTTTGCCCAACCTAAATCTTGTCCGACTTGACCATAGGGTGAATGTTGCACAAATTCTTCATATTTTTTGACAGCTGCCGTGTCATTTAAATCTAAAACGGGCATGTTATCCTTCTTTCTTCAGTAAATAGCTAATTTAGATCTCCTTATGAATTATAACATAGGCAATAAAATAGTTTTTAGCGTATAATGAGATATATGGAAACTATTAAATCAACAAAGAATAGCCGTGTCAAAACATGGCAGAAGTTACAGACTAAAAAAGGTCGCCTAGCAAGTGGTACGTATTTACTTGATGGTTGGCATTTAGTACAAGAAGCAATTACACATGATGGTAAGTTACACGCAGTTATGGGAACGGCAGAACAACTAGCAGAACACCAGGAGGAATTACCACTAGGTGTACCCGTTTTTGAAATTACAGAAGAAATTGCGAAAAAACTATCTGATTTGGTGACGCCCCAAGGTATTTTTGCCGAGGTTTCATTACCTAATGCAACGCGTGAACCACAGTTTATTCATGATGGTGCTTGGTTGTTTTTGGATGCAATTCAAGATCCAGGTAATGTTGGTACGATGGTTAGAACAGCAGATGCTGCTGGTTTTGCCGGGGTCGTCTTTGGATATGGGTCGGTTGATCCATATTCACCTAAAGCACTACGCGCTATGCAAGGATCACAATTTCACTTAACAACAACAACTGGTGATTTAACAGACTGGACTGCTTCATTTACACAGAATGGTATGAACGTCTATGGTACCCAGTTAGATCCGGAAGCTGCCGATGTCTTTACAGTACCGGCACAAACACAATTTGCTTTGATTATGGGGAATGAAGGGCAAGGTATGCAACCGGAATTGGCCCAAATGACCACTAAGAATCTATATATTCCAATATCTGGTCAGGCAGAATCATTAAATGTGGCAGTTGCAGCAGGGGTTGCGATGTTTGCATTAAAGGCTCGTTAAAGTTTTTTAAAGTAATCTAAGTTTGTGCGAGGGGGAAGAGCAATGTTAGATTGGCAAAAAGATAAAGTATATAGTGATATTGTAAAAGATTTATTGTCACATCCACAAGTACAGGAAATGGCAAATTATACACAACATCACCACTCAGATCGATTAACACACTGTATTACGGTTTCTTATGTTAGTTATCGTTTAGCTTTACGCTTTGGCTTAAATGCTACCGCAGTTGCGCGTGCAGGAATCTTACATGATTTGTTTTTCTATGATTGGCGTGAAACAAAGTTTGAACTAGGATCACATGCGTTTATTCATCCACGAGTTGCCTTGCGTAATGCCGAGAAAATAACAAATCTTTCTCCAATGGAAAAAGATATTATTTTGAAGCATATGTGGGGAGCTACAAGTGAGTTACCACATTATCGTGAAAGTCTATTAGTTGACTTGGTTGATGATTATTTGGCAATTGCTGAATTCTTCTCGCCAGCTTCTGCTAGAATGAAGCGTTTATTTCACACAAACTAATAAAAAAGAGCGCGAAACAAAAGGACTCAGACTTTTGGAACGCGTTTATGCTATAAAACTTACAAGCTTCTAATGAATACATGCTAAGCAAAAAAGGAGATTGAGACTCAAATAAGTCTCAATCTCCTTTTTGTATTTAAATGTAAATTATCGCGCGCTCACTTTCCGACCATGAATAAAGCAATATAAGACAATACCAATTAGGGCAATCACTGCCATTACGATAAATAAGTTTTGGTAACCAAGGAATGGTTGGACAAAGCCAATCATAGAAGGACCAAATCCTAATGCAAATTCATAGCAGATGAAGTAAGTAGCGGTTGTTTGAGTCAATCGTTCGGCAGGGACCATTTGGGTGGTCGTTGTTTGAATGGCAGATTGGAAATTTCCAAATCCAAATCCAATTAGGATAGCCGCTAATAGCATCAGCCAACCATTTGACATTTTGCCAAGGATGAATAAGCCGATAGCTAAGATCACTAATGCGGGATAGACAACGTAATTTTCGTTTTTCTTATCCATTAGACGGCCCACGACTGGACGTGACACTAGAATTGCCAAGGAATAGACTAAGAAAAAGTACGATGCAAAGGTGACTAGGTTTAAGTCACTGGCATAAAAGTCTAGTTCAGATTGTAGCGCTGCATAACCAAATGTTACAAAACCAAGGGTCAGTGAGATACCGAGAACTTTTGGTTCAATCAAGGTACGTAAGCTAAATTTTTTACTAGTTGGTGTTGCTTGAATCGTTACTTTGTTGGCATCAATTAGAAATGAAGCAATCAGTGCGATAATTCCTGTAAAAAATTCTAACCAAAATAAGACGGTGTAAGAATAATGTTGTTCGATTAGTAAGGCAAAGAAGGGACCAAAGGCAGTTCCTAAAATCGTCGCTAATGAGAAATAAGCAATTCCTTCAGCGCGTCGTGCAGCTGGAATTACGTTGATGACTGCGGTATTGGTAACTGTTCCAGTTAAACCAACTGCTAATCCTTGAATAAAGCGGATAATCAACAGATAGATGATACCACCTTCATATTGATAAGCGAGAAGGATTGGCACGAGAATCACCATGCTTAAAATAGTTAAATTTTTAGCACGAAACTTTGCTGTCATAATACCAGCACTAAAACGAGCAACCATGGTACCAATAATCGTCATACCAGTAATCAAGCCAGCCATTGTTGTACTAACATGATAGGTATTAACCGAATAGGGACCAATGATGACAAACAGACTATAAAACGTCATCATACTGAGAATTTGAATAATAAATAATTGAATAAAAGTTGCATTAAAAATGCTAGGGGAGTCAATGCTTGACGTAATACTATACCTATCTTTCTAAAATTTTTTCTAAATAAGTATACACCATCTGTCAAATCAACTCTTTTCGTGCTTAACAAATGACGATATAATACAACATGTGGGAGTTAGAAGTTATTCCGTGCATTTTTTGTAAGTAAAGCATAGAATGAATATACGAGAAGAGAAATTAAGCTAGTTAAGGAGAAAAAATATGGTAGTTGTAACCGATAAGACGACCGATGCAACACAATTATGTGAAAACAAGCTTTGTGATAAGTTTGTCGCAACTTTTGAAATTTTAGGTCGTAAATGGAATGGTATGATTATTGAAACATTGTTAGTCAATGGTCCACGCCGTTTTAAGGACTTAGCGCAATCAGTATCAAAGTGTTCTGATCGTGTCTTAGTGGAGCGTCTGAAGGAATTGGAAACTGCAGATATTGTTGAACGTCGTACGTATGATGATTCAGCTTTGATTGAATATGCGTTGACACCACGTGGTGAATCAATGCGTGATATGATGACGGCTATTCATGAGTGGTCAGATCAGTGGCAATGCTCTGAAAAATAGGAACTTGAAAAGTTAAAATAAAGTTGTACAATGAAGCAAGAAACAATGAATGACCTAGTAGGTGTCTTCTTAAGTATCAGCGAGCAGGAAGTGGTGAGAGCCTGTCTTTTGGAACATTGAATTTCAGTCAGGAGTTCATCAGTGAAAAGTTGGTGCGGTTTATCACCGTTAACAGATAACCGAGGGTAGTCTTTATGAGACTACTGAATTTTTTGGGTGGTACCACGTTAATTAGCGTCCCTTCGATAAGTAATTATCGAAGGGATTTTTTATTTGTAAAAATTTATGAATATTAAGGAGAAGAGATATGAGTTTACAAGATGAGCTCACGACATTACGCGATGAAGCATTGGTTCAAATTAATGACGCAGCGGATGTTAAGGCATTAAATCAGGTACGCGTACATTGGCTAGGAAAGAAAGGTCCTTTGACTGAAGTATTACGGGGCATGAAAAACTTGTCACCAGAGGAACGACCAGTCGTTGGTGCATTGGCAAATGAAGTGCGCGATGCGTTGACAACAGCCATTTCTGAGCGTCAAACACACTTAGAATCAATTGCTTTGGATGCACAATTAGCATCTGAAACCATCGATGTGACTTTACCAGGTCGTTCTGTTAAACAAGGACAGCCACATGTGTTACAACAAATTATTGAGAACTTGGAAGATCAATTTATTGGTATGGGCTACCAAGTTATTGAAGGACCAGAAGTTGAAGAAGATCAGTATAATTTCGAACGCATGAATTTGCCTAAGGATCATCCAGCACGTGATATGCAAGATACCTTCTATATTACACCGGAAATTTTGATGCGTACGCAAACGTCACCAGTGCAAGCACGAACAATGGAAGCTCACGATTTTAACCAGGGACCTTTGAAGATGGTTTCTCCAGGTCGAGTTTACCGCCGTGATACTGATGATGCTACTCACTCGCATCAATTCCATCAAATGGAAGGGCTTGTGATCGACAAGCACATTACGATGGGTGATTTAAAGGGAACCTTACTCGCTGTTGCGCACAATTTGTTTGGTGAAGCCCATGATATCCGGTTGCGACCATCATACTTCCCATTTACTGAACCATCAGTAGAGGTTGATATTTCTTGGAATGCAGTTACGCCAGACATGAATCCGGAAGATATTGAATGGATTGAAGTTCTTGGTGCTGGTATGGTACATCCAAACGTTTTGCGTAAGTCTGGTATTGATCCAGAAGTTTATGGTGGCTTTGCCTTTGGTCTTGGCCCTGATCGTTTCGCAATGCTTAAGTATGGGGTAGAAGATATCCGTAACTTCTATTTGAATGATGTTCGTTTCTTAACGCAATTTGATCAGAAAGGATAAGACAAAATGAAAGTTTCAGTAAATTGGTTGCGCGATTATTTACCAATTGCATTACCGGCCTCAGAGTTAGCAGAAAAAATTTCTCGTACTGCGGTTGAAGTAGAAGGGCAATATCAACCTAAGGGAAACATGAAAAAGGTTGTTATTGCTAAAGTATTATCAGTTGTGCCACACCCTGATTCAGATCACCTAGTGATTACGCAATTAGATGCCGGCGAAGATGAGCCAATTCAGGTCGTTACTGGGGCTCCAAATGTGGCTGAGGGACAGACCGTTGTTTTAGCTAAGCATGGTTCAGTTATTGGTGATAACAAGAAGATTCGTAAGGGTAAGTTACGTGGCGAATTATCAAATGGTATGATAGCTGCCTTACAAGAACTTGGCTTTGAAGATAAAGTTGCGCCAAAGGACTTTGAAGACGGTATCTGGGTATTCAACGATATTGATGCAGCAGATCTACAACCTGGTGAAGACGCTTTAACTGTACTTGGATTGGATGATGATGTGTTGGAAACAGGCATTACACCCAATCGTGCAGACCTATTTTCAATGAATGGGACAGCGTGGGAAGTTGCAGCAATTCTTTCAGAAGAGCCAACTTTACCTACATTTGAATTAAACGAGACAGAAGAGCCAACTAGTGATGTCATTGAAGCAACTGCACCTGCTGAATTGGCATCTAAGTATGCCGTTCGTGTTGTTAAAAATGTGACAGTTAAAGATTCACCACTTTGGTTACAACGTCGTTTGTGGACAATGGGTATACGTCCTATTTCAAATATTGTGGATATCACTAATTACATGTTGTTGATGTACGGTCAACCAATGCATGCATTTGATTTGAATGCTTTGCCTGAAGCAGAAGTGCATGTTCGTCGCGCTCATGATAAGGAAGCGATTAAGACATTAGATGGGGTGGCACGTGAAGCCTCAGCTGATGATATTGTCATTGCTTCAGGGGATGAAGCTTTGATGTTTGCCGGTGTCATGGGTGGTGAATCAACTGAAGTGACACATGCAACAACGGATATTGTTCTAGAAGGTGCCATTTTTGAACCAAAGTCAATTCGCCATACTGCTCGTGACCAAAGCTTACATTCAGAAGCATCAATGCGCTTTGAGCGTGGGGTCAATGTAGAGGATACTTTTACTGCCTTAGATCATGCCGCTGCGTTGGTTGCTGAATTAGCCGATGGTCAAGTAACTGCGGGTCGTGTTGTTGCGCAAGATTATGCCTATGAAGCACCAGTTGTTGACGTTAGTGTTGATCGGGTAAACCATGTTCTTGGAACAACAATTACGGCCGCTGAAATTGCTGCGGTCTTTGATCGTTTGTTCTTTGATTATGAAGAAAATGACAATGTCTTTTCCGTAACTATTCCATCTCGTCGTTGGGATATTACGATTGCTGCCGATTTGATTGAAGAAATTGCCCGTTTGTACGGCTTTGATAATTTGCCAGCAACATTGCCAACTGGAGAAACGACGCCAGGAAAGTTAACACCTAAGCAACAATTAGTTCGTGCTAGTCGTCATGCCTTAGAAGGACTAGGCTTAAACCAAGCCATTTCTTATGTGTTGACAACACCAGAAAAGGCTGACCGGTTTAAGCTACATGAGGGTGAACCAATTCAATTGGATTACCCAATGTCACAAGATCGTCAACAGACTCGTAGTAGTTTGTTAACTGGACTTTTGGATGATGTCGCTTATAATGTTGCCCGTAAGCAAACTGATGTGGCTTTGTACGAACAAGGACGTGTCTTTGTTTCTGATGGTGATTTGACAAAGCGCCCACAAGAAATTGAACATCTTGCAGGTGTTTTGAGTGGTAATATCACGGAACGTACCTGGGTACAAAAAGCACAAGCTGCTGATTTTTATGTGCTAAAGGGTATTGTTGAGCAATTACTAAAGAATTATGACTTTGTTGAACCAGTTCACTTTGTGGCCAACACAGTGCGTGCGGACATGCATCCAGGACGGACGGCTGATATTTACGTTGGTAATACGTTGATTGGTTTTGTGGGTCAAATCCATCCAATGACGGCCAAAGAATACCGTATCAATGAAACGTTTGCCTTTGAGTTGAACCTAGATGAAATTATTGCATTACCAAAGCACCAAGGTCGCTATGAAGCAATTTCACGCTATCCAGCAGTGTCACGTGACTTAGCCATCTTAGTTGACCGTGATGTACCTGCTTCACGGATTGAAGAAGCTATTCAACAGGCAGGTGGTAAACATCTACATGATATTGTTATCTTTGATGTTTATA
This sequence comes from Weissella thailandensis, assembly GCF_005405465.1. Classification (GTDB taxonomy): domain Bacteria; phylum Bacillota; class Bacilli; order Lactobacillales; family Lactobacillaceae; genus Weissella; species Weissella thailandensis. Next base: position 96,753 of record NZ_BJEC01000005.1, read on the forward strand.
CTGGTGGTAATGTCCCAAGTGACATGAAGTCAGTTGCCTTTGGTCTAACATTTATTAATGCTGAACAAACCATGCTTGATGAAGAAACAAACCAAACAGTTGATCACATTGCCGGTGCTTTAGCTGAACAATTTGGTGCTGAAATTCGTTAAAGTTTAATTAAAGAATATATAAATAGCCGCTATTACTGATATACTTGGGTAATGGCGACTATTTTCGTTATTTATTAAAGATGATTTTAGGAGAACTTATTATGAACAACGGTAAACGTAGGCAAGGTAGGAAACGTAGCCGACAAGGGAAATGGCGGTTGATTATTCTCTTCTTGGTATTGGTAGCACTTATTGCTGGTGGTATTGCCTTTGTATTGAATTATCAAGACGAACGTGATTATTCTGCTTTAAATAGCCAGGATAAGAAAAATAAGCAAGTTAAAGTTAAAGATGGCGACGATGCAGAAGACGTTGCTAACAAGTTGGACAAAGCAAAGCTGATTCGTTCAAAAAAAGCTTTCGTCCACTATGTATCGTCTCATGATATTTCTAATTTGAAGTCAGGGTATTATTTATTTGCACCATCGGATTCAATAAACGAAATGGTTAAAACTTTGCGTCACGGTGGCGCTTCATCACCATTAAATAATCAAGAAACGATTACGGTACGTGAGGGTGAAACCATTGAAGATATTGCCGCTGAAGTTGGTCAAAAAACAAAGTTTACCAAAGCAGAGTTTTTAAAGGCTGTGAACAATAAGGCATTCTTTAATCGGTTGAAAGAAGCATACCCAGGTTTGCTTGACTCAGAAGCATCAAGTAAAAATGCAAAGGATATCCGTTATCGATTAGAAGGTTACTTGTACCCAGCTACTTATAATTGGAAGGATTCTAATAACGCCCGTGAATTGGTCAATCAGATGGTTGCACAATCGTACACGCAGTTAAAGAATCAGTTTGATACAATCAAAGACGCTGGTTTGACGGTCCATGAAACATTGACGTTAGCATCATTGGTTGAGCGTGAAGGAATTGACCAGGATAGTCGTCAGACAATTGCGGGTGTTTTCTTGAACCGTATTGATAAAGATATGCCATTGCAGTCTGATATTGCCACAAAATATGCCCTTAAGACGAAGAAAACTAACTTATCTAATAAGGATGTGCAAAGTTCAAATCCTTATAATTTGTACAAGTATTCTGGTTATGGTCCGGGACCATTTAACAACCCCTCAGCATCATCGATTGAAGCGGTGTTAAACCCTAAGGATCGTGATAAAAACTACCTATACTTCGTTGCTAATTTGAAGAATGGTAAGGTATACTATTCTGCAAATTACGATGATCACTTAGGTAAATCTGGTGACTTAGAAGAAGGTAATACTGCTGTAGGAGACGCAGCAGATAATTAGAATGACAGACTTAATATCAGCATTGGGTCTTTAAGAATAAGGATAAAGCCACATGTTTCGTCGACAAGCCTAACATGTGGCTTTTCCATTGTCGTTTTATTAATCAACAAAGGAGCGGATTATGCAATCAGCATTAGAGACATTACAACAATCATTTGGCTATGATGATTTTCGTGAAGGACAGGCTGAAATTATTGATGCGGTCCTAGCTGGTAAACGGACACTAGGAATTATGCCAACTGGTGGTGGAAAATCAATTACTTATCAAGTGCCAGCATTAATGCTGCCAGGGATTACAGTGGTTATTTCACCGTTGATTTCATTGATGAAAAATCAGGTTGACGAACTAATTGCGAATGGCATTGATGCAGTGACTTTAAACTCAACACAAGATGAAGAAACCTATCATCATGCGATGAACCATCTGTTAAATGGCCAAGCAAAATTATTGTATTTGGCACCTGAAAGGTTAAAAAGTGAAGGGACTTACGCCTTATTGAATCGTTTAGACATTTCATTGGTGGTGATCGATGAGGTCCATGTGCTATCACAATGGGGGCATGATTTTCGACCAAATTATCTTGAAGCTGTTCATCTAATCAATAATTTGATGTCAGCTCCTCGGGTTATGGCATTAACGGCAACGGCCACGCAACGCGTTCAAAAGGATTTAGAAGAACGCTTGGCTATTGACCATACAGTGCGTACCAGTGTGGTCCGTGATAATTTAACGATTCGGATGGAAACGGGTTTAAAAAAGAAAGATAAGGATGATTATGTCCAACGTTATGTGCAAAAACATGCCGACGAGGCGGGGATTATTTATGTGCCAACGCGCAAACTAGTAACGAGTTTGACGGCATTTTTAACTAGCCGACACTTATCGGTCGTTGGCTATCATGCGGGGATGACTGATGAGGAACGTAATCAGGCACAAGATGATTTTTTGTTTGATCGCGCTAATGTTGTTGTAGCGACTAATGCTTTTGGTATGGGAATCAACAAGTCTAATGTCCGTTTTGTTATTCATTACAGTATGCCCGGATCAATCGAGGCATATTATCAAGAAATCGGTCGTGCCGGCCGTGATCATTTACCAGCAGAGGCTATCTTGCTTTATGCAGCAGCTGATTTACAAACGCAACGATTCTTTATTGAAAATAGTGATAATCAAACGCCGGAGTATCAACGTTTACAAAAGAATAAATTGCAAGAAATGGCCAACTATGGAGCCACAACGGTTTGTTTGCAACAGTACATTACACGTTATTTTGGGGAAGAAACCTTACCTTGCGGGCATTGTACAAATTGTTTAGATACACGAACAACGATTGATGTGACCACTGATGCACAAAAAGTTTTAAGCCATATTGTGCGTATGCGAAATGCTCGGCACAATAAGGATGCTTTTGGGAAAATTGTGACCGCAGATACTTTGCGTGGTCATGTACCAGAAAAATTTAAATGGGCACATTTTGATCAATTACCGACCTTTGGCTTAATGAAAGGGATACCAAGAGTTAAGATAGCTTCATTGATTGACTTTTTGTTGGCCTCTGGTTATTTGCAAATAACTGGTGAATATAGTGGCTTAATGGTTTCGAAAACTGGGTTACAAGTTTTGCAAGGTGAACTTCAAGTGATGCGACGTCAGTCAAAACAAATGATTGATGATCGGGTTACGACTGGTTCACCATTGACACAAGATGATTTAGACGAAGCTGAAAAAGCAGTATTTACTGAACTACGCAAGTGGCGTTTAGAATTATCCAAGAAAACATCAGTACCTTCATTTATCATTTTTAATGATCGAACTTTAGTTGAATTAGCGCGCCAACAACCTAAATCATTGACTGAACTACTTAATATTTCGGGAATTGGTCAAGCAAAAGCAGATAAGTATGGTCAAGAAGTTTTGCAAGCTATCGCACAAGTAGCAACAAATGAATAGATTTTAAGCAATAAAAAAAGACGAACATGAATTTTTTCAATTCATGTTCGTCTTTTTTAAAACTATGCAATTTCAACAGATAGGATTTCAACATCCATATCAAAGCCGTTAGGCAATATAACTGCAACCTTATCACCAACTTTATGACCAATTAAGGCAGCTGCAATTGGTGATTCATTTGAAATCTTACCCTCTGATGGGTTAGCTTCAACCGCACCAACGATGCTATATGATTCTGGTTCTTCGTCAGGTAACTCTTTAAAAGTTACTTTCTTACCAACGGCAACTTCATCGTCAGCAATTTCTGATGAATCAATGATTTCAGCATTATCAAGCATGTTTTGCAATGTTTTAATACGGCCCTCAACAAAGGCTTGTTCATCCTTTGCTGATGCGTATTCTGAATTTTCCGATAAGTCACCAAAACTACGTGCTAATTGAATACGTCCAGTAATCTCAGAACGTGTTTCTGTAATTAGTGTGTTTAATTCCTCTTCGATTTTGGCTTTTCCTTCGATAGTCATCGGAAATGTTTTTTCTTCAGCCATGACTGTGTTCTCCTGTGTAATAAATTATTTATTTAGACTAATGGTATCCCCAAAGTTTCAAGATTTACATTACCACGTAGATATGCGTGTGTAAAGAGCTTTGAGGGTTTTAAAGCAGTGTGTGTTGCCTTTTCTGGCTTTCAGACCATTTAAAACCAAGGACAACTAGTAGAAAACCAAGTGAGACAATAGCGCCAATTTTGAACAACGGTGTTTTGAATTTAAAAGTTACTTGGTGTTTACCAGATTCAAGGGGAACACCGATAAAGAATTTTCCGACCGTGACGGTACTTGTTTTCTTACCATCAACATAAACTTGCCAACCAGACGACTTAGGAATGGTTGTCATCATCATGCTATCTTTTTTGGGCATCGTAATTTCACCGCTAATTTTAATTGGTGATTGTTTTTTGATCTTATACGGATGCTGTTGCAACGCTTTGGCCTGTTTATTTATTTGTTGTTGATTACCTTGATATAGCGAAACATTTTGTAACCAAACGTCTTTCTTCTTCAGTGAAAAAGTTACTTCTTGCGACTGTCCCTTGGCATGCGCCGGTAGAGGCACAATAATCGTATGACGGTGGCTTGGAATAGCTGGCAATGTTTGTCCATTCAATTGGATTTCTAAGTTGTCATTCGTCACAGCATTACCAAGGGTTAGATAGTATGGGTTATTTGATGTGGGCACGTAAGTTAACGTTAATGAGGCACCTTCGTTATTGTTTTGCTTAGTTAAGTAAGCACCAGTAATGGTTGCAGGTGCATTCAAATTACTTGCACTTGATTTAGAAAAATTAGCACTCGTAAAAATATCTTGTTGATTATAGCCGTTCAAGCTTCCCCATAAAGTATTTTGATTTCGCAAAGGATCATTTTCTTTGAACTTAACATTGCGGACATTATCACTGGCAGCAAACCCTAGTGGTAATGCATTGGGGTTTTGAGACAAAATTGCTTGCTTTGTTTGATTGACCAGTTGATAAGTACCGTTTGTATCAGAGCGTGAATAGGTTTGCATATTTGTTGGTGTACCACTAACGGTTGGCTGATTACCAGTGGGTTGTAGTAGATAACGCATCCCCAATAATGAGTCGGTCATTAACGTACCGCTTGAATAGGCAATGTAATTGTCACCCTCAGGTTGTCCGAAGGCCGCCATGATATCACTTTGTTGGTGCTCTAACGCAGAACTGAAAGTTGAGGCACCATGATAGTTACCTTGCAATGGATCACCCTTTGTTTGTTGGAAAGATTGGGCAACTCGATAAAAGTCAGTACTACTCTTGGGTAAATTCTTTGTTATGTTATTAAGGCTACGAATATAGGTTTGATATTCTGTATTTGTGAGGTAGCTGAAGTTATTGAGTGTCCAGACTGTACTAGTCGACATTTCCCCAATAACAATTAAGGTTACAGCTGGTAGCCAAAACTTAATTTTCGCAGGTAAAATATGCAGTAGTAGTAGGACAATAAAGAAGCCACCACCAATGTATAATTGTGCAGCCGTAATAAAGTTCAAATCGCCAATACGAGAGAACAGATAGATAAAGACACCGCTAGCAAGAATTAGTAAGGTTAAAAATTGGTACCAAGAAAGTCGTAAATAAGGTGACCAGATTGAAGCGACCAACCATAAAATCCAAAAACTAAATAGATAAGAAAAACGATAAGGATACCAAACTGGGAATTGGAAACCATGCCATAAGAGATTTAATGGCGCATACATCATTGAAATAACTAGGACGGCAGTAACAACAAATGCGACAACACGCGTTTGCCAGCGAATGTTCCTGAGTGTAAAGAAGAACCAAAGAATGATGATTGGCAGACTACCAATGAAAATATTTGGTAAGCCGCTGGGCATCTGTTCAAAATTAAATGTTCCTAGGAAAAGTTTGCCTAAGATATCGGCTGGTTGGTACTCAAATTTCCAACTTAGGTTGGCCAACATGTGTTGCCCTTTACTGTTCATTAGAGTGTAGGCAGTCGGTAACCAAACGATGGTTGCTAAGCCAATACTGATAATACCGCCAAGAATGAAGCGACGTAACATTGCTAACCGTTGTTTGAAACGGTAGGGTTGCCAAGTCAATCGCCAAATAAAGTACAGAATAAGGAAAACACCGATCATGTAGGCCATATAGTAATTAACAATGATGACGGCTGTTAAGGCTACCACAAAAGGCCAGCCTTTTTCATGCGTGAGATAGTTTTCTAAACCAGTGATAATCAACGGCAGTAGAATGGCTGCATCTAACCAGAGTAAGTTCAAATCATTGGCAACAAACCAGCCCATAAAAGCGTAAGAAACGGCAAATAATGGTAGGCGCCAGCCAATTTGCCAATGCATTTTACGAATAGCAAAGGCGAAACTCCAGCCGGCTAGACCATATTTTAATACAGTCAGCAGTAGGATAGCAGCTGGTAAGTGGACATTTGAAAAGGGCAATAATAAAAAATTAGTTGGGCTTAATAAATAGTAGGCCCAATCACCGTATGTCTCACCACCTAATCCTTTGGAAAAATCATAAAAGATACGTAAAGGATCGTGTAAAATTGTTTGGCGAAAGCCAGCATAAAAGTCAATATATTGTTGGCCAAGATCGACGGTCAGGATGGAACTTGATCCGAATGGTGCCATATGGCGGCTAGCAAAATAAGTTAGCATAATCACCATCGGCAACAGAAAACTCATCCATAGAGCTTTAGTTGATGTCCGCCATTTGAGGGGATTAATATTTTTAAACATAGTAGTTCTCCAAGTTAATTTCAATTACTACTATTAAAACATAAAAATGACAGGCACTCGACTATGATTTATAATCAATTGTTAGAGGGTTTTTGAAAATCCGGTTACTCGATTAAGGCTTGATCGTCGTGATTTATGCTACAATGGGTAGACTAGAGAATGAAGGAAAGGGTTTAGATTATGCGATCTCCTAAGCGCCGTGGTGGCCGTCGTAAAACTAGAAAAGGTTCAATGTCGCGGATACCAGTTCGGCTAAATGTTTTAATGGGTATTGTGATTTTAATGCTAGTAGCATTAGGATGGCGATTGGTTGATTTACAAATCACGGATAGTGCCAAATATAAAACAGAGGTAACTAGCGCTGAATCCAGCATTGAAAAAACCAATGTGCAACGTGGGCTAATCTACGATAGTACTGGTAAAGTATTGGTGACGAACAAAGGTTCACAGGCCATTACGTATACAAAGCCACGTACAGTTACTGATAAGCAGATGTATAAAGTTGCCAATCAAGTTGGTAAATATGTCACGATTGATACAAGTTCTGAAGAATTATCGGCTGCTAATTTTGCTAAATATTATATTCAGTCGCCAAAGCATGCGAAAGCAGTTGTGAAGGCTTCTGGTACGAATGCAGCTCCAGGAACTGATGCTTATGTGGATGCATTAACAAATTATATTGAAAAGCATCAGGATAAGTTCACATTAACAGATGATCAAAAGAATCGGGCATTGATTTTCCAAAAGATGTCTAATGCCTATTCATTATCAACGGTTTATCTTAAGGAAGATGATGTGAAGCAGTCGGAGATTGCTAACATTGGTGAACGACAATCTAAGATGCCAGGAGTACGTGTTGGTATTTACTACACGCGTGATTATCCGGAGGGCGAGGGTATTAAGTCATTGGTTGGTGGTACGTCAACCTCAAAGAGTGGCTTGCCATCTGACTCGGTTAATGAACTATTAACGAAGGGCTATTCACGAGATGATATTGTTGGAACATCATATCTAGAGAAGCAATACGAAGATACGCTGAAAGGGTCTAAGGGACGCGTCAAGGTAACATCAGGTAATAACGATAAGACCAATGAAGAAACAATTTACTCGGGTCAAGCTGGTGGTAACTTGAATTTGACGATCAATAATAAATTCCAAAATGATGTTGAGCAAGTGTTGAAGGATAAGATTCCTGGTGGTAATACGACGGGTGCTTATGCAGTCGTGTTGAATCCGAAAACGGGTGGTGTTTACGCCAGTGCTGGGGTAAACCGTGATTCGTCAACGGGTTCAGTGACATCAGATGCTTTATCAACGGTTAATCAAGCTAATGTTGTCGGTTCGGTCGTTAAGCCTGCTACAATAACAACTGGCTTTATGAATAATGTTATTACACCACAAAATAGTACATTGACTGACCAGCCAATTAAGGTTGCAGGGACATCTCCTAAAACTTCGTGGTGGAACCAAAATGGTAGTGGTAATATGCCGCTAACAGCGGATCAAGCCTTGATGATGTCATCCAATACGTATGTAATGCAAGTGATGCTGAAATTAGGTGGCTTAAACTATTATGACGGTATGTCATTGTCATCATTACCAACCAATGTCTTCCAGACAATGCGTGATGGTTTCTCACGCTTTGGTCTTGGTGTAAAAACGGGGGTTGATTTGCCCGGTGAAATTACTGGAATTCGTGGTGAGACCTCTCGTTCGGATATTGGTAAAGCGTTAGATGAGTCATTCGGACAATATGACACGTATACCACGATGCAACTTGCCCAGTATGTTGCAACGATTGCTAATGGTGGGTACCGTATTCGTCCACATATCGTTCAGTCGATTACAACGCGTGACCGTGATAAGAATAAAATCACGACAACTGTTCCATCGGAAGTGATGGGAACAGTTAACTGGACGTCTGCACAGCGTCAAATGATTTGGGATGGTATGAATGATGTTGTTCATAGTAGTTCAAAGTATGCCACTGGAACTGGTCTAAAGGATATCAAGCCAGCAGTTTCTGCTAAAACTGGTACGGCTGAAACCTTTACAAATGGCCAATCAACATTAACTAGTTCACTAATTTCATTTGTTCCTAATTCTGATGTTGCTCTGGCGATTGTTGTGCCAGGTGTTAATCAGGCAGATGAAAATGTTAACCAAAAGATTGCGAAAGATATTTATAAGGCATATTGGAAAGATGTGCAAGATTCAGGATCAGCTAAAAAATAGTTTATAATGGAAGCACCAAATGACACCAATCATTAAGAGCGGGATAACATTTGGTGCTTTTATTGTATGGAGGGAATATGACTACAAAACTAGTAATTCGTGAACAGGCCTTAGCTAACTTGGCGGGGATGACTGAAATGATGCAAACGTACCTGATGCAAAATATGGTCAAAAAAGTGACTGCTTTGCCAACTTGGGAACAAGCACAAGTGGTGGCGCTAACGATGTCACAGGACGACGAACTATCTACTGAATTATTAATTCAAATTGCGCTACTACAAAACAAAACAGTCGTGCTACCGCGGGTGCTACCAAAACGACAGATGGAATTTACAACAATTGACCAAGATACAGTCTATGATCGACATAAATTTGGTATGCTGGAACCGGTTGGTGGTCGAATAGTTTCACCAGATGAAATTGATTTTGTTTTGGTACCTGGACTTGCATTCACTCCAAATGGTGATCGGATTGGATTTGGAGGGGGCTATTATGACCGTTGGTTACCAAATACGACCGCAACAAAGGTTGCCACAACCATTACAAAAAATTTATATGAACAACCAACTTGGTCAATTGAAGCAACTGATCAGCGTGTTGATCAGGTAATTGTATTAGATAAGGAATCCAAATGAGAAATTTTAAAATAAGTTGGCAACAAGCGCCAATAACTGTGTCACTAATTATATTAATGGTCGTCATTTTTATTGGCGAAGTAATCATCAGTGGTCAAATGACAGTATCGACCCCAGCACTCTATCAACTAGGAGCAATGTTTAAACCGGCAGTTGTGTACATGGGCCAATGGTGGCGGGTGATCACCGCAGGCTTTCTTCATGTGACCCTAATGCATTTGGTACTTAATATGATTACACTGCATTATGTTGGTCGGTTGTTAGAACAATATTTCGGCAGTGTTAGATATTTTATTGGCTACATTGCTGCTGTTGGTCTTGGTAGTTTGAATTCACTAGCTTTTGGATCTGCTAATGCCATCTCTGCAGGTGCTTCTGGTGGTATTTTTGGTTTGTTTGGGATGATTTTTCTAATGGGATTATTGGACAAACAAGGTTTTTGGTTAGCGCAAGCGAAGACGTTAGGCTTGTTTGTTATACTGTCCTTAATACCTGTTATTGGGGGATCAAACATTGCAATTAGTGCTCATATTGGTGGTTTAGCTGGTGGCTTTTTACTTGCACCACTTTTATTGAAAAAAGGTCAGGCATCAAGCAAACAAGTGATAGTAGCTGCGTTGGCGCTGGTCGTTTATATTGGCGTTCTACTAACAGTCGGTTTAAGCATTCGCTAAATTGAGGAGTAAGAAACATGAAAACTTTTTTAGATGTTTTACAATTATTGAAAAAATACGATATTTACATTCACTTGGGGAATCGTTTGTGGGACATTGAATTGGCCGCCATTGAAGTTGATAATTTATATAAGGCGGGCTTACTGGAAAATAAAAGATATGCGCAAGTGAAATTAGTATTAACCCATGAGCATGAGATGGAAGAACGACGCCAAGGGATTGAATCAACAAAATAATTTGTAAACGGTTTCACAAATCTATTGTATAATGTCTGCGTTACCGGTATAATGGTCTTGAAAGCGTTGGAGATTTTATAATATTTTTTTGAAAAAGAGGTTTTAAGTCATGGCGAAAGATAAATTAATCGGGATTGATTTAGGTGGTACCACAATTAAGTTTGCAATTATGACTGCAACTGGTGATATTCAACAAAAATGGTCTATTCAAACCAATATCCTTGATGAGGGTAGTCACATTGTTCCTGATATTATTGATTCAATTAACTATCATCTTGATCTGTATCAATTAGATAAAGAGCGTATTATTGGTGTTGGTATGGGAACGCCGGGAACTGTTAATGAAAAAGACGGTACCGTCCAAGGTGCCTTTAATCTAAACTGGAAAGAATCACAAAATGTTAAGGCCGATTTAGAGGCTGGCTTAGGTTTCCCGGTCGCAGTTGATAATGATGCCAATGCAGCCGCATTAGGTGAGCAATGGCGTGGTGCTGGTAACAATCAACCGGAAGTTGTCTTTGTGACGCTTGGTACAGGCGTTGGTGGTGGTTTAGTCAATGAAGGAAAAATGATTCATGGGGCTAAGGGAGCTGCTGGTGAAGTTGGCCATATGATCGTTGAGCCTGGTGGTTATCAGTGTACTTGTGGTAACTATGGTTGTTTAGAACAATATGCATCTGCCACTGGGGTCGTCCACTTAGCACATGATTATGCTGATGCTTATGTTGGTGATTCAAAGTTAAAAGCAATGGTGTCAAATGGTGAAGAAATAACATCAAAAATCGTGTTCGACCTAGCTAAGGAAGGTGATTACCTAGCTAATGAAGTCGTTGATAAGGTAGCATTTTACCTTGGCTTGGCAACGGCAAATATTGCTAATTTGTTGAACCCATCAGCAATCGTTATTGGCGGTGGTGTGTCAGCAGCAGGTGATTTCCTACTTACTCGAGTACAAAAGAATTTCAATGACTTTGCTTTCAAGATGACACGTCATGTGACTGAATTGAAACTAGCTGAATTGGGTAATGATGCTGGTGCTTATGGCGCTGCTTCTTTGGCATTGCAAGCACAAGCTGAAAATTAAAATAAAGACTTTGGATAATTTGTAACATTTTGTTACAAATTATTTTTTTGTAAAGGAGACATGTTTTTCTTAATAAAGTCTTTAAATTTTGTTTGGAAACGTTGGTATATCAACTTTTTTTGTGAATAAGTAAATTTGTGACTAACAGGAAAACCCTAAATTTTTATTAAAATACTGTTATATCAATGTAACTCGGATGTTAAATCAATTTGCTAATATGAAAACATCGCTGAGAGAGCAATCACAAATCAAGGGGAATAAACAAATGACTTCAAATGTACAACGTTCAAACAAGGGTTGGCTTATTGCCGCTGCAACTGCTGCTGCCGCTGCAATTTTGCCTATGACACAAACAACAACTGTTTCTGCTGATGAAACAAGTGATAGTAATGATACGCATGCTTCATGGCGTGCAAAGACGGTTGATGATGTTAAGTCTGTTTTGCTAACAGCTGGTAAGGAATACACTGTTCAATCAGGTGATACACTATCAACGATTGCTTCTGCAACAGATCTATCAGTTGATGAAATTGCATCTGCTAATGGTGTGTCAGACGTTAACACAATCCATGTTGGCGAAACTTTGAAGTTAGACGCTTCAGCAGCCACAGCAACTAACACAAATGTTGCACCTAAGGCTGATGACACTAAGGCCAATACCGAGGCCCCTACTGAGAGCGCGGACACACAAGCTCAACAAGCAGATACACAAACTCAAAAAGTAGAGAAGACTGCTACGACATCAACAGCACAACCAACTACTATGTCAACAGCAACACACGCTGCACCAACTTACAGTACAGCAGGTAATTCATACCCAGCCGGACAATGCACATGGTTTGTTAAGAACGCCTTGTCATGGGTTGGTAACAACTGGGGAAATGCTTCTGGATGGGGCGCATCTGCTGCCGCTGCCGGACGTACAGTTGATGGTCAACCATCAACTGGTTCAGTAGTTGTCTTTGCTGCTGGTTCTCAAGGTGCTGGTGCTTTGGGACACGTTGCTGTGGTTGACTCAGTTAATGGTGATTCAATCACGATTTCTGAAGGTAATTTTGCAGGTATGGCTTACCATACACGTACAATTTCTGCTTCAGGTTTGACATTTATCCATTAATTATTACCCTTAAATAATAAATGAGCAGTAATTTAAAGCAGAAAGGCCTGGGACAAAAGTAAATGTCTCAGGCTTTTTGTGTAAAAATGTATTAATTATATTTTTAGAAAAGATTTCTGATGGAATTTTTGATATGATATTATAAGTATGAGTTAAGAAATGGGGAATTATAGCATGTGGATAACGCTATTTACGATTATTTTACTTTGGTTCTTGTGGTATGTTGGTAACAAGTTGTGGACGAACAGTTTGTTAAAGAAATCTGCAACTGTACTGACATCTGAGGACTTCGAGCCTCAAAGCCACGGCCATGACATCGTTGATATCCGTGAACCAGCCAAATTTAAGTCAAAGCATGTTTTTGGCGCACGTAATATTCAATATATGATGTTGAAGGAAAATCATGCAGCTCTTCGCAAAGACAAGCCTGTCTTTTTGTATGATGAAAATATGCAATTTGCTGCTCGTATGGCAAATATCTTGAAAAAAGATGGCTACGATCAAGTGTATGTCTTGAAAAATGGTTTTGCTGATTACAAGGGTAAAGTAAAGTCTAATCAATAAAAATAAAACCAGCTCGATGATGTATTAATCTTATCAATCAAAGGTTAATACACCATTTAGCTGGTTTTTTGTTATCATGTAGTTATTAGAAACGGCTACCGTGTGATTGGGCAGCTTTGCGAGCAGACTTACGCTCAGTTTCTTCGAACTTTGCTTCTTCATCGGCAATCGGTTTAACAGCAACCTTATGGAAAGTGACAGCAGCTGTTGCTGCGGCTGCAACGGTACTTGCAACGCCGGTAAGAACGCCAACCCCAAATTTTTTCATACGATGATCCTCCAAATCTTTACTAAGATTATTTTAACATATTTAACAGCATTTAATAAATAGAGGTGTTAAAATGCATTTACCAAAAAGAACTATCATTGCCCATCGTGGTGTCCATGATCGTGGTACAAAAGAAAACTCTTTGGCCGCTTTTCAACGAGCAATTGACATGGAGGCCGAGGGATTAGAACTTGATGTCCAACTGGCTAACGACCGGTTAGTTTTAAAACACGATATAAACGCCGAAGAAACCAAGGATTTACCAACCTTTAAGGATTTTCTGGCCTTAATCAAAGCATCACATTACAATGGTTTTTTGTTGATTGAATTAAAGGGTCGTGACGGTGCAAAGGAGCTATATAAGCAATTGCAAGCTGCTGGATTATCGAATCAGCTGATGCTCCAATCATTTTGGGAGCAACCCTTGCGTGAATGGCGGACGTTAGATAAGCGTGTACCAATTGGCTATTTGCGACATTATCCCAACCGACTTTGCTGGCGACTGGCAAAAGATAAAATTATTCAGCAAGTCAACTTAGATTATCGTTATGCTCCTTTACGGATATTATCACCATGGTGGTTGCCAACCTATTGGTGGACGATTAATCGGCCAAGTGTGACGGGGCTCTTAATGCACCTCAATGTTGCAGCCGTTATTACTGATGATATCAAACAAGCTCTGAAGTATCGAAAAAGGAAATAAAATTAATTATGCAAAAAATTGTTGTTATTGTCGGTCCGACTGCTGTTGGTAAGACGGCATTGTCCATCAAATTAGCCCAAAAGTTTGATGGCGAAATTGTATCGGGTGATTCAATGCAAATTTATCGTGATTTAAATATTGGAACAGCTAAGGCAACGCCTGTCGAGCAAGCAGCAGCCCCACATCACTTAATTGACATTGCCGATTCCGATGAAAACTACTCAGCAGCAAAGTTTGTGACTGCTGCGCAAGATGCAATTGCGGATATTAGCGGTCGTGGAAAACTACCAATATTAGTTGGGGGAACCGGCTTTTACGTACAAGCTTTACTGGGAGATCGGTCTTTAGCACAGACACCAGATATTGATGATCCAGATTTTGTGCAACATTGGACAACGATTGCTCATACGGAGGGAGAACAGGTTCTCCGAGATGCTCTAAAAAAAGTTGATTCAGTCAGTGAAGCACGCATTTTACCAGGACAAATTCGGCGTTTAGTACGAGCCTTATTAGTTAGTACTCATACTGGACAACCTTTTTCATCGTTACAACCAGAACCCAAACGTCAATATGATGCATTGATTATCGGTTTAACAACAGATCGTTCATTGTTGTATGAACGCATTAATCAACGGGTTGATGACATGATGGTGTCAGGTATTTTGGATGAAGCGAAATTAGTTTACCAACTTCCGGATGAGAGTACGGCTAAACGTGCCATTGGTTATAAAGAATTATTTGGATATCTTAATGGGACTGCCACTTATGACGAGGCAGTGGTAAAATTGAAACGGGCTTCACGTCGTTATGCGAAACGCCAAATGACTTGGTTTAATAATCAGTTTCATGATATTCACTGGTATGACTTAGTACAACAACCAGTGCAGTTAGACCAAATCATAGACCAATTAACTGACTTCATGTTAGAATAGGTGACATTGATGATCACCAACGCGCACGAGCGTGGTAATATGCTAGTCATAGGGAGGTCAGTGATATGAGTGAACGAGAATTACGACGTGATTTAGCTGTCTTACCAATGAGCGTTGTGCGAGAATTAACAGGTTTGTCAGATCGTCAAGTACGTTATTATGACCAGCAAGGGTTGATTGAGCCTCAAAGAGGTGCAGGTAAACAGCGTCGTTTTTCATTGGACGATGTCGATCGTTTGCTCCAAATTGCTGAGTATTTGGATGCTGGGTATACCGTTGCTGAGATTCATGAAGTTGACCAAAAGCAACAAAGAAAGCATACGAAAGAACCTTCGGAGGAAAGTTTACGTCATATGTTAGCTGATGAGTTGTTAAATATCGGACGGCTTAACGGAAAACAAAAATTTTAAGAGTGTTTTTATAGTATAAAGGAGAATTGAACGATGGTACGTAGAGCATACACAAAAGATGATATTCGACAGAAAATTGCTGATGAAAAAGTTGAGTTTTTACGTTTACAATTTTCAGACGTGTTTGGCAACATCAAGAACGTTGAGGTGCCAGTGTCTCAATTGGAGAAGGTTTTAGCTAACAAACTAATGTTTGATGGCTCATCCATTGAAGGATTTGTGCGTATTGAAGAATCAGATATGTACCTTTATCCTGATTTAGACACATTTATGATTTTCCCATGGGCAACTGACGAACATGGTGGTAAAGTTGCTCGTCTAATTGCCGATATTTATACAGCAGACCGTGAGCCATTTGCAGGAGATCCACGTAATAACTTAAAGCGTGTTTTGAAGCAAATGGAAGCTGATGGTTATACAAAGTTTAACCTGGGTACTGAGCCGGAGTTTTTCTTGTTGAAGATGGATCAAAACGGTAAGCCAACGATGAACCTAAATGATAAGGGTGGCTATTTTGATTTGGCACCATTAGACATGGGAGAAAACACTCGCCGTGAAATCGTGCTTGAGATGGAAAAGATGGGCTTTGAAGTAGAAGCTGCGCACCACGAAGTTGCACCAGGTCAGCATGAAGTTGATTTTAAATATGCCGATGCATTAGATGCTGCTGATAATATTCAAACATTTAAGATGATCGTTAAGACTATTGCACGTAAGCATGGGTTATATGCAACCTTCTTGCCAAAGCCAATTTCAGGTATCAATGGTAATGGTATGCACGTTAACATGTCTTTGTTTACTGATGATGGTAATGTTTTCTATGATGAAAACGGTGAGTTGCAATTATCTGATACGGCATACCACTTCTTGGGTGGTATCTTGGCACATGCGGCTAACTATACGGCTATCACTAATCCAACGGTTAATTCATATAAGCGTCTAACGCCTGGTTATGAAGCACCTGTTTATATTGCTTGGTCAGGTTCAAATCGTTCGCCTATGGTTCGCGTGCCATCATCACGTGGTAATTCTACCCGTCTAGAATTACGTTCTGTTGATCCGACAGCAAATCCATATTTAACCTTCGCTGCTATCTTGGGAGCCGGGTTAGATGGTATTGAGCATAAGTTAGAACCAAAACATGCAGTGGACCGTAACATCTATTTGATGGATGAAGCGGAACGCCGTCGTGCTGGTATTACCGACCTACCTGATACGCTATTTGAAGCAGTTAATAAGCTAGAAGAAGATGAAGTTGTTATGGCAGCTCTTGGTAAGCATATGGGACGTACATTTATTGATGCTAAACGTCTTGAGTATCAAGCCTACCGTCGTGAAGTTTCACAGTGGGAGATTGATACTTATCTAGAACAGTACTAAAATTGTTAAAAACTTATAAAAACAGCGCTAACTTCTACACAAGTTACGCTGTTTTTTAAGTTTAGGTTGTATGATAGTAGTAGGTTATTATTTTAATAGCTAAATTTAATCAATTTATCAATTATTACAAAAATAGGAGGGGTTGAGATGGAAAGTACGCCATACATTCAGACAGATTTACCGTCGAATCAATCCGTGTTACAACAAAAGTTGCAGACGAAACTGGATTATTTAACTAGTATTCAATCGGCGGTTGTTGCGGGGGACGACCGACAGATATATGAGTTATTAGATAGCCAAAAGTATGATTTAAAAGTACGTCAAAAGTCTGAAACAGAAACAAATCGCCCATTGGCAGTTTTGGTGGACGATATGAAAGATGAATTAAGTCATCATCTAGGACAAAAGTTAATCAACTATTTGTCTGAAACATTTCCTTTCTTTTATTATGAAGAAACACAATTAGGTGTTTTTCAGCTGTACTTTGGAAACTGGTGGGATCGCCGCCATTTTGGTATTCTAGATCCCTTGGCGGTTAAATTTATTTTTAATGATGATGAGTATGAAAAGTTAGAAAAAGCAGTTGAACTATCAGCACATGGTCAACGGTACAATTCACAAGTAATTGAGGATACGACACGTGCAAATGAAACCTTGCAAAAAGTCGTTGATGAACAAAATCAACGTGATGCTGAACGTACGCAACTTTTGGCGCAATTGTCGTCGTCTGAAGAACGTGGTGGGTTATTTGGCAATCGTGGTCAATCTGAACAACGTGAAGTCTTGAAGGAACGTTTAAAGCAGCTCGATTCAGCTGATGCTAAGGCGCAGACAGTGCCAGCCTTGATTGCTGAAAATAATACGCAAATTTTGAATTATTCTAAAGAAGATACGATTTTAATTTATGAACAACGGGCAATTACCGATACATTTGGTACATTTGATGAATTCCAACAAGCGGTTGGTAGTTTATACGAAAATTATGTTGGTAGTTTAGCTGCAGCAGCTGAAGAAGGAGGTGTTTAAGATGACTGAGCACCTACAAAAGCGTGTTGATTCCTATGTCAAAATTTTGGCAGATGATATCGGACGCATTCAACAATTGCTGGCGCAAGTTAATGAACTAGCTAATGCGACGGATCCAAAAAAAGTTCACTTGTTAGCGCAACAACTAACTACAGCAACCTTAGATACAGAATGGGTCGTTGTGCCACGCCAATACTCACAGGCAGATTGGTATATGCTAGCTCTTGAGCGTTTCTTGAGTTTTGCTGCCGTTACTGACTATGATATTTTGACGCCAGCGGAACGTGAAGAATTAACATTGGTATTTCCAGAGTTAGATATACCAGCAACTTTCCAATTTGAGGTAAACCATGATCAAAATGGTGGTGCCTACTTTAAAGAGTTAGGAACTAATAAGCGCTTATTCTATTGGTCACTAACTCGTAAGCAAATCTTTTTTAATGCTGAATCAATTACAGATTTGTTAGTTGAGAATTTTCGAAAAAAGACTACCGTTGCCCGTATTCGACCATTAGTTACGTTGTTAACTAATTTTGGTCGTTATATGGAAACCACGTTTGGTTATCGAGTTGACTACAATATTTTGGAAACAACAGATGACTTCCTATATCCGCTACGCCAAAAGGAAATGCCCGCAGGTATATTGGATCGGTTATTCGTCTTATCCGCCGATTCAGATTATTTCTTACAAGCAATCCCTAATGGTGCCGGATTAGTTTTGGAAAATAATGTTGAAGTACGTG
Source organism: Weissella thailandensis (assembly GCF_005405465.1). Classification (GTDB taxonomy): domain Bacteria; phylum Bacillota; class Bacilli; order Lactobacillales; family Lactobacillaceae; genus Weissella; species Weissella thailandensis. The sequence goes on from NZ_BJEC01000005.1 coordinate 115,416, forward strand.
TCTTTTATGTTAATGATGCAACGACAACGGATGCGCAACGGTGGCATTTCCAAGTCATTGATGGCAATGATAGTGTATCGTGGTTAGATGTATTGTTGGATTATGATTTTATTGGTGCTTGGTATCTTGTTGAGCGACAATTCATTGAAGTTGAAAGTGAACCATTGGTTTTTGACCAGAACTTACAAGAAGTTGAAGCACGTGAGGCTGAAGCTAAAGAATCGGCTGTCCAGCCAGAAGTTTTATCACCACACTCAGTAGCATCTGTAGAGGAGTCGTAGTCATATGACGGAGTTGGATATTGCAAAATATTTGCGACAAACTAGGGACATGATGCACGAAGTCAGTGTACAATGGGAAATACCGATTGGTCCGAAACAAGTTTTATTAAATGACTATCTTAACTTAGATGTCAGTTTAAGTGAGTTGACGTTCAAAACGCAATCGGTACTATTGAATGTTCCTGGTAAGCAACCACAACAAGATGAACAAGAAGTGTTAGCTTTGTATAGTCAAGCATTTGTTCAGTTTTTGACCATTAGTTTGCGACAACAATGGACACATTTAATGGTTATGACTGATGAAGATATTGCACAATTTGGACGTTTTCCACAACGGCATTTAGCCCATCAATTTATGGGCATTAAGACGATTTTGTTAAACAGTTATCATCAAAAACGTCAAGCAGACTTTTCGCATGCTTGGCGGTCATTCTTGAAATTAGGTTTAGTGGAGTTAGGTATTTCGCAAGCTGATCTCCATAAAGCAATCCAGAATAATTTTAATGACAACTATGCTTGATTCATTATGCAAATAAACGTACAATAGATGAGGCGGATGCATATTCGTTCCATCTATTTGATATGCAACTGTAGCACAACTGGATAGTGCACTCGGTTTCTACCCGAGCGGTTGTGGGTTCGAGTCCCACCAGTTGCATTTAGATACATTTTAATAAATTATTGAGGACCCTTGATATACCAGCATAAACGTTGATGCATCAAGGGTTTTCTTTAGTTTTAAACATCCTTTTGAGTGTCATTAAATATCATTAAATATCAACGAAAATCATGAAATTTACTGCCGATTTACTGCGCATTTACTGCAAGTTTTCTAGCAGAGAAACCGAGTGTTCATCCTCGATTGAGCGTGTTCTATCGAGCATGTGGGTATAAACTTTTAGCGTCATTGAAACAGATTGATGTCCTAGACGAGCAGAAACGTATTGAATGTCAACTCCATGAGATAACAACCAGCTAGCGTGGGTATGTCGCAAACCGTGGAATGAAATAATTTTAGGCGAGTGAGTAAGCTCTAATAACCGTTTTAAGCGTTTGTTTGCGCTGGCACTTGTAATTGGTCGTTTGTCGCCAAAAACAAAGTCAGCGGAGCTATGAGACGGTTTCCAATTAAATAAATCGTTTAGTAAATTGTGCGGTACACTCACGGTACGTCTTGAAGCTCTGGTTTTAGGTTCCTTGATGTTCCTTTCAAACTGATCCCATGCTTTGTTAATGTCAATTGCACCAGCTTTAATATCAGACCAAGTAAGCCCTGCTAATTCTTCGTAGCGTGCGCCAGTATTCAGTGCTAGTAAAATCATTTCATCAGAGTCAACACGTTCAGGTAAGGGTATTTCTTGAATATAATTGACCAATGCTTTCATTTGTGGCTCTTCTAGATATTTCAATTCTGCTGATTTACCGTCTTTTCCAATTGCATTTAGTCCGTTCATGGGGTCTTTGAAAATCAACTCATCATAGATTGCTGATTTAATCGCCTCATGGAGTAGTGAACGTGTTTTTCTGACTGTAGCGGTAGCATACTTTTCGCCTAATGTATTAAGAAACTTTTGTGCAATAGGACGTGTGAGACCTTGCAAAGTGACTGCTGGCAGATATTGTCGCAGGTATGTCTCAATGTGTGCATACCACTTGTAGGTGGCAGGGGCTTTATCTTTCTTATACACCGTGTACCAGCTATGAAAATAATCAGCTAACGGTTGATCTTTTGCCATGCTCACACCGTGAGTTTGCTTTTCAGCTTCCATTTTGGTTGCCCATGCTTTGGCGTTTGACTTCGTTTTAAAACCAGATTTGGTTTTTGTCTTGAACCCTGTATCAGTTTTAACAGATATACTGGCAGCCCAACCTTTATTGCGTCTATAAATACTTGCCATATTAGCTTAAACCTAACCTTTCATGTAAAAAATATAGATAGTTTAAAGACGTGTCTAGGTCTGGTATACTAGATACGTTAAATAAAGCGTATAAAACCGCTTGTTAATATTGAGATGCACGTACACTGTAAGTTTGGTCGCTGAGGGTGTACGTGTTTTTTGTTTTTAATTTCCTAAATGTTGAATTGCATAGTCAGCTTCTTCTGAAGTGAATTGTTCACCATATGATGAAGTCAATTGCTCTCTAATTGCATCTGAAGACATTCCTTGTTGATTTTTGTAGTCTCTAGCTTTGTTCAAAGCATTCTTGTTGTAATCAACTTTTAGATTATCAACAGCGTATTGTGCTTCAGCTTCTGTAAACTTATCACCAGCAGTAGCTATCAATTGTTGACGAATGCCTTCTTTAGACATGCTTTGTTGGTCTGAATAAGCCTTGGCAGCCTTTAAAGCATTGGCATTATAGTCAGCTTTCAAGTGGTCTACTGCATATTGAGCGTCTTCATCACTGTATTGATCACCAGCTGATGCTGTTAATTGAGCGAAAATACCTTGCTTAGACATATGCATCATTGATGAGTATGATTTAGCTTTTAGCAATGCACCTAATTGGCTTTTTGTAGCACCCTTGGTATCCACTGTTGTCGTGCTACTTGATTTTTTACTGCTTGTATTAGAAGAACTAGATGTATCTTCCTTGTTTGCTGTTGTGCTTTTGTTTCCACCAAATGAACCAAATGCTGCAATAGCAATGATAATAATAACAACCCATACCCAAATTCTTTTGAAAAATGGTTTCTTTTGTTTCTTTTCCCGAGCCATTTTGCCACTCCTTAAACAGCTTTTAACGTGGATCAGGTTTGCACGTATATGTATGCCACCTCAGCGGGTGGCTTTTTTATATTGCATTAAGCTTGAATAGAACGTTTACATTATTTGTTGTGGGAAATAATTGCGTTCTCAATAACTTCCTTAATTTCAAGGATAATTGCTTTATCTCCAGCAAGAAAAGTGATTGTATTTTCATCTTTAACGGCGTCAAATACACCACGTTTGCTATCTTGAGAACCAGGGTAGTTGACTTGTAAGTATCCAACAGTCACACCAGGTTCTTTCAATTGATAACCGGTTATTGAACTAAGCAGAATGGACTTTTCACCGTCTAAACCTTGCAACATAGCGTTTATTGCTCCACCACGAGCGATACGTAAGAAATTATTATCTAAGCGAATTGTTTGTTTGTTATTTTTAATATAGAAAGTTTTTTCACCACTTACCTCAGGGTAAAGCTCTACTTGTTCTTTATTTCCAAACATAATTGGTACTCCTTTATATTTTAACGTCATTCTTATATGGACGTATGTATGGCACTAGCAGATTGTATTTTTTATATTGCATACATGTTAATGTCTGACATTTCAGCAATTACTGATTGTTCCAAGTGTGCAGGTACACCATAAATTAGCATGAAATCAACGTAATTAAAATGACCACCAGTGTTGATATGATGCTTCATTAGTTCATGAATAGCCTCATTTTCAGCGTCGCGTTCGTTCGGGTTACGTTCGTCATTACCATTAAAGCCAAACAATCTGTGATGATGTCTTTCCTTAATATGGATGATTTCATGTTTCAAGTAATAAGGCGTCACTAGATCAGGATTATAAATAACAACCTTGCGTTGCCAGTGCGTAACAGCTGGTAGTGAAATAGGTAAGGCAAGGTATTCATAATCTAAATCATTAATATCGTTTAATAATTCTCCTATCATTTAGTCACGCTTTGGGTACCTTGCAAGGACAGCCTTAATGATTGCCCAATCTTCATCGGAAATTGGTTGCCCGTTTGCTGAAATCATACGGTCACGTTCATCATCTGTAACAGTGTATAGATCTATTGGTTCGTCATCCTTTTGGATACTGTGCATATCGTCAGTATTACCCAACAGGTAGTCGACTGATACACCTAGTACGTCAGCAACAGCTTGCAAGTTATCAGTTCGCGGAGTTTTATCACGCCATTGATAAATAGCGTTTGGTCCAAGCCCAGCAGTCTCTGATAAAACTCGTAAACTACTGTATCCTTTCTTTTTTGAAATATTTTTAATGCGGTCAAACGTTGTCATTTCAGTACCTCTCGGAGGTATCATAAATAAAATTTACGCTTTTTAGTGCAAAACTATTGCAATTACTATTGAGCGTGTTATTATTATTTATGTACCAAAGTTCTTTACAAAAAGTGGTGCACAAAAGTAATTTGTTAATAACGATAATCTTTGACAGGGAACAGCGTTATAACAATGTTTTTAGTGCGTTTATTTATGTGTATATAATAGCACGCTAAAGCGTACATGTAAACAAAAGAAAAGAACAAAAGTACACCAAAATGATAAAAGGAGGTTAACCAATGGTAGCAATCACGATTAATCAATCTTATTTAGACAGAGTTGGACGATTGATTGGAGAGATATATGCAGCTCAAATGACAGAAAAAGAAGTCTATGAGCATGTGGGTGTTTCTAAAACAACGTGGATGAATGTTAAATCTGGAATTGCAGGTCAGAACACCATTAATCGAGTTCTAAATGATTCAGAGATGTATGTAGCTGGCGTATTAAATGAACGCCGTAAGCAAGTTAATTAAGGAGGCTTAAACATGGCAAAAATAGAAGAAATTTCAATTGATTTAACAAAACATGATATTGAAATAAAGTCATATGCTGGCAGCTATGCGACTTTAAAAATTGATGGAGTGGATTTTAACGATCTTGTTGGAAAAGAAATTGATGGTCATAAGATGGCTCATTTAAAAAGAATTGCGTTTGTAGCACCTTATATCAACAACGATGATGATGCCTTCAAAAACAAAACGCTTAAACTGATTATCCATCAATAA
>NZ_BJEC01000006.1 GCF_005405465.1 Weissella thailandensis
AAGCATCTAAGTGTGAAACTCGCCTCGAGATGAGATTTCCCATTCAGAAATGAAGTAAGACCCCTCAGAGATGATGAGGTAGATAGGCTAGAAGTGGACATGTGGTGACACATGGAGCGGACTAGTACTAATGGTTCGAGGACTTAACCAAGTAGCAAGTGGTGTAAGGCAAGAAAAATAAGTAATTATGATTCAGTTTTGAGGGAACTAAGTTCACTCAATAAAAACGTGTCGTGATGATGGCACTGAGGTCACACCTGTTCCGATACCGAACACAGCAGTTAAGCTCAGTAGCGCCAAAAGTAGTTGGAGGATCGCCTCCTGCGAGGATAGGACATCGCGATGCAGTAATGGACGTTTAGCTCAGCTGGGAGAGCACCTGCCTTACAAGCAGGGGGTCACAGGTTCGATCCCTGTAACGTCCATTGGGTCGTTAGCTCAGTTGGTAGAGCAGTGGACTTTTAATTCATGGGTCCTGGGTTCGAGCCCCAGACGACCCATAGGAATTTATTGCACCTATAGCGCAACTGGATAGAGTGTCTGACTACGAATCAGAAGGTTGAAGGTTCGAATCCTTCTAGGTGCATTTAACAATTTAATATTTATTGTTATTTCGGGACGTAGCTCAGTTTGGTAGAGCACCTGGTTTGGGACCAGGGGGTCGCAGGTTCGAATCCTGTCGTCCCGATATTTATTCGCGGTGTAGCTCAGCTGGCTAGAGCGTCCGGTTCATACCCGGGAGGTCGAGGGTTCGATTCCCCCCGCCGCGATTAGCACAATGCGGATGTAGTACAACGGCTAGTGCTCCAGCCTTCCAAGCTGGGAATGCGGGTTCGATTCCCGTCGTCCGCTTACATAATAATCTCCAATGAATGCTTTTAATTAGTGTTTGTTGGGGATTATTTTATTTATGTAGGCCTGTTGGTTTTAATAAATTTTTCAAATGATCTGCAATGTTTTATTTAGGTTGATGCATGAACCTTATGAGTGTTATATACTAGACAGTATAAATATTTTTAGGGGAAAACTATGAAGACGGTTATTTTTGATGTTGATGGTACGTTGTTAAGTACAGAGAGTATGTATATGCAGTCTCTTATTCAAACTTTCCGTGATAGAGGGATTGAAAAATCGTATGAAGAAGTATATAAGATTTTTGGATTACCATCATTAGACGGCTTAATTAAATTAGGTGTACAAAATCCTGAAGAAATGCAACTAGCTTGGCAAAGCCATTATCATGATTTTTGGCATGAGGTCAATTTATTTGATGGCATTACGGAAATGTTGGCACAACTTAATTTAAATAGTAAACAACTTGGTATTGTTACTTCAAATACGCCAGAGGAGTTTGCTAACCATAGTAGTGATTTTGATTTCGTGAAGTATTTTGATGATTTTGTGTTTGCAGGTCAAACACCTAATATGAAACCAGCGGCTGACCCGATTTTAAAGTCATTAGAAAACCTCGATGCCGATGGTACAACGGCAATGTATATTGGTGATTCTGTCCACGATATGCAGGCTGCCCATAATGCAGGCATTAAATTTGGTATGGCAGCTTGGGGTGTTCGTGATCAGTCTGTCTTTAACAATCAGGCAGACGTGATATTTGACACCCCGTCTGCACTAGTGACCTATGTGTTAGAAAGTAAATAGATGATACTAAAGTGAAATAGCATCATATAATTTACGATAATATTTTGAAAGAAGTGAAAAAATATGGATAATCGTGCAATCGGATATTTAGATTCAGGTATTGGAGGTTTATCCGTCGTTAAGCAGGCTCTAAAACAATTGCCAAATGAACAAGTTTATTATATTGGTGATACTGCACGGATGCCTTATGGTCCTAGAACACCAGAGGAAGTTAAAAAGTTTACTTGGCAGTTAGTAGATTTTTTGATGGAGCAGGACATTAAATTATTAGTTATTGCTTGTAATACCGCTACTGCAGCCGCTTTAGACGATTTAACAAAACAATTACCAATTCCAGTGGTCGGTGTTATTCAACCAGGAATCGACGCTGCTAGTCAAGCAACAAGTATAAATAATATTGGTATTGTTGCTACGCAGGGAACGGTAAATTCGTTAGCCTACTATAATGGTCTTAAGAAAATTAATCGTAATTTTCATATCCTACAATTGGCCGCCCCAACTTTAGTGAAAATTGCTGAGCAACCCCAAAAAGATGATGCAACCGTTCAGCGATTGGTGACAAATATTTTGTCACCAATTAAAAATAGTGATGTTGATACATTAGTATTGGGATGTACTCATTTTCCATTACTTGCCAAATTTATTCAAGAAGCCGTGGGGGAACAAGTCAAGTTAGTCGATGCGGGGGCAGCTGCTGTTAATGTTGTAGAGCAAACCCTTGATAATTTTGCTATTAAACATGAAAATGATAATAGGCAGATAAGAAATACGGATAAGTATTTTACCACTGGTGATCCAGAAACTTTTGATCAGCTTGCTAAAAATTGGCTACAGATTTCTAGTTTGAGCGTACAACATGTAGACATTTGGGATGGTAAGTTAATAACTGTAGAGTAAACGAATCCTTGGAGGAATAAAAAGATGACTAAATTAATTTTTGCATCAAAGAATAAGGGGAAAATACATGAATTTCGTGAATTTTTATCACCATTTGGTGTAGAAGTTATTTCATTGAATGATTTAGATGATGTACCTGAAATTGATGAGAATGGATTGACGTTCTCTGATAATGCAACTATTAAGGCAAAAACTATTGCAGCAGCATATCAACTGCCAGTCGTTGCAGAAGATTCCGGGTTAAGTGTTGATGCATTAAATGGTGCACCTGGTGTTCATTCGGCGCGTTATGCAGGTGATCATGATGATTTGGCTAATAATAACAAATTGTTGACTGAATTAGCTAATGTTGAGAAGGAAAATCGAACAGCGACATTTCATACGGTGATTGTTGGTTTGAAACCAACAGGAGAAAAAATTGAAGCTGATGGTGCAGTTACAGGAAGTATTTTGTTCAAAGGACAGGGAACAGACGGATTTGGCTACGATCCATTGTTTTATTATGAGTCTTTGCACAAAAGTTTTGCCGAGCTGACGGCTACAGAAAAAAATAGCATTTCACATAGAGGAAATGCTTTGAGAAAATTTATGACGCTATTTAAAGATTGGTGGGAGGATTAATTATGGATTATTTAATTGTATCTGATACACACGGTGATCGACAAATTCTAGCTGATATTATTGCTCATTATAAGGGACACGTGCAGGCAATGTTTTATAATGGTGATTCTGAATTGCAACGTTCAGATGAATTATTTGATACGTTACTACCAGTAATTGGAAATATGGATGATGATTCAATGTTTCCAGATGATCGTGACTATGAAGACGAGTTTATTAAAATTTATCAAACGCACGGTCATTTAGTGCATACTGAACTATCACTCAATCAATTAAGAGAAGTTGTATCAAATAAAGATGTCGAGGTTGTTACTTCAGGCCATACACATATGCTTGGTGCTGAAAAGATTGATGGGAAGCTATTTATTAATCCTGGATCAATTTCACTACCTAAGGGACCTTATGCTTATCTCAAAGGGACATATGCAATTCTGACAGTACAACCAGAAAAATTTATCGTGCAATTTTACACACGTGATTTACAACCTGTACCAGGGTTAAAATTTGAATTTGATCGGTAATGTAAAAGATATAGTTGAAGTAAGTAGACATCCTATAAAAGTAAAGCAGTAATAAAAAAATCACGACAAAACAGTCTAACTAAAACTGTTTTATCGTGATCTTTTTATGTGTCTTTAAGTATTAGCCTTTTGGCATCCTAATTACTACCTTCTTCATAACTAACTAAGTGGAGAGCGGCATTGTTTGTATTTTGGGTGACAGATGAACTAAAGATATTTGCCAGACCTTGTGATGAAAAATCTGTGGTTTGAAGGGCATACTTATTGTCAGCTGAATCATAGACAACCATTGTTGGATAAGTATTGATTCCCATATTTGCAGCAATATTTTGATCGTCTCTTAATGAAGACAGAGTAGCTGCTGTATGATAATCTTCTAAAAAAAGTGATTTGTCTAAATTTAACTCTGCAATCGTTGATAGAACTAATTTTTCAGAATAAGGCTCATTAGCTAATAGCTGTTCTTGCATTTTTAAATAAAAAGATCGTGCAGCTTTCCGTCCTTGCGATTGGATAGCTTTTGTATCTAATACTAATTGTGATAAATTATTTGCAACAGTTGCGTAATTAGTTTTTACGGCACTGCTCTTTAATTCGTGATACGTATCTCGTACTGATTGCATGGTGACGATTGGAATCATTTTATAGGAAACGAATTGTTTCATTTCTTCAAAATAACTCATAATCAGCTTCTCTGATGTGATACTTTCAGCCGAGAGTGGTGTGACGAAGTGGTACACTTCTAACATAACAAGCGACAACCTCCAAAAAACGTTTTTATGCATACCCGTTAATAGTACGCTATCATTGCTAGTGTGTCTACATGATTTTCTTTTTTATAACAGAACTAAGAATAACCCTTTTAGTGAAAAATTGCATAAATTGAGTTTTCAAATGCGGATTATTTATTAAATAGTACTGGTAAGAACTCTTTAGTAATTGTAAAATTAAAGCATTGTGTTATTTGTTGTATCAAGCTGATTTGATTATATAATGTTCACAGCGAATACGATAATATTTTGCTTATGTCATCGATTAATGTATTCTATGGTAGTGGTTACATCAGGTTGGTTTGATTTTTGGTGACGAGACACAAATAACAGGGATACTAATGAAATTTTTGGGGGAACTAAAATGACACAAGATGAGTGGGAAAAACTACTACAACCTTATGTTCAAACAGTTGACGAATTAAAGGTTAAATTGCGTGGCATGCGCCAAGAATTTGAATTACAAGGGGTACAGACACCAGTTGAATTTGTGACAGGACGTGTGAAAACTGTCCCCGCTATTGAGGAAAAACTTGTTCGACGCCATATTAGTATGGACCGAATCGAACAGGACATGGAAGACCTGGCGGGCGTTCGAATCATGACACAGTTTACTGAAGATATTTATCGTGTCGTGGATATATTGCGTAAACGAAAAGACATGGTAATTTTGGAAGAACGAGATTACGTGACAAATGAAAAGCCATCCGGATATCGATCATATCATATTGTTATCGAGTATCCAGTGCAGTTAATTACTGGTGAAAAAAAGGTATTAGCAGAAATTCAAGTTCGAACGATGCAAATGAACGTATGGGCAACTATTGAACATGCAATTAACTATAAGTACGATGGTGAATATAGTGAAGAAATGCAAGAAAAGTTGAAAGATGCTGCGGCACTAAGCATTAAAGTAGATGAATTGTTTTCTGAACTCCATAATGGTTTATCAGAGAATTCAACAAATAATAATGTATAGAAAAAAGAAAGGCTGCTAAATGAAAATCGCTGTATATAGTAATAACGTACCACATTCTAGAGCAGTAGTTTCCTTACTAAAAGAAAAATTAATTGCTCGAAGTGAAGGGCGTGTCATCTTTGACAATGAGAAGCCTGAAGTGGTCATCACAGTTGGTGGCGATGGGACATTACTAGGTGCTTTTCATCATTACACTGATCAATTGGATACAATTCGTTTTATTGGGGTGCACACTGGGCACCTTGGCTTTTATGCAGACTGGCAATATTTTGAGTTAGATGAATTAGTAGAAAGCCTGGTCAATCAAGAAACAACTCCTAAGACGGTTAAATATCCGCTTTTGCATGCTAAAATTCATTATACTGATGGACATGAAGAAAATGTGCTAGCTTTGAATGAGGCGGCAATTAAACGTCCGCTTGGTACATTGGTTGCAGATGTTTATATCCAGAATGAATTGTTTGAACGTTTCCGTGGAGATGGTTTAACGGCATCGACACCAACAGGATCAACTGCATACAATAAAGCAATTGGTGGTGCGGTTATGCATCCTAGTCTGCAAGCCATTCAACTAGCTGAAATAGCTTCAATTAATAGTCGTGTTTTTCGAACGCTAGGATCACCGTTGATTATCGGTAATCATGAGGTTATCAAAGTGCAGTTAGAAAATGATGGTTCAGCAGTTACTTTTAGTTATGATCATTTAAATAAAATATCTTCCAATATAGATTGGATCTCTTTCCAGGTTGCTGATCAGAAAATCCAATTTGCGGAGTATCGTCATATGCACTTTTGGCATCGTGTGCAAAGCAGCTTTATTGGAACGGAGGTAAGGTAAGTGGCTCATTTTAGTTGGAAAAATCAAGGTGATAGGACACTACGAATAAAAGCATTTTTAGCACAACGAGGTGTGTCACACCGTATGTTTGCGATTATTAAGCGTGGCGGCGGACAAGTTTTGCTTAACCACAAACCAGTTAGAACTATTGATGATGTCGCGCCGGGTGATTTGGTTGAGGTAAAGATGCCTGCTGAACAGTCAAATGCAGTTGTCGCAGTTTCTAATTTACCTATTTCAGTTTTATATGAAGATGAAAATTGGTTAGTTGTTGATAAAGAAGCCGGTCTAACATCTGTACCAGGTAAAGCTGATCGGGAAACCACCATGGTTAATCGTGTCAAAGGATATTTAATGTCTGAAGGTGCAGAGGATCTTGTACCTCACGTTGTGACACGACTAGATAGATTTACGTCTGGTGTTGCGTTATTAGCAAAGCATCGATTTGCTCATGGTTTATTAGACAAGCAATTACAGACACACACAGTGGATAAGCGTTATTATGCGATTGTTGATGGGATTATTCCAGACGATCATGGTTTTATTGATGCACCGATAGGACGAATGGATGATGATTTTATTAGACGTGAAGTTCGTCCGGATGGTCGGTCATCACAAACGGAATATTGGGTAATTAATCGTATGCCTAATCAAACTTTAGTTAAAGTTCAATTACATACTGGGCGTACGCACCAAATTCGAGTGCATTTTAAATATATTGATCACCCCTTAATTGGCGATGAAATATATGGTGGGCCAATGGACCGAGGTATCAGCCGCCAAGCATTACATGCTTATTGGCTAGAATTTTATGATCCATTTAGTGAAATACAAAGACATATACAGAGTCCGTTACCTGAAGATTTAAAGCAAATTTTAACTGAAAATGCCACGGCAGACGTGGTAAGTAAGTCTTAGAATGTGGTGAATGATGGAGGAAACTTTACAAGAATTAACAGAAGACATGCGTGATGAATTATCAGAACAAGCCCGTTATTTAGTTCATTATATTGAAAATAATGACAAAGATGCTTTTTTAGATAGTTTCGATGAATTGCATACATTTGACCAGGCAATCTTTTACGTTTCATTGACAACACAGTTAAGACGGCAAATTATTGATTGGTTGAAGCCAGTTGAGTTAGCGGATATTTTTGATGAGATAGATCCTGAAGATGTTGATTTTAATGACCTGTTATCTGAAATGTCACCACATTATGCGGCAGAAATGTTAGCTGAAATGTATACCGATAATGCTGTTGATTTGATGTCCGACTTGGATACAAAGCAACTAGCGATGTACCTATCGTTAATGCCTAAAGACAGCGCTGAAGAAATTAAGCGCCTTTTGAAGTATGAAGATGATACAGCCGGCTCTTTGATGAGTACGGAATTTATCGCTATTAATCAACGGCTAACCATTAGTCAAGCCATGGTAGAGGTAAAGAAAGCTGCTCAAGAGGCAGAGCAAATCAACTACATCTATATCCTTGATGATGATGGTGTATTGGTTGGTGTTATCTCTCTAAAGTCGTTAATTGTGTGGCCAGATGCAGCGATGATTTCTGAAGTGATGGATACAAATCTAATTACCGTAGGCCCTGCTGATGATCAGGAAGAGGTCGCCAAAATTATGGCTGATTATAATTTCGTTGCTATTCCAGTAGTCGTTAAGGAAAAAATGATTGGAATGATTACTGTTGATGATATTGTTGACGTTATTGATGAAGAGGCAGCCGAAGATTATTCACGACTTGCTGGTGTTGACGTTGTTAATATAGAAGATAATCCGATTAAATCCGCAGTGAAACGGTTGCCTTGGTTGATTGGCCTGATTTTTTTGGGGATGGGAACAGCTTCTGTCATCGATGGTTATAATTATTTGGTTGCAGAGACCTCAGTATTAGCTGTTTTTATTTCATTGATAACAGGTACTGCCGGAAATGCGGGTACCCAATCATTAGCCGTTGCAGTGCGGCGAATTGCTTTGCAAGAAAAACAGTCGACATTGAAATCGCTACTATTTGAGATTTTGATTGGTGCTTTGATTGGTGTGCTTGCCGGAGTGACCATTTTCTTGGTTATCTTGGTTTGGAAAAACAACTTGTTGTTGGGCATTGCTGTTGGTTTGGCAATGGGAGTTGCTATTTTAGTCGCTAATGTAGCTGGTGCTTTTATTCCGTTGATTATGGATAAGATTGGTGTCGATCCTGCGGTTGCATCAGGACCATTTATTTCAACATTGTCCGATTTAACATCCGTTGTTGTTTATTTCAATGTTGCTAAAATTTTTATTGATCACTTTATGATGCACTAAAGTAGGATGTGCAGTTACTTGCCTATAGCACAGATTCATGTTACTATTAGGTTTGTTAATGAATATGCTCTTAATTGAGTGGCCGGATTTTTCTCGGCCGCTCATTTTTTTAAGGAGTTTATTAAATCGAGCGAATATTGTTGTGTGAAGGGAGGGTTAAAATGGCAAAAGTTACAGAGAATGTACAAGAAATTTTAAAACCCGTATTGGCTACAAAGGGTTTTGATCTTTGGGATGTTTTGTATGAAAAGCAGGACAGCGATTTTGTTCTTCGTGTACTTGTAGACCGTGTTGACGGAGAAATTAATATGGATGATTTAGTAATGTTAACCGAGTTGATTGGTAACGAACTAGATAAGATTACTCCAGATCCATTCCCACAGGCTTATCTTCTTGATGTTTCATCTCCAGGTGCTGACAGAAAATTACAGCAACCAGCAAACTTTAAATGGGCAGTTGGTAGATTTATTGAGGTGGATTTGAATAATCCGATTGCAGGATTTGAGAAGTTCACTGGTCAGTTAATTTCATTTGCGGATGATATATTGACAATGGACGTACTGTTAAAAACAAAACATCAATTAATTGAAGTTGATTTAGACAACATTCAACAAGCTCATTTATCTATTAGTCAAGATCGTATTTTGACTAGCGAAGAAGATTATGAATGGGCTCACCATAAGCTGGTTCATATTTCGACCTATCAGAAGATTGATGGTCGTAAAGAGTTTTTTGGGGAATTGAGTGATTTTACACCAGAAAGTTTAATCATCACTGATGAGTCTGATAATGAATTGACTATTCCACGTCGCGCAGTTGCACAAGCACGACAATCGAATGATTTTTAAAAATACGGAGAAACAAAAATGAGTAAGGAATTAGTATCAGCTCTTGATGCACTTGAAGAAGAAAAAGGTATCAAAGCCGAAGTTTTAATTGAAGCACTTGAAGAAGCCTTGAAGAAGGCATATGAAAAGAATTACGACGAGTCTGAAAACGTCGAAGTACAATTTGATAAGAAAAAAGGTAGCATTAAGGTGTTTGCTGTTAAGAAAGTTGTAGCTGAAATTGAAGAACCATATGAACAAATTAGTTTAGAAGAAGCGTTAGAATTAAATAAAGCCTATGAAGTTGGTGATGAAATTCGCTTTGAAGTTACACCAAAAGATTTTGGCCGACTAGCTGCACAGACTGCAAAACAAATTATTATGCAAAAAGTACGCGAAGCTGAGCGTGGTGTTGTATATGATAATTTTGTTGGATATGAAGATGAAATCATCACTGGAGAAGTAGAGCGAGAAGACTCACGTTACTTGTACATCATTTTGCCTGGTAATCAAATGGCAGCAATGAAACCAAATGATCAGATGCCTAGTGAAAACTACCAAATGGGTGATAAAATTAAGGTATTGGTTTCACAAGTACAAAATGAGCAAAAGGGTCCACAAGTCTTTGTTTCTCGTACTCATCCAGATCTTGTTAAGCGACTATTTGAAGCAGAAGTTCCTGAAGTTTTTGATGGCACTGTAGAGATTAAGTCAATTGCTCGTGAGGCGGGTGACCGATCAAAAATTGCTGTTTATTCTCATAATGAGAACCTAGATGCAGTTGGAACGATGGTTGGACAACGTGGTGCTCGTGTGCAGTCTGTTGTCACTGAATTATCTGGTGAAAACATGGATATTGTTGAATGGACTGAAGATGCAGCTGAGTTTATTAAGAATTCATTGAACCCAGCAGAAGTCGTTGAGGTTATTTTTGATCCAAATAACGACCGCGCAGCAACGGTTTTGGTTCCAGATTATCAATTATCATTAGCTATTGGTAAGCGTGGACAAAATGCACGCTTAGCAGCCCGATTAACTGGATTCAAAATTGATATTAAACCAGAGTCAGCACGTGAAGAAGCAATTGCTGAAATGGAAAATCAATCAGCAGAGACTGTTACTGATGAAAATGATGATGAAGAAATTGAATTAGACGATAATTCAGAAGAATAGGAGGTAACGCATATGAAGCCACGTAAAGTACCAATGCGTAAAGATATTGTTACTGGTGAAATGGTACCTAAAAAGGAACTTGTGCGTATTGTACGGACACCTGAAGGCGATGTCATCTTAGATCCATCCAATCGAGCAAATGGACGTGGTGCGTACATCTCTCTATCTGTCGAAGTGGCAGAGACCGCTAAGAAAAAACGTATTTTTGATAAAGTATTTGAAACCAAGCTTGAAGAACAGTTTTATGATGATTTGATTGCATATGTTGATCATCAAGCAGCACGTAAGGAGCTTTTTGGCGATGCAAAGTAAGCAAAAATTATTAAACTTATTAGGTCTTGCTAGGCGTGCAGGCAAATTAGTTACTGGTGAAGCATTAGTTTTGAATGCAATTCGTTCTGGCAAAGTAAGTTTAGTTTTTTTTGCATCAGATGGTGGTCAAACAAGTAAAAAGAAATTTACGGATAAAACAACGAGTTACAACGTTGCATTCTCAACAACACTAACTCGTCAAGAATTGGCAGATGCAACTGGATTAGCACGAACAGTGATTGGCATAGCTGATCAAGGATTTGCTAAAAAAATGCGAGAATACTTAGATAATTAGGAGGAAGTTATATGACCAAGCGAATTTATGAGTTGGCAAAGGACTTAAATGTTTCATCAAAGGATTTAGTGTCAATTGCAAATAAAGCAAACATGTCGGTTAAAAACCACATGTCTACACTAGATGATAAAGCAGTTAAGACATTGACTAATGCTGTTAAAAAGAACAATGGGTCAGCAAAGGCCAAGACAACTGAACACAAAGCACCGAAAAAGGGTGCAAACCATAATAACAACGAAAAGCAAGTAGATAATAAATCTTCTCGTCCGCAACATAATAAGCAAAAGCCACAACAAAATAATGCTAATGACGGCAATGGCGGACGTAATAATAATCGTAATTCACAAAACAAAAACCGTCGTTTCAACAATAATAACGGGA
The DNA here is from genome assembly GCF_005405465.1 of Weissella thailandensis. Lineage (GTDB taxonomy): Bacteria > Bacillota > Bacilli > Lactobacillales > Lactobacillaceae > Weissella > Weissella thailandensis. Next base: position 11,591 of record NZ_BJEC01000006.1, read on the forward strand.
ACAACCGCAACAATCGTAATAATCGACGCGGCAAGAAAAATCAAGGACGTAATCGTAATAACAACGAGCATCGCCCAGCACCAACAGTACGTAAGGATCAACCATTACCAGAGAAGCTAGTTTATTCAGTTGGAATGAACGTGCAAGATATTGCTAAATTAATTCATCGTGATGCGACTGAAATTATTAAGAAGTTATTTATGTTAGGTGTCATGGTTAATCAAAACCAGTCATTGGATGCTGACACGATTGAACTATTAGCTGCTGATTACGGTATTGATGTTGAACAAAAGGTTGAAGTAGATATTGCTGACTTGGATAAATTCTTCGAAGTTGAAGAAGAAGACAGTGAAGATATGGAAGCTCGTGCACCAGTTGTGACAATCATGGGTCACGTTGATCATGGTAAGACAACTTTGCTAGATTACCTACGTAATTCACACGTTACAGAAGGTGAAGCTGGTGGTATTACGCAACATATTGGTGCTTACCAAGCCAAGTTAAATGATCGTGTTGTGACATTCTTGGATACACCAGGTCACGCAGCCTTTACTGCAATGCGTGCACGTGGAGCGGATATTACCGATATTACTGTTTTGGTAGTCGCTGCTGATGATGGTGTGATGCCACAAACGGTTGAAGCCATTAACCACGCTAAGGCCGCCGGAACACCAATTATTGTTGCTGTTAATAAGATTGATAAGCCTGGTGCACAACCAGAAAATGTTATCAACCAGTTAATGCAATATGAGTTGGTTCCTGAAGAGTATGGTGGAGATACCATCTTTGTTAATATTTCAGCTAAGTTTGGACAAAATATTGATGAATTACTAGAGATGATTCTTTTGACAGCCGATGTTTTGGAATTGAAGGCAAATCCTAACAAGCGTGCAGCTGGTTCTGTTGTTGAAGCTCGTCTTGATAAAGGACGTGGAACGGTTGCAACCGTATTGGTACAACAAGGAACAATGCATGTCGGTGACCCAATTGTTGTTGGTAACACTTACGGACGCGTTCGAACAATGACTAATGATCGTGGACGTCGTGTTAAGTCAGCTTTGCCATCTACTCCTGTGGAAATTACAGGATTAAATGAAGTGCCATCAGCCGGAGACCACTTTGTGGTCTTTGAAGATGAAAAAACCGCGCGTGCAGCTGGTGAGGAACGTGCTAAGCGTGCTGTGATTGCAGAACGTAATCGTAATAATATTGTTTCTGTGTCTGATTTGTTTAATAAGATGGCTGAGAAGCAAATGAAGTCTGTTCCAGTCATTATTAAGGCTGATGTTCAAGGTTCAGTGGAAGCGTTAGCTGGTTCATTCCGTAAAATTGATGTGGAAGGTGTTAAGGTTGACATTATTCACACTGCCGTTGGAGCTATTAATGAATCAGATGTTACACTTGCCGAAGCATCTGGTGCGATTATTGTCGGGTTTAACGTACGTCCAACACCACAAGCAAAGCAACAAGCTGATACAGACAAGGTTGAGATTCGTTTGCACAGTGTCATTTACAATGCCATTGACGAAATTGAAGCTGCAATGAAGGGACAACTAGATCCTGAATTTGAAGAAAAAGTTGTCGGTACTGCCGAAGTCCGTGATTTGTTCAAGGTATCAAAGGTCGGTACAATTGTTGGTGGTATGGTAATGTCTGGAAAGATTACTCGCAATGCATCAGTTCGTTTGATTCGTGACGGAATTGTTATTTTTGATGGTAAGATTGGTTCATTACGTCGTTACAAGGACGATGTTAAGGAAGTCAAGAATGGCTATGACTTTGGTCTAACGATTGAAAAGTACAATGATGAAAAAGTTGGTGATACGATTGAAGCGTACGAAATGGTTGAAATTCCACGCTAATTGATTTCACAATGCATATTGATGGGAGGAAATTAATATGGCACAACAAAATTTTCGAGTTGGTCGTTTAGAACAAGAAATTCAGCGCGAAGTTAATGATTTATTATTAAAGCGAATTCGTGATCCACGTATTGAGGGAGTTACTGTTACTGGTGTAGAGGTGACGGGTGACTTACAACAAGCAAAAGTCTTTTATAGTGTGTTATCAGAACTAGCTTCAGTTAACAAAAAAGCTGCGGAAGGTCTTGATGCGGCAACCGGCTTAATTCGTAAAGAATTAGGGTCTCGTTTACGTATTTATAAAACACCAGAGCTAAAGTTTGTTAAAGATGAATCTATTCAATATGGTAATAAAATTGATGATTTGATTCGTCAATTACACCAAGACTAATCATACTTATAACCAATACGTATGAGAATAATTAATGAAAGGGCGTTTTTTACCAGTAAATTTTTGGTACGAAACCCCTTTTTATATACATATAATTAATCCACAATAGAGGGGCGGAAATATGGACGGAATTTTACCAATTTATAAAGAAGCAGGGATGACTTCACATGATGTTGTTTCTAAACTACGGCGTATTTTAAATATGAAAAAAATTGGCCACGCCGGAACCCTCGATCCAAGTGTTGATGGTGTTTTGCCAATCGCACTGGGTAAGGCTACAAAAACAATAGAATTTTTACAAGAAACGGGGAAAACGTACACCGGTGAAATTACATTTGGTATTGCAACAACTACTGAGGATATGGATGGTGAAGTTATCGAGACACAGCAACTCACAACGCCATTTCCTTCTGATAAAATACTTGCGGGAATGCACGAGTTAACTGGGCACATCACGCAAGTACCACCAATGTATTCTGCTGTGAAAGTGAATGGACGCCGTTTATATGATTATGCGCGGGCGGGTGAAACAGTTGAACGTCCAAAGCGTGAAGCAACAATTTATGAATTTGAAATGACTTCAGACCCAGTTTTTGATGAAAAGAAAGGAACCCAGACGTTTTCATTTTTAGCCAAGGTATCTAAAGGGACTTATATCAGAACGCTAGCTGTTGACCTAGGGAAGCAATTACAAGTGCCTTCAGTGATGAGCCAATTAACAAGGGTCAGTGCCGGAGGATATGATATTAAACAAGCCCGTCATTTAGAAGATATTGCACAACGTATGGTAGAAGAAGGTACTTTAGGTGACTGGTTAATGCCCCTGTCAACAGCCGTTGAACAATATCCACACGTGGCCTTAACTGATGCACAATGGGATCGAATAAAGCACGGTATTGGACAACCGGCTAGTTTATTCGAACCAATTACAGAAAAGATTGTTTTGACATATCAAGGTGATGTAAAATCTGTTTTTGCTTGGCGACCTGATAAAAACCAATATCGGGCTTATCGAACTTTTTCAATAGAATAATCTATACTTATCATAATATGCGTGTGTAATGTATACACTAAAAAACAAAGAGAAGAAGGATTTAATGATGGAAGTTATTTATTTGCATCATCCATATGAGGCAAGTCAAATAAAAAAAGAACCAGTTGTTTTAGCAATGGGCTTTTTTGACGGTGTGCACGCTGGTCATCGTACGGTTATCAAACGTGCAGCCGATGAAGCTAAAAAAAGGGGAACTAAGTTAGCAGTTTTAACTTATGATCATCATCCATCGATTGCATTTAAAACATATAATAAGCCTCTGACTTATTTAACTAGATTACCTAAAAAATTGGAATTATTAGCAGAACTTGGTGTGGAGTTAACTTATGTCGTTAACTTTACATCCGAATTTGCGCAATTAAAGCCACAAGATTTTGTCGACCAATATATGGTAGGATTGCACGCTCAGGCGGTTGTTGCCGGATTTGATCATACCTATGGGCCTGAAAATTCGGACATGAAACATTTACCACAGTATGCTCAAAACCGTTTTGATGTTATTGAGGTGCAACAGGTTAATGTAGACGGTAAAGAAAGTGCCTCAACGCTTGCACGAAAGCTGGTTGATGACGGTCGTTTAGACACGCTAAAACATATATTATTGCGCCCATACGAAACGACGGGGGTAATTGTGCATGGAGAAGCACGTGGACGTGAACTCGGATTTCCAACAGCCAATGTTGAAACAACACCAGGCGAGAGATTGCCGGCGGTTGGCGTATATGTAGTAGAAATGAAGATTGGTCAAACATGGTATCCTGGGATGGCCTCGATTGGGTATAATGTGACTTTTGGTGAAAATAGACCGAAGACCGTTGAAATTAATTTATTTAATTTTAGTCGTGCCATTTATGGTGAAAATGTTCAAGTTCGTTGGCATCATTATTTGCGCGGTGAAGTAAAATTTGATAATGTGCAAGATCTTATTGACCAATTGGCTGAAGATGAAAAACAATCACAAGTACTCTTATCAAAGCTATAGTCTGAAAGGGGATTGATAACTAATATGTCATTCGATGGACTTTTTACACACGCAATGGTGCAAGAATTAAATGAGACTTTGGCTGGTGGCCGAATAATGAAAATTCATCAACCATATGCTAATGAAATATTTTTAATAGTTCGACATAATCGACAAAATTTTCCAGTCTTACTGAGTGCCCATCCAGCATTTGCCCGGGCTCAAATTTCAAGAATCAAATATACTAATCCACAAACTGCACCAAACTTTGCTATGATGCTTCGTAAGCATCTTGAAGGTTCAAGACTAATCAAAGTTGAGCAGGTTGAAAATGATCGTATTATTAGACTAGTTACTTCAGGCCGTGATGAACTAGGGGATGAAGAACAAACAACATTGATTTTAGAGATGATGGGCCGTCATTCAAATTTATTTCTGGTTGATGAAAAAACACAGCGCATTATTGACCTAATCAAGCATGTACCAGCTGATCAGAATCGCGTGCGTACATTGATGCCTGGTGGAACCTATGTTTTACCACCTAAACAAAATGTTATTAATCCATTCAAGAGTTTAGATGGTTTAGCTAACGTTATTTTAGATAATCCGAAAGTTGACGATTTAGCTAAAAATATTCAACAGCAGTTTCAAGGATTTGCCCGTGACTCAGCAAATGAATTAGCCCATGTTTTACAACAATCAGGTGATGCATTGGCACTAGCAACAGCTTGGTTAGACCAGTTTAATAAGCCAAAGCCAGAATTGATCACGACGGACCGTGGGGTTACCTTTACGCCATTTAATTGGATAACAGTTTCTGGTAATACAACCACATATGACTCATTGAGCGAGCTATTAGATGCTTATTTTGCGGAAAAGTCTGAACATGATCGTGTGCAGCAACAAGCGGTCATTGTTTTAAGGACCGTCCGTAATGAATTGAAAAAGAATAAGAAAAAAATTGAGAAGCAAAATAATGAATTGTTGAAAGCTGATCACGCTGACGAATATCGTGTAAAAGGTGAGCTATTAACCACGTACATGTCTCAAATTAAGCGTGGGATGACGGAAATAACCTTACCTAATTATTATGATGATAATAAATCATTAAAAATAACTTTGTCTAATCAAATTGGTCCATCTCAGAATGCTCAAAAGTATTTTACAAAGTATAATAAGCTAAAGAATTCTGTGAAATATTTGAATTCACAGATTGCGCTAGCGCAACAGGAAGTTGATTATTTCGAAACCTTATTGGCACAGATTGATATTGCTTCACCTAAGGATATAGCTGAAATTAGGGAAGAATTAACACAAGAAGGTTATTTGCGTGTGCAACATAAGAAGAAGCAGAAGCCAAAGGTTAGTCAACCTGAAAAGTTCTACGCTACAGATGGTACATTGATTGAAGTTGGTAAAAATAATTTGCAAAATGAACGGTTGTCTATGAAGACTGCAGCAAAATCTGATATTTGGTTGCACACAAAAGATATTCCGGGATCACACGTTATCATTCATGATAATGAACCGACAGAACAAACTTTGTATGAGGGTGCGATGCTGGCAGCTTATTTTTCAAAAGCACGAGAATCAGCTAATGTCCCGGTAGATTACTTACCAGTCAGACGATTAAGAAAACCAAATGGTTCGAAACCAGGATTCGTTATTTTTGAAGGACAAACAACGATGACAGTTACACCAGAACTGCAATTAGTGCAAAAATTACGACAAAATAATTAAGAAAGACTTTAGGGTCAGGTTAACCACGTGTATTAGCCTGACTTTTTTAGTATCTTATTTATAAAAAGTATCTCGTTAAAGTACGCAGATACATGAACAATTATTAAATGATATGTTGAACTAGTAGTGGAGGGGCATAATGGAAAAAGAAATTGCATTGGCCGATATACCAACAATGGAGGCTGCAATTAATGCTGGTGTGAATCGAGTTGAGTTAAATGCCAATCTTGAAGTGGGTGGTTTAACGCCAGATCCTGATACTGTTGCTAGAGCTGTTCAGTTAGCTGCAAAGTCTGATATTGATTTGGTTGTCATGATTCGCCCTCGAGCTGGTAATTTCAATTATAACTATGATGAAATTGAAACAATGCGGCAATCTATCCTAACTTTTAAAAGTTTAGGTGTACAAACGGTTACTTTTGGGATTGTCGATGAAAAAGGGCGCCTAGCGCGTCACCATATGTTGAAATTACTTGAGGCATCAAAGCCGATGAAAGTTGTTTGTCACATGGCCTTTGACGCCATTGACTCGACTTGTCAGTTACAGGCTTTGCAGTGGCTACATCAATATGGCGTTATTCGTGTATTAACGCATGGTGGTGCTTTACAGGCGGGTATCCAGGAGACGTTGCCCCATTTACAAGAAATTGTTGCAATGGCGCCTAATGGACTAACTATTATGCCTGGTGGTGGTGTATCCTATATGAATGCAACTGAGATAGCAACTGTTCTTGGAGTAAAAGATGTTCATGGCTCAAAAATTGTGAGATTGCCACGAGTTAAAGATCGGCAAGCTTGCAATTAAATGGAGGTTAAAATGAAAACGATTCTTGAAGCGCTAAGGCATACTGAAAAACAATATAAAACGGTTTTAACAAAAATCACTAAAGATAGTGGGATAACTATTGCCGAATGGCAATTATTGCAGCATCTAGATGATGCAATTGATACACAGGATAAATTATCTATCGATATGGGCTTAGATAATTCAACCTTGTCGCGACAGTTGCATTCGTTAATTAAAAAAGAATTGATTGCCAGTGAAGCGATTGGCAAAGACCACAGACAGTTGATATATAAGCTTACCTTACTTGGTTCAGATACTTTGCATGAAATTAATGAACAACATAAATCTTTTCAGGATAATGTCTTTCAATTATGGTCAGATGAGGAAACTAGTATGCTCCAAATTTTGTTGAATCGACTCAGCAAATCAATGAATAAGCCCTTTTAAATGGATAATAACTGGCACAGAATGAAAACCTGGCTGATTTGTGGTATGATTTTACGAGTACTTAAGTCATTATATATACAAGAATAAGTTCTTAGCCTAGTTAATTACATATAAAAAGACTACGAAGAACACATAGGATGGTAATTTACGTGTCCGATGACTTTGAAAGGATTGAATTAAGATGAAACTTGCAGTCGTAACTGATTCAACAGCATATCTGGATCAAGAAGAAATTGATAAATATGATATTAAGGTTGTTTCAATACCAGTTATAATCGATGGTGTAACTTACCATGAGGGTATTGATATCACAACTGAAGAGTTTTATGAAAAATTAGCCGCATCTTCAGAATTTCCGACAACGTCACAACCAGCTGTTGGTGATTGGCTATCATTATTTGATTCATTAAAACTTGAGGGTTATGAAGGTGCTATTGTGATTAACTTAGCAGCCACTATTTCGGGAACTGTGAATACAGTTGCCGGTTTGGACAACATGGTTGATGATTTTAAAGTTTATGGTTATGATTCAAAGATAACAGTCCGTTTAATGGGCCACTTAGTAATGAAGGCTGCCCAATTGGCTCAAAAGGATGAACCAATCGATAACATACTTAAGAAGTTGGATGAACTATCAGCAACAATTGATGAGTGCTTTATTGTTGATGATTTGCAAAACTTGGTTCGAGGTGGTCGCTTGTCTAATGCTTCTGCATTTATCGGAACCATGTTAAAAATTAAGCCCTTACTAACTTTTGATGATGAAACCAATCACATTGTGCCATTTGAGAAAGTACGTTCAATGAAAAAGGCCATGCAACGGGCTGAAGTGTTGTTTGCACAGGCAAAAGAAACGGCTGATTATCCAATACGGGCAATGGTTATTCAAGGAAATGATAAAGAAGCTGGCCAGGCATGGCATGATAAGTTGCAAAAGGAATACCCAGATATCCGTATTGAGTTTAGTTATATTGGTCCAGTTATTGGTGCGCATCTAGGAAAGGGTGCTCTCGCATTGGCATGGCTACGAGAACCAGATTCGTTATAAAATAATTGGTAAACTATCAAATTTTTGATTTAGTTATAAAGACCAGATTAACAGTTTTTGTATATCAGTTAATTGAAAAACAATTAAAAAAATGAGATAATTAGTCATAATGAATTACAAGAAAACGGGGAATTAAATACTATGGCCCAAGTAAAAATTGTCACTGATTCGACAGCGATGTTATTGCCAGATGAAATTGAAAAGTACGATATAAAAGTTATTCCATTAACAATTACAATAGATGATGTCACTTATCAAGACGGCATTACTATTTCACCAGTTGAGTTTATGGATAAGATGGCGGCATCTAAAAACTTACCACAGACTTCTCAACCGGCTTTAGGTGTTTTCACTGAAATTTATGAACCACTAGTTGCTGACGGTTCGTCAGTCATTTCAATTCATTTAACGAAGGGATTGTCTGGTTCTGTTGATGCAGCCAGACAAGCTGCCATGATGGTCGATGGTGACGTGACTGTCATTGATTCAGATTTGATTGACCGTTCATTGGGGATGGTTGTCTTGGCAGCTGCTGAGAAGGCCGCTACAGGAGCAAGTCGTGATGAAGTGTTAGCTGAAATCAATGCGGTAAAGGCAAAGACTGAACAATACGTACTTGTTTCAAAACTTGATAATTTAGTTGCTGGTGGACGTTTGTCAAAGACAGCTGGTCTATTGGCAGGTATGTTAAACATTCATATTGGTGCTCACGTTGTTAAAGGGAATATCAACGTTGAGACAAAAGGGCGTGGTGTTAAGTCAACCAAAGCGTACTTACGAAAGATTATAGAAATATTGCAGGCTGCACCAAATGGGGTCCATGCTATTGGTATTTCGACCGCAGGTATCCCTGACAAAAGAGAAGCATTAGGCGAACAATTACGAAAGCTTTTCCCAGGGGTAGAAATTGTTTTGCAACAGACGACACCGGTAGTTGCAACGCACACAGGTGATGATGCAATTGGCTTTAGTTACCAATTAAATTAATCGATTAATAATAGATTTTAAGTATAAAGAGAGGTTGGGACAATAAACGTTCCAACCTTTTTGTGTGGTTGTAAAATATGGTAAAATGATTAGTTAGGTTATTATTAATCACTGACTAGAAAGGAGTCACCTGTTATGCAAAGAAAGATGTATTTATTTTTAGCCAGTTTATTTGCTTTTTTTATTGTTGGTATAGGTACCGTAAACGCAGATAATAAAGAAAAAATTAATTTAGTTGCTGTCGGTGACTCATTAACTGAAGGAATTGGGGATACAACCAAGCAGCAGGGATATACTAAGAGGACTGCAAAGAAACTTACCAAAAAGTATGATGTGGATGTTAATACGTCAAATTATGGAAAAGCTGGTGATCGTTCTGACCAAATTTTGGCACGAATCAAAGCAAATTCTCAAGCAAAAAAAAATATTAAGCAGGCCGATGCTATTGTTTTAACGGTTGGTGGTAATGATTTGCAGCAGACCCTATTTAAGGCAGTCTTTTCTAAATCTCAATCTGCAGTGACGAAACATGTTGAACAGGCTATGCCGGATTATACCGAACATCTGACTGAACTAACTGATTTTCTAAAAAAACAAAATAAAGATGCACCGATATATTTATTTGGTAACTATAATCCGTTATACGTTTACCTAGCAAATCGAGAAGACTTAAATGATGACGTCAAGATATATAATGATATCAATGCAAATTTGGCGTCTGTGGATGATCGCATTTATTATGTATCCACATTTAAAACATTGACTTTCGGGCAATATAAGACGAAAGCGTCTCGTGAAAAATTACGGAAAACATCTCAGAATGCTAATCGTGGTTCATTAAACAATAAAGTTGTAACCAAAACATTAACTGCTGAGAAAAATGTCGAACTAAATCGATATATCACGACACAAGATCACTACCATCCAAATAACTTAGGTTATGATAAAATGAGTACACTATTGGTTAAAAAAATGTCAGGAAATAAACAGGACTGGTTGAAGAAATAATATGAAACAAGACAATGTACGGTCTAATATAGACGAGATTGTTCGTCAATCACAAAAACGAGGTTTCTTAAAAGGTGTATTAGGTACACTGCTGGTATTAGTTATTTTGAGTGCAGTGCTACTTTTTATTCCGCAGAATCATCAACATGTGACGGACACGCAGCCAGAAATTGGCCAGGCGTCATTCGAAGTTAGTGTGAGTCGTCAGGAGCTAAATGCCCTTGTTGAAAAATATATTAATGCTGATCCATCTTTGAGTCATCAATTTCGATTTGAAATGCAAAAGAAGGGTATGATGTTGTATGGTACGTACAAGCTCTTTGGCCAATCCGTTGATTTTGGTATGCGAATGACACCAGAAGTTACTAAGAATGGTGGTATCCTACTTCATGCAAACTCAGTTGCTGTGGGCCAATTGCCGTTACCAGTGAAATATGTCATGAATTACTTTGGAAAAAAGGTCGATTTACCTAATTGGCTAACATTAGATGCACAGAAAAAAACATTGTTAATTGATTTAGGAAAGGCACCAAAAGTACAGGGTGTTCGTGTAAAAGCAGTTCAAATTAATCCTGAAAAGGATAAATTTGTATTTAAAGGAGGATTTTCAGATAAATGAGACGCCCTTTTTTTCAATGGTTAATGACTCAACGAAATCCAACAACGGCTGATGAAGTCGAAAATTTTGCGAATGCAGCATTTTATGATACGCAGTTTCCCAAACAGTCAGATAATTTTGATTTGATTTCAAGGTATTTGGAAGAAAATGCCACCTATTTACACAGTATGTCCATATTCGATCAAGCATGGTCGATGTATCAGGCATCAGAAGAATAATTGAACGCGAAGGAGTATACAATGTCTCAAATCATACAATGGTTTCCAGGTCATATGGCTAAAGCTTTCCGTCTCATGCGTGAGAATCTAAAACATGTCGATATTGTTTTTGAGTTAGTTGACGCACGTATACCATTGTCATCGCGAAACCCAGAATTAGATGAGGTTCTTGGTGAGAAACCACGTTTGTTAATTATGACGAAAACAGATTTGGCCGATCCTGAGCGTACTAGCATCTGGCGCGACTATTTTGAATCCCAAGGATTAACAGTCGTATCTTTGGATACACGAGGTAATAAAACACCACAAATGATTACAAAAGCAGCCCGTTCTGTGCTAGCAGATAAGTGGCGTAATTTGGAAGAAAAGGGTGTTCAAGATAAAGCAATTCGTGCGTTAGTAGCAGGTATACCAAATGTGGGTAAGTCCACTTTGTTAAACCACTTGGTAATGAAGAATGTGGCGATAACTGGTGATCGTCCAGGTGTTACCAAAAAACTACAATGGTTAAAGACACCCACAAATCTTGAATTGCTGGATACACCAGGTGTTTTATGGCCTAAATTTACTGATCAACGGGTAGGTCAACATTTAGCAATGACTGGCGCTATCAAAGATCAGCTGATCAATTTGGATGATATTGCGTTGACGACATTAAAATTCTTTAGAGACTATCACCCCGAAGCGATTACCACACGTTATCATCTAAGTGAATCAGTTTGGGATGAAAAATCTGATGTTGTTATTTTGTTATTGATAACTGAAAAACTGGGCTTTAAAGATGACTATGATCGTGCATCTGAGCGGTTATTACTTGACTTACGGCGTGGTAAATTAGGACGTTATACAGTAGAACTACCAGATGATCATATCGGTGAGGTAGTCGATGGGTAAGTTAGAGACGATTTCCGAAATAAAACATCTATTATTAAACCAGCCATCTGCCGAAGATCTGCTACGTTGGCAGTCTGATAGCCGGATTGGTGTTCAAAAGTTATTAAGTCGATATAAAAAACAACAAGAAAAATTACTAGCACAACAACAGGCTTTTGATAATCGACTAACTTTTGAAAAAAATGCCTGGCAAAAAGGTCAGATTGTTGCTGGTATTGATGAAGTTGGTCGGGGACCATTAGCTGGTCCCGTAGTCGCAGCGGCGGTTGTGATTGATGAAACTTTTGATATGACGCTTGTCCATGACTCAAAACAGCTTTCTGCCAAAACACGTGAGGCACTTGATGTAGAATTACGTGAAAAGGTAGTTGACTTCGCATTTGGAGTTGTTGATGCAGCAGAGATTGATCGCTTAAATATTTATGAGGCATCCCGAGTTGCGATGCGGCAAGCGGTGGAAGGCTTGACAGCCCATGTCGACAAATTATTAATTGATGCGATGACGGTCGATTTAGAAATACCCCAAGAAAAGTTAATCAAAGGTGATGATCGAAGCATTTCAATTGGGGCTGCATCTATTTTAGCTAAAAATTATCGAGATAATTTGATGAAAGATTTTGCACAACAATTTCCAGGTTATGGTTTTGAACATAATGCAGGATATGGAACAGCAGAACACTTAGCAGGATTAAATACATTTGGAATTACACCAATTCATCGTACGACATTTGCGCCAGTCAGAAAATTTTTAAATTGATGAACAAATCACGTTGCTAATCGTCCTTTTTTAGAAAGGAGATATATTATGGCACAACGTGATTTTTTATTGTGGTTATTAATGGTTCCGGGGCTGAGTATCAAAGGACGGTATCGTATTTGGATTTATTTGCGTGACAATAAATTATTAAAATTACCATGGCAACAAATTCTAATAATTAGTAAAATGCGTCAACCGAAACGAGATGCAGCAACTTTTTGGTTTAAGCAAACCAAGTGGCAAGTTGACTGGCAACGATTACGGAAGCAAAAATTCATCGCAATTTGTGATAAAGAATATCCGATATATCTCTATGAATGTATTGATGCGCCCATTTGTTTATTTTACAAAGGTGATTTATCATTACTTTCACAACCATTAGTAGCTATTGTAGGCTCTAGGCAAGCAACAAAGTATGGGCAAGGCGTCTTGTCATCATGGATTCCAGATTTGGCGGGTGCTGGTCTGGTAACGGTTTCTGGACTGGCTGCCGGAATTGATGAATTAACACACCGTGAAACGCTCAAAGTAAAGGGCAAAACAGTTGCCGTTACCGGAACAGGACTTGATAAAATTTATCCCAAACGTTCTGATCAACTTCAAGATATTATTGCCCATGAGGGATTACTATTATCGGAATATTTACCTTGGCAAGGACCAAAACGACAACATTTTCCAGCAAGAAATCGTATTATCTCAGGACTATCTCAAGTTTGCTTGGTTATTGAGGCTAAAAAAAGGTCTGGTTCACTCATTACAGCGATGCTAGCATTGGACCAAAATCGTACGGTTATGGCACTACCTGGTCGGGTTGATGTCCCAACTTCTAGGGGAACAAATGAATTGATTTTGGCAGGGGCAATTCCCGTTTTGTCTGTAGAACAAATCATTTTAGAATTTGCCAATTTTTACTAATTTGTTGCTTGTATCATACAATGGGCATTTGGCAAAGCTTTGCTGTATAGTGTATAGTACAATATTGTTAGGAACTTAAGCTAATGAAAATAATAAAAAATAAACTATAAGAAAAGAGGTGCACGCAATTGGCTTCACAGACAGCTGTTAAAGAAAAAAAGGCGCGTGCGGTGAAATCAACAAAAACACAAACTAAATCTCGAGCGAAGAAAAAAACGAAGCAAAAAAAGAATTTAGTGATTGTTGAATCACCATCAAAGGCAAAAACGATTGAAAAGTATCTTGGACGCAACTACAAGGTTGTCGCTAGTATTGGTCATATTCGTGATTTGCCTAAGTCAACGATGGGGGTTGATATCGAAAATGACTATCAACCAAAGTACATTAATATACGCGGTAAAGGCGATATTATTAAATCATTAAAAAAAGATGCCAAAGCAGCTAAACATGTTTATTTAGCATCTGACCCGGATCGAGAAGGAGAGGCAATCGCTTGGCATTTATCACATATTTTGGATCTTGATTTGGATTCTAGTGATAATCGTGTTGTATTTAATGAAATAACAAAGGATGCCGTGAAGGATGCTTTTAAACATCCAAGAAAAATTGACATGGATCTTGTTGATGCGCAACAGGCTCGTCGTATCTTAGATCGGTTAGTTGGCTATTCGTTATCACCTATTCTATGGAAGAAAGTGAAAAAAGGATTGTCAGCTGGTCGTGTGCAATCAATTGCTTTGGGACTCGTTATCAAACGAGAGCAAGAAATACAAGCGTTTGAACCTGATGAATATTGGTCACTAGACACAATGTTTAAAAAGAGCCGGACGAAATTTAAAGCTGCATTTTATGGCCTGGAGGGTAAAAAGACGTCCTTGCCTGATAATGACGCTGTTCAAGAAGTTTTAAAAAAGATGGATCGCACAGCACCATTTAATGTGACTAATGTTGTGACGAAGGATCGTAAGCGTAATCCACAGCCACCATTTACAACTTCAACTATGCAACAAGCAGCCAATACGCAGTTAAACTTTAAAACTCGTAAAACGATGATGGCGGCGCAACAGTTATATGAAGGTATCAATCTAGGTGGTAAAAATGGTACTGTTGGATTGATAACATATATGCGTACGGATTCGGTTCGTTTGTCTGACACTGCTAAGGCAGAGGCATCAACGTTTATTAATGATGAATACGGCTCGGAGTATGCGGCTGTAAAACCAGTAGAAGGTAAACAACAGGAAGGGGCACAAGATGCCCATGAGGCTATTCGACCAACCTCAGTATTCCGAACGCCAGCATCTATTAAAGATAAGTTAACGAATGAGCAGTTTAAACTATATCAATTAATTTGGTCACGCTTTGTTGCTAGTCAAATGACCCCAGAAATTTTAGCAACCATGGCAGTAACCATTGAACAAAACGGGGTGACTTTCCGTGCAAACGGGTCACAAACAAAGTTTGCTGGATTTACAAAGGCTTACCCAGCGGCAAAGAATAAAGATAACAAGCTGCCTAGCTTGGCAACTGGTGACGTTGTTGATATGGTATCAATGTCACCCGAGCAACATTTTACGCAACCGCCTGCTCGATATACCGAGGCAACTTTGGTGAGAGCATTAGAAGAAAACGGGGTCGGTCGTCCATCAACCTACGCAGCTACGATTGAGACAATTCAACGTCGTGCGTATGTCCGACTGGATACAAAAAAATTTGTACCAACCGAATTAGGGGAGCTTGTCCAAAATACGGTGCAGGAATTCTTCCCAGATGTTACGAATATCAAATTTACTGCCAAAGTGGAGACTGACTTAGACAACGTTGAAGCTGGTCAAAAATATTGGGTTAAAGTTGTCGATGATTTCTTTACACCTTTTTCAAAAGAGCTAGAGACAGCTGAAAAAGAAATGGAAAAGATTGTCCTAAAAGACGAATTAGCCGGATTTGATTGTGATATTTGTGGTGCACCAATGCTTAAAAAATTAGGCCGTTATGGTAAGTTTTATGCTTGTTCACGGTTCCCAGATTGTCGCAATACACAAACGATTGTTGAAGAAATTGGCTTACTTTGTCCTAAATGTAAAACGGGACAAATCGTTGAACGTAAAACAAAACTTGGTCGTAAGTTTTATGGTTGTTCACGTTATCCAGAGTGTGATTTTGTGTCATGGGAAAAGCCAACTGAGAAAACGTTACCAGATGGTACAACGCCTAAAGATGAGACTGATGACGATAACAAAAATCAAGAAAATACTGAAGAAACATCAAAGTCTTCAAAATGATAGTGTATTTAGTGAAAGGTTGAGTTGTGACAGTAAGTGAAGCTGAAAATGAAAAACAACTTTTTTTAGACTATCTTCGTATTGAGAGACAATATTCGGATGACACACAAAAGGCTTATCAAGGAGATATTTCGGAGTTCCTGACATTTTTGTCTCGAACGCAATCTACTAAAGAGATTGTTTTAGCAGATATTACATCGTTTGATGTACGTGTGTTTTTATCCGAACTATATGAAAAAGGTGATGAGTCACGGACCATTGCGCGGAAAGTTAGCTCTTTACGTAGTTTTTACCGATTTTTAGTTAATAATGAATTAGTGAGCGACAATCCCTTTGTAGGTATCGTTTTAAAGAAGCCAGGCCAACATTTACCACGTTATTTTTATCAGAAGGAATTAAATAGCATGTTTGATGTGGCGGCAAAGGACAAGTCCGCACTTGGACTTAGAAATCAATTGTTACTAGAAATGCTTTACGGCACAGGGGCACGTGTTTCAGAAATTGCCAATATGACCTTACAGAATGTTGATAGTAAGGCACGTGTTGCGACAATTATTGGAAAAGGTAATAAGACACGTATTGTACCATTTGGGCGTTATGCGGCTGATGCCTTAGCAACTTACTTAGAGGCAGGTAGACCTGTACTAGCAAGTAAGCAGGATGAGCCTTTTAATAAATTATTCTTGAATCAACGTGGGGCACCAGTCACTACGGCAGGAATTGAGTATATTTTGAAACAAATTGGTAAAAAAGCAGGTTTGACCCAAGATGTGACTGCTCACATGTTTAGACATACATTTGCGACTGATCTTTTAAACAATCAGGCTGATTTAAGAACCGTACAACAGCTGTTAGGACATAGCAGTTTAAGCACAACCCAAATTTATACACACGTAACAACGGAAAATTTGCAGAAAAGTTATCGTAATTTTTTTCCAAGAGCTTCAGACTAGCATATAATAAATTGGTAAAGACCAATTTTATTTGCTATCATTATGGTAGTATCTAGTTATTTTGGAGGGGTTATGTCAGTTAAACTTGAAAATGAAAATATAATTGTTAAGATATCGGAAATGGGTGCGGAACTTACAAGTGTTACGAGACGTGACACCGGCCTGGAATACATGTGGACAGCAGACCCAAATTTTTGGGGTCGCCATGCGCCTAATTTGTTTCCAATTGTTGGTCGTCTAAAGGGAGATCGCTATAAATACCGTGATAAAACTTATTTTATGACACAACATGGTTTTGCCCGTGATAATGAATTTGATTTGGTAGAGAAAACTAGTACAATGGCTAGGCTTCGCCTAGTAGATTCAGAAGAAACACAATCAATCTATCCATTCCATTTTCAGTTTGATATTATTTTTCGATTAACTGATCAAGATATGTTGGGAATCACTTATGTTGTTACCAATACTGACACGCATGACATTTATTTTTCCGTTGGTGGTCATCCGGGTTTCCGTGTTCCACTTGAAGAAGGAGAGAAATTTACCGACTATTATGTCAATGTCGATCCAACTCGTAAATATTCACGCTCAAAGTTAGTCGGGCCGTATCTAGATAATAATTTAGACACGACGTTTAATTCGGACATTCCCTTACGTTTACGCTATGATGATTATAAAAATGATGCCATTATCTTACGACTAGATAGCAATCCTGTATCGGTTGTCTTGGCTAAGCTACATGAGTCTCACGGAATTACCATGCACGTACAGGATGCAAAATATCTGGGTATTTGGACGCCTTATGGTAAAGATGCGCCCTTTGTCTGCTTAGAGCCTTGGTGGGGAATAGCTGATACTGTCGATGCGGACGGTATTATCAATCATAAGTATGCGATTAATAATTTAGCACCAGCACAAACATTTACTGGCTCATACTCACTATCCTTCTTTTAAAGTTAAAAAGATAATAAATAAAAAAACTCTCTCAGAGTAAGTTAGATGTTGATAACCTGTAAAAGTTATCACTGCCAACCTTCTGAGAGAGTTTTATTTATTATTTTTTTGATAACCAATAGCCCAGCCCAAATGGGACTTTTGATTCAGTACCATTAAAGATTCGCTTAATATTACCACGGTGTCGGTAAAATACGAATATTGTTAGTGCGAGGGCAATCGTTGTTAGTAACCAATCATGCAACCAAAATGCTGATAGTAAGGTGACAACAGTAAAACCAAGCATTGAACCAATTGAGACCATACTAGTAAGCAAAATGGATGAAATAAAGGCAATGACAGCAGCTAGGAACATAGAAGGGCTATATAGTAGCAAGACACCAACAGAGGTGGCAACTGCTTTACCACCTTTAAAGCCAATCCACATAGAAAATGTGTGACCTAAGATGGCACCTAAACCGACAACCATGAAAGCCCATTGGGGTGCTGGCCCCCAGATACTAGCCATCAAAGCGCCTAGTATTCCCTTACATAAGTCGATAATTAAGACGATTGTGCCCGGTACTGGACCTAATGTTCTAAAAGTATTAGTGGTGCCGATATTTCCCGAACCTAATTCTAATATATTCTTCTTATAAAAGATCTTTCCAATCCAATATCCTGTTGGAATAGACCCAAATAAGTAAGCCAAGATAAAACTAATAATAAAATGAAAAATCGTCACAACGATATCTCCTTAAATGTATTTTAATAATTGCATGGTTCTATTGAATTACAGAACGATATCTATTCTAGCATGTTTCTAAAGGTTGAGACTTTAAATTTTTTTAATAGTATTGCGTCAGAGGTTAGTTTTGAGCTATTATGAAATCTGAAACGCATTAAATTGCAAGTTAAATTATATGAAAGGGAAACGTCCATGGCAAAGAAAAATGATTATTCGGATGATTCCATTACAGTTTTAGAAGGACTCGAGGCAGTTCGTAAACGACCGGGGATGTATATTGGATCAACAGATGGAAAAGGTCTCCATCATTTAGTGTACGAGATTTTTGATAATGCTGTTGATGAGGCATTGGCCGGTTACGGTGATGAAATCAATGTAACCATTCATGAAAATAATGCCATTACAGTGGTAGATCATGGTCGTGGTATGCCCGTGGGTATGCATTCATCTGGTAAACCAACACCAGAGGTTATTTTGACAGTTTTGCATGCTGGTGGAAAATTTGGCCAGGGTGGTTATAAGACGTCAGGAGGCCTTCATGGTGTCGGCTCTTCGGTTGTTAATGCATTATCTAGTGACTTAGTTGTTACGATTGTACGAGATGGTGTGAAGTATCAGGAACATTTTATAAACGGTGGTCATCCTGATGGCACATTAAAGAAGATTGGTAAAACAAAGGAAGCTTCTGGGACAACGATTACTTTTAAACCAGATCCTCAAGTTTTTTCAACAACAATTTATAATTTTAATACGTTGGCCGAAAGATTACGTGAGTCGGCATTTCTGCTTAGTGATGTCAAAATCACCTTAACTGATGAACGGTCAGGACAAGAACAAACTGAAACGTATCATTTTCCAGAAGGGATTAAGGCTTTCGTCACTTATTTGAACGAAGATAAGGATACTTTAGGTGACATCATGTATTTTGATGGCACTGCGCAAGGAGTTGAAGTTGAAGTATCCGCACAATATAATGACGGCTTTTCGGAAACGATGATGTCTTTCGTTAACAATGTGCGAACGCCAGATGGTGGTACTCATGAAGCGGGTTTGAGAGCAGCCTGGACTAAAGCATTTAACGACTATGCCCGACGCGTAAACTTGCTAAAAGATAAGGACAAGAATCTTGAGGGCTCGGATGTTCGCGAGGGATTGTCAGCGGTAATTTCATTGCGAATTCCAGAAAATATTCTTCAGTTTGAAGGTCAAACAAAGGAGAAGCTAGGAACACCTGAGGCCAGGACAATTGTTGATAACATTATCACTGAGCAACTTGGATTCTATTTAATGGAAAATGGTGAATTTTCTCAGAACTTAATTCGAAAGTCTCTTCGTGCTAGGGAAGCGCGTGAGGCAGCCAGAAAAGCCCGGGATGAGGCTCGTTCTGGTAAAAAGAAAGGTAAAAGTGAACGCCTACTATCTGGAAAATTAACGCCTGCCCAATCGAAAAATGCTAATAAAAATGAACTTTTCTTAGTGGAGGGTGACTCCGCCGGTGGTTCTGCTAAACAAGGTCGTAATCGTAAATTCCAAGCAATCTTACCGTTACGTGGTAAAGTGTTGAATACTGAAAAAGCCAAATTGCCCGATATTATGAAGAATGAAGAGATATCGACAATTATTTATACCATTGGTGCGGGTGTTGGACCTGAGTTTAAAGTGGCCGATGCAAATTACGATAAAATTATTATTATGACCGATGCGGACGATGATGGGGCCCATATTCAAACGCTGTTACTGACTTTCTTTTATAAGTATATGCGTCCATTAATTGATGAGGGTAAGGTTTATATTGCTTTGCCACCGTTGTACATGTTACGTAAAGGTAAGGGCAAACAACAACAAATCGAGTATGCCTGGACCGATGATCAATTAGTTGAAGCTGAAGAAGAAATTGGTCGGGGATACACATTACAACGCTTTAAGGGGCTTGGTGAAATGAATGCTGAGCAACTTTGGGCGACAACAATGGACCCAACACAGCGTACCTTGATTCGGGTTAAGGTTGATGATGCAATGCTAGCTGAGAAACGGGTTACCACGTTGATGGGTGACAAGGTTGAACCTCGTCGTAAATGGATTGAAAGTAATGTTGCCTTTAACTTAGTCGAAGAGGGTGATACCCTCCTTGAGGAGGCGGTTCAAAATGAAGAGCTCAGTTCACAAAGTAAAGAATTTGTCACGCCAGTTATTGAAAGTTGGCAAGACAAAAAGGAGTAAGATTGAATGGTAGAAATTGGCAATATTCAAGAATTAAGCCTTGAAGCAGTTATGGGTGACCGCTTTGGGCGTTATTCGAAGTACATCATTCAAGAGCGTGCATTACCAGATATTCGTGATGGGTTGAAGCCCGTACAACGCCGTATTTTGTACGCCATGAATAAGGATGGTAATACTTTTGATAAACAATTCCGTAAATCTGCAAAATCAGTTGGAAATGTTATGGGTAACTTCCACCCACACGGTGACTCTTCAATTTATGAGGCACTCGTACGCATGTCTCAGGACTGGAAATTACGGGCACCTCTCGTTGAAATGCACGGAAACAATGGATCAATCGATAATGATCCACCAGCAGCTATGCGTTATACAGAGGCACGTTTGTCGAAATTAGCTGGTGAAATGTTACGTGATTTGGAAAAAGATACTGTTGATATGGTATTGAATTTTGACGATACCGAATATGAACCAACAGTCTTACCGGCTCATTTTCCTAATCTGTTAGTAAATGGAGCGACTGGAATTTCTGCCGGATATGCAACAGATATCCCCCCTCATAACCTGGGCGAAGTAATTGATGCATTGATTTATCTATTGGCGCATCCAAAAGCGAGTTTAGAAGATTTGATGGGATTTGTTCAGGGACCTGATTTCCCCACTGGAGGGATTATAGAAGGTGTGGAAGGCATTAAATCCGCCTATAAAAATGGGCGTGGTCGCATTGTAGTCCGCTCAAAAACTGAAATTGTTAGTTTAAAGGGTGGTAAATCACAAATTCAAGTTAGCGAGATTCCGTATGAAGTCAACAAAGCAAACTTAGTTAAAAAGATCGATGAGTTGCGCTTAAATAAAGATGTATCAGGAATCGTTGAAGTGCGTGATGAATCTGATCGTGATGGGTTATCAATTGCTATTGAATTAAGCAAAGATGCAAATGACCAAGGTATTTTAGCTTATTTGTTAAAGAAAACTGATTTGCAAGTTACTTATAATTTTAATATGGTAGCGATTCATGATCTACGTCCAGAACGAGTGGGACTAAAAACCGCTTTACAGGCATTTTTAGACCATCAAGTTGAAATTATTACTAAGCGAACGGAGTATGATTTACGTAAAGCGAAGGAACGTCAACATATTGTTACTGGTTTAATCAAAGCACTGTCAATCCTTGATGAAGTGATTGCAACGATTCGTAGTTCGGAAAATCGTAAAAGTGCTAAGCAGAATTTAGTTGATCAATATGATTTTTCTCTCGAGCAGGCGGAAGCAATCGTTACTTTGCAATTGTATCGATTAACGAATACTGATGTGACACAATTACAAGCAGAATTTGAAGAATTATCTAACCAAATCATGCACTTTAATGCTATTTTGTCAGAACCTAAAGTATTACGCCAAGAATTACGTCAAGAACTAAAAACCATTAAAAAGAATTATAGTACACCACGACTAACAGCTATTGAAACAGATGTTCAAGAATTGAAGTATGATTCGACTGTGACCGTTGCTGACGAGGATGTTGCCGTGCTTGTATCGAAAATGGGATATGTTAAGCGCTCATCATTGCGTTCGTATAAAGCGTCAGGAGATGAAAACGGGCTGCGTGATGATGATCAGACGTTATTTGTCGATCGTGTCAATACGCTACAACATATGTTTATCTTTACTAACAAGGGACATGTTATTTATCGCCCTATTCACGAGTTACCTGAATTCAAGTGGAAAGAACCTGGTGAACATTTATCACAATCAATAAGTGGTTTTGTTGCTGATGAGGAGATTATCCGTGTTGAGGTTGTGGACGATATTAATTCATTAGAAGGTACTTGGCTAAGTGCGACAAACGATGGTTATATTAAACAATTTAGTTTTGAAGATTTAACGCCTCGAAGTACGTACAAAAAGCGCAGTACCGTCTATATGAAGTTGAAGGCTGATGATGCAGTCATAGTTGGCCTGGAGTATCTACCTGTAGGAGCAACCAGTAATCGTACTGTCGTCCTAACGACGAGACATGCAATTGGCTTGCGTTATGATGTCAATGAAGTACCAACGTCTGGTAATCGTACGGCAGGTGTAAAGGCAATGAACCTAGCTGCTGATGATATCATCGTTGGTATGGCAACGGTAACGGCAAAGCAAGCAGTGGTTATCATTACGCACCGGGGTGCCTTTAAATGGATGTCAGTTGACGAAATACCTGTGACGAGTCGTGCTCGCAAAGGGGTTGCTATTATGAGGGAGTTAAAGAAGGATTCCCATGAAATCGTGGCAACTATCATTGTTGATCAGCAGGCACCAGCACCATTATCGATTTTTACGAGTCGTGGCAAACAGTTTGACGTGTCACCTAAGGATCACGGTTTGAGTCAACGATACAGTAATGGTAGTTTTATTATTGATGTTGCAACTGATGGACAACCCGTAAGTATCCGTTTATATGATGAAACAAAAGTAGAAAATTAAAGTTTTCTGGATGTTTCATCATTAAAAATGGTGTATTATTAATTGTAATGATAAAGAAATAATGAATTGGAGAATTATCTGATGACTAAGACGTTGGTTTTTGGACACCAAAATCCTGATACAGACACAATTGCATCTGCTGTTTCTGCAGCTTACTTTTTAAATAAAGCTTATCAAGTTGATACAGAAGCTGCTGCTTTGGGAACACCCAATGCAGAGACTGAATATGCATTAAACTATTTTAAATTAGAAGCACCTCGTGTTATTGAGCAAGCCGACACAGAAGAAGTCGTTTTGGTTGACCACAATGAGGCAAGCCAATCAGTTGCTAATTTAGCTGATGTTACCGTAGCTGGTGTATATGATCACCACAAGATCAATTTCACTTCAGCTGCCCCATTATGGTTCATTAATAAGCCATTAGGCTCAGTTGCCACTTTGCTTTATTATGAATACAAAGACGCTGGTATTGAAATTCCAGCCAAGATTGCTGGTTTAATGCTTTCAGCAATTATTTCGGACACGCTTTTGCTAAAGAGCCCAACGACAACATCTGCCGATAAGCCAGCATTAGAAGGACTAGCTAAGATTGCTGGTTTGGACGATTATGAAGCTTATGGTTTGGAAATGTTGAAGGCCGGAACGGACCTATCAACTAAGTCAGCAAAGGACTTAATTGATGGGGATGCTAAGTCATTTGAGCTAGCTGGACAAACTGTACGTATTGGTCAAGTTAACACAGTGGATGTTAATGATGTGTTTGCTCGCCGCGATGAAATCGCAGCTGCAATTGAAACTGAATTAGCAGAAGATGGTTATAGCACATTTGTATTCGTTGTTACTAATATTTTGGATTCAGACTCAGACATTCTTGTTTTGGGTGAAAACCAAGACAAGGTAGCAGCTGCATTTGGGGTAACATTAACCGACGGTCGTGCATCATTACCAGGTGTTGTTTCACGTAAGAAGCAGGTTGTGCCACCATTAACAACAGCCTTTGAAGGATAATAAAAAAGAATTGCTGAATAACAAATTTCTACTAGTAAGGAATTTGAATCAGCAATTCTTTTTTGTATATTTTTAACTGAACGCTTATTCATAAAAAAGATGATAGACATTTTGTACGCTTAATTCGTTACCAACAAAGTAAAGTGTGTCATCTTTTTCTATTTTGGCGTATGGACCAGGTGATAGTGTCAAGCGGTTTTCATGGAGAATACCAACTAGAGTTGTACCAGTTCGATGCCAAAAGTTTAATTCACTAACAGTTTTATCAAACATTGGCGAATCATTGTTTAACTTTAATTCATAAGGCCTAAATGGATTGTGCTCTTTATAATATTGGGTTTGTTCAATAAAAGCATTTAGTGATTGTGTTAGGGTTTCTAATCCTGCCTCTTGATTCGCAATTTGCTTAACCAAATCAGTCTGTAAGTTTTGTAGGTTTTGTGCATCGCTTTCTGAATTAATAAATTCTTGTGCTTTTTCGCGAGAAATGATGATAGCACCACTGCCATGATGGGTTTCAACAATACCTAAATCTTCTAAAATGCTAATTGCCCGACGAGCAGTTTCTGAAGATACGCCATAATTAGTTGCGAGTGTTGATCGCGCATGAATTTTTTTACCGACTTGTAGTTGACCATTACTAATCTGTTCAGCAATTCGTAAAGCGATTCTTCGATAGCGAGGTTGCTTAATGGTTGGCATAAAATCCTCCTAAAATTAGTCATATACTTACAGAATATCATATAATGCGCTAAACGTCCGCTTTTAGCAATTATAAAAAATAATTGGTACGGTTATTTAATTAACTAATGGCACAACAACCTTAACATTTGCATAACATTGGTATAGATGGTATAATTTGACCAAAGTGACAACCTTATGTTTAAAATAGAATTGTCACTTAGCGAGAGCAGTATGTCTTTCGAACAAGTAGGAGGAGAAAATATATGTCAAAGGTAAAAATTGAACACCTGACTAAGATTTTCGGAAAGCGTGTTAAGCCAGCACTACAGTTGGTTGAACAACATGAATCAAAGACTGAAATCTTAAAGAAGACAGGATCAACTGTTGGTGTATATGACGCTAACTTATCTGTCGAAGAGGGTGAAATCTTTGTTATCATGGGACTTTCTGGTTCAGGTAAATCAACGTTGATTCGACTATTGAATCGGTTAATTGAACCAACATCAGGTCATATTTATATTGACGACGAAGATGTTTCGGGACTCAATAAGGAAAAATTGCTTGATGTTCGACGGAAAAAAATGAGCATGGTTTTCCAAAGTTTTGGATTATTTCCACACCGCACTATTTTACAAAATACCGAATATGGTCTTGAAGTAAAGGGTGTACCTAAGTCTGAACGACGTGAAAAAGCTGAAAAGGCATTAGATAATGCCGATTTGTTAGCGTTTAAGGATCAATATCCAAGTCAGTTATCTGGAGGTATGCAACAGCGTGTTGGGTTAGCGCGTGCATTGGCCAATGATCCGGAAATACTACTAATGGATGAGGCTTTCTCAGCCTTAGATCCATTGATTCGTCGTGATATGCAAGATGAGTTATTAGATTTGCAAGAGCAATACCAAAAGACGATTATTTTTATTTCCCACGACTTGAATGAGGCTCTTCGTATTGGTGATCGTATCGCTATTATGAAGGACGGGGAAGTTGTTCAAGTAGGTACTGGAGAAGAAATCGTTACGCAACCTGCTAACGATTATGTTCGTGCCTTCGTTGAAGACGTTGATCGTTCAAAGGTTTTGACGGCTGAAAACATCATGATCAATCCATTCTTCACTAATATTGAAGTCGATGGACCTAACGTTGCATTGAAGAAGATGCGTACTGAAGAGGTTTCAGGATTGATTGCTGTTGATCGTCGCCGTCAATTCCAGGGTTACATTACCAGTGAGGATGCTATCCGAGCACGTACAGAAGGATTAAAGTTAGCAGATGTTGCTAAGCAGATTCCAACTGTTGAGCCAGATATGTTAGTCATGGATATTATGCCACTGATTTATGACTCACCAACGCCATTGGCTGTTGTTGAAAATGGTCGCTTACGTGGTATCTTAATTCGTGGTCGTGTGCTTGAAGCCTTGGCTGCAAATGGGCAATCAGATGAAGCTGAAGCTGTTGAAGCTGAGGTTGAAAAGAAACATGCTGAATCCGAGTCAAAGCAAGTAGACGTAAAGGAGGAAGTATAAAATGTTTGTTCTAGCAGATTTATTTCCTAAGTTGCCTTTAGGTCCTTGGGTTGACTCAGGAATTGATTGGCTAACGGATCATTTGAGTGGTCTGTTCGATGCTATTCAAAGCGGTGGAAATGTTGTGATGGATACAATGACGGGTGCGCTATCAGCGATTCCAGTTTGGCTATTCATTATTGGTGTGACAATCTTTTCAATCTTGATGTTTGGTAAGAAGTGGGGAGTGCCATTCTTTACATTCATCGGTTTGTTGATTGTTGAAAATCAAGGTCTCTGGTCAGACTTGATGAGTACGTTTACCTTGGTTATTATTTCTAGTTTGATATCAGTTATTATTGGTGTCCCACTTGGAATTTGGATGGCTAAGAATGAAACGGTTAATAAAATCATTCAGCCAATCTTAGACTTTATGCAAACAATGCCCGCCTTTGTTTATTTGATTCCGGCGGTTGCATTCTTTGGTATCGGAGTTGTTCCTGGTGTATTTGCGTCAGTTATCTTCGCATTGCCACCAACAGTTCGTATGTCAAACTTGGGTATCCGTCAAGTACCTAATGACTTAGTTGAAGCAGCTGATTCATTTGGATCAACTGGAAAGCAAAAGTTATTTAAGGTCGAGTTACCACTTGCGCAAGGAACTATCTTCTCTGGAATTAACCAAACGTTGATGCTAGCACTTTCAATGGTTGTTATCGCATCAATGATCGGTGCGCCAGGACTAGGACGTGGTGTCCTATCAGCCGTACAAAATGCTGATATTGGTAAAGGATTTGTTAATGGATTCTCATTAGTTGTTTTGGCAATTATTATTGATCGCTTTACACAAAAACTTAACCGTACACCTGCAGATAAGGCGGCAGCGGAACCAGCTAAGCATCACTGGAAGGGTTGGACAGCCCTTGCTGTAGTGGTCGCTATGATTGGTGGTGGTGTGGTTACATCATTAACTTCTGGTAGTTCACAGAAGGAATCAATCAAGTTGGTTTATGTGCAATGGGACTCAGAGGTTGCATCAAGCAATGTTTTGGCCCAAGCAATGCGTCAACATGGTTATGAAGTTGATTTAACACCACTTGATAATTCAATCATGTGGCAATCAGTTGCTAATGGTCAGGCAGACGCATCTGTATCTGCTTGGTTACCAACAACTCACGGTGCGCAATATAAGAAATATAAGGATGACCTTGATATAGCTGGTACTAACTTGAAAGGTGCTAAAACTGGTTTAGTTGTACCAAAGTATATGGATGTTGATTCAATTGCTGATTTGCAAGATCAAGCCGGTAAGAAGGTTACAGCCATTGAGCCAGGTGCTGGTGTTACTAAGGGTGCTGAAAAAGCCCTTAAGGATTACGGCATCGGTGATCAAGGTTGGCAAGTTACTCCTTCATCATCTGGTGCGATGACTGTTGCCTTAGGTAAAGCAATTAAAGCAAAGCAAGATATTGTTGTTACTGGATGGGAACCACACTGGATGTTCCAAAAGTATGATTTGAAGTACTTGAAGGATCCAAAGCAATCATTTGGTAGTACCGAATCATTAAAGACGATGACTCGTAAAGATTTGAAGCAGGACAAGCCTGATGCATACAAGGTTCTAAAGAACTTTAAGTGGACCAAGGAAGACATGGGTGAAGTTATGCTTGATATCGAAGATGGTAAGTCAGCCAAGAAGGCTGCAAACACTTGGATTAAGAATAACCAATCAAAGGTTGATGCTTGGTTCAAGTAAGGGAGAAAATATAGTATATGTTGACCGAACAAATTGAAGATGCCTGTATTTATTTCATAGTCATCGTATTAGCGCTTGTTGTTAGTGTGACGATTATGGCAGACAAATCGTTATTTGCTCAAATCATGCTGATGCTAGGTACAATTACTAGTACAGTAATGTTAGTAAAGCAGTGGCGAAACAATTGATGAGGTTGTAACCATGGTGACTTATAGTCACCATGGTTTTTTTATGGTCACCATGGTTTTTTTATGGTCTAAATTTGAATTTTCATTGACTTTATTGTGAAATAAGTTACAATATTAATTGTGAAACACGTAACTAATAGCTACCGTTAGATGGTGTATTTAGATCATGAATATTAATTTAACAGTGTTTTTAATTTGTGAATAGAATGTTTTTTGTAATTAGCGAGTGTCTGATGAGAGGAATTTTGGTGAAGTTATGATGAAAGTTGCAATTATTGGTAGTACACATGCAGGTACTTTTTCAGCGATTCAAGTTAAACAGCAACATCCAGATGCCGAGATAACGGTATTCGAGCAACATACAACTGTCTCATTTTTGTCATGTGGTATCGCCCTGTGGTTGGGTGACCATGTTTCTGACGAACAACGTATGTTCTATGAAACACCAGCGACGATGACAGAAAAAGGTATCATTATGAAGATGCAGCATGAAGTGGTTGCCGTGAACTTAGCTGAAAAATCCGTGCAGGCTAAAGACTTATTGACTGGGAAAATCTCTTCGGAAATATTTGACAAAATTGTTATCACGACTGGATCAAAACCGCTAATTCCTAAGATTAGTGGCATCGACAGTGACCGTATCTATATGGTTAAGTCATGGGAAGATGCTCAGAAAATAAAAGCTGTGGCTAGTGATGTAAAACGTGTGGTTGTGATTGGTGCTGGCTATATTGGTGCTGAAATTGCCGAGCAGTTTTCGGTGACAGACAAAAAGGTGACTTTAGTTGATGGCTTTGACCGTGTATTGCCGAAAAACTTTAGCCCAGTCATTTCAAACCGTTTGGCGCAATCATTTCAAGAACATGGTGTGAAGCTGGCTCTAAATCAGATGGTGACCTCATTCGAGGATTTGCCTGATGGCGGCATTCGGGTCAATACGGATAAAGGTAGTTATGAAGCTGATATTGCTGTCTTAGGGATTGGCTTTTTGCCTAATACGCAGTTGTTTGCCGGGCAGATTGATATGCTTGATAACGGGGCTATTATTACTAACAAATACATGGAAACCAGCATGCCTGATGTTTATGCTGCTGGAGATGCAACGACGGTTTATTATAATCCAACACACGAATATGATTATTTACCACTAGCTACAAATGCGATTCGCCAAGGCATGTTAGTTGGTAAGAATATTGATGGTCATCATTTACCTTATAGTGGTACTCAGGGTACGTCAGCCGTTGAATTATATGGATTTGCCATGTCAGCAACTGGTTTGAATAAGGCAACTGCAGAACAACATGGTTTAGAAGTGGAGGAAACAATCTACGAAGAGAATTATCGGCCTGAATTTATGCTATCAACAACACCAGTATTATCAACCTTAACTTGGGAAAAGGAAACACGGCGTATCGTTGGTGCAGCGTTTATGTCAAAACATGATATTTCTCAAGCTGCTAACGTTGTTTCTTTGGCAATTCAAAATAATATGACGATTGATGATTTGGCAATGGCTGACTTCTTTTTCCAACCTAATTTTACACAACCGATAAATTTTGTTGGTGCAACAGCTTTGCAAGCCGTTAATGATAGTGATGATTAGCATAAGATTTATAAAACTATTGACTTAAAAATTAGAATCATCTAATATATATTTCATACGTAAAACATTTTTAAACAAGTTGATCAGGAAAGTACATGATAATGCGATGTATAGAGAGCTGCAGTTAGCTGAAAAGCAGTCTGAGGAATATGATGGAAAATGGCCTGTGATTGGGTATTATAAATGGCAAGTTCATGAATAGTACACGGGATGGTCTTCGTTATTAGACACACGTATAAGCAATGCATCATTTCGCACCCTGCTTGCACGTTCAGAGTTTTTATTGAGTAATCATTAGAAAAAATTAGAATGGTAACACGAGTCGTCGTTTCTAGGTTTAGGTCCTAGGAACGACTTTTTTTATGGAGGAAAGTATGAATAAAAGAAAAATACGGCTTGTATCAACAATTATAGGTGCATTAAGTGTATCTGTGTTGGTGACGAATACAGCTGATCAAGAAGTCTCAGCAAATAGTAAGGCTAAGACTGTCACAGCTGGGCTTGTGGGGGATTCTGATCGACAACTCTGGGAGTATGTTAAAAAAGATGCGGCCAAGAAGTATAATATTAATGTCAAATTAAAGGTATTTACTGACTATGTAAAGCCTAATCAAGCCCTGGTAGATAAATCAATTGATTTAAATGCCATGCAAACAATTGATTATTTTAAAGAACAGAATAAACACTTAGGTAAAAAATTGGTGCCAATTGGTAAGACTTATGTGACACCAATTAGGATTTATTCCGAAAAATACAAAAACTTAGAAGATTTACCTAAAAATGCAACCATTATTGTGCCAAATGATGGTTCTAACGAAAAAAGAGCACTAGATGTTCTAGAGTCAGTAAAATTGATCAAATACAATCATGATAAGAAAGTCCCTGGTGTTAAGGACATTACCACCAATAAGAAGAATTTTAAGGTAAAAGAAGTGAATTCTGAACAAACAGCATCAGCATTAAAGGGGGTCGATGCTGGAGTAGTCAATACGAATTATGCATTGGATGCAAAGTTAGATATTGATAAAGCGTTGTATACAGAACCAGTTAATGAGGCAAACAAGGGTTATATCAATATTATTGTCTCACGAAAAGATAAACAGAATAAAAAGATATATCGTCAAGTTGTAAAAACTTATCAAACAGATAAGACGAAAGCACATATGAAAGATTTATATGGTTCGGCTGAAAAGGCAGCTTGGGATATTAAACTTAAATAAGGAGATATAGTTATGGCTAAAGAGACAGCAATTTTTGCAGGGGGATGTTTTTGGTTCATGGTTGAACCATTCGAAACGCTTCCGGGTATTTCAAAAGTTCGTTCAGGATACACAGGTGGATTTGTAGATAATCCAACTTACGAACAAGTAAAGGCCCATAAAACGGGGCACACTGAAGCGGTTAAAGTGTGGTTTGATAATGACGTCGTGACTTATAAAAATCTTGTTGATTTATATTGGCAAACAGCTGACCCCACAGATGCTATGGGTCAATTTCAAGATCGTGGTGATAATTACCGGCCAGTTATTTTTGTAAATTCTGAAGAGCAAGCAAAGATTGCTGAGCAATCTAAAGAAGCTTTGGCAGCATCAAGTATTTTTGGAGATGATCCGATTGTCACGAAAATTGAAAAATCTGGTGTTTTCTGGGATGCTGAAGATGAGCATCAACAGTTTTATAAAAAACATGTTGAGACTTATGCAGAAGAAAAGCAGGCACGTGATGCCTATAAAGCAGAGTATTGGGGGATTAATAAAAAATAAGAGTGCCATAGGAAAAATTTGATTAACTCGTTATACTAATAGTTAACGATTATATGAAGGGATGACTGTCAAAATGGCATATAGTTTTTTGGTTAACCCAATTGCTGGTAATGGCGTTGCGAAACAGAAATGGCAAAAATTGCAAAGATATCTAAATGAACAATCAATTGCTTACCGTGTGTTTTATTCTGATGGTCCAGGAGGTATTGAAAATAAACTGTTTCAAAGTACCCTTGATCAAGCACCAGTGATTGTTATTGGTGGCGATGGGACACTTCATGAAGCGTTGAATGGTTTGCTAAAAAATAAGGCACTAAACCGAACTAGGCCGATTGCCTATATTTCGGCTGGATCTGGTAACGATTTTGCTAGAAGCCATCAATTATCAGATTATCCAATTCAAGCGTTTAAACGAATTAACCATCAGATAGAGCAAAATTACGTCACATTATTAGATATTGGCAAATGTCTTGATGAACAAACTAGTGAGATATCCTATTTTGTCAACAATCTTGGTATTGGTATCGATGCTACGACCGTTGCCTTTGCTAATCAGTCAAAAATTAAGCAGTGGTTGAATCGATACCATCTAGGTGGATTCAGTTATTTTTTAGCTATTTTTCAAAGCTTGCAGCAACAAGATGCTTTTGATGCTGAAGTGGTATTACAAGATCAAAAGGAAAGTTATTGCACTAATAATGCCTTTTTAATAACAGTGTCGAATCAACCTTATTTTGGCGGGGGAATTAAAATATTGCCTGATGCTAGTTCAGTTGATGGTCTCTTTGATATTGTTTTGGTGGATCGTCCGAAAAGCTTAGGCCGTTTAATTTGGTTAATTGGTGCCTTGTTAAGAGGTAACCATTATCGATATTCGGAGGTACATCATTTGAAGTCAGCGCGGATTGGATTGAGATCCGAGATAAAAGAATATAGTCATTTAGATGGCGAGGTCATTCCTGCTAGAAAAAATGTCCTACAACTAAGCACTATAAAATATCCTTTCTATATATAAAAAATAAGGCGCCACCTAAGATCAGGTGGCGCCTTATTTTTTATATTTTAAATCATAATGAACATAGGTAAAATCAGTGGTCGACGTTTTGTTTGTTCGAATAGGAAACGTTGTAATTGTGAAACAACTGCGTTTCGAATACTATGTTCGTTGGCAGTTGGTTCGTGCATAGCAGATAAGATTGCGTGGAATATTACCTTGCGACCTTCGTTTATTAATTCTTCAGACTCACGCATATAGATAAAACCACGTGATAGTATATCTGGTCCAGCAGTGATTTCTTTATTTTTTAAATCAATCGTTGCAACAACAACGACTAGACCATCTTCAGAGAGCATTTGGCGGTCACGCAATACGGCCGTACCAACATCACCGATACCGTTACCATCAACATAAGTATCTTGAGCTGGCACATGACCAGCAACTTTGGCTTCATCTGGTGATACTGCAAGTACGTCACCATTGTCCAAAACAAAAGTGTTCTCTTCAGGAACGCCAACATCATGACCAAGTCCTTCATGGACTTTCAGCATTCTGTATTCACCGTGAATTGGCATAAAGAATTTTGGCTTCATGAGTGAAAGCATTAACTTTTGTTCTTCTTGACCACCGTGACCTGAGGCGTGAATGTTATTGATTTTACCATGAATAACATTTGCACCAGCTTCTTCTAATTCATTAATAACGCGGTTCACAGATTGTGTGTTACCAGGAATTGGTGAACTAGAAAAGATGACCGTATCATTTGGCTGGATTGATATCTGTCGGTGGGTACCGTTGGCAATCCGGGCTAGGGCAGCCATTGGTTCACCTTGAGAACCAGTTGACATAATGAGAACTTCTTCTGGTGGTAAACGATTGATCTCGTGAGCATCTACTAACATATCTTCAGGAATATCAAGGTATCCAAGGGCTAGGCCATTATTGACGGCGCTTTCCATTGAACGACCAAAGATGGCAATTTTGCGACCATGTTCAATTGCCGCTTGGGTTGCCATTTGAATTCGAGACATATTTGATGCAAAGGTTGCAAAAATAATTCTGCCATCAATTTCGTTGAACAATTTGTCAATGGTTTTCCCAACCCAACGCTCAGACTTTGAAAATTCTGGGCGTTCGGCATTGGTTGAATCTGACATCAATAATAGTACACCTTCAGAACCAATGCGAGCCATCTTTTGTAGATTAGGTGCTTGTTTAGTCGTTGGTGTTAAATCAAATTTAAAATCACCTGTTTCAACAATGGTTCCAGAAGGGGTGTGGACGGCCACACCAAAAGTGTCAGGGATAGAATGAGTTGTACGGAAAAATTCAACACTCATTTTATCGAATTTAAGAACGGTGTCTTCATTTATTTCATGTAGCTCTGTACTATTTAAAAGACCGTGTTCGTCTAATTTATTTTTGATCAGGGCCATTGCTAAGGGTCCTGCATATACAGGAACATTGACGGCATTCAAAAAGAAATGAATGGCACCAATGTGGTCTTCGTGCCCATGAGTAATGACGAGCGCTTTAATTTTGTCTTTATTTTCTTTGAGGTAGGTATAATCGGGAATAACGTAGTCAACTCCGAGAAGATCATCTTCAGGGAATTTAACACCAGCATCAACAACGATAATTTCATCGCCAAACTCAATACCGTAAGTGTTCTTTCCGATTTCACCTAAACCACCCAAAGCATAGACTGCTGTCTCCTCAGGCCGAATAGTTAAATCAGTTTTCATATATTAAAACTCCGTCAACTTAAAATCTGGGCTCTGTTGCTCGTATGCAAGAGCCTTTTCTGACAGTTGTTCAATATGTTCGACATTGTACTCAGTATTTGATTCAACAGCTAAACGAGCAGCTGGTAAATCTGTTGCATCCAAGTATAGAGAATGTGTATTTTCACGTTCAGGACTTTGGAAGGTGTTAGGTTGATAGTAAACTTTAAAAATCATAGTAATAAAGTATCTCCTTATTTTTTTATTCCGATTCTTTGTATATAGCTAGTTTAGCAGAAAAAGGCATTATCTGCTACTAACGTAAAAGTTATCCTTTACAATGTTATACATAAGGTATAATATTCGCGCGTATTTCGGTTATTAATAAATGTTGCAGTATTGCCGTCTAATCAATCGTTTTTTACTTGGAATTCAGGTACACTAAATATAATGATTATTAAAGAGATATGTAATTTTTTTGAAGGGAGACTATAATGTGGATTCTATGGGTTCTGGTAGTTATAATAAGTGTTATTATTGCAATAACAATTTATCGACGATATGGGCGACGTTTGACTGAACGACAAATTATTGCATCACAACAAATAGTGAATAAAGGTTTAACATATGCTCTGGGTGATTTAGGGGATGCACTTTACTTGAATTCTGATAAATATATTTCTTCAACTTTGGTAGCAAATATTTGGGGTCATGAAGTGATGGCTTTTGAGTTTGTCTTACCAGTATCAGGAGTGCAAGAAGTTGTTGTGGTGAGACAAGCAGTTAACAATGCTTTAAGAGAATATGCTGAAAAAAATAATTTGCAGAGTGCTTCAGAAACAGATATGGCATTATTAGTAACAGATGTTTGGTATGATACGCGTATACCGGAATTACATATTGATATTGCACACATTATTAACCAAGAAACGGCCGCTTATATTAGAGATTTAAGGAAATTGAATCAACCCGTTTAGAATTTGGTATACTAAAATTAACTTAAAAATAGGAGATTCTGAAGATGTATTTGATGAATGAAATTACACGTGATGGTAATAAGGTTTTACGTGAACGTGCAGCTAAGGTTGAATTTCCTTTGTCTGATGAAGTAAAAGAAGCGTCAAAAAATATGATGGAGTATCTGGTTGTCAGCCAGGACGAAAAAAGGAATGAGAAATATGGTTTACGACCAGGTGTTGGCTTAGCTGCACCTCAAGTAGGTATTTCACAACAATTCTCATCAATCTTAATTCCTACGGATGATGTAGAAGAACTACAAGATCAAAAAGAAACTGGTGATGATTACTTCTTTAAAGGAACGATTTATAATCCAGTTATTACCCGTCAATCAGTAAAAAAGGGTGCTTTATCAATGGGTGAGGGTTGCTTATCTGTGGATAATGACTTACCTGGTTATGTTGCACGATCATACCGAATTACCGTAAAGTTTCAAGATGAAACTGGCGAAAAGCAAGAGTTGCGTCTTGAGGGTTATCCTGCGATTGTATTCCAACATGAGATCGACCATTTACACGGTACGTTGTATTATGACCATATTAATAAAACTGATCCATGGGCCGAAACTGACAATACACGTTATTTAGGGTGATTTATATGGCAAACTCAGATAAAAATTTTACTTACCCAATTCTATCTGCTTGGAATAAAGATGACATTATCAACGCCAGTAAGTTATATTCGGCGGTGGCTAATGCCTATGAAATTGGTATTGATCGCCAAACCTTATTGGATGCCTATGCTGCTTTTAAAACAGTCGTCCCCAGTAAAAGTGAAGAAAAACAAATTGGGCGTGAATTCGAAAGTACATCGGGCTACAGTATATACAAAACTGTGAAATTAGCGCGTCAGACGGAGAGCCATCATCTTAAAATGGAGGACTAGCGTTTATGAATCAGGCACAATTACAAAAGATGGATGAAACGGTGCTCGGTTGGTTAGATGATGTTAGTGACATTGTCATGAAACGAGTTTGTCAACGAATGCAAATCGAGACAAAGTCCAGTCATCGAGATTTAGTTACCAATGTTGATCGAGAAGTTGAACAGTATTATGTGCAACATATTAGAACATTTGATCCGGAAGCACAGATTCTAGGTGAAGAAGGATTTGGGGATGCTGTAAAATCGACAGAAGGTCGAATTTGGTATGTTGACCCGATTGATGGTACGATGAACTTTGTCAAACAACAAGATGAATTTGCTACCATGATAGCTGTTTATGAAGATGGTGAACCTGTTATGGCATGGATTATGGATATCACCAATCATGATGTCGTTCATGGTGGTCCTGATTTTGGTGTTTTTCATAATGAAAAACCATTGCAAGCACCAGCAGATATGCCATTGAAAGATGGTCTTATTATTCTATCAGGTGCCCGACTATTATATGAAGAAAAGGGTTTTCCAGAGTTAGCTAAATCGGCGATTGGATATCGTGTCTACGGCTCAGCAGGCATTTCCTATTTGCATGTGCTAACAGGGAAAGCGGTTGCTTACCTCAGTCGCATGCGACCATGGGATTTTGCTGCTGGTGTTGTTCTGGCAAAATCTTTAGGTTTAAAGGTTGGAACAATTGACGAACACCCTTTGAATATGTTACTATCAGGTTCAGTGCTTGTGGCAACAGAGAAGACATACGATGATATTAAAGAAATTCAAAAGGAATGGACTTAATGTTGTTGGATTGATTGTCGATTGTTACACCGATTACAGAAACAAGTGACGTATGCGTCAAGGAGAATAGAATTTTGGCAAAACGCGAAAACATCCGCAATATTGCAATTATTGCTCACGTCGATCACGGAAAGACAACGTTGGTTAACGAATTATTAAAGCAGTCTGATACGCTAGACATGCGTACAGAACTAGGCGACCGTGCGATGGACACAAACGATCTAGAAAAAGAACGTGGTATCACAATCTTGTCAAAGAATACGGCTGTCAAGGTTGGAGACAAGCAAATCAACATCATGGATACCCCAGGACACGCTGACTTCGGTGGTGAAGTTGAGCGTATTATGGGAATGGTTGATGGTGTTTTGCTTGTGGTTGATGCCTTTGAAGGTACAATGCCACAAACTCGTTTTGTTTTGAAGAAAGCCTTTGAACAAAACTTGACACCAATCGTTATTGTCAACAAGGTTGACCGTCCAGGTGCTCGTCCATCAGAAGTTGTTGATGAGGTTTTGGACTTGTTTATCGAGCTTGGTGCCGATGAAGAACAATTGGACTTCCCAGTTATCTATGCTTCAGCTATGAATGGAACATCATCATATGAGCCAGAAGTTGAAACACAAGAGCACACTATGGAACCTGTCTTTAAGACTGTCTTTGAGACAATTCCTGCTCCTGCTGATACTGCTGACGAACCACTACAATTCCAAGTTTCACTACTAGACTACAATGACTTTGTGGGTCGTATTGGAATTGGTCGTGTGTTTAATGGAAGAATCAAAGTCGGTGATTCAGTGGCCGTTATGAAGGTCGATGGATCAGTGAAGAACTTCCGTGTAACAAAGTTATTTGGTTACATTGGATTGGATCGTATTGAGATCGAAGAAGCTCAAGCTGGTGATTTGATTGCTATTTCAGGAATGGAAGACATCTCTGTTGGTGAGACAGTTGTTGACCCTGCACATCCTGAAGCATTACCATTACTTCGTATTGATGAGCCAACTTTGCAAATGACTTTCCGTATCAATGATTCACCATTTGCCGGACGTGAAGGTAAGTTTGTGACGGCTCGTCAGATTCAAGACCGTTTGAATCGTGAATTACATACTGATGTGTCATTGCGAGTTGCTGAAACTGATGAAGCCGGTGTTTGGTTGGTCTCAGGACGTGGTGAGTTACACTTATCAATCTTAATTGAAAACTTGCGTCGTGAAGGATTTGAACTTCAAGTTTCACGTCCAAAGGTTATTATGAAGGAAATTGATGGCGTACAGTCAGAGCCATTTGAGGCCGTTCAAATCGATACACCTGATGAGTATTCTGGAGCAGTGATTGATTCATTGAACCAACGTAAGGGTGAAATGCGTAATATGGAACCAACTGGTACAGGAACTACACGTTTGGACTTCCTTGTACCTTCACGTGGTTTGATTGGTTATTCAACTGAGTTTATGTCATTGACTCGTGGATATGGTATCTACAACCACACATATGAGGCATATGGTCCGGTTGTTAAGAACTGGAACCCTGGTCGTCGTAATGGAACACTTGTTTCAATTAACCAAGGCCAAGCCACAACGTATGCAATCATGGGTGTTGAAGATCGTGGAACGATGTTCATCCATCCTACTGATGACATTTATGAAGGTATGGTTGTTGGTATGAATAGCCGTGACAATGACATTTCAGTTAATGTTACTAAGGCTAAGAACCAAACTAACGTGCGTTCATCTAACAAGGACCAAACAGCTTCAATCAAGACGCCACGTGATATGACGCTTGAAGAATCAATGGAATTCTTGGATGATGATGAATACGCTGAGGTAACGCCAGAAAACGTTCGTATTCGTAAGCAAATTTTGAATACAAGTGAGCGTGAAAAGGCTGCTAGGCGTCGCAAGATGTCAACACAAGGTTAATATAAAAAATTATTTTTAATAAAACGGTTGTTGCCCAATTATGGGGAACAACCGTTTTTGTTATTTATGCTGAAAAATAAAATAATCTGCCTTAAGAATAAGGTATTCAGGTAATTAGATGTGATAAAATGGAAAAAGCTATTTATAAAAGGAGCTCAATGATATGGAAGCAATAGATACTCATCAGCATAGTGGTGGGAAAAAACATCTGGGCTTAATGGGACGAATAAAAAATAAGTTTCGTTATTTAGATTTATGGTTATTAATACCAATTATCGCCATAATGATTTTTGGCGATGCAATGGTTTACACCGCAAGTACCAATATGGCTATTGGGTCTGCTAGTAGCTTTCTAATTAAACAAGCTGTATTTGGTCTCATGAGCTTAATCATCATGCTGGTTATTTTTGCATTGAAAATTAATTGGCAATCAAAATTTGTGATTCGATCTATTTTGGGTATTAATGTTATTTTGCTGATAAGCTTGGCATATACACTGTTATTCGGTCAAGTCACTTCAGGAGCAAAGGGTTGGATTTATATTGGCTCTTTTGGTATTCAACCAGTTGAGTATTTTAAGATCAGTATGATTTTATATATTGCTCATCGTTTTTCTAGAAAGAAACCAGATAAAAATAGTTGGTTTCCTAAAATTAAAATGCAGGATTTGTTGATTCCTTTTGCAGGAATGACACTAGTCTTTTTGATGCCTGATTTTGGTGGAATTGTTATTTTATTGTTAATCTTTTTGATTGTTCTAATGATGGCTGGAGTTAGAATGCGCAGTCTTTTAACTTTAGTAGGACTTGTTTTAGCATCTTATGTTGCAATTCCGTTTTCATTACCATTATTAGGAAAATTACCATTTTTCCAGTATCAAATTGCTCGATTTGAAGCGTATGTTAATCCATGGGTGGCTGGTGATTCTGGTCATCAATTAATTAATTCATATTATGCTATTAGCAATGGTGGTTTGTTTGGCCGTGGCTTAGGAAATAGTATTCAAAAAACGGGTTATTTACCGGAACCAAATACGGATTTTATTATGGCAGTAGTTGGTGAAGAACTTGGTGCAATTACAATTTGGGCTGTTCTAATCGTATTTGCTGTTATCATTTGCCGACTGATAGTCATGGGGATTCGTGCACGACATATGCAACAAAGACTAGTACTCTATGGTATTGGGACATACGTTGTTGTCCAGATATTGATCAATCTAGGTGGTGTCGTTGGTATTCTACCGATTACAGGGGTAACATTCCCGTTAGTTTCTTATGGTGGATCTTCTTTGATTTCTTGGGGAATAACATTTGGTGTGGCTCTAAATATTGTTGGCCAGATAAAATACAGTACTGAGTTAGAAGAGGTGAATTAAATGACATTTGTTGTAAAGCCAAGGCGCAGCGTCATTGTCTATTTAAAAAATGTTCGGCAGGCACGCCAGTTACGTCGTTTTGGTGTTGTTAATTATATATCTGATAAAATGAAATATGCAGTTATTTATATGGATGAAGATGATATTGAAACAAAGACAAAGCTAATTGAAAGATTGGGCTTCGTCTCTTCTGTTAGTTTGTCACACTGGCCTGAAGTTGATACCACTGTGGGTAGTGATGGTGAATCATTTGAATTGATGATTGACCCCGATGAATTATCAGATGAACCAATTGATGAAGAGGAATTGTGATGCGGATAGTAAGTGGTGATTTTGGTGGACGACCTTTAAAAGCTGTTCCAGGTAATGCAACGAGACCAACAACTGACAAAGTCAAAGAAGCGCTGTTTAATATGATTGATCCCTATTTTGATGGTGGCCGTTCTTTGGATCTATATGCAGGGTCAGGTGGATTAAGCATCGAAGGTGTGTCTAGAGGAATTGATGAGGCCGTTTTAGTTGATAGACAATATGCTGCAATCAAAACGATCAAAGAAAATATTGCTGTAACAAAACAGCCAGAGAAATTTCATGTGATTAAAAGTACTGCTGAAGCAGCCATTCATCGATTACAAAACACGATACCCTTTGATATTTTGTATTTTGATCCACCATATGCAAAGCAAACAATCGTTAAGGATCTTGAAGCGTTGGTTAACGCGAATCTTGTTGCAGCACAAGCCTTAGTCGTAGCAGAAACAGACCAATTCGCTGATTTACCAGAAATTTTACCCGGCTTTGAGCTAATTAAGCAGAAAGATTATGGCATTACGGTAATTACTTTATATCGTTACACAGGGAGGTAAAATATGGTAAAAGCATTATTTCCAGGTAGTTTTGATCCATTTACGAACGGCCACTTGGATATTGCCCGTCGTGCAGCAGGACTTTTTGATGAGGTTATTATTGGCGTTGGTACCAATTTGAGTAAGCATTATCTTTTTCAAACTTCTGAAAAGATTGCGCTAATTGAACAAGCAACTGCTCATTTAAAGAATGTGTCAGTTGTTGAGATGTCTGGTTTAACCGTAGATTTCATGACAAAGATTGATGCAAATGTATTAATTCGGGGTCTCAGAAACGAAAAAGATTACCAATATGAGCGAGATATTGCGCAGATGAATCAGGAATTAGGCGATGTTGAAACTGTATTTCTCTTAGCTAAACCAGATCATCAATTCTTATCGAGCTCGTTACTAAAAGAGGTGGCTAGCACTGGTACGGATATTTCAAAATATGTACCTAACAATATAGAAAAAGCTTTGAATGAAAAGTTAGGTAAATAATATGGGAACAAAAAAAGTAAATAAGAAGTATAAACGTTTAAAAATAGTTGGGATAATTAGTCTGGTTTTGGTTTTAATTGGGTTAGTTGTGCCATTACCACTATATGCGGAATCACCGGGCGAGGCAGATGATTTAAAATCATATATTAAAATAGATGGTAAAAAGCCCAAGGCTGACGGGAAATACATGATTACTGCCGTTTATTTGTCTAAAGTGAACGGACTGGGCGCAATCATTGCTGCTCTTAATCCAACGACAACATTGATGACTAGTCGTGAGGCCAATGGTGGTTCAAGTGCATCGGATAGTCAAGCCATTAATAAAATATATATGAATTCAGCTGTAAATGAGGCTAAAGCAGTTGCTTACAAAGAAGCAAAAGTACCTTATAAAAGGACGTTTAACGGTATTTACGTGATGTCTGTTCAGGAAAATTCGAATTTTAAGAATAAGCTACGTGTCGGTGATACGGTGACCGCTGTTGATAATAAACAATTTAGCTCTGCTAAAGGTTTTCAAAAGTATATTCGATCAAATAAAGTTGGAACCTCGATGACGATTACTTATAAGCAGAATGACAAACCTAAAACCGCTACGGGTAAGTCAGTGGCTTTAACTGGTACAAAAAAGCTGCCAGGTATTGGTATTGCTTTGACTGATTCAGTTGACGTTTCCTCACCACGTCAAATTTCAGCAAACATGGGAGAAATCAGTGGTCCTTCTGGTGGCTTGATGTTTGCCTTGCAGATGTATGATGGTCTGGCTTCAGAAAATTTGGCTAATGGTCGTAAGATTGCGGGAACTGGTACCATTGATAAAAATGGTCGTGTCGGTGAAATTGGCGGCATTGATAAAAAGGTTATTGTTGCTCATGATGCTGGGGCTAAAGTATTCTTTGCACCTTATATTAAACCGACTAAGCAAAATCTGAAATATGAACCTGATGGTAAAACAAATTATCAAGAAGCCGTTAAGGCGGCTAAAAAATATGCACCTAATATGAAAGTAGTACCAGTTAAAACATTTTCAGATGCACTAACATATTTACGCGCTCACTAAATTAGAAGTAGTTGCATATACGGTACACATAAAATATAAAAATAAATAAAAAAATGTCGCTATGATAACACATTTGCATGTGTTGATAGTGACTTTTTTTATTTAAAAAAATATTTTATATACGGTTTATAACATAAATAAAAATACTATATAAATGAATTGTCAACTTGTTCATAATATCACAAGGCTCTTTTGTAGGATAGGCAAATAGTGATATAATGAAACATGTAGAAAGATGCAAGCGCTTTCTTGGAGGGGGACATATGTATTGAGGTATATTAATTATTTAGGCACAGATGCCTACCAGAATATTGCTATGGATAGTTGGTTGTTATACAACCTTAAGCCAAAAGAGCCAGTATTCACACTATGGCAGAATAAAAAAGCTGTCATTGTGGGACAAAATCAAAACACTTTTGGGGAAGTTAATCAGGAGTATGTTGATCAAGAGGGGGTGCAAGTTGTTCGCCGAATGTCAGGTGGTGGCGCTGTCTACCACGACTTAGGGAATATTTGTTTCACGTTC
This sequence comes from Weissella thailandensis, assembly GCF_005405465.1. Classification (GTDB taxonomy): domain Bacteria; phylum Bacillota; class Bacilli; order Lactobacillales; family Lactobacillaceae; genus Weissella; species Weissella thailandensis. The sequence continues at coordinate 55,028 of NZ_BJEC01000006.1, forward strand.
TATGTGCCAGTTGAAAGTAGTAGTGAGGTCAACTTTAAACAATTCGTTGAGCCAATGTATGACGCACTACACGCAATTGGTATTGATGCCAAGATTACTGGTCGAAATGACTTAGAAGTAGATGGTAAGAAAGTCTCAGGTAATGCACAACGTTACGCAGGTGGTTATCTTATGCACCACGGTACGTTGATGTGGGACACTGACGTAGAGGCCATGGTTCGGTCGTTAAATGTTGCCGATGAAAAATTCATTTCAAAGGCAGCAAAGTCCGTGCGTGCACGGGTAGGTAACATTAAGAACTATGCGCCAGAAGGTCAAACTTTAGAAGACTTTATGGAAGCTTTACGTTACTATCTGACCGACGAGGGGAAAGATGGTGAATTGGTACTGACCGATGAGCAAATCGCTGACATTAAACGTTGGCGTGACGAGCGGTTCTCAACTTGGGACTGGAATTATGGTAAGAGTCCTGTGTTTGATTTCACGAATCACGCGAAATATGATGGCGGTAGTGTTGACGTTAAAGCGAATGTTAAGGAAGGTAAAATCCAAGATATTGATTTTACAGGGGATTTCTTAGGTGTTCGTGATTGGCGTGAAATTAAAGATAAGTTCATTGGTCAGGTATTCTCACCTGAGGCAATCCTTAAAGTCTTGAATTCTAATTCGGATGGCCAATACTTTGGTGGTATTACCAACGATGAGTTAGCGGTATTGTTTACTGGAGACAGTGATAAGTAGAAAGGGGCTACATGCAATGGCAAGTATCGCAGATGCAAACAAGAAGGTTTTAGATTTTGATGAGCAACTAGAAGCGCAAGATGAATTTTTTCCAACATTAAAACTGTTGGATAATGATGGAAAATTGTTGGATAAGGCAGCTTACAAGCGTTCTGAATTAACAGATGAAGATCTAGTTGAAATTATGAAGAAAATGTTATTCAGTCGTCAACTAGATATTCGTTCAACGAAATTAGCTAAGCAAGGTCGTTTTGGATTCTTCGCACCAACTGCTGGACAAGAAGCTTCACAAATGGCTTCAGCTTATGCTTTCGGTAAGGAAGATTGGCTATTTCCAGGATATCGTGATATTCCTGAAATTGTTGATAAGGGATGGCCAGTATGGAAGGCGATTCTTTGGTCACGTGGCCATGCTAAAGGAAATGAATTTACTACAGAAGATGGCGAACCAGTTAACTCATGGATGCCACAAATCATTATTGGTGCACAATATGTTGAAGCAGCTGGTGTTGCCTTAGGCTTGAAGAAGCGTAAGGAAGATGCTGTTGCCTATGCATACACAGGTGATGGTGGAACTTCACAAGGAGACTTCTATGAAGGTGTGAACTTCGCTTCAGCTTACAAGGCAAACGCTGTGTTCTTCGTACAAAATAATGGTTACGCTATTTCAACGCCTCGTGAGTTGCAAACAGCTGCACCACATTTGGCAGCTAAGGGTTGGGGATCAGGTATTCCTAGTTTAGTTGTTGATGGAATGGATCCATTGGCAATGTACTTGGCAGCTAAAGAAGCTCGTGCTTGGGCTGCTGCTGGTAATGGTCCTGTTTTGATTGAGACATTGACTAACCGTTTGGAGCCACACTCAACAGCCGGTGATGATCCACTACGTTATCGTACTAAGGAAGACATTGCTGAGTGGTGGAAGAAAGAGCCATTGATTCGTATGCGTAAGTTTATGAGTGAAAAGGGTATCTGGAACGACGAGAAGGAAGATGACTATATTGCTGAAGTAGATAGTTATATCGATGATCAAATTAAGATTGCTGATAACATTGACAAGCAAAAGATCTCTGATTTCCTAAAGAATACTTTGGAAGTTCCAGGACAAGTAATGAAGGAACAAATTGAGCACTTCGAGAGCGAGGGTAAGTAATTATGGCTAATAAAACATATATTGCAGCAATTCAGGATGCTTTAGATTTAGCTTTGGACAAAGATGAGAACACCCTAATTTTTGGTGAAGATGTTGGAGAAAATGGTGGTGTGTTCCGTGCTACTGATGGTTTGCAAGCAAAGTATAGTGAGGATCGCGTATTCAATACGCCTTTGGCAGAATCAGGAATTGGTGGTTTAGCTATTGGATTAGCAGCCACTGGTTATCGACCAATCATGGAAATTCAATTCTTTGGTTTCTTATTCGAAGTAATGGATTCAATTGCTGGTCAAATGTCACGTGCACGTTTCCGTTTCAATGGTACACGTAATATGCCAATTGTTGTTCGTTCACCATATGGTGGTGGTACTAAGACACCTGAAATGCACGCGGATAATTTGGAGGGTATTGTGGCACAAGTTCCCGGACTTCGTGTTGTTATGCCAGCTAACCCAGCTGATGCAAAAGGTTTGCTATTAAGTTCAATTGAATCTGATGATCCGGTTGTTTACTTAGAGAATTTGCATTTGTACCGTTCAATGAAGGGTGAAGTTGCTGATGGTTATTATACAACACCATTGGATAAAGCAGCGATTGCTCGTGAAGGTTCTGATGTAACCATCGTTTCATATGGTGGTGCGGTGCCTGTATCCTTAAAGGCTGCTGATGAGCTAGCCAAGGAAGGCATTGAAGCAGAAGTTGTTGATCTTCGTACGGTGTCACCAATTGACATTGAAACAATTGGCGAATCGGTTAAGAAGACAGGTCGTGTTGTTGTGGTACAAGAAGCACAACGTATGGCTGGAGTTGCAGCTACCGTGATGGCTGAGATTTCAGAACGCTTTATCTTGAGTTTGAAAGCACCAATTGGCCGTGTAGCTGCACCTGATACAGTATACCCATTCGCTCAAGCAGAAAATGATTGGATGATGAAGGCTGATGACGTTGTTGCTAAGGCCAAGGAGGTTGTGAACTATGACTGAGATTTTTACGATGCCTGATATCGGTGAAGGAATGGCCGAAGGGGATATCACAAACTGGTTAGTTAAGGTTGGTGATACAGTTAAGGTTGATGATTCTGTTGCTGAAGTGCAAAACGATAAGTTAGTTCAAGAAATTGTGTCACCATACGCCGGAACTGTTACAAAGTTGTTCGTGGACCCTGATACAACGGTCGAAGTCGGTGATCCATTGATTGAGTTTGATGGTGATGGTAGTGGTACTGGAGCTGGTGAAGCAGCCCCTGCACCAAAGGAGGAAGAGACACCTGCTGATGAGCCAGAAACTTCTGACGCACCTGCAGCTCCTGCTGGTAATGTTGTTGCAACCAATGGACAAATCTTAGCCATGCCATCAGTGCGTCACTACGCATTTGAAAAGAACATTGATTTGTCACAGGTTCCTGCATCAGGACGTCATGGTCACATTACAATGACTGATGTGACTGAATTTACTGGGGCACCAGCAGCGCCTGAAGCACCAACACCTGAACCACAAGCAGCACCTGTTGCACCTGAGGCTAGTGTTCCCGATGAGAAGCCAGCAACAGAAAAGAAGGTTGAAGTAGCTGATACGAAGTCAGGACGGCAACCAATGTCTGGTGTTCGTAAGGCAATTGCAAACGCAATGTCTGTACAGAATTCAACAATTCCTACAGTTACCAACTTTGATAGTGTTGAAGTGTCAAAGCTTGTTGCTCACCGCTCAAACTTCAAGGAGCCAGCTAAAGAGCAAGGTGTTAAGTTGACTTACTTAGCTTATGCGGTAAAGGCATTGGCTGCTGTTGGTAAGAAGTTCCCTGAAATCAATGCTTCTATCGATATGGATAGTCATGAAGTTATTTACCACGATACGGTTAATGTTGGTGTGGCTGTTAATGCACCTTCAGGATTGTACGTACCAGTTGTTGCCCATGCTGAGAGTAAGTCGATTATGACAATTGCCACTGAAATTGCTGACTTAGCTAGTGCTGTCCGTGAGGGAACGATTAAGCCTGCCCAAATGCAAGGGGCAACGATTACAATTTCTAACTTAGGTTCAGCTCGTGGTACCTGGTTCACACCGATTATTAATGGTAAAGAATCAGCTATTCTAGGCTTAGGTTCAATTTTGAAGGAACCAATCGTTGATGAAAATGGTGAATTGGCTGTTGGACAAAACATGAAGCTATCACTAAGTTATGACCACCGTTTGATTGATGGTATGTTAGGTCAACAATCAATGAATTACTTAAAGAAATTGTTGGCTGATCCTAGCTATATGTTGATGGAGGTATAGAAAATGGTTGTTGGAGCAGAAGCGACTGATGTTGGTACAGTTATCATTGGTTCAGGGCCTGGAGGATATGTTGCAGCTATTCGTGCTGCCGAACTAGGTCAAGATGTAACTTTGATTGAACGAGACGATATTGGTGGAGTTTGTTTAAACATTGGCTGTATTCCATCAAAGGCTTTAATAAATGTTGGTCATCATTATCGTGACAGTCAAGAGGAGAATCCCTTTGGTTTGTCCATGACTGGTAAGTTAGACTGGGATAAAGCGCAAGATTGGAAGCAACATAAAGTTGTTGATCAATTGACTGGTGGTGTTGCAATGTTGTTGAAGAAACATCACGTGCAAATTATCAAAGGTAAAGCAACATTCAATGATAATGAAACATTAAATGTGGTTCAAGAAGATGGTCACCAGTTATTGCGTTTTGAAAATGCCATTGTGGCTGCTGGCTCACGTCCAGTAGAAATTCCTAGTTTGAAATTTGGTGGTCGTATCGTTGATTCAACTGGTGTGTTGAGTTTACCAGAAGTACCTGAACACCTCATCGTTGTTGGTGGTGGTGTCATTGGTTCTGAACTTGGTGGTGCTTATTCAAACTTGGGATCGAAGGTAACCATTGTTGAAGGGTTAGATCATACATTGAATGGCTTCGACAAGGAAATGACAAAGCCTGTTTTGAATGACTTTAAGAAGCATGGTGGTGAAATTGTAACTTCAGCTATGGCTAAAGGTGCAACACAGACCGACAAAGATGTTACATTGACTTATGAAGTTGATGGCAAGGAACAAACAGTGACAGGTGATTACTTGTTAGTTTCAGTTGGTCGTCGTGCTAACTCGGATACATTAGGACTAAATAATACAGATGTTAAAGTCGGTGATCATGGCTTGATTGAAGTGGATAACCAAATGAAGACCAGTGTGTCACATATCTATGCAATTGGTGATATTGTTGCTGGACCTGCTTTGGCCCATAAAGCAAGCTTTGAAGGTAAAGTTGCCGCAGCTGCCATTAGTGGCGCAAGCAATGCACATGACCTTCACTATTCACTACCAGCTGTTGCTTATACGCAATATGAATTAGCAACAACTGGTGAAACACCAGAATCAGTTAAGGCAAAGGACTTAAACGCTAAAATTAGTAAGTTCCCATTTGCTGGTAATGGACGTGCCTTAGCAATGGATGCGGGCGTGGGCTTTATTCGTCTGATTACTGATAAGGATAGTAATGCCATGTTGGGTGCACAAATTGTCGGACCGTCAGCATCTGACTTGATTTCTGAACTTTCATTAGCGATTGAAAATGGCTTAACATCTGAAGATATTTCGTTAACGATCCACCCACACCCAACTTTGGGTGAGGCTATTATGGATGCTGCCGAAGTGGCAGATGGTCTAGGTATTCATGTATAATAGATTAAAATAACGATGTAGAGGTGGGTAGGCAATGTCTTTCTTTAAAACAAATGACGGTGTGCGATTACATTATCAATTCGATGGTAACAGTGATCATCCAGTCGTCGTCTTTCTCGGTGGCTATACAAGTATGATAACCACGTGGGTAGCGCAAGTCGAAGCATTTAAAGCTGCGGGCTTTCGCGTACTGCGTTTTGAGTATCGTAATCATGGTCAGAGTGAACAGACGGACAAAAGCTTACGTATTTCTCGGTTAGCGATGGATTTGGCCAATTTATTGGATTACTTACATGTAAACCAATTTACCTTGATTGGCCATTCAATGGGAGCGATGGTTGCCAGTCAGTATATTTCACTATTTGGTGATCGCCAAGTAAATGTTATTGTGACTGAAGATCAGACACCCAAAATGTTGAACGAAGATGGCTGGCAATATGGTGTTAAAGATTCCTCCTTTGCCCGTATTAGTCAAATTTCTGATAGTTTCCCGACGACAAAACTAGTTAAACAAGCCATTCCAAAAGAGCTGAAACGTCAAGTCTCAGACGGTTATGTGCCGTTTGACTTTGAAAAAAATCGCCCATTGATGATTGATGGGATTGTCCAAGATTGGCGTGATGTTGTTCGTCATGAACGGATACCACATCTATTTTTGGCGGGTGGTGCATCCCCAATGTACCCAGTAGATCATGCAAAGCATGCCCTTGAGCTACAAGGGATTACAGGTTCGGCAATGCACGTCTTTGACGGCGCAGGTCACATCCCACATTTGGAATTTCCGGATGAATTTAACCAGGTTGTGTTAGGGTTTATAAAAAAATTTAATTAAGCATGTCTTTGGTAACGCAACTGTTCACGATGTGTATAGTTAAAAATAAGATGTTTAGGTTATAAAGTCTAGACATCTTTTTTTATGCTTCATTGAATAAATTAAAAAACAATTAGACAAATGAGAAAGTGCATGCTATTATAATAACACTATTAAAATTAAACCGTTCACAAAGGGGAATTAGGTATGAGAAAATTTGGAAAAGTTGCCGCAGTTGCTGCGTCAGTGACAATGGTTGGGAGTGTTGCGTTACCAGCAGTTTCGGCATCGGCAGCGTCTACAGGTAAGAAAATTAATTGGTCAGAAGTTGCGGCATTACCAACCATGGATCCAGCCAAATCTACAGATACTGTATCGGCAGATGCATTGGGTGCCACGAGTTTGCCTTTGGTGCAGTTTGGTAAGGGCGGCAAACTTGAAAATGAAGCAGCAAAGAGTTATGAAAAGTCAGATGATGGTCTAACTTACACTTTCCACTTACGTTCTGGATTAAAGTGGGAAAATGGGGATGATTTGACAGCAAAAGATTTCGTCTATGGCTGGCAACGTTCAATAGACCCTAAAACAGCTTCAGAATATGCTTATTTGTTAGATAGTGTTAAAAATGCAAAGGCTATTCAGAATTAGGTATCGAAGCAGTTGACGATCAGACTTTGAAGGTGACTTTGGAATCTCCTGCATCATATTTCTTACAAGAATTAACAATGCCTGTGTTCTTCCCAGAGAACCAAAAATTTGTGGAAGAAAAGGGAAACAAGTTTGGAACTTCAGCTGCCAACTATTTGTCAGCGGGGCCTTATAAATTTAAAGGCTGGTCAGGTTCAAATAATAAGTATTCGTATGTAAAGAATAATAAATACTATGATGCGGATAAGGTCAAAACTAAGAAAATTGCTGTGCAAACCATTAAGGACCAAAATACTGGTTATAACTTGTATCAAGGAAAGAAACTTGATTTTACACCATTGTCGCCAGATCAGGTGAAGGCTTCAAAGAGCAAGAAGGGTTATAAGGAGATTAAGTCTGGTGCAACACAAGCCTTGCAAATGAATCAAGAAAAGGTACCTGAATTCAAGAATACTAAGATTCGTCAAGCCATTTCTTATGCTGTCAACCGTAAGGCATTATCAAATCAAATTGTTACTGGGTCAGCTATTCCGGCAACTACCTATACACCTAAAGGCTTAGTAAAGAATCCTAATAATAACAAGGATTTTGCAACCGATGCTGAAGTAAAGGGGGCAGTTGGCTATGATAAGAAGAAGGCAGCTAAGTTGTTCAAGGCTGGCCTTAAGGAAGTTGATAAGTCAAAGCTATCGGTTCAATTGTTAACTGACGATGATGATACCTCAAAGCGTGTTGCCCAATTCTTACAAGAACAATTAGAAAAGAATTTGGACGGTATGGATGTTTCAATTAAAACAGTCCCAAAGAAGCAACGTTTGAAGTTGAGTACTGATGGTGATTTCCAAATGCTAAACTTTGGTTGGTTGGCTGATTATCCTGATGCCTCATCATTCTTAGATTTGTATAAGGCTGATGCATCATACAATTATGGTAAGTGGCAGAATGAAGACTACAATGCCGCTTTGGAGAGTGCTGAAGGTAAAAATGCTAATGACAAGAAGGCACAATATGCTGACTTCAAGAAGGCCGAACAAATTCTTGAGAAGGAAGCAGGTGTTGCACCTTTGTACTACCGTTCAACGGCGTCATTATTGAATCCTAAAGTTAAGGGTGTTGTGGCCAATCCAACTGGCGCACCATTTAACTTTAAGTATGCTGTTAAACACTAAACTAAATAATTTATAGTAACGCAACAGGCTGGAGCATAGTAAATGTTCCGGCCTGTTTTGTTCTTTAAATCCATTAACGCCTTTTAATTAATGTTAAAATAAATAGAAATATCATATATGAACAATGACGATTCTCAATTAAGTAAAGAAGGGGACAATGAAAATAACAATTATGGGTGGAACAGGTTATATTGGTCAGGGAATTCTATCTGCGCTCGTCCAGGATAGAAATAATTACGAACTGACTAGTTTATCTCGTTCTGGTGCCCAAAATCATACAAACTTAGTCGATTCTGTGACTTATTTGGCTGTTGATTTGACTAAACCAGGTCATTGGCAGACGGTCATTGATAATTCAGATGTTGTCGTTGATTGTGTGGGAATCTTTTTACCTAGTAAACGGAAAAATACGAGTTATCAGAAAAACAGTATTGATCCTGCAAAAACGGTTATTGACGAGTTAATGGCCAAGACAACGCAAACGAGGTTTGTCTTTATTGCTGCTAATAATGCACCATGGCCGCTTAAAAATTATATGAAAGCAAAAGAAGAGGTTATTGATTACGGTGTCGAAAAGTTGGATAATCGATTTGTAGCTGTTTATCCTGGAATGGTGTACGATAAACAACGTATGCTTAATTTCATTCCAGGCGTATTATTACATTTCGCCATCTATGGATTACATTTGAATTTTTTGAAAAAATATCGTCCAGTTAAACGCCAAAAGTTTAATCAGGAAATGCTTAAAATTATTAATCAACAATCCAGTGTTTTGACAAACAAAATATCATAATTACTTATAGGAGAGAAAAAGTTGATCACTTTAAAATCAAACAGAGAAATTTCAGGTATGGCACACTCTGGTAAAATTCTAGCGGGTGCCCATCTTGCATTACGAGATAAAATATATGTTGGCATGGATACTTGGGAAATTGAGGAAATTGTTAACCAATATATTCTTGATCATGATGCAAAACCTTCAGAAAAGGGCTTTGAAGGATATAAATATGCCACTTGCATTAGCATTAATGATGAAGTAGCACACGCAACACCACGTAAAGGATTAAAATTAAAAAATCATGATGTTGTGACAGTGGACTTTTGTGTTAATTGGCATGGTTATGAAAGTGATTCTGCTTGGACCTACGTTGTTGGTGAAAGTACACCCGAAATCGATCACTTAATGGATGTGACTCACACGGCTTTGTACTTAGCAATCGATCAAGCGCAAGTTGGTAATCGTTTAGGTGATATTGGTTTTGCCATTCAAGACTATGTGGAAAATGAAAACCATATGGGTGACGTCCGTGATTTGATTGGTCATGGTATTGGTCCAACGATGCATGAAAAGCCAGATGTGTTCCATTATGGGGTCGCACATAAAGGATTACGCCTAAAAGCTGGTATGGTCATTACCATTGAGCCGATGGTCAATGCAGGTGGTGACTGGGAAATTAATACTGAAATCGTTCCCGAAACTGGATGGGAGTATTATGTCTCAGGAGATGGTAGCTTGTCAGCACAGTATGAGCATACAATTGCGATTACGAATGACGGACCTAAAATTTTGACATCCCAAGATCCAGTTGGCGATGCCAAGTATTTATGGCAAGATTAATCATTTTGAATAATTAGCACAAAAAGGCAACCCGATTTATTAAAAAACGGGTTGCCTTTTTTGTGCATATTCTTGATTATTAAAATCTTAAGCTGTTACAGCAACTAATGGGTCACCGTTTTTGACCTGGTTAGTTTCGATCGGTTCAACGTTGGCGAAGTCTGCGGTATTCGTAATTGCCATAATTAGCGTTGGATCATACCCAGCGTCAGCAATTTTTTCAATGTCAAAACTACCTAATGGTTCACCTGCAGTAACATGTTGACCTTGTGAAACTTTAGCATCAAAATATTGTCCTCTTAAATTAACAGTATCAATTCCTAGATGAATTAAAATCTCTGCACCATTATCTGATTTAATACCATAAGCATGTTTGGTTTCATAAGCAACTGTTATTGTCCCAGAAATCGGTGCGTATATGGTTGTATCACTTGGTACGATTGCGGCACCATTACCCATTAATTTAGAAGAGAATACTTGGTCATTGACGTCTTCTAATTTAATTGCTGTACCAGAAACGGGTGCGTTAACAATTTCATCAGCTAAGTTAGTCTTGATTGATGCATTAGTAGCTGGTTTAGCATCATCGTTTTTGTTACCACCATCGATGATAGCAAACTTCGCTGCATTTTTCTTACCGTACAGATAGGTCAGGGTAAAGGCAATCACAAATGAAATCACTTCACATAACAGATATGCGGGAATTGACTTTGCGTTAATTGATAAGAAGCCTAGGAATCCTGCTGATCCAAGTGATACCGCAATGACGTGCATTAAGCCAGCGAATGCCGCTGCCACACCGGAACCAATCAAAGCGCAAAAGAATGGAAACTTATATTTTAGATTAACCCCAAACAACGCCGGTTCAGTAATTCCCAATAGGGCAGATACAGTGGCAGAAGAAGATAATCCTTTCATCTTTTTATTTTTTGTCAACGCAAATACACCAAATGTTGCAGCTCCTTGAGCAACGTTTGCCATCGAAGCGACAACGAATATAAAGTCACCATAACCACTGTGATTTTGTGTGAACGCCGTAACTAATTGTGTTTCAATAGCAGGAAAACTTTGATGAAGCCCGGTTAATACGATCGGCGAGTATAACAGTCCAAAAATCCCTGTTCCCACAAAACCTAATGTTTGATAGATAAAGACAATCCCATTAGTAACACCATCTGAAAGTAGGCGCATGACTGGTCCGACGATAACAAATGTTAGAAAACCAGTTACCATTAATGAAATTAAAGGTGTAAAAGTAAAGTCAACTGCAGATGGTAATCTTTTATGTAAGTATTTTTCAATTAACGACAAAATATAAACGGCAGCTAGGACAGGAATAACTTGATAATAGTAGTTATTTTGTGAAACAGTTAAACCGAAAATGTCCCATGATTGATTGGCTATTAAATCTGGTGACACCATGATCATAGCTAAAGCTGCACCTAGGTATTGGTTAGCACCAAAACGTTTGGCGGCTGAAATACCGACTAAGATGGGCATGAATATGAAGGGAGCAGCTGACATGACTTGAATCATCGCTGAGAATCCCTTAATAATTGGGAAACTTTCTACTAGAGCTTTTGGCCCAAATAAGTCAGGTGAAGTTAGAAAGTTATTTAATGCCATTAGCAGACCACCAGCTACTAAGGCTGGAATGATTGGCACAAAAATATCAGATAGTAATTTAATAAAAGCCATGATTGGATTTTTCTTTTTACCATCTTGAGTGACATTTTTAAGCTCTTCAGTTGAAACTGGCGTAACATTTGCAATATTTATTAATTCGTCATAGACATTATTAACATCCCCAGGACCAATAATAATTTGATATTGACCATTTGTTTTGAATGTTCCTTTAACATCATCATTATTATCTAGAGCATCTTGATTTAGTTTACTTTCATCTTTGATAACTAATCGTAGTCGTGTTGCACAATGTGCAGCAGCAGCAAAATTGTCCTTACCAACCGCTGAGACAATCTCATTAGCGACTTTTTTATGATCCATTTGTCTACTCCTTATTTTTGAAAGCGTTTTCTTTATAATTACACTTATTAGGATACCTTATTTTTGTTTTATGTCAATCGTTTGACATAAACTTTAATGATTTAATTTTTTTAAATTATTTATCAGTCTTTCGTTATGTTAAACGTTTGACATATTGTGTTGCATATTTTATCTTAGAAGTGATAATTTTCTAATTTAGTAACCATTTCCAATTTAATAGGGGATTAATTCATATGATTTGGACGAGAGAAAAAAGATACCAACCTTACAGCGCATATTCAAAAGTAGATAAAGAAAATTTAGCAGAACAAGTATCATCGTCAGTGTACAAGCCAGCGTTTCATATACATCCAACTTCAGGATTACTGAATGATCCTAATGGATTTTCTTATTTTAATGGTCAATGGCATATATTTTATCAGGCTTTTCCTTTTGGACCAGTCCATGGTCTAAAATCGTGGGTTCATTGTGTTTCAGATGATTTAGTCCAGTGGCATAATTTAGGTATCGCATTAAAACCGGGCGACCGCTATGATTCACATGGTGCCTATTCTGGATCAGCCCAAGTAATCAAGGATCGATTATTCCTGATGTACACGGGAAATGTACGAAATAAAAATTGGCAGCGTCATAGTTATCAGATTGGTGCTTGGATGGATGAAAATAACCAAATTACAAAAGTAAACCAACTACTTATTGAAGCGCCTGATTATGTGACTGAGCATTTTAGAGACCCACAATTGTTAAAAGTAAATGATGACTATTTCGCTTTAATTGGTGCGCAGGATAAACAAAATTTACGTGGTGAATTTTCATTATATAAAACTCAGGATTTAAAAAATTGGGAAGATATGGGATACATACAACATAATCTTGGTGATTTGGGATATATGGTTGAGTGTCCAAATTTAGTTTATGTTGACGAAAAACCTGTGCTAATTTTTTGTCCACAAGGATTACCGCAGAATGTTTTGCCAACAGAAAATATTTATCCGAACGTCTATACGATCGGTAGTCAGCTAGATTTTAAAACTGGTACTTGGTATTCAGATACATCGATGCTAAATCAACTAGACAATGGCTTTGATGTTTATGCCAGTCAAGCATTTAATGCACCAGATGGACAGGCATATTTGATAAGTTGGATTGGGCTACCTGAAATAAGCTATCCAACGGATAAAGAAAATTGGGCGCATTGCCTGAGTTTAGTAAAACGACTAAAAGTAGTCGATGACAAACTTTATCAAATACCAGTCACTGCTATGTCTACTTTGGCTGTTGTAGAACAAACATTACCCCAAAATCAACGCGTATTAGTTACTGATGCCAAGCAACAATATGAGTTGCGCTTAGATTTGGCACCTGATCAAACAGGTAATTTATTACTAGTTAGTGATGGCAGCAGTAATCATGCGCTACAATTAAAATTTGATACAAATAATGACGGTTATTTAATTGTTGACCGATCAAATGTAGGGGAGCAATTTGCAACTGAATATGGTGAAACACGCCAAGTGAATGTCACTTCACATCACAAACTGTCACTAGATATCTTTGTTGATCATTCAATTTGTGAGATTTTTATAAATGGTGGTGAGCAAGTGATGACATTACGTTTCTTTGCACCACAAGCACAAACAATGATTGCGTTTTCTGAACAAAATAAGCTAAAATATTCAGGTAGTTATATTGCATTAAGCGGTATGGAATAGCTAAATTATTAGAAATTTATATTGAAGAAAAAAAGGATGTGTCATTGTGAAACCAAAGTTATCTGATGTTGCTGAAGAAGCCGGTGTATCACCAACAACTGTCTCTCGTGTTATTAACAATCACGGTTATTTGAGCGCGACGACAAAACAAAAAGTTTATGATGCAATGGCGACATTGAACTATCAGCCAAATTCTTTAGCAAGATCTTTGAAAGGGAAAAAGACGCATATCATTGGTCTTATTTTTCCTGGTATTACAAATCCTTTTTTTGCAGAATTAATTGAAAAATTAGAAAAGCAGTTATTCTTGCAAGGATATAAGGTTATTTTGTGTAATTCTGCGGATGATGTTGACAAAGAGCGGAACTATTTACAAATGTTAATTGCTAACCAAGTTGACGGTATTATCACGGGTGCGCACAATTTAGGCATTAAAGAATATCAAAATACAAATTTGCCAATTGTGGCTTTTGATCGGCGTTACATATCCGGGATGCCAACAATCAGTAGCGATAACTTGCAGGGGGGGATTTTGGCAACAAATACCCTATATAAAGCAGGTGCAAAAAATATTTACTTTATGGGAAATCCAAACCAAAAAGGTAACCCAACTGATCGGCGTTTGCAAGGGTATCAACAACAAATGGCTAAATTAGGCTTGGAAAATCATGTTTTTCCAATTTTCTTTGATGAAACCCCAAAAATCAAGCAAGTTTCTATTCAACAATTTTTAAAGAAAAATCACGTCGACGGTATTATTTGTAGTGATGATTTAACGGCTATTCTGGTATTACAAACTGCCCGTGCGCTGAATATTAAAGTGCCAAATGATTTAAAAATAGTTGGCTATGATGGTACTGAGTTTGTTCAAACATACTTTCCTGAACTGACGACGGTGGTACAGCCAATGGATGATATCGTTATGATGCTTGTTGAAAGTTTGATTAATCGTATAACAAATCGTGAAGATAAACTTGAAGAGAGTGATTTTATTTTACCGGTCTCTTTATATCACGGTGGCACAGTGTAAATTTGATAGACAAATACAGTTTTGAAATGAAGTGTTTTTTATTTTCAAAACTGTATTTTTTTGTGCAAAAATTAGTCAGCCAATCTATTCCTAACATGATAATCTAAGAAAACCTCAGACATATTAGGGTACTGTCAGATAAGAAAAATAATCAAGAATTGTCTAAAACCTAAAAAAAACCTGACTAGTCTAGAAATGCTTGCCTATGCATAGTTAGCCAAGACCTGACTAGTCTAGTTATACAAAGCTTGGTACAAATGAATTGAAACCGTTTTCATATTCATGTACACTGAACGTGTTGAAAGGGGATATTGAAATGGAAAAATATCAAAAAATATATTCTGACCTCTTGAAAGCATTACAAGATAATGTCTACCAACCAGGTGATTATTTACCTAGTGACGGGCAACTTGTTATACGTTATCAAGTTTCTCGTGAGACGGTGCGTAAAGCTGTCAAGACATTGGCTAATGATGGCTATGTCCAAAGGCTACCTGGCCGAGGTTCAGTCGTTTTGGATCGAAAGCATTTTGTATTCCCTGTTTCAACACTTGAAAGTTATCGTGAAATGGTTGCGCAAGCGCACCTAGATGCTAGTAATGATGTCATTGTTATTAAGCAAAATGTGCCTGTTCCGGAAAAAATAACAGGAGGTGACTCACCAGTATTAAGTACATTGGTCGTACGTCGGCGTTGGGTTGATGGTGAAGAGATGGTCTTAGATTATGATTATATTAATCAAGCTGTTATTGATCATGTTCCGCATACGGCGGCTAAGAATTCATTGTTTGATTACTTTGAAAATCAGTTAGGTCTACAAATTGATTATGCAGTTAAACGAATGACAGTTGAAAAAGGAAATGTTGAAGATCGACAGTTACTTCATATTGATGAGGGGATGTCTATGGTAGTTATTCGGAGTGAAACCCGTCTATCTGATAATCGCATCTTATCTTATACTGAATCACGACATCGTGCAGATCGCTTTACAAGTGTTGAATTTGCAAGACGTCATAAATAGGAGGACTCTATATGTTTGGGTTTGGAAAGAAAAAAACAGTTGCCGATGACAACAAATTGTACACGCCAGTAACAGGAGAGGTTATTAATTTAGAAAACGTTTCTGATCCTGTATTTGCTGGGAAAATGATGGGGGATGGCTTTGCTGTAGAGCCTACGGAAGGCACGATCGTTTCCCCCGTTGCTGGTAAAGTGACTATTCAACAAGGGCATGCTGTTGGTTTAGAGAGGGCCGATGGTTTGGAAATACTCGTACACATTGGTATTGATACGGTTTCACTAAATGGTGCGCCATTTACACCAAACGTGAAAGTTGGGGATGTTGTAGAAGGTGGGGACACCTTGGCAACAGTAGACTGGCAGCAGGTTGATGATGCGAAATTACCAAAGACAACGATGGTGTTAATAACAAATTCGGCTGAAAAATTAGATACTTTGTCTGTAGATGTAGGAAATTCATCTGCTGGAAGTCAGATTGGGCAAGCGATTGCCATAGGTTAAATTGGGGAGAATTGAGATGGCAAAACAAAATTATGATGAACTAGCACAGAACATTATTACAAATGTCGGTGGTAAAGATAACGTTGATAAGGTCATTCACTGTATTACACGTTTACGATTTTATTTGAATGATGAGAAAAAGGCAGATACGGATGCAATTCAAGACTTAGATGGTGTTGCAGGTGCTGTCTATAATGCGCAATTAGGTCAGTATCAAGTGGTTATCGGACAAGCAGTAGAAGATGTCTACGATAAAGTAATTGAACAACTGGGAGATGATGTTGTTGACGAAGAGGCAACTGATGCCGCTGTTGAAGCAACTGGTGGTCAGAAATCGAATAAACCAGATGGATTCTTTGGCATGATTAAATATGGTTTCCAATTATTGATTGGAACAATTACTGGATCAATGATGCCAATCATCGGTTTGTTAGCTGCTTCTGGTATTTTAAAAGGTATTTTAACGTTATTTACGTTTAACCTAGGTTGGATCAATGAATCTTCAGCGACATATCAAATCATTAATACAATTGGTGATTCGACATTTTATTTCTTGCCAATTTTGGTTGGATATACCGCTGCTAAGCAATTAAAGTCGGATCCGATTATTGTTGCTGCCATTGCTGGTGTGTTAGTACATCCAACGATGGTGGAATTGGGAGAAAAAACGTCAAAGAACTTTGTTGAATTCCTAGGGGTAACCATGAATGCGAACTTCTTTGGGTTACCGATTCATATTCCATCATATACGTATTCAATTTTCCCAATCATCTTTGCTGCATGGCTTGCAAGGCCAGTTGGTAACTGGTTCAAAAAGGTCTTGCCATTGAGTTTGCGTTCAATTTTCCAGCCACTATTTACGTTGTTTATTGTTTCAATCGTCGTATTAGTAGTTGTTGGTCCGGTGATTACATTGATTTCATCTGGATTGGCAACATTTATTAATTGGATAGTGACATTGAATCAGGCAATTGCTGGATTACTAATTGGTGGTCTATATCAAGTACTAGTTATCTTCGGTTTGCATTGGATGATTATCCCACTTATTTCTAACGATATTGCACAAACCGGTCATTCAGTTTTGAATGGTTTGATTAACTTTACGATGATTGCACAAGGTGCTGGGGCACTAGCTGTTTGGGCAAAAACCAAGATTACAAATATTAAGAGCTTGGCATTCGCTGGTGCCTTGTCAGGATTTGCTGGTGTAACTGAGCCGGCAATGTATGGAATTAACTTGAAGTATGGTCGCGTATTCTGGATGGCTAATATTGGTGGTGCTGTCGGTGGACTGATTGCTGGACTGTTACATGTTGATATGTTTGGGTTCACCGGTTCATGGATTGGATTCCCATCATTCTTCTCAAAGACAGATCCAAATAACATTTGGTACTTCGTCATCGCCGCTACAGTAACCACAGTTGTTTCATTCATTGCGGTCTACTTCTGGGGCTTCAAGGATTCTGATGTGAAGAATGCCAAGAATGCTGAAAAGAAAAACGTATTTAAGGATGCTGTTAACGACTGATTTTGAGGAAGGGAGCTTTTGATGAATTCAAATAATTGGCAATTAAGTTACGACACGGTCTCGCATGGTGTTCGTGCTTATGGTGAAGAATCATTACTTACTTTAGGGAATGGGTATCTTGGTTGGCGTGGTGCCCCGATTATGACATCTTATAGTGATGATCATTATCCAGGACTTTATGTTGCGGGGGTCTTTAATCAAACGTCAACACCAGTTGCTGGTCGCGATGTTATTAATGAGGATATGGTCAACTTGCCCAATCCACAGTTATTAAAGTTGGCTGTCGATGGTGAACCAGTCGTATTTGATCCTACAACACGGGAATCAGTACTCAATTTTGATAGCGGTATTCTCTCAGAGAGCTATACAATACCAACTGTTAAAGGGGAATTGACATTAAAAACTCAGAAAGCAGTCAATCCATTTAAGATGCATCAAATCGGCCTATCTATTGCGATTAGTGGTAATTTTACAGCCGATGTAACTGTTCAAACTATTATTGATGGTCGTGTTGAAAATAAAAATGTTAAACGCTATCGCGATTTTGAATCAAGAGAATTTGATGTGACTGCTTTAACGACAGATAAATTAGTCGCTGAAACCCGACAGTCAGGCATCAAATTGGTCGTAGGTGCAAAAACAAATAGTGATGCAGCTGAATTTTCAGTGACAACAGGACAAGACCAGATAGTTGCTACGGGTGATTTTAAGTTAACCCCTGGGGACACGATTAATATTGAACGAGTTATCGGTATTGCTACAAGTTACGAAGAGGCTGATCCAGAGCAGGTTGTTGATGAACAATTGACTAATGTCACATTTAAAGAAATTGTTGCTGATTCTGTTAAGTATTGGCAGGATGTTTGGTCTGAAGCAGATATCATCCTAGATAGTGATGATCCTGATTTGCAACGAATGATTCGAATGAACGTTTTTCATCTTCGACAATCAGCACAGCACTACGCTAATCAGTACCTAGATGCTTCTGTTGGTTCACGTGGTCTAACTGGTGAAGGTTACCGAGGTCATATTTTTTGGGATGAAATTTTTGTTGTCCCTTATCTAGCAGCTAATGATTCGCAGACTGCTAAGGATATTTTGAAATATCGTATTAATCGTTTAGAGGGTGCCCAAGCCAATGCCAAGATTGATGGTGAAAGTGGTGCAATGTATCCTTGGCAATCTGGCATGACTGGTGATGAACAAGCGCAAGTTATTCATTTAAATACGGTTAATAATGAGTGGGATCCTGATAATTCAAGGCTCCAACGTCATGTATCCTTAGCGATTGTTTATAATTTATGGATATATGTGCAGTTAACAGGTGATGAAAGCATTCTTCAGGAGGGTGGCCTCGATGTCGTTGTTGAGACTTCAAAGTTCTGGTTAAACAAAGTGACTCTAGGAGATGACGGCCATTATCACTTAGCAGGTGTGATGGGACCAGATGAATTCCATGAAGCTTATCCAAATGCTGATACTGGCGGCATCACCGATAATGCTTATACAAATTTGATGTTAACTTGGGCATTGAATTGGCTACAAGAACTTAGTCAACACGAAAATTTGCCAGCCATTGATGACGTATTGCTAGAAAAAGCACAAGATGTCTCAACCCGGTTATCATTAGAAATTAGCGATGCAGGTATCATTGCCCAATATGCTGGTTATTTTGATTTGAAAACAGTCGATTTTGAGGCATATCGACAAAAATATGACGATATTCATCGAATTGATCGTTTGATGAAAGCGGAAGGATTATCACCGGATGATTACCAGGTTGCCAAACAGACCGATACTTTGATGACGTTGTATAACTTAGGTGCAAATCACTTTGTAAAACTAGTTAATCAGCTTGGGTATACTCTGCCAACAGATTGGTTACAGAAAAATACTGATTATTATCTAGCCCGAACGGTTCATGGTTCAACGACGTCACGACCTGTTTTTGCTGGTATTGATATTACATTAGGTAATAAAGAAAAGGCATTAGAGTATTTAAAGACGGCTATTGGTTCAGATTATTATGATATTCAAGGTGGTACAACGGCAGAAGGTATTCATATTGGTGTCATGGGCGAAACACTGGAAGTCATTCAAAATGAATTTGGAGGGGTTTCATTGCGAGACGGTCATATTGTAATCAATCCAAGTTTACCTAATGGTTGGCGTAGGCTGTCATTTAAGCAAAAGTTCCGTGGTGTTTTAATTTCGTTAGATATTTATCCTAATGACGTGAAAGTCGTAGCTGATAAGGATATTACGGTAACTATTTACAATAGGACTATTAATTTACATGCCAATGAGGAACAACAAGTTTCAGGAGGTTAACACAAATGAGTGAATTTGATGTAATTAAAGGATTTGCTTTTGATATGGATGGTGTTTTAGCTGACACAGCTCGTTTTCATACCATTGCCTGGCGTAAAATTGCGGATGAAGTAGGGACAACTTGGACCAAAGAGTTAGAAGAGGGTCTCAAAGGTATTGATCGCATGGGAAGTTTGGCGTTGATCATATCAGCTGGAAGACATGACGATGAATATGATCAATCAGCACGTGAGGCATTAGCTGAAAAAAAGAATACCAACTATCGTGAATTGATTTCCACATTGACACCCGCCGATATTTTACCAGGTATGCAACAATTCTTAGATGAATTAAAAGCAGCAAACTATCAATTGAGCGTTGCTTCAGCTTCCAAAAATGCGCCATTTATTATTGAACGGCTTGGTTTGGCTGATTACTTTGAGGCGGTTGTGGATCCAGCATCAGTGGCTGCTGGTAAGCCCGATCCAGCTATCTTTGCAGCAGCAGCTAAGGTTTTAAACTTAGAGCCTGAACAGGTTATTGGGTTAGAAGATTCCGCCGCTGGTATTCAGAGTATTAATGGTGCTGGCGAAATTAGTGTTGGGATTGGGAATGCAAATGTTTTAGCCGAAGCCGATGTGAACTTTGACAAAACAGCCGATGTGACATTAAATGCAATAAAAGTAGCTTTGGATAGCAAATAAAAAAATTAAAAAGTGGCTAATTTTGGTTAACAATCAAAATTAGCCACTTTTTAATTTGGCAAAGTTTAATTTACTTAGTATGGTAGGAAAATTTCCCTAACAAAATAATTATATACAGTTTTAGGGCTGATTTATATCAAATTCGTTAGGTTATCTGACATACGTTATTGTTTTTCTAATCTTTTTCTAATTTAATATTTGCTTTATTTTGGTTACAATATGTTTTTTTAGTGAAAGATAGTTGCAAGTTTTAAAATTTATTTGACGATATTATCCTGTTTCTATTTGTCATACTCATAGATTAAATATTATTTTTAATTATATTAAATTAAATGCTATATACATTAAATAAGCCTTTAATTAATCAACTTTGTATAAGAAAACGTTTTCGTTAAAATGATGAAAATACGCAAATTTGTCATGAAAATAACACTTTATGTGATTTATCCATGGTGCTTTTTATTTACAAATATTATCTGTGATGATAGAATCATTAAAATTAAATTAGAAAGGAAAAGAATTATGTCATCATTATTTCGAAAGAAAGATATTAATAGACTAACGGAAAATGCTTCGCCGTTAAAAAGAACCTTACATACTTGGGATCTGACCTTTTTAGGGATTGGAGCCATCATTGGTACAGGAATCTTTGTTTTAACTGGTAAAGGAGCTTTGACCGCTGGTCCAGCTTTGTCTGTATCGTTTTTAATTGCTGCTATCTGTTGTGGCTTTGCTGGTTTATGTTACGCTGAATTTGCCTCAATGGCGCCCGTAGCTGGTTCTGCCTATACGTATTCATATATTGCATTTGGTGAAATTATTGCGTTTATTATGGGGTGGGATTTGATACTTGAATACGCCCTCGGAGCTGCAACGGTTTCAGTTGGATGGTCTGGGTACTTTGTTAATCTATTAGATAATATGGGTATCCATATACCAACGGCCCTAACAGCTGCTGCCGGAACGACCCCGGGTGTTCAGAGCTTTTTTAATCTGCCAGCGTTTGTTATTGTTTTAATCATTACATGGATTATTTCGGTGGGGATTACGCAAACCAAGCGAGTTAATGATACGATGGTCATCATTAAATTAGCAGTCATTGTTTTATTCGTTGTCTGCACGGTTTGGTTCATCAAACCTGAAAACTGGAAGCCGTTTAGTCCATTTGGCCTTTATTCGCATACTGACGGGGGGGCAACCGGAATTATTCCCGCCGCATCGATTGTTTTCTTCTCATTTATCGGTTTTGATTCAGTTTCTTCAAGTGCTGAGGAAACTGTTAATCCTAGCAAGACATTACCAAGAGGTATTCTATATTCACTACTAATTTCAACAGTTCTTTACATTATCATGACATTAATTATGACGGGTGTTGTGAAGTACACTGTATTTTCAAAATATTTGAATGCACCTATTTTGGCTATTTTGGCCAAGACAGGACAAACATGGCTATCAGTTATTGTTAGTTTAGGAGCCATTCTTGGTATGACAACTGTTATTTTGGTTCAGCTTTATGGACAATCACGTATCAGTTATTCAATGGCGCGAGATGGTCTTTTCCCAGAATTCTTTGGTCACGTTGATGAAAAACATCAAACACCGTTTAAAGGAACGTGGTTCTTTGGTATTATCACGGCTTTAGCTGCTGGATTCATTAATTTAAATATTTTGTCAGAATTGGTCAACATTGGAACATTGACAGCATTTATCTTAGTATCTGCAGGTATTATGATTATGCGTCGTACAAAGCCTGATTTACATCGTGGTTTTAAGGCCCCTTGGGTACCAGTCACACCAGTCATTGCCATTGTCTTTTGTGTTGTTTTGATTGCTGGTTTGAATTGGGAAACATGGTTGCGTTTCCTCGTTTGGTTGGCCCTTGGAATGGTGCTATACTTTGGTTATGGTAAACGTCATGCTGATACAAAATTTTAAAAGCAAGGAGAAAATACATGATTTATAAAAGTATTTTAGTTGGCTTAGATGGTTCTGATCAAGCAAAGCGTGCTTTTGCAACCGGGCTTTCCTTAGCAAAAGTATTGTCTGCTGACCTGCATCTTGCATGGGTAGTTAATCGTGATCGTGGTATGGATGCATCGTTTGGTGTTAACGAAGATTTTTATCGAGATATGGCGGAACGGGTTGATAAAAAAATGACGCCATATATTAAAAAAGCACAAGAAGAAAATGTTGACGTTGTTGGTCATACTGTCGTTGGTAATATCAAAACAGTATTAACGAAAGATTTACCCGAAGAAAATGATATTGATTTGATTATTGTCGGCAAGACAGGTGCCAATGCCGTTGAAAGGATGTTGCAAGGATCACATAGTGGTTATGTTGTTGGCCATTCTAATTGTGATGTCTTAGTTGTTGAGTAATAGATGAAATGAACATTTTTAAATGAAGTAGAGGTTGGAACAAAAGGTAGATGCTCCAGCCTCTACCTTTTTTATTATTGTAAAACGATTAACTATTATTTGAGGGTTAAAACTAATAGATAGGTGTGCTATTATTTGTGAAACATATAATTAAGTCTTGAGGTGGGAGTGAAGTAATGGCAAAATTTGTTTTTCCGGTAACAAGTATTAACGATTTAAAAGAGAATTATGACTTAATCGTGGTTGGTTCAGGGGCAGCAGGTATGACGGCAGCAATTCAGGCACAAGAATTAGGATTGCATGTCGCTATTTTTGAAAAACTAAATGCTTTGGGTGGTAATTCTAACCGTGCATCAACTGGTATGAATGCTACGGAGACTTTGGTGCAATTGGCAAATCATGTTATTGATGACCAGGACAGTTTCTATGAAGATACATGGCAAGGTGGTGGCAAAACTAATGATAAGGAATTGTTATCATATTTTGTCACTCATTCTGAATCAGCGCTTCATTGGTTAGAAAATCACGACATTCATTTAACAGATTTAACAGCCACTGGTGGCATGTCGCAAAAACGAGCTCATCGACCCGATAATAAGTCAGCCGTTGGAAGTTACTTGGTGAAAGGTCTACAAAAACAATTAGTGACCAAAAAAATACCTTTGTTTTCAGAAACGACGGCTATTAAGATTATGAAACAAGACGGATGGGTAATCGGTTTAAAAATTGGTAACCGTGAGATTGGTGAAAGAATTATTGCAACTAAAGCTGTTTTAATTGCAACCGGAGGCTTTTCACAAAATAAAACCATGTTGAAAGAATATGCCCCTGAACTATTACAGTTGAAAACCACCAACCACCCAGGGGCTACAGGTGATGGCATGAAGTTAGCTGTTGCGGCAGGCGCAACGTTGGTTGATATGCATAAAATCCAAGTGCATCCAACGGTACAACAAGATACGAATCATGTTTATTTGATTGGTGAAGGTGTGCGTGGTGAAGGAGCTATTTTGGTAAATCAAGCCGGGCAACGATTTGTTAATGAAATGACGACACGTGACAAAGTAACAGCCGCTATTGATAACTTACAAGAAGACGGAGCAACACTAGTTTTTGATCAAGGTATTCGAGATGCATTTCCAGCGATTAACTTTTACGATGCGGTTGGACTTGTGATGACGGCTGAAAACTTAACAGATTTGGCTAAAAAGGCGCACTTGGATATTGAGAAATTGAGCGCCACTGTTGCCAAGTGGAATGATAGTCAGTTAACGGGAATCGATGTAGATTTCGGTCGTGAAACTGCCATGGCGCGTCGCTTGGCTTTACCACCTTATTATGCGATTCATATTAAACCAGCGATTCATTACACAATGGGGGGCATTAGAATAAATAAATTGACAGAGGCCCTTAACGAAACTGGTGATAAGGTTGGTGGTTTATATGCCGCTGGTGAGGTTGCTGGCGGATTACACGGAGATAATCGTATTGGCGGCAATTCAATTGCTGAAGCCGTTATTTTTGGTCGGCAAGCTGGTAAACAAGTAGCAAAATATATAGATGAAATGGACAAGTAAGACAAAAATATCGGAGCTGGAACAAAAGATACTGTTCTAGCCCCGATATTTATTTTTACTTTTTTATATGAGTGCTATTGAGCGGTATAACCACCATCAACAACAAATTCTGATCCTGTTGCAAACTTTGATTCATTTGAAGCTAAGAACACACACATATAAGCAATGTCGTCTGGATCTCCCAAATGCCCCATTGGTGTCTTAGAACGTTGTGACATTATTTCAACCATCCCGTCGGCGTTCTCAACCATTGGTGTTTTGATATATCCTGGATGAACTGAGTTGATACGAATATCATAATCTTTCAGTGCACAGTCAACAGCTGCTGACTTAGACATTAGTCGAACGGCTCCCTTTGAGGCGTTATAAGCACCTAGATTAGAATCACCGACAAATCCTTCAATTGACGACATATTTATAATAGATGCACCAAGACTTTTATTTTTCATGCGCTGGATAGCTAGGCGAGTACCAAAGAATACACCATCCAAGTTAACAGACATGACCTGACGCCATTCTTCAGTTGTCGTATTTTCAATACTATTATCCACGGCAATACCAGCATTATTAACTAATGTTGAAACAGGTCCAAATGCTTTTTCGGTTTGATCAAATAAATCTACCCAACCAGCTTCATCAGATGAATCATGTTGAATGAAACGAATAACGTCGGGTGTACCAATCTTTTTTGCAGCATCTTCCCCAACTTGCGCACGACGACCAGTGATAACGACTTTAGCACCTTCTTGCACGAATCTATTGGCAATCGACCAACCAATTCCTACAGAACCACCAGTAACAATTGCAACTTTACCTTTCAAACGCTCGCTCATTTTTAAATACCCCCAAAGTTTTTATAATATGTGTATATGTGAATTATATCACAAAAATGATGCGTTTAAAGGACTTTTTGTTACATATTTTTTTAAAAAAGGGGTTATTAACCGCTTGTTGTTGTATTACATGCGATTTTTCGAGTCCTTTTTCATTGTTCATAAAATCACTATTTATTTTTTTAATCATAGAGAGTATACTCAAAAATCGTAAGCGGTTATGTAAAGACTTAATCGGTATATGTTGAGTAAATGTTAAGTTTTTTTGTTAATCATAACTAATATGTCTTTACAAAAAGAGGGCTTGCGACTGTTCGCGTAAACGTTTACAATATTGGCGAGGGTTATTTTTTATATAAAGGAGATTTTATCATGGAAGCACTTGTTTTAACTGGCACAAAAGAATTGAACGTTAAGGACATTGATCGTCCAGAGGTCTTGCCTAATGAAGTATTGGTTCATACGGCATTTGCCGGTATCTGTGGAACTGATCATGCATTATATGCAGGATTACCAGGGTCTGCAGATGCTGTGCCACCAATCGTGTTAGGACATGAGAATTCGGGAGTTGTTGCAGAAGTTGGGGATGCAGTCACTAATGTTAAAGTAGGGGACCGGGTGACCGTTGATCCTAATATTTATTGTGGACAATGCAAGTACTGTCGTACAGGTCGTCCTGAATTATGTGAAAACTTATCAGCAGTTGGTGTCACTCGTGATGGTGGCTTTGAAGAATATTTCACGGCTCCTGCATCAGTTGTATATCCAATTCCAGATAACGTATCATTGAAATCAGCTTCTGTTGTAGAGCCAATTTCATGTGCAGTACACGGTATTAAGTTATTAAAGTTATCACCATACCAAAAGGCACTAGTTATTGGGGATGGATTTATGGGGGAACTATTCGTTCAAATCCTACAAGCTTATGGTATTCACCAAGTAGATTTGGCCGGTATCGTTGATGAAAAATTGGCTATGAATAAGTCAAAGTTTGGGGTTAAAAACACATTTAATACTAATAATGGTGATCAAATTCCTGCGGAAGAATACGATGTTGTTATTGAAGCAGTTGGTATGCCACAAACACAGGAAGAAGCCATTGCGTCAGCTGCTCGTGGTGCCCAAGTATTGATGTTTGGTGTCGGTGGTCCAGATGCAACATTTGAGATGAACACTTATGAAATTTTCCAAAAGCAACTAACGATTCAAGGATCATTTATCAATCCAAATAGTTTTGAAGATTCACTAGCATTGCTATCATCAGGAAAGCTGAATGTTGAAGCCTTAATGTCACATGAACTCGATTACAAGACCGTTGATGATTTCGTTAATGGTAAATTGGGCGTTGTATCAAAGGCAGTTGTTAAAGTTGGCGGTGAAGAGGCATAAAAATGGAAAATGTGGGGGATAAAAAGGCGCAGAGAAGCCTATCTATGAGTTCTTCAATTACTTATTTCATAATTTCTCTAATTTTTAACTCTTTAGGGAATGTGTTAACTTTAGTCACATCAGCTCATGTTCATCCATCTTTTCTTGGATCAGCTTATTGGACAGCTGGTGAAGCTAATTTAGGTAATGCAATTTTGGGGGACAACTCATTAGCATTGTTTTGGGCATTTTTAGTCTTAGGAATGTTGGTTTCATTTTTGAATGCCTTACTAATGAAGCAACTCGATTGGAAACGAATCTTTGGTAATTTTATTTTCATGTTGCCATTCTCAATCTTCATTCAATGGTTTTCTAATATTTTTAACCAGATCATGCCAGATGCAACGACATGGCCAATGGTTATTTTGTATACTTTGATCAACTTTATCGGGGTTGGCTTTATTGCTACGGCAATCTCAATTTATCAACGGGTGAACTTAGTGTTGCATCCTGCTGATGATTTGATGCAAATTCTACGATTTAAATATTTCAAGGGATCAGCATTTAAAGCAATGTGGGCATCTTATATCCCACCAACTATCTTTGCGTTGATTGCATTTATTATTACTTTCCCTTCACTCTATAATTTCGGGATTGGAACATTATTTGCCTTTCTTTTCCAGGGTAGTATAACAGGCGTCGCTGACCGTTATGTATTTCCTAATCTAAAGCATCAAGCAATTGATGTCGGTAACTAAGTTTAAAGGAGTTAAAGATGGCTTTTACGGATTATTATTCAGGCTTACAACATGTTGGTATTCCAGCTTTATCATTGCAAGTATCAGAACGTTTTTGGGAAAAACTAGGATTTGAAAAAATTGGAGATTTCCCAGTTGGTAATGTTATTTTTATGCAACGTGAGAACCTAGTGATTGAAACGTGGACTGGTGATGAAATTGTTGGCAAGCCAGGTGCGATCAATCATATTTCGTTGGATACTTCAGACGCTGATGCTGCATTTATTGCTGCCAAGGATGAAGGATTGTCATTGCTTAATAATGAAGTACAAACATTGCCATTCTGGGATAAAGGTATTAAGTTTTTTAATGTACAAGGTCCGGATGGGGTAATTGTTGAATTTTGTGAAATAGTCAAATAGTAAGCATATTTTTGAATAAGGCCGGGACACAAAGTCCCGGCTTTTATTATTAAAAGACAATTATTAATATGAAATTAAAAAATATTATATTTGACTAAAGTGACAACTTTATGTTTATAATTAGGTTGTCACTTTTTAAAAGAGCTTGATTTTTACTAAACAAGCAGGAGGAGAAGTATAGTATGTTTGTTTTAGCAAATTTAATACCAAAAATACCATTTGGCCCTTGGGTCGATAGTGGTGTTGATTGGTTAACAAAGCATTTAAGCGGATTATTTGATGCTATTCAAAATGGTGGAAATGTTGTGATGGATACCATGACTAATGCGTTAACGGGGATTCCAACTTGGTTATTCATCATCGGATTAACCATTTTTGCTGCTTTAATGTTTGGTAAAAAGTGGGGGTTCCCACTCTTCACGTTTATTGGATTGATAATTGTTGAGAACCAAGACTTGTGGTCAAACATGATGAACACATTTACGTTGGTTTTGATGGCAAGTTTGATTTCAGTTATTATTGGTGTGCCATTAGGTATTTGGATGGCTAAGAATGACGTTGTTAATAACATCGTGCAACCAATTTTGGACTTCATGCAGACAATGCCAGCGTTCGTTTATTTGATTCCTGCGGTAGCCTTTTTTGGAATTGGTGTGGTACCGGGTGTATTTGCTTCGGTTATCTTCGCGTTACCACCAACAGTTCGAATGGCGAATTTAGGAATTCGTCAAGTGCCAACTGATTTAGTTGAAGCAGCTGACTCTTTTGGTTCAACGGGTACGCAGAAGTTATTTAAAATTGAATTACCATTAGCTAAGAAAACCATTTTCTCAGGAATCAATCAAACGTTGATGCTTGCCTTGTCAATGGTTGTGGTCGCATCAATGATTGGTGCACCTGGTCTTGGACGTGGTGTGTTAGCCGCCGTACAGGATGCTGATATTGGTAAGGGATTTGTTAATGGTATCGCATTAGTTATTCTGGCTATTATCATTGATCGATTAACACAAAAGATGAATGCAACGCCTAATCAGAAAACTGATCAGCAACCAGAGCATTCGAAATACCATTGGAAGGCTTGGACCGCAATCGTCGTTGCAATTGCAATGATTGGAAGCGGTGTAGCGCACGCAATCACAACCGCAAAATCACAAGAGAAAACGGTGAAGATTGCGACGACACCATGGGATTCAGAGAAGGCTTCAAGTACTGTTCTTGCACAAGCTTTACGTCAACATGGTTATGAAGTTGAAATGACTTCATTGGACAATTCAATTATGTGGCAGTCAATTGCTAACGGCCAAGCAGACGTTTCAGTCTCAGCTTGGTTACCAACAACTCATAAGGCACAATATAATAAGTATAAGAGCCAAATTGATATGATGGGACCAAACTTGAAGGGGGCAACCAATGGACTAACGGTGCCAACTTATATGACTGATGTCAATAGTATTGAAGATTTGCAAGATCAGGCAGGTAAGAAGATTACCGGAATTGAACCTGGTGCTGGTATTTCAAAGATGGCTAAGAATACTATTAAGGGCTATGGATTGGATCAAAAGGGTTGGAAGTTATCAGAGTCATCAACGGGAGCTATGACAGTTGCATTGGGTAAGGCCATTAAGGAAAAGAAGCCAATTATCGTAACTGGATGGCAACCACATTGGATGTTCCAAAAGTATGATTTGAAGTATCTAAAAGATCCTAAGAAGACAATGGGTAGTTCAGAAAACATTTATACGATGTCTCGTAAAGGTATGAAGGAAGATAAGCCTGATGCTTATAAGGCTGTCGATAAGTTCCATTGGAGTAAAGATGATATGTCGAGCGTTATGCTAGATATGTCTAATGGAAAGTCAGCTAAACAGGCAGCAAACAGCTGGATTAAAGATCATCAAGCAGAAGTGGATGCTTGGTTTAAGTAAATAACCATTTAGTAATAAAATGAATATTTAGGCAAAAAGGAGCCGTGTCATTCGAATGTAATGACATGGCTCCTTTTGTGTAACTGTCGAGATAAAATGATGACATGATTTTATTTTCTTTTAAATCTGTGTAGAAAAGATTTTTTTAAAAATGGATTATCCTCACCAATACATTTAAAGAATTCGGTTCCCTTTAATTCTTGATCGATACTATTATCTGAACTAGCCTTAACTTTGGGTGATAGTGCATTAACATACGCCATGGATGGTTTGATACCATACCGGTTTACATTCTCGTCTAACTTAGACATGCGATAAAGTAGGCGATCCGTCTGTTTATTATAAACAAAATTTTCTCTGTCATAATCAAATAACTTACGCCATTTTTCTTGTCCAGATTCATTGGCGTCATCATATCGAGTTAGAGGAAAATACTTGGGGAGCGGCTCATTGATTTCTTGGTAATATTCTTTAAAAATAGCTCGCGTGAGTGCTAAAAAGTCATTTTTAGAACCGTTGCGATAAGCGTTCCATTTAGTTTCGTCATCAGATATTTTTTCAGCGAATCTCAAAACAAAATCTTGGAATAGTTCGTTATTCGTTTGATCACTAATTTCATGATAGGCTTTTAGTGATGCTTCTTTAAAGTCATCGTTAAATACAGCGTCATGCTTTAAATAATAGCTTCTACGGCGTGCACGTTCATTTAAGGTATAATCTTCACTATTAGTTGTTGTAATCATTGCTGGATAACTCGTATGTTGTGTGGCGACATTATTATTAAGTGTCATCACTAACTCTTCACCACGCTTAGCATTGGTGAAAAAATCGTTCGGTAATTCATCAACCAATAAGGGGGTTACATTTTCTTCACTTAACCAGTCGTGTAAAAGTTTGACCGTATTCGCTCCTTTTTGATAATCATTTTGATAAATTAAGTCATAAGCTATAAAATCATCTTGATTCTTATTGGATTTCACCATTTTAGAGATAATTCTTAAAAGACTTGATTTACCTGAGTTAGCAGTACCACCGATAAACAAAATTTGTGGAATGTCTCGTGCCTCTTCGTCGTCTGGACGACCAATATTACTCCTAATAATGGAAATAAATGGCGCGTTGAAAGCAAATAAAATGGCTTCATAAATCCTTTGGCCATATTCATCTGAATAATCTAGGGTAAATTTGTGGTAACTTTCAATTAATTGATCGATAGTATGTAAACTATCTTTTAATGCATCATGGGATATATGCTTGCCAAATGGCAATAATCTATTTTTATTTAGTGGGTCGAGGGTAAAGAGTCCTGACTGGTTATTATTGATATCAATATTGGCGCTGCTAAAAGTTAAAAGGGGACGTTTGCTAGCCATACTATTGTTATCATGCGCATGGAGTTTAATTGAAAGAACCTTATTAGCTTTCTTTTTTTCTGTTTGCTTCGTTACTAATCTGTGATTACCTTTATTCTTACTAATAATATTACTAATTAATTCAAAAACCTGATCAGATTTAAGGTTGTCGTTCTGCGTGTCTTCAAATTCCTGAGTTCCAGCAACCTTTTCATTATTAATTTGATTTACTAATTCGCCTGTATTCTCAGGAATCAGACCAACCTTCATGTCATCACGTAGGGTTTGTACCACGTCACTTAAGTCGTTGGTTTGAATGTTTTCTAAATCATTAGCAGTAAATATCGTTGCAGTGACTAGCCTGTCTTGCTCCGACAATTTAGAGTTATCACTCATACGTTGTTGAATAATTTTAAAGGTGTTTTTAGAAATGTAATCGGTCAAAATCGGCTCTAAGTCATAAAAATAGCGTTGCTGATAAAGGTCGAATAGAGGTGAATTATCGTAAATCAAAACTTCTTCAAATTGATTGTATTGTGGTTCAAAAGCTTGACTAGATAAATTGGCCGACCCAATACTCAAACGAGTTTCTTGGGTTGCATCATTGCTAAGTAAATAAAATTTTGAGTGAATAACATTCCCGGGTTTGGGAACTTTAACTTGAATTTTTTTATCAATCACTTGTTTTTTAACCGGCGTATCTAATTCGCTAAGAAATTGCAGTGATTCGTTAGTAAGCTTACTTTTAAATGAAGACTTCAAGGTTTGCTTTAGTAATTCATCGTTGGTAGCTGCCTGAACCCGTTCTTCGGGAATACCAACAACGATGTTAATACTATCAAAGTTAGATAGGTATTGGTTAATAAATTTTGGTGAGGCAGAGAAGGTTACAGCAGTGAGTTTATTGTATTTGGTTGAATCGAAAATCTCTTCAATTTCATAATCGACAAGCTCATTATTATAAATAATATTAGTGGTTTTTTGCATCAGCTTTCCTCCGGGTTAAGGGCAATGTTTTTTTGAGCGGTAATCTACGTACAACGACAGATAGTGAATGGTGCCTATAAATATAGTTCATAACCTATAAAAAATAGCGGTAAGTGACTGAAAAGCTTTCAATCATTTACCGCCTAGCAAAAGATAAGTTATTTATTTTTTGATATATCTCAATGAATTGTTTAAAACAAGAGATAATCTATTCAACCGATTTCTTTAAAAATGGTAATTTTTCACGCATAAAGGGAATAACCCAACGGTCTAACCCGATTTTTCCAGCGTTAAATCCTGCGACCAGAATAATAAGTTCTAAGAATAATAGCAATGGATTAGTAGAAATCATTCCTGCTAGTAGGTAGTTGAAGTTTAATCCCATAGCAAAGAAGGTAGCTGCAGTCGTTAACGTTCCAAAGATCAAGCCCAGACCAATGAACAATTCACCATATTCAACCAAGAAATTAAATACGTCAATATTAGGTTGGACGACTGATTTTAAGAATGACGTGTAGAAATCATAAGCTGGTTGTCCATTAGCATCCTTAACGGGATTCTTAATTGCCATGTCAATCATACTACTTGCTGAGAAGTTTCCAGAAGAAATCTTTCCAAACCCAGACAAAAACCAGACAATACCTACATATAAACGAATGATTGTACTAATCACCATGCTTGTTTTAGATGAACGTAACCATTTAACCATAAAAATACCCCTTTCAAAAAGTAAGCGACCTAAGTGTAGCGAAAAAAATTTGGGATGTCCAGTCTTTGTAATAAAATAATATGGATTGTAATAGGATATATCATTACAAATTAAATTGTAATATAATATTTTTTCTGTGTTCTTATTATAAGTAAGACCCGATTGTGTCGGTAGTTGTCTATTAATTCATTAATTAACATATCTTCATATAATTTAATGCTTTTTATCTACAAAAATAAAATATATTAATTATAAAATTGTTATTATTTTGTAAAAGTGTTATTAGAATGTAAAAAAACAGATATTAAAAATATATGTTGAACATCTTTTCTTTTATAGTTTATATCTATAAATAATAATGTAATTTTCGGGTTTCATGTACTCATGCGTATACATATGTGTATTTGATAATTGACATGTGAATTCCTCCTTGCTGTCGTTAATTGGAAGATAGATAAATAGTAAGGGAAAAGGTTTATACTAAGTTGTGCACTGTTTTTGTTCAAAGCTATGATTTATTTTAAAGGAGGTGACAAAATGAACCTTGAACTGTTATTTGGTCAGATCGTTCTCATGTTTGCGTTAATGCTAGTAGGAGTGGGAGCTAATAAAGTGAAATTTATGCATGAGCAAACCGCTAGTGATTTAACTAACGTTTTACTATATGTTGTTTCACCGTGTTTAATCATAGAATCATTTGAAAAGCCATATTCAGCTAGTCGAGTTCATGCTTTGTTAGTGAGTGCGTTAGGACTGATTGTTGTTTACGGGATACAAATTATAGTGTCAAAATTTGTCTTTAAAAAAATTAAAGATAAAAATTTACGGAGAATTGTGGAGTATGGCAGCATTTACTCCAATGCAGGTTTTATTGGTATTCCGATAGTCAGTTCTCTATTTGGTTCGACTGGTGTTTTTTATGCCGTAGTGCCTCTGGCCCTTTTCAATATCTTTAATTGGACACATGGTGTAGGGCTTTTTGCCAATGAAGAAAATGCCGCCAGTCGTCTTGAAAAATTGCGTAGTGTATTGTTTAATCCCAATATTATTGCTATTTTTATTGGTTTAATATTATTTTGTTTTTTCTATCAAATTACCTAGTTTACTTAGCCAAATTATCGATTATATTAGTTCCATCAACACCCCTGTGTCAATGCTCGTAATTGGGAATAGTTTAGCTAATATTGCTCTGAAAAATTTTAAAATTAATCGTTCTATTTTGATGTCTCTATTTTTACGCAATTTAATATACCCTCTCGTAACGGCGTTAGTCATGCAATCATTAGGACTTACTGGTAATCCCTTGTCTACGATGATTCTAATGATGGCCTGTCCTGTTGGAGGAATGGTTGTGTTGTTTACTCTACAAAGTCGTGGTAAGCAAGAACCAGCCCTCGCGCTAATGGGAACATCAACCTTATTGAGCTTATTCACGATTCCAGCTGTATTTCTCATTAGTAATTTGTTTACTTAAACTTTTGAATATTTTTATTTCATGAGTGAATTTTCACATTATAGTAGGAGGCAAATAGCAATCGGCAGTACAAAAGAATAAGATGACCAGGCAGGTATTCAGCTAAATTATCTTCGCGGTGGTTTGAAGTTGATGCTAAGACCACTGAAAGTGCTATAACAAACTATATGGGGGGCGAAAAATCCACGAGTTGATGTATAGAAGGAGAATATGAAGGATAGAACAGTTGAAACGATGTAATATCACGCCGTTAAAAGCCGCCCTAAACTTGAATAAGTTGGGCGGCTTTTAACTATAATAAAGTAATTATTTTTGTTAAATCCTATTGTTGGAAGTGATAGTGCTTCCTAATCTAGTTATTTCACTGAGTCATGGTACTTACCAGTCATTGAACAATCCGAATTATTTTATTCCCAATCATCATCATTTAACCACGCGGCTAATTTTTCTGGTGTGTCTAGATCCTTTGAAGGGACAAATTTTGAATAAAATTGAAGATTTTTAACATCCCGTTCCCTTTGCTGATCCTCAGTTAACCTTATATCACCAGCTAGCTCATTGGCAATTTTTTGTAAACTTTCTCCCCAAATTCGTAATTTATCTGAAATGTCTAGTAAGTCCTCTGAACTATTAACTGATTCAATATCTTCGATAATATCCTTATGGCGTCCATTGAGATGTGTTACGTCATGAATCAATAGTTTTTTCTCTATTTCCAAAGCGTCAAGGTCCTCGAATACTTGATAAGAGTCTTGCCCGCCAAATTTACGGATAAATGTTTTTAATTCGTAATCAGTCATTGCATGAATCTTATAGTAAATCAATTCGGATTTTTGCTTTGCATCTTTTTTGCCATTTAACTCTGTTATGTCTGACCATTCGTTATCTGCGATGGCGTACAAGTCATTAATGCTTATTAGATAATCTCCATTATGTAACGGTTCATTTTTCAATTTCTGAAACAACTCTTGCATGTTGCTGGCTTCAACCGTTTCTTGCAAACTGCCGTTTTTGCTTCTTTTAGTCCATCTAATCATTATTAATTATCCTTTCTTAAAAAGGCTAAATTTACGTCTATCAACCATATATCATAGTAGGATGCAGTAGTTTAGTAGATATAGCCGCATCGATATGTAATTCAAAGAGAGGTTCAAGGTGATATTTATGGGGCTGATCCCCCAAAATATTTAAGTTACTTTTATCATATCATTTTCCGATGATACAGGGGAAATGACTCGCAGATAAGCTTAATGATTGGTAGAAACTTCCAATTGACTAATTTTTTGGTGATTAATTATTTCAGTTTATCTTAAAAATTCGTACGAAAAAATGAAAAAGTAGTCATTTTATGAATTTACATTGTTCAAATACCAGATATTTTTTAGGTTGGCTATATTCAGTTAAATGTTATAAAGTACGAACAATAGCAGTTGGTTTTGTGATTATCATTAGTTGTATTATTGTGAATTAAATAACGCTTTTATGAATTAAAATTTAATTTAATGTATTACAAAATACATTATATACACTTCATTATATAGTAATTAAAATAAAATATAACAAGTATGAACATTTGTAAAAAAGTGAACTTTATTTACTAATCTTTTTTATAATGTTAAGTTATTGGTGAAAATAAAAAACGAGGTGGGTGGATTCATGCATTTTACGAAAGTTATTCAAGGTAGTTATTATTCTTCTGTATCTTCAAAAAAGGTTGCTTTTTATGAAAATAGCCTAGTTTGTCTAAATGATGAAGGACGAATTGGTCAGATTGTTCAACAAGATGATCCAACATACCATAATGTTTTAGATCAAGCTAAGGCAGACAATATTTTATGGACATTAGCAGATGATCAATATCTGCTACCAGGATTTATTGATACTCACGTACATGCACCACAATGGCCAAATATTAGCCAAGCGTTGAACAGTTTTGAAGAAGATTGGTTCTTCAATTACACATTTCCATTAGAGGCTAAATTTTCAGATGCTGCCTTTGCACATAAGGTATATGACAACCTTGTTCACACATTAATCGACAATGGCACGACAACAGTTTTGTATTTCGGATCACTTGATAATGCCGGGAACGTTGAATTAGTTAAGTCATGTCAAAAATTCCATCGACGTGGTCTAATTGGGAAGGTGGTTATGGATAATCCTGACGAATGTCCTGATTATTATCATGATGAATCAACTGAAAGTGCTTTAGCTGATACAGAAGCATTTATCCACACTGTTGATAAAATGAACGCAGGTCAATTTATTAAAATGCAAGCCGTTATCACACCACGTTATCTAACATCATGTACTTTAGAAGGTATGCGTGGTCTTGGAGAATTGGCTAAGAAATACAATCTACTGATTCAATCACATTGTAGTGAAAATAACACGGAAGATGCTTATGCTTTAGATAACTACAACAAACGCGATTCAGAAATGCTTGATGAGACTGGTTTATTAACAGATAAAGCCATTATGGCTCATGGTACGCTACTAAATAATTTTGATTTAGATCTTTTCCAGGAACGTGGTACGTCAATTGCTCACTGTCCAGTTTCAAATGGATTTCATGGAACAGCAGTTTTACCTGTTAAAAAAGCCCTTGAAAAGGATATTAATGTTGGTCTAGGAACGGATATTTGTGGTGGTTATGAACCAAGTATATACCAAACACTACGTCAGGCGGCTATGGCATCAGCAATGCTTAGTGATGGCGTAGATAACAGCATTGCGACTGATAAACGTGGCGTTGGTGATGCTCGTATCACAGCAGATACTGCATTCTACTTAGCAACTGCTGGTGGCGCCAAAACATTGCACCTTAATACGGGAGTTGTTCAAGAAGGGGCCTTTGCCGATCTACAAATCGTTCATTCAAAGTATCCTGAATTTATTGAGCAAACACCTTATACTCGTTTTGAAAAGTTAATGTACGAAACAACTACTAATGAAATCGATGTCGTCTTAACACAAGGACTTGTTGCTAAAGGGGAAATCAAGTAATGGCTGAAGATAAAAAAGCAGATGGGTTAATTTTAGGACCTGATGATACGTTGCCAACCTCTGAGGCAACTGTTTTAGGTCTTCAGCATGTCTTAGCGATGGATGCTTATGTTGGTCCGTTATTGATTGCTAGTATGCTAGCGTTAAGCGCAACGCAAACATCTTCATTTCTACAAGCTGCTTTTCTAGCCTGTGGTTTTGGAACAATTATTCAAACAGCAGTCTTTATGAAAATGCCTCTTTCACAAGGACCATCGTTCGTTCCTGCAAGTGCCATTGTTGGCATTTATTTTGCCAATGGTGGGAACAACGGCGGGATGTCCGTTGTCTTAACCTCATGTTTGATTGGTGCCTTACTCCTAATATTATTAGGAATATCTGGTTGGTACGAAAAGATTATCAACCATCTTTTGCCGCCGGTTGTTGGTGGGACTATCATCACTTGCGTTGGGTTAGGGAACTTACCTAATATGATGAATAGTAATATTTTTCATGCTGCTGGAAATGACTTTGAAAATATCGCTTTAGCCGGTATCACCGTGGGAACACTATTAGTTGTTGTAACGATTGGAACTTATATTACTAAATTACACCGTTTTCTAAAAGTGTCTTCTATTATCATTACGATGATAGTGGGTATTATTGTTTCAATGATGATGGGCCGTATGGACTGGAGTAGCCTATCCTCAGCTGCTTGGTTCAGTTTTCCAAAGTTTACGATGTTCCACTATGGACTTAATTTTAATCTATCAGCTACTATTACATTTATTATTATTTACATGGTCCTAACAGCTGAAACGACTGGTACTTGGTTTGCCATGAGTGCGGTCACAGGTAAAGAGATTAAGGGCAAACAATGGAATCACGGTATGATTGGTGAGGGTATCAGTTGTTTAGCTTCTGTCTTAATTGGTAGTGTACCCATGACTGGGTATTCAACTAATGCTGGTATTGTTGCAATTACTGGTGTTGCTAGTCGTAAAGTATTCGTTGCCGCTGGTTTTTGGTTCATGGGCTTAGGGTTATTTAGTAAGTTAGCTGCCTTGTTAGCTGCTATTCCATCCCCAGTAATTGGTGGTATCGGAGCCGTTGTCTTGGTTATCATCATGCTAAACGGACTAAACACCATTGGCGATCTGAAAACAGCTGGTAATCAAAGTTACATTATTGGTATCCCAATTTCAGTCACAATGTCTTTGGCCCTGCTACCTGATAAATTTAAGGAAGCTGCGCCACAGATGTTACAATATTTAATTGGATCACCAATTGCTGTTGCTGCTATTACAGCAATTGTTTTGAATTTAATTTTAAACCGTAAATCTATGACAACCGTTCAAACAGAAGGTGCACAATAGTAAATGAGTGGGGATAAGATAGTTTCGATTAAATTAAAAAAGCAGACAAGCTAAACTGGATATTCGTCAAATTGTATTTATAGAAGAGCTATTTAATTGAATAGATTAAACATTAGGCGGCTGAATTTTTCATGAATTTGGCTGCTTTTTGTGTATAGTTTTGTAAGTGGGGAAACTTATAGATAAACTATTTTGAATGCCTATTGCTATCAGGTATTAAATACTTAAAATGGGTTGGGGGCACCTATATATAGATTTAATGAATTTAGTTAGTATAAGGATGAACTAGAATTAGTGACAAAATTTTGGGGTAAATTAAATGGGTTGGATTAAATTAGGGAAAAATACAAAAACGTACTGAATTAGCTTATTAAGCCTTGAGTTGAATCAACAAAATACAAACGTTCAACAAATTATTGATGCGATTGGAAATTTCCTATAAAATTCTAGTTGTATGAACTTTATTCTTAACTATACACAGTACTATAAACGTTGATACAAAGGCGTTTAGAGACGTGTATAGTTTTTTTATTACATTGATTACAAAATAATGACAGACTGATTTTTAATCAAGTATATAGCTAGTCACCGGACTTAGTTCGGTCAATTTTTTTGGTAAGGATTTCTAGTATCGATATTAAAAAGATAGGAGGTGATAATTAATGAATTATAAAGATGCAGCTACCTTAGGACAAGCAGTTAAAACTTGGCGTGAAGATCATCATTATCGCATGGGTGATGCAGCTAAAGTAGCAAATATTCCATATGCAAGTTTTCAACGTATTGAGTATGATCAGGGAAATCCGCGTATTAAAAATTTAGCATTAATTGCACGAGCCCTTGATATGTCAACGGATGAAGTCATTGCCCGTTGGTTTAACGACGATGATGACAAACAAAAAGATCAATAACTGAAGGTAACATCTGACATCGCAAATGAATGATGTTATCAACAGCTATTGATCTTGGAAAATTAAATAAATTACCCTCTGTTGCGATTAGTACTGGCATACTTTTTAAAACAGAAAGTACATGTATCATTTTCAAAAAAATGATGAAAATGAGCTGGTTTTAGTGTGCCATTTTTTAGCACCAAACCTAATGTAAATTCATTATAGCATAATATATTATGCCTTGTGAAGTCATGAATGAAGTGAGTTCACGACTTAGGATGATGACTGGTATTACATGACGTTACTAAGAGCCACAGAGGGGGTATAGTAGCGTTTTTTGACTATACCAAAATGGTTCTAAGAGCAGTTACGGTATGCGACGTGGTAACTTGTATGAGCAATTAAGGGGTTCGCATCGACTACACGTCGTCAGAAAGGTGCCAGAGAACGTTGTAGCGAACGTTTAAAGTAATGTGGTGTTTATTGGTAGCCACTGGTGGTGACAACCAGACAAACGCGTCAAAAGGTCAGGGTGGACGTACTGAAAATGGCGTCACACGGCAATCACAATGGCTTCATGGTGCTTAGTTCATAATTCGACCGTTTAACTCGAAATGATGTTGTGATGGTAGCTGGGCAGTGCTGGCTTTAAACGTGTGCCAATTCTTGTAATTGGACGACAAAACAGTGATTTTGATCACTCTGATCGCAGTTAGTGTTTTGTTGGAATAGCTCGCTCAAGGGCGAACTCTCCTAACTAACGCTACGCGTTGTTGATGAGTTGTTAAGCATCAGTCTAATTAATGATTAACTACATGAAGTATGTCGTTTTGTTGTCCAGCAAGTCGGACTGAACGGAGAAAGAATATGTTAGAAATTGATAAATTAAAAACGATTGAACGCATGGAGCATCAACCAACAGCGTATGTGTATGTTGCTTTCGATAAGACCTTTTCAACTATTAGAGCTTATGCCGATAAGCAAGCCGATTTACATAAGCAAGTCTTGACAATGCAAGCACAAAAGGCAGAGATTTTTTGGTTAGGACGATTGTCTAAAGCAGCCTGGGATGATGTGATGCAGCATTGGCAAAAGCGGGTTAGATTGCAGGATTGTATTGTGTTAGAAACAGTGCGTGGGTGGAGGTGAATGAAATGAATTACCAGTACATTGCAGTAGATTGGCAACGACGTCATATCTTATTAAGTGCTGAATCAATGGCGAGTTTGAATCGGCTAATCTTATCTGAAAAAGGGCAAGCATTAATTCATCAACAAGCTGTTTGGATATACCGTATTGAGGCAGAAGTATTTGTCAAAGTGGTACAAGAAATTAATCGAACTGGTGTCGCTTTTAGTCAATTAGTACGACCTGATCATTAGGTAATTGTGGGAGGTAGGTTATGTGGGAGCAATTAGATTTATTTGACCAGCAGTTAGTTGTGACCAAACAAAAAACAGTCTATTTTGCCAGACCATTAACCGGTACTGGTTTGAGTAGTGTGGGACAATTTGTCAGCTCAGTTAATGAAAGTGAGATACTAAATGGACAGATAGTGACTGCAATAGATAAGCAACTATTTGTGATTGAAAACCCCGTTGCTAGTACGCAAATGATTCCAGAAAAAGACATCATTCAAGTTACTAAAACGCAACAAAATCTAGAACAGTTTTTAAGTGATAAGTTACAAGCTAGTTACCCAATTATTCGGATACTATTTGATGAATAAGGGAATAAGAGGAGGAAAGAATTATGCAAACAAATATTCATGTGGGACGTCTGTTAAAAACATTTAATGTGCAAATGGTGGGTGAGAAAAAAGACATTAAAATGGTGCGTTTAGATTTGGCAGTTAAACGGTATTTGAGTCAGAAATCCCAAACTGATTTCATTTATTATGTGGCGTTTGGTAAGACGGCGGATATGTTATATCAGTATGCCAATAAGCAAGGACTACCACTTGAAGTTCATTTTAATATTCAAAGTCATCGCTATGAAATGACCGACGGTCAGCGTAAATATCAAACCACTAATGTGATCACATCATTCATGCCCTGGTCAACTAATAATCAAGATAAATCTGGTGTGACAGATGATGAACTGTCAGCTGCAAATGACGAAACAGAGGCAGATGTTTTACAAGGATTAGCCGGCCTAGTTGCAGATGATTTAGAAATTAGATAGGAGGTTTTCATGCAGCATGTCAAAGTTAAATATAGTGAAAAACCGCATCTAAAAGAAGGTACTGGTTGGTTCAGTCGTTGGTGGTATCGCAGACGTGTTAAGCATGATAATCGGCAATATAATCACTACGATCAGCAACGCAGAACCGTCACGTTACGTTTCCTAAGTTTACTCGGAATAGCTGCGGCTATTTTGATTTATTCTATGGTAATGCCACGGCCGTCAAGTACCGTTTCAACCAAATTAAATCAAGAGATGGCGTTTGGTAATCAAGGCACTAATGTTGCCTTAACAAAGAAAATTTTTAATGATGAAACGGGACTATTAGAATTACATTTTAAGTTCACCGGGAACGTTGATGATTCGATTACCACAGGCATTAATATGAAACGGTTTAAGTTGTCATTTGCTGGTGATCGGTACATTCAAAATGGGCAATCCGAGTATCATATTGTGGCCACTTCACCTAATACGATGGTCGTTCAATTTGAGAAATTAAAGACTAATTTTCAAGATGTACGCGTTAGTTTTGCAGACAAAACAATTGATACGGAAAGTATCAAAACGGCGGCTAATGATGACGAAAGTGCTGCCAATAAACAAGCCAAAGCAAGTGATCAATTGGCGATAATTATCATTAACAATGATGATAAATTACCAACTAATCAACAACGTAAGGTATTAAGCAAAAAGCAACTAGTTGTGGCCCAAACTAGGACAAATATTCAAGAAC
Organism: Weissella thailandensis; assembly: GCF_005405465.1. Taxonomy (GTDB): domain Bacteria; phylum Bacillota; class Bacilli; order Lactobacillales; family Lactobacillaceae; genus Weissella; species Weissella thailandensis. The sequence continues at coordinate 97,603 of NZ_BJEC01000006.1, forward strand.
ATGAACACAATATTAAAGAAAATCGTGCTGCGATTAAAGAGTGGCAAGTAGCCATTAAAGAGCAAACTGAAAACGTGCGGGTAACGCGTCAACAAATGGAAGATATGACTGATAAAGAACGGTCACAAGCTAACGAAACAATTGCGTCTTATGAATCAAAAATGACCGATCTCAAGAAAAATATTAGTGATGCCAAGACTGATATTCAGAGTGAAAAAGACAAAATTACACATTTAGAAAAACAAAAAACCAGGCAACAACATGGGCAACTGAATGTTCCTAAATTAGCGCAATAACTTTTGCGGAATTGCTGCAAAAAATCAGTGATTCCGCAATGTTTTTTTCCTAATGGTTGGTTCAGCTATGGGGTAGCCCTAGGTGTAGCAGTGGGGTATTTAGAGGTGTAGTTATGGGGTAGCCACCGGGGTATTCATGGGGTATTTTTTAAAAACTGGTGACGTCACAAGAAATGCCCGCACAGCGGTACTATGGAACAACGTGACATCATTTACCCTTAACCTGTTATTTATTATTGATGTACTTGAACTTTAATTTAGGTACGATAAGAAATTTGAATTTTGACTTAACGATGGAGGTTTAATTTAATGGTAAATCGAATTACTATGCGAGACTTATCTGATCATACTTTGAAAATTATTGACGAAGAAGCTGAACGAAATAATATTTCACGAAATGCTTTGTTACAGATTGTGATTGAGAACTTTGCGAATAACTTAGAACAAGCCAATGCTAACGAAATTTTGTTGGAACCTTTGCAAGATGTGACAAAACAATTAAATACGTTAACGCATGCAACAACCGAATCACAAGTAGCTATTTCGCATGATCTAACAGCACTAACCAACAGCATTCGACAACTCATTAAGTACATGTACGACGATACATTTGAATAAAAGGAGAAACAAAATGTATGGTTACCAGCGACGATGGTTGCGTCGATTAATGGTGATAGTAATGACAGTGGTAGCAATCTTAATTTTTGTTAAACGAGATGTTATTTTAGATCATCTTTTTAATCAATTTAGTCAGTCAACAGTTGCACCTAAGACACCGCAAAAAGAGGACCCACAGAAAAAATTAGCCACATAAGATTTTACAAATCAACAAGTGATTGCAGTTAATGATAATCAACCTAACTTTACAACGAATGATCTAAAAACGGACGAAGGACCCTGGCAAAAATTATCTCATCGTGATTGGTTAGGACGACCTAGACAAGCCAATGCGTTGTTGAACAAACAGCAAATGCCAACTACAAAACGCAAAGCATTAACGGTGAAAACACCGGGGTATAATGTCTATCAATTTAAGCAAAATAATCAACAAGTTTATTTATACAATCGGTCACATTTAATTGGTTATCAGCTGACTGGCTTGAACAATGATGCCCGTAATTTAGTGACGGGTACGCATGCAATGAATGCCATTCATGAAGAAGATAACCAAGCCTCAATGGAAACTTATGAGAATCAAATTGCAACTTATTTACGGCAATCATCAAAGCATTATGTTCGTTATCAAGTGACCCCATTATATCGAAACGTCGAACGCGTACCACGGGGTATTGAAATGGCTGGTCAATCGATTGGTGATGATGTGATTAAATTTCATGTTTATATTTTCAACAGTCAACCAGGTTGGCAAATTAATTACTATACAGGCACAGCTTTACAACAAAATGAGGAGAAATAATTATGCAAACATTAAGTGAATTTCGTCAAAAATTGCAGCGGGAAAATCAGAATCGTATCAAGTATTTACGAGCAAAATTTAAAAATTATGCCGATGAGGATTTGGATGAAAAAGTTTCCGATGAACTAAGAGGGTTGATCAACGTCACCGAAATTTTGAATCATGAACCACCGAAGAAAATAGCCGTCGTCGACAAGTCGCTGTTAAAACTAGTCAACAAGAAGCCTGGTACCGTGATGCATTAAAAGATTGGTTAGGTCAGCATCCTGAAGTCGGGGTTAGTGGCGATAATAATGGTGGGATGTATCGCTTTGCCTTAACTTTTTTCGTTAATCAAGTGGTTTTAAATCCCAAAAACAATAGTCTGTCATATGCTGATTTATTAAAAGTCATGGATAAAATCAATGACCCAGATCCAATGTTAAATCAAATCAATTTACAGATGAACGATTTAAAAGAAATGACCTCATTTATTGCAGCCATGGATTACTTAGAAAATATGCAAGTCTTTGGTCCAACGCGACAAATTGATGAAATAATTCAAACGGATATTCGTTCAGAAATTGATGAGAGTAGTCAGTATGCCAAAGACTATGATGCCTACCAGAAGCGTCGTAAAAATGATCTCGCAAACAAACGTCAGCGCCGTCGCGGTGAAGGAATGGAGTTTAAACATGACTAATCAAAATTTTGATTTACAAGCAGCCTTAGAAAAATTACATGAAGAAGATTGGTTGCACCCGGGTCAAGCTGCCTTTCAAGATAAGATGATGGTTCAAGAAGTTGAGACGGAGAAGAAGTATCGGCAAAAAAATTATTGGCTTGCGCAATTTTCTCATTTATTAATGAACCAGTATCAACAAAGTAGTCACACGTGTGCCAGAATTTTGCATCAAACAAGTCATAAAAGTATTACGCGAGCTGTTGTCCGTTACCCGGAATCAGATTTTGCCACTTTAACTGATGTTCAGGAAAGTTTAGCAGCTTATGCACAACAACAAGGGGTGAAAACAGATGGTTAAAACAGGGGGCTTTGCGAATTTTGCAACGGGGGAAAAGAAAACAGGTGCTGTACTATTACCAACCCACTTTACGACAGCAGCACAAGCAACGAAAGCAGGTAAACAATTTGGTAATCTAGTACGCACTTATGCTGCTAAAAGTTCAAAAGTAATGGATGAAAATAACCAAGCTTTAATGGATGTGACCGATGCTGAACAAGCACAAAGCGCTAGTGATAGTTTTGGTTACAGTTCCCGTTTTTCCGCTACCGGTGATGAACACCCGTTGTTTGATAGTGATACGTTAAATATAACCGATGAGCAAATGGACAAACTAGAAGATACACTAAATTTAGCACAGGCAAATGGCAATATTTTACATGAGATGGCATTCTCGATGCGGGGTGATTGGTTAGTTGAAAATGGCTTGTATGACCCTGAAACGAAACAGTTAGATCAAGATAAATTGAAACGTGCTGAACAACATATCGTGAAAGATTTGTTCGAAAAAGGTGGCCCACAACCCTTAGGCGAAGGACCCGATGATGTGGTTTGGTTTGGCGCAGTACATCAAGACACTGATCACTTAAATATGCACATTTGGTATGCCAAGGTTTCACCTGAAACCCGCCCTAGTATGTTGCACAAAAATGGTGGACCTAAGGGGGTCATTGATTTCAAAGCGAAACATCAAGCTGAAAGTAAATTCCGTTATGAACTAGAGTCGGAAGCGACCAAAATGCAACGGGCAAATGTATATGAAGCCGTCGGTAATTACCGAGGTCAAATTAAGCAAGATTCACTCACCAAACTGGATCAAGCTCATAAATATACGCCGGACCTGCAGAAAATTTATGACATTTTACCGCAAGATTTACGAGGACGTTGGAAAGTCGGTAACACTGATACGTTAGTGACGAATGACAAAAGCTGAATGGCACCAGCTAATCGTCGAATGAACACGTTAATTGATAAATTATTGACATATGAATTAAAAGACGACTACCAAGCATTTAAGACGACGGCCCAAAAGATGGATGCCATGATGACTGAAACACACGGGCAACAACATCAAGGCCAAGCGAAATGGTCAGAGATGCAAGACCAACGATTACGTAAAGAATTAGCGAATGGTATTTATCGGCAGTTTAACGAACAGTTTAAACTAGGCAGTCATCAAAATGATGATCAGTTCCATAAGCAAGCTAATGGTAATTTTGAAAAAGCGAAACAAAAACAACAACCAGCAGAAACGCCACAACCTAAGCACCATAAAGCGGCCCCCTTAGGTAAATTAAATAAGATTGCCAAACGGATGACGAAACAAAGTCGGCAAGAAATGCAACAAGTACAGAGGATGTTGCAAGAGACAATGGCAGAGCAAAGTCAGGATGTCAGTGATGAATCACTTTCACGGCATCTATGAGTTCTTACTAAAATAAATTATTAATCAATACAAAAAGTGCCACAAACACTGATATATTAGTGCTTGTGGCATTCTTTTATGTTATAATAGTTGTACAGGTTAAAGGCGGTGGCTGACTTTCTATTAGGAAGAAGGTGATGCCTATGAATGCAATTCATGGACACCAGAATCTAACGAAAGGAGGATCAGCCAGAAATGTCTGTTCACGATGCAATGTCCTTAGTGATATTGTTCGCGACTTTCTTGTTGGCGTTGTTGACGTATATCGACAACCACAACAAGAAGTAAGACAAACTAAAAAACCGCCCCATACTTTGACGAGTTAGGCGGTTTTAATTATTTTAAAATCAGTCACCGTTAAAGTAACCTGGGCCTCGTGTTGGTAGCACGGGGCTTTTTGTTTACAAATAAATTATACCATAGCTATGAAAAATCCCCAAATTTTAAGGTGTCCGGAGTCTGTAGAATAATAAGCATAAGGTTTGATATGGAAGTTGAAATACTTCTGTAACATACCTTGTGCTTATATTTTTGTCAAAAAGGCTTAATTTATTAAGAAAACCTAAAAAATGAAAATAAGCACGAAAAAAAAAGACCAACCAGTGGCTAGTCGATTATGTACTTTGAAAACTAGATATAAAAATTGATTACTATAAAATAATGTCTCGACAACCTTATTCAAAAATCAAATTTACTTAACTAATCTTCAATATGATAATTGTAAAGTATTTTGTGAATTATAGCAATCATGGTTAGCTGTTAATTAGCTAACTCGGAGCCTCTAAAAGAGTGTAGAGAGAACAGTCTAGGACAGTTACTAAAATCTAAGTAATTTTGTTACTCCGTTAGAAAAAACCTCAGTATCGATGCGATGTGTGCATACAGTGGCATGTATGTTACACCAAAGGTTCTGAGTCATGAAAACAACAAAATTATGAGAGATTATACATGCACAGAGATATAGTCAGTATGGTTTGTTGAATAACGTGCCAATTGTTAATTTTCAAAACAAAAATATAGTCACAAATTGATTCAATAGTAAAAAAAGTTTTATGAGAATGTTATTTAATGAGTAGTATATTTATTTAGCACTTACAATATTTTCTGGTAGCGTCAAGAATCTTGTGTAAATGAAATGCCCTCTAACTTAAATTAATGATGCTTCCAAGGTGTCCTGGAGTCCTTTGAACCCTCGGTAGATCCGCTTCAGAGACTTCTCGTTATAAACATTAAACTGAGAAACCAGGAAGCAATCCAGGGAATCTTCCGTTGGAAATTGTTCTTTGTGGTGGGTGGTGCGCTTGAGATGCTTATTAAAGTTCTCAATCAGGTTAGTGGAGTATAGTGATTGCCGGATAGCTGGTGGAAAGTCCATGAAAGTGAGTAAATTCGGCATTTTAAGCAGATCTTTGATTAATTTGGGATAGGTCTGATGTCAGTTGTTGGCGAACTCATTCAGTTTCAGTTCGGCTGCTTCACGGTTGGCGGCCCGATGAACTTGTTTAAAGTCACTGATCACGGCCTTGCGGTCTTTTACGCGAACTTTGTTCACCAGATTCCGCCCAACATGAACCAGGCAACGTTGTCGTTTGGTTTTAGGGAAATGCCGATTCAAGCCTTCATCCAAACCAACTAACCCATCGGCCACAAACAACAGCACATCTTTAACGCCCTGCTTGATCAAGGTTCCCAGCAGTTCAGTCCAGATTCCAGTCGATTCCGTTGGCGCCACTTGGTAGTTCAGCACTTCTTTCGTACCATCTGGACGAATGCCAATCGCAATATGAACGGCTTCTTTTTGAACGGTATCCCGCTTTAACGGCAAGTAAGTGGCATCTAAGAAGATGGCCGCATATTGTGAAGCCAGTCGACGTTGCTGGAAAGCTTGAACCTGTTCATTGACGGCTTTAGTTATGTTGGAAACCGTGGCTTTGGAGTAGTGAGCACCGTACATTTTCTCAATGAGTTCGGCAATTTCAGCAGTGGTAATTCCCTTGGTATACAACTGAATGACCGTTGTTTCTAAATTATCACTGTGCCGACCGTAGGCTGGCAAGGTATGATTTTCAAACCGGCCATTGCGATATCGAGGAATGGTTAAGTTAAGTTGGCCGTACTTCGTATCAAACGAGCGCTCATAACTGCCGTTGCGGTTATTACCAGTGTTAATCCCAGCGTATGAGTAGCGTTCGTAACCTAAAAACTCTGCCAGTTCGGTTTGAAGCAGTTGGTTAATCGCAATTTCTAGGTGGTGACGAAAAACTTCGTCCAAATCTTGCTTTTGGGCTAGTGCAGCGATAATTTCTGTGGTAAGTTCATTCATGGGGAATGCCTCCTGTGATGTTTTCTGTGATTACTAAATATCATAAGGGAAGGCATTCCCTATTTCTATACAATTCAAAAATCTTTTATGCATTTACACAAGATATTTTACGCTCTCATTTGACGCTTTTTAAGATTTTGTGTATCAATAGACTATGCAAAGTTATTATGTCTTAAAGCGGCTTTTAAAGGGATTGAAAGGGCTTTGATTCAAAAGCTATTTCTGAAAATACTAATACTATGTTATTTGGATTAAAATTGTTTTGGTTTCACTAAATAGTCGACATCAGTCTGGGTTGCTCAGAAGTCCAAGCAGCCATTGGTTGGTATATCAATTTTTATAATCCCAATCGTATCTCAAATGTCGCCTAATTAACTGAACAAAAATAGTCCAATTTATTGACTTCTGAGCATTCAGTCAAGCCCATATCTTTCGTTAAGATTTATGTTGCAACCTATAGTTATAAGAAATGAATATGGCAAAAAGTGATTAGGTAATGTTTATTAATCCATGATCATTAGTCTTCATTTGTAATTGATAAAAATCAAAGTGCTTGACAATGATAAGGGGTAATTATAAATTACATGTAAGTTCATTAAACTACATTTGTAGACGAAGGTTGTATTACCAAAAGGAGACAAATCGTATGAAAAAAACAATTATAAGTAGTCTTTTATCTGTAGCATTATTAAGTTCTTATCCACTAGTGAATAAGGTAGGCGCGAATACACTTGATGATGCAGATAATGCTGCTCAAGCTGGCTCGAAAACGGTGGCTAGCGAAGCAACGGATAAATCTCAAACAGGCCACGAAGGTATGAAACATGATGAATCTGGGAAAATTCCAGAAGGATTGGTAGAGGCAGAAAATCCAACTTATCCAGAAGGAAGCGAAGTAACGATTCAAACCGATCACATGCCAGGAATGATGGGAGCTACAGGTGAGGTTGTAGGTGCCTTTGATTCAATTACCTATGAAATCACCTATAACGATACCAAAACAGGAGAGGAAATCGCCAATCACAAATGGGTTGTACACGATGAAGTTGAAAATGCCCAAGACGAGCCTTACCAAGTAGGTGACAAAGTCGTTCTAGAAGCTAACCATATGCCCGGTATGCAAGGGGCGACCGCAACCATTGATTCGGCAGAGGACACCACTGTTTATATGGTCACGTACACGGATACAGAAACAGACGATACTGTTGAAAATCATAAATGGCTAACAGAAGAAGAATTAGGGGAAGAAGAACAAGACTCAAGCCAATTTTGGAGAGCACGTACAGTAGAAGAAGTACAAGCAGATGTTTCCCAATACGATACATTAGAAGAACTTCAAAATTACGAAGTGGTTGGGGGAGATACTCTCTGGGCGATTTCTCAAAGTACTAATTTTTCAGTAGACGATTTAACTGAAGCATTTAATATTAAAAACGCTGATTTAATATTTGCTAACTACACACTTGAAAATCAACCATCATTAGAAGATAGCTATGAGAACCAGATAATTAGCGAGTCCAAAAAAACAAGAGATATGGATAATATGGGGAGATATGAAGCATGATGAGTCGGGAGAAATTACAGAAGGCTTGGAAGGAGCTGAAAATCCGATGTACGAAGTAGGAGAATCTGTTATTCTTAAGCACGGTCATATGCCTGGAATGGAAGGTGCCGAAGCAACTGTTTCTGGCGTATTTGCTACGACGGCTTATGAAGTTTCTTTCAATTCAACCAATGGTGGAGAACGAGAGGAAAATCATCGCTGGGTTATCCACGAAGAAATTTCTGAGTCAACCAAAGGCGCATTTGAACCTGGAGAAGAAGTGACATTAGAAGCCAACCATATGGAAGGTATGGAAGGAGCAACTGCAATAATTGATGACGCTGTAACTACGAATGTTTATATGGTGGATTACCAGCCAACAGATGGCGGAGCAGTTGTTCGCAATCATAAATGGTTTGTTGAAGAAGAATTAGCTCAATAATTACTAGTGGTACATTAAAATACCTAAAATTTGCCCTCATGATTTTAACTTTAACAGTCATTATGTACTTTCTAATGTTTGTGAATGTCAATGAATTTGCGCACATTTACTTGAGTCAAACCCGTGTTTATATGGCTATTTTGATGGGCGCAGTCATGGCTATTATTATGATGGGTTTTATGTGGAAAATGTATGATAATAAAAAATTAAACGCCGTTATAATGGGGCTTTCAGTCTTACTCGTGCTGGGATCGTTTGGGCTTATTCAAAACCAAGTTGGCGTAGATGATACTGCTTGGATGAGAGCTATGATTCCACACCATTCTACAGCTATTATGACGAGTGAAAATGCCAATCTCACAGATTCACGGGTGCAGTAATTAAGCGAAGAAATTATCCAAGCCCAAGAAGAAATTGCTGAGATGGAACAATTAATTGAAGATATAGAAGAAAACGGAGAAGAATAAACATTCAATCAATTTAAGAAGTAAATCAATGGTAACCTTATAATTAGTGTTGGGTAAAGATAGGAAAACAAAGGCAATAATAGCTGGTTACATTTATTTAAAAAAGACTTTACAAGAATGGTTTATAATAGTATAATTGTCTCAAACATTTAAGTTTACGCATGTAGACAATAAGGAGGGAAAGAGAATGAGTACAATAGTAGTTAACCCTCATATCACAGATGCTGAATGGGAAGTTATGCGTGTAGTCTGGGCGAATGGTCGAGTGACTAGTAAAGAAATCATCTCCATATTGAAAGAAAAAATGGACTGGAAACCAGCCACTATTAAAACGCTCTTAGGTCGACTGGTTGAAAAAGGCGTACTAAATACAGAGCAAGAAGGTAGAAAATTTATTTATACTACCAATATTGAAGAGAAAGAAGCCGTAGGAAATTATACAGACGATATTTTCAACCGTATTTGTCGAAAGAATGTCGGGAATGTAGTAGGGAGTATCATTGAAGATCATGTCTTAAGCTTCGATGATATCCAGCGACTAGAAGAAATATTAGAGATGAAAAAAGCTTTCGCAGTAGAAGAAGTGGATTGTCAGTGTACAGAAGGGCAATGCGAATGCCATTTACATCATCATGGAGGATAAGGAGCGAAAAATTGGAGAATAAATCGTTTGCCATAGAAGGTATGACCTGTGCGTCTTGTGCGCAGACAGTAGAAAAAGCGGCAAAAAAGTACGTGGGGTCACACAGTCTTCTGTGAACCTAGCAACAGAAAAGTTGAGTATAGAATACAATGAACCAACTTTTTCGGTAGAAAATCTACAAAAAGCGGTGGATAATTCAGGGTATGAACTGATTGCCCAAGAGGGAAAGACGCAAACCTTTGCAATTGAAGGGGTTGAATCTGTAGAGGTTGATTTAGCGACTAAAAAAGCAGTACTTGAAAGTCAAACAGAGAATGATACCGAAACGCTCAATGCTGCTTTAGCAGAAACTAACTATTCAGTATTAAGTGCATAAAGTACGAACACCATTTACTTATAGATAGTAGATAGAGATAAAGTATAGAACCCTTTTCATGAGGATTATATGCAGTGTTAGATGAGAAAGTTCTAAGACTTTAAAATCAGTCTCTAATATAATAAGGAGGAATTAAAAATGAGGAATAACAAACAACATTCGTCACATAGTCATCATAATCACGGCGACATGGATCACTCAAAACACGACCATAATGAAATGGAACATAGTCAGATGGATCACGGTAAGATGAATCATAGTGTGATGGATCACAGTGAAATGGATCATGGCGCAATGGGAGGGCATGCCCACCACCATCACGGTAGCTTTAAGGAGATTTTCTTGAAGTCACTCCCATTAGGAATTGCAATCTTACTCATTACTCCTTTGATGGAGATTCAGTTGCCTTTCCAAATTATCTTTCCTTATGCAGACGTTGTAGCAGCTGTATTGGCAACAATTCTATACATTTTTGGCGGAAAACCATTCTTAATGGGTGCGAAAGATGAGTTTAATTCAAAAGCTCCAGGCATGATGTCCTTGATTACTTTGGGAATAACGGTTTCTTATGCCTATAGTGTTTACGCAGTGGCCGCTCGATATGTGACTGGAGAACATGTCATGGACTTCTTCTTTGAGTTTACAACGTTAATTTTAATCATGTTATTAGGACACTGGATTGAAATGAAGGCATTGGGTGAAGCAGGGGACGCGCAAAAATCATTGGCTGAGTTGGTGCCGAAAGATGCTCATGTTGTTTTAGAAGACGATTCGATTGAGACTCGTCCAGTTGCTGACTTGCAAGTAGGTGATTTGATTCGTGTTCAAGCCGGAGAAAATGTTCCAGCAGATGGAACGATCCAGCGTGGCGAATCACGTGTAAACGAAGCGCTTGTGACTGGGGAATCGAAACCAATTGAAAAAAATCCTGGAGATGAGGTCATCGGTGGATCAACCAATGGTGGCGGATTCCTCTATGTGGAAATAAAGCAGACGGGCGATAAGTCCTTCATTTCTCAGGTTCAGACATTAATCAGTCAAGCTCAAAGCCAACCTTCTCGAACAGAAAATCTTGCACAAAAAGTTGCAGGATGGCTCTTTTATATTGCGGTTATTGTAGCTCTTATTACCTTTGTCATATGGATGGTTATAGCTGATGTACCAACGGCAGTTATTTTTACAGTCACCACATTAGTTATTGCTTGTCCGCATGCCCTGGGTCTGGCTATTCCATTGGTGACTGCTCGTAGTACCAGCTTAGGGGCCAGTCGGGGATTATTAGTGAAGGACCGGTACGCTTTGGAGTTGACTACAAACGCAGATGTTATGGTTTTAGATAAAACTGGAACTTTAACAACTGGTGAGTTTAAAGTATTAGATGTTGAACTCCTTAATGATAAATATACGAAAGATGAAATCGTTGCCTTATTGTCAGGTATCGAAGGTGGATCTAGTCACCCTATCGCTCAGTCAATTATTAGTTACGCAGAACAGCAAGAGATACGTCCAGTAAGTTTTGATTCGATCGATGTTATTTCTGGCGCTGGTGTAGAAGGTCAAGCTAACGGACATCGTTATCAATTAATCAGTCAAAAAGCATATGAACGTAATCTGGATATGGATATTCCAAAAGGAGCAACCCTCAGTGTCTTAGTAGAAAACGACGAAGCAATCGGTGCTGTAGCTTTAGGGGACGAATTAAAACCGACAAGTAAAGCCTTAATACAAGCCCTTAAAAAGAACAAGATTCAGCCGATTATGGCAACGGGTGACAATGAACAAGCGGCTCAAGGGACTGCAGAAATTTTAGGTATTGATTATCTAGCTAATCAATCTCCTCAAGACAAATATGAATTAGTTGAAAAACTTAAAGCAGAAGAAAAGAAAGTTATCATGGTCGGTGACGGGGTCAACGATGCACCTTCTCTTGCATTAGCAGACGTTGGTATAGCTGTTGGTGCCGGAACTCAAGTAGCATTGGATTCAGCCGATGTCATCTTGACACAGTCAGACCCTGGCGACATTGAATCCTTTATCGAGTTGGCTCAGAAGACCACACGTAAGATGAAAGAAAATCTTGTTTGGGGAGCAGGGTATAACTTTATCGCGATCCCAATAGCTGCAGGAATACTAGCACCAATCGGCATAACATTAAGTCCAGCAGTCGGTGCCGTCTTGATGTCACTTTCGACTGTAATTGTTGCCATCAATGCTATGACATTGAAATTAGATCCAAAATAAACAGTTATTTGGCACATGAAATAATTGAATGACCTTATCGTGTAAAAATACAATAGTTTCACAGGAAAGGAAGAGATGAAATAATTTAAAAAATCATCTCTTCCTTTTTGCTCAGAAGTCAATAAATTGGACTATTTTTATTCAGTTACTTAGGCAACATTTGAGATACGATTGCGATTGGGTATAAATAAAATAATTCAGGCACATGAATCATTCGAAAGAGTGAATTATGTGTATGTTTTAATAAGATTTGATATTTCTGTGATAAGGCTTATATTAAAGGTGTATAACACAACCAGAGACGATTGACACCTTAATTAGGCCCATGAGTTTCAATTTTGAACGTAAAGGGGAAATTCATAATGAAAGTGACACAAGCAGTACTAGACGATATTAAACGCACAACAGATCAGTGGCGCGCTTCAGATGAGAAATGAGATGCAGGACTACCAACGGAGTTTCCGGATGTCAAACGATATGACAACATCAGTTATGGTCCAGCTGGTGAAGAAAATTTGTTAGATGTTTATACACCTAAAGATGTGACACAAAGTGTGCCTACCATTATCGATATTCATGGTGGGGGGAACGTATACGGGTCCAAAGAGCTTTATCAGCATTACTGCCTTGGTTGGGCGAGACATGGATTTGGCGTTGTTAATTTCAATTATCGGCTGGCACCTCAATCCATTTTTCCAGGCGCACTGAAAGATACGGCACTCGTCGCAAAATGGGTTGCTGATCACGGGCAAGACTATCATTTAGATACAAATAATGTTTTCATCATTGGCGATAGTGCGGGTGGCACGCTCGCCTATCAGTATTTGACAGCATATGCGAATCCTAAATATCGTAAGGCGCTGGGATTAGTCTCTAGTGGGCAACTTGTTGTCCGAGGTGGAGCACTGAATAGTGGCTTTTATTTTGTAAAACGTCCTGGTGCCATAACACCGGACAGTTTGATGAGCACCTATTTTACACCAGAAATGATGCATAAATATGATCAGGAACTGCATACAGAAAACTATGTGACGCCTGATTTTCCACCAGTTTTTGTACTGACCGCCAATCATGACTTTTTACATGATGAGGGCGTGCGCTTTGATCAATTTCTATTGGACCATCACCTGGCACATCGATTTGCCAGTTTCGGTACGGAAAGTGATCCGCGCGAACACGTTTTTCAATTGAATCAACGTGATGCCGTGGCAGCTAAAGCTAATCAGCACGGGGAGAATTTTTCAGAAGTTTGTTTGTAGAAAAATAAGGTGATCTTCGAAAATTAAGTAAACAAAAAGACCGGGATTATTGCACTCCCCGGTCTTTATTTATATGAACATTACTCAGCAATTGCTTGAAAGAAAAGTACGGTACCCCAAGTTTCACCTTTAATTAAGTTCTTGGCAAATTTAGCAGCGGCATCCAAATCGTTATCAGGGGTTACTTTGAATTCAAGTTTCATACCGGTTTTTTTAACGAATTCGTATTTGAAATCGCCTTCATATTCTGTCAAAAGCTTGATAGATTGAAGTCAATATTTGAGACAGATTTTCTTCTGCCCTGTAAATCTAGCATAAGAGCACCTTACTTAATGTCACTGTTCACCACGTGAATGTCTATCTAAAAAAAAGAAGGAACCGGGGTGGAAAAAAATGAATTTAAACCGACTGCGATTGAAAGGTTAAAGAGTAAGAGCTATGAGCATCCCACAGATTATTTTGGTGTGACGGTTGATCGATTATATGATCACTGACGCGAGATTCTAAATGCAAACAATCGTTCATGACTAGAGGATAACCTTCTAATAGGGTTCATTTTTAAATAACCCCTTACAGATATATTAAAACAGCCCCATTATCAAATTGCTAGATAATGGGACTGTTTTTATTAACGATATAATGAGCCTTAAAACGCAGGAATAGATTGAACGGTTAAGCGTTAATGAGTAGCTTGGACTATCTCGGAAAGTATGCTTGTTGATGCGTTTATAGAGCCATTTTCAACGCGTACAATTGTGGATTAAACTAGCAAATTCACGTTGGTTCAACACCAGAGTTTCACACAGGTCATCTACTTTCACTGTCACTTCTAATTTCATTTTTTTTAGTATAAGAGCATTAAAAACTTTGAAAATATCCTGTATTAATTTTTGTAAGCATTATTAAACTATATTATCTAGTAAGTGATATAACTAGAATATTTTAAAAGCAAAAAGGAGAATAGAAAATGGGAATTATTTGGACCTTAATAGTCGGTGCAATAATTGGAGCAGTAGTCGGAGTGCTTACTAGTCGAGGTGCTGCTATGGGTTGGATTAGCAATATACTTGCTGGATTAATTGGCTCATGGTTAGGCGAAAGTTTGTTAGGTAACTGGGGGCCTAGTCTTGCTGGCATGGCATTAGTGCCTTCTATCATAGGAGCAGTTATTCTAGTAATTATTGTTTCTTGGATCACAACTCGAATCAAACATTGAAATAAAAGGGGAATTTTGATCATAGCAAAATAAAAAGGATGATCCTAAATCTAATGATGAAGAAAATATTTTTGATCACCTCAATCAATACATTTTGAAAACAATGAAGATGGTGAGATTGAAAAACAAAAGAGTCAAGAGGCTTACCGGAAAAATCCTAATCTCGTGTTAGTGGCACGTGATGCTCAAAGTTTTCATCGTATGCAATCAACGTTTGATAACCCAGTCATTTTTACACCTGACATGGTTTTATATATGAAACCTGTTAACTGGAATTTCAATCGAAATGGGGCTTTATTCGTTTTACGGCATGATTCAGAAAAAGTTGTTAAAAAAAGTACGATTGACAATACGATTGACAATATAAAAGATATTTTAGGAAATGAACGCCCTATAAAATGAGTTGATACCGTTCTAGACGAACCACAAAAGATAACACCTATTACTCGGGAGGCATTATTTGATTCAGAACTAGAACTATTCTCGCACCAAAAAATAATTATTACAGATCGCTGGCATGCAATGGTATTTTCCGTTCTAACAGGAACACCTTGCCTATTATTTGGAAATAGTTATGGAAAAGGAAAGCACGCTTACTTTGATTGGCTAGAGCATATCAACTGGGTTAGTTATACCGATAAGGAAGATAACGAGAGGATTAAACAACAAATAAACGCGGTCATGGAAGTCAAAACTCATGCTTATGATCTTATCCCTGATTTTAAATAGTTACATGATTTAATTGCACATAATCGGTAGGAAAAAGTCAACTTTTTGATAACATTTGTTGCATGAAAATCCTCCTCAAGTGTATGGATAAGACCTATACCATTTTTCGATACTACTTTAGATTAATTCTAAATTATGTTTATGGCAACTCTAAAAAGTGTTAAAATTCTTGTCAGAGGGGGAAATCACGATGAAAACCTATATGAACTATTTCTTTGATGAGCCAGCGTTTGATCTCCACGATGGCGGCTACGTGCCGCTTGAGGTCAGTGATGCGCCTGAGAAGCCCTTAAATGTGCCGCCGTTGTTGAAACCGGATAAAGAGACGGCGACCGACGTTTATTACACGGTGACAGCAGAGGCTGGGGAAACGAAACTGTTACCTGGGGCGAAGACCAAGACGTGGGGCTATAATACCAGTCTGTTAGGTCAGACGATTGTGTATCGCCGTGGTCAACATACGCATGTGACACTGAAAAACACCCTGCCTGAGTTGACCACTTTTCATTGGCATGGGGCTAATGTCAGTGGCCCTTATGTTGATGGCGGATGCCATGCACCGGTTTATCCGGGTGAAAGTAAGCATATCGACTTCACATTGGAACAACCGGCGACGACTTTGTGGCTGCACGCGCATCCGTGCCCATCCACAGCCGAGCAGGTTTGGCATGGTTTGGCTGCTATGGTGATTGTCAAAGACGACCATGAAGTCAGCCTGCCATTGCCAAGGAACTATGGCGTTGACGATATTCCGGTCATTTTGCAAGACCGGCGTTTTCATGAGAACAACCAGTGGGACTACCGGGCTGATTATGATCCTGACGGTGTTGCTGGGCCAACTGCAATGATTAACGGTACAATCAATCCCTATTTTGATGTCACCACGCAAAAGGTCCGGTTGCGTTTTCTGGATGGTTCTAATCGCCGTGAATGGCGGTTGCATTTTTCCGATGACCTACCATTTACGCAAATTGGCGGGGATGGCTCACTGTTACCGGAGCCGGTCAAATTTACCCATTTGATGCTGACTTGTGCTGAGCGTGCCGAAGTGATTGTTGATTTTGGCCAATACCATGAAGGCGACGAGGTCACCTTATATACGGATGATGTGCCATTGCTAAAGTTCCGCATTCATGCGTTCAAACCGGATCAGACTACCTTGCCTGATAAGTTGTTCGATGTGAAGGCACCAGTGGTTGACCCGGCTTTGCCAGTTCGCCACGTTGTGATGCAGGGGATGGACGAAGGTGTTGCGATTGATGGAAAAAAGTTTGCCATGCAGCGGATTGATGCCACGCAACCAATTGGCAAATCCCAGTACTGGGATGTTACCAATAGCAATGATGCGCCTGGAATGGTTCATCCATTCCATGTGCATGGAACCCAATTCTTAGTCTTGTCGCGGAATGGGCATGCGCCGTATCCAAATGAACATGGTTTCAAAGATACCGTTGGCGTGAATCCTGGTGAAACGGTTCGGCTGCTGGTTCGCTTTGATTTGCCAGGGGTTTATATGTATCACTGCCATATCATTGAGCACGAAGATGGCGGAATGATGGCACAGATTGAAACATTCGATCCAGCCAAGCCAAAGCAAGAATATAAATTGATGGATATGGATACGTTAATGATGGCCTTGGCTAAAGAACGTGGCGTCAAACCATCTGAGATTTGGATGGGCGGTATGCAGTCTTATGAAAAAATGGGAATGAAAATGTAAACGTCCCACAATACTAATATAGAAAAAGATGGTTTTAATATGCACTCTCCAACGATCAAACATCGCGGGGCTTTTGTCGCCACGTTACTGACAGGCACCTTTTCGATGTCAATTTCTCAGTCTTCTTTAAGCACCGCTTATCCTGCTTTTATGAAAGCTTTTGGTTTAGGGGCGGATACAGTTGCTTGGCTGACAACCGGCTTTATGTTGGTGATGACCTTGATGATTCCGGTTAGCCCATGGCTGTTGCATAATGTTACTTTCCAACGGCTTTTCCAAGCGATTGAACTCATTTTTGCCATTGGGACAGGCTTATGTATCTGGGCACCGAGTTTTACCGTGCTCATGATTGGCCGGTTGCTTGAAGCGATTGCGGTCGGGATTATTTTCCCGAGTTTCCAGACCGTGTTGCTGACGATTACGCCGCATAGGGAGCGTGGTCGGGTGATGGGCACGGCGGGATTGGTCATGGGCTCAGCCTTGGCAGTCGGTCCGATTATTTCCGGTGTTTTGCTGACATGGTTCCCTTGGCAGACTTTATTCTTGTTCTTCTTGGTCGTTTCGCTGCTTGTGCTGGCCGTTTCAACGGTGACCATTGCGTCTGTCATGCCATTGCAACCGACGCAACTGGACTGGGTGTCCTTCCTTTTATCCGCAAGTTTTCCAATTCTACTTTATGCTTTGGGTGCTTTGTCGAAAAAAGGCTTAACTGTTGGCGTGGTTGGTTTGTTGATTTTAGGCGTCCTGGCAGCTGGTATTTTCGTTGTTCGGCAATTGAATCGCCAACCACCAATGTTGCAAATGCGAGTTTTTGCCACTGGTATGTTTACTAAAGCGATGTTTCTGACCGGAATTTCATACGTCGGTTTGATTGTCACCACTATCCTGATGCCGCTTTACTTTCAAACGCTACTTGGTTTGTCACCGTTGATTTCTGGCTTGTCCTTAGTGCCAGCTGCGGTGTTGCTGAGTATTTTGAATCCAATTAGCGGGCGCCTACTGGATCGCTTTGGACCGCGTGTCGTGGCCATGATTGGCATGTTGTTGATTACTGGCGGCTTTGGTCTGTTAGCAGTCTTTGCCCATCATTTACCGCTGATTTGGGCAATTATGTTGGCGATGGCGACTGAAGCCGGCAATGCCTTTGTGATGATGCCTTCAGTGACAGCTGGCGCGAATGCTTTGCCGAATGAGCTCGTGGCAGACGGCACTGCGGTTACAACGACGGCTCGTCAGTTATTCGGTTCTGCCGGTGTCATGTTCGCCACAGTGTTGTTGGATGGCATGCAAACCACGCTGCGAAGTCATGCTGGCGGTTTTGCTGTTACCTTCGCTGTGTTTGCTGGCGTGGGCCTGATTGGCTTGCTGTTGGCGTTGACGTTACCAAAGGAAGTCGCGAAGAAAGCGGTATAGCTGCGGATTCGTGCTTTACATCTACAAAAATGACCGCCTACCAAAAAGTAGACGGTCATTTTTGTTGCAACTAAGCATGCTTGACTGGGTACTTAGCCGCAAATGATCAGGAGAGAAGCATTGCGACTAGGAAAGGAGGGTAACACGGTTGCTTTAGTCAACAAAGACCAGTTCGATAGTTTCATCTTCCGGTTTGACGTTGACAGATAAATGACGATTAAGGTCGGCCACCAGTTTGCGTGCGAAGGCCATCTTCTCGTCGAATTCGGTCATGCGCGAAGTAATGCGAAGTAAACGGGACGCCTTGGTAATTAAAGTTTTCGCCGATATAGCCCGGATCAGTCACGTAGCGCAAGTTGTTTTCGTCGTGGCGACTGCCCGGTTTCAGGACGGTATCCAAATACTAATAGAGAATCGTTGGATCGTAGTTCAGCGGCTTATCAAGGGTCGTGGAAAGCTTGTAGTTGGTTGCTTGACCAGCGAATTGTTCGTTGATTTGGACTTGGGTAAGGCTTTGATACAATTTCAAAATGATCACTCCTCTTCTTTTCACTTTTAGTATAGCAGTTATGGTAGATTGTAAAATTAATCCGAACGCTGTTCGGACAAAAAAGATCAGCTTCCTTTAAAATGGTGTTTACCACAAACCCATCTTTTAGGAGATGGTCTTTTGTCTAGTATAACCTATTCCGAACGAATTAAAATCGAAACCTTTTGTGAACTAGGGCTGTCCAATATCCAAATGGGCGTTCGGCTGAACCGATCACCGTCAAAAATTCCTTATGAATTATCTCGATGTCAACCTTATCAGTCTGAATTAGCACAAACAGATGCCGAATACAAGCGATCACGATGTGGTCGGAAAACTAAGCTGAGCGATGAGTTAAAGTAAAAAAATTCTCACCCATTTACGTCTAAGCTGGTCACCAGGAGTGATTGCTCACGAATTTAAACTAGCTACTAAATCTATTTATAATTGGCTAAATCAGGGGAGAATTGGTTTCTCCTTGAATGATCTACCTGAACATGGCGTACGCCAACGGCGTAACGTTGACCAACGATCCAAATATAATCAATCTTTGGGGCGATCAATTGAACAGCGTCCCATGATGATTAATCAACGTAATCGCATCGGCGATTTTGAACTAGATACAGTCGTTGGTCCTCGTGGGCATAGTGCTCCTATCCTAGTATTTGGTACATAAATTTCTGAACAGTTGTGCCATAATTAATAAAACAAGATAGGAGCATTCCAATGAAACGATATCAAGATGAT
>NZ_BJEC01000007.1 GCF_005405465.1 Weissella thailandensis
TGTAGGTACATCGTGACTGCTTCAATTTGTACTTCTTTTGAAAACATAGTAAAACCCCGTAAGTTTTGGAAATTACTCCAACTTACGGGGTTCAGTTCAGACAACAACTTGTGTCTCGGCTTTTTTAATTACTGCTCTGGCTGGGTTCGAACCAGCGACCTCCTCATTAACAGTGAGTTATTCTACCACTGAACTACAGAGCAATCATCGCATCAAGCAATGTGATAAATATACAACGCTTATGATTAAAAGTCAACTAGGTAAATGAAATTTCTTTAATTTACCTGAATATAAAAGTGATGCCTTGAGATAGTCTTGGTATTGCTTTTATATAACTGCTCTGGCTGGGTTCGAACCAGCGACCTC
This sequence comes from Weissella thailandensis, assembly GCF_005405465.1. Classification (GTDB taxonomy): domain Bacteria; phylum Bacillota; class Bacilli; order Lactobacillales; family Lactobacillaceae; genus Weissella; species Weissella thailandensis. The sequence continues at coordinate 367 of NZ_BJEC01000007.1, forward strand.
CTCATTAACAGTGAGTTATTCTACCACTGAACTACAGAGCAATAATTAACCAGCGAATACATTAAATATACACTGTGATAAATTAAAAGTCAACCGCATAAATGAATAAAATTTAATAATTATTCTGGACGAGAATAATTATTAAATAAAAAGTAAAAGGATGTCAATAAAACAAGAAAAAAATTCATTTAATTGGTATGATAGAGTTAATAAATGACGATTAGGGGGCAGCGCAGATGGCTGACTTTCAACTAAAAGGGATGCCCGTATGGGTGTATGCAAAAGATGTTGATACAAAAAGTGCGCTGACACGTGCACGATTGATTGAAGGTTATATTGGTGACACTTTTTCAATTGATCCGGAATCAATATCAGGTTACCGTTTTGTGTCTTCAGAGGGGACGTTAACAGGAACCTTTGATGAACAAACCATGTATTCGGCGACATTTTACTATCAACGTGAGGATGTCGCTGTAACAGAGCAGCTGACACATAAATATTTACGTATTTTAGAAAATGTACAGCCTGTTGTTGATGTGGAAGATTTAACCGAAACTGGTCAGAAATTGTGGTCTGGCTCTGTTGTTAAGGTTTCGCAACGTATGGCGACACGAACAGGTGATTTTTGGTATCAATTAGCTGATTCAAGATGGATCAAGTATGATATGCAGACTATGAAGCTCACTGATAATGATGGTCAGCATAATCAACCGGTTGCTGAATGGAAGCGACCAACAGTTTGGCAGCCAACGCCAATCAGTGCTCAGGGTAAAATCGACTATATTCCTAGTCAAGAAGTGGTCGTTTATTCACAGCCGTATGGACATGAAATTGGTCGCATGCAGCATGGTACTTCGGTAGAAGTGACGGAACAAGTCGTCGATCCTTCAGGCGTTACATGGTACCATGTTGCGCAGCAAGGATGGTTATCAGCTATTTATTTGTCGTTGAATAAGTAATTAATTATGGTAATTAGTCGGGGGACATTATGACAGAACCATTGATATTAAAACCAGCATTACATGAAAAAATTTGGGGTGGTACCGCATTACGTGACGTTTATGATTTTGATATACCATCAGAAAGTACTGGTGAAGCGTGGGTAATTTCTGGACATCCTAATGGTCCAGTTACCGTCACCAACGGTAAATATGCGGGTAAAACTGTGGCTGAACTATGGCGTGATGAGCCAGCACTGTTTGCTAATGAAGATGTAAATCGACCATTTCCTTTGTTGGTAAAAATTTTAGATGCTCATCGTGATTTATCAGTACAAGTCCACCCGGATGATGAGTATGCTAGCGAACATGCAGGTGAGTTAGGGAAAACCGAATCATGGTATATTTTGTCTGCTGAACCAGGTGCTACTATTTATTATGGCCATACAGCACAAGACAAACAAACATTTGATCAAGAAGTTGATGAGGCAGATTGGGATAACTTGTTACAGAAGGTTCCTGTGAAAGCTGGCGATTTCTTTTATGTTCCTTCTGGTACGTTGCATGCGCTTGGTGAGGGTGTTTTGACGTTAGAAACACAGCAATCTTCAGATGTGACTTACCGAGTCTATGATTTTGATCGGGTTGATGCCAAGACAGGTGCTAAGCGTGATTTGCATTTGGCTGACGCTAAAAATGTGACAACTGTGCCATTTATTCCTAATAAACCAACGCAAAAAGTTTCACATATTGAAGATTTAACGTTCACAGAGTTAGTTACAGCCCCATACTTTAATGTGGTGAAGTGGCAAATTGCTGGTCGTGCAACGGTGGATGCAACGGCTCCCTATACATTGGCAACAGTGGTTGATGGCGATGTTGAATTAACCGTCTTTGGTGTGACTTATCACTTGGCAAAAGGAATCAGTTTTATTTTGCCGAATGATGTTGAGACATGGAAACTCAATGGACATGCCACACTAATTACATCGACACCAGGACCTAAGTCACTGTAAAAATAGGATAGTAACATTTATATTAAAGGCGCTAACTGTTGCATAAACAGTGGTGTCTTTCTTTATTTCAAAATGGTAAAATTTGATAGATGATTATTGAAAAGATATTGCAGATAAAGGCGTGCGTGATTTGTTTGCACAATTAGGAGGATAACATGAGCCTTAAAAGTGGATTAGCAACTTTGGTTGGGAAGGGAACATATACTGTATTGCATGATATCTTACGTCGGGGTGGTACATCATTGCCTGGTAAGTTAGCAACAAAAATCGATCCCAATGTTATGCAAAGCTATGCTGAAAAATATGATGTTATTCTGATTACGGGAACGAATGGTAAGACTTTGACAACAACGTTAACAACGCGCGTCTTACGAGAAAAATATGCTGATGTCATTACTAATCCTTCGGGTTCGAATATGATGCAGGGTATTACAGGAACGATGTTGACATCAAAGGTCACAGATAAACAACAACGCCCGGTGGCTTTACTAGAAGTCGATGAAGCCAACGTGGAGGCAGTTGCTAAACAATTAAAACCTAAAGCCTTTGTGTTAACAAACATTTTCCGTGATCAGATGGATCGGTATGGTGAGATTTATACAACATATGAAAAGATATTAAAGGGAATTCGTTTATTTCCTGAAGCAACTGTTATTGCGAATGCGGATTCACCAATTTTTATGCGGGGAGATTTACCAAATCCAAAAGTCTATTATGGCTTTAATCATGTACTGGCTACTGGTGACATGAAAGCACCGCATAATACTGACGGTGTGTTATCGCCAACAGACCATTCAATTTTGCATTATCACTTTATAACATTCGGTAATCAAGGAGATTATTTCTCAGTTACTGATGATTTTAAGCGTCCAGCCTTAGATTATGCAGTCACAAAGCTTAATAAACTAACACCAATTTCATCGAATTTTGATATTGATGGTAAAACTTTCCAAATTGAAATTGGTGGTATGTACAATATTTATAATGCGCTAGCAGCATATGCTGTCGGGCGTTTTATGGGTGTATCAGCTGACCAGATTCAGCAAGCATTTTCATCTAATGCGCAAATATTTGGACGTCAAGAAGCAGTTAAAGTCGATGATAAAGAAGTTACGATTGTCTTAATCAAAAATCCGGTGGGTGCAAATCAGGTCATTGACATGATGAAAACGGATGATCAACCTTTCTCAATGATTGCCTTGCTTAATGCAAATTATGCTGATGGTATTGATACCAGTTGGATTTGGGATGCGGATTTTGAGTCATTACACGATACTGGCATCCAATCAGTAGCAACAGGTGGTGAACGATATAAAGATTTGTATGTTCGCTTGAAGATGGCTAACTTTGGCGATCATCCGGTTTATCAAGACTTAAAGCAGATTGTGCCAGCGATTGAAAAAATGCCAACCAAGCGCGTTTATATACTTGCAACGTATACGGCAATGTTACAGTTACGTACTGAATTGAAGCAACAAGGTTATATTCATACAGGAATGGGGGAATAAGCCAATGGCTGATTATAAGTTACATACAGCACATTTATACGGTGATTTGATGAATACGTATGGTGATTTTGGGAATATTGTTGCTCTCAGATATTATGCGCATCAAATTGGGGTCGAAGTGGATGAAAAAATTATCTCATTAGGAGATGATTTTGATCCGACAACTTATGATTTTGTGCTATTTGGTGGTGGTCAGGATTACGAGCAAATGATTGTGGCTGATGATTTGCCAGATAAAGCACCTGCGTTGAAACAATATATTGAAACTGATGGCCCATTTTTAGGGGTTTGTGGTGGTTTCCAACTATTAGGACAGTATTTTTTGCTAGCTGATGGTACTAGAGTAAATGGTATCGGCGCGCTAAGTCACTATACATTAAATCAACCGGATAATCGTTTCATCGGTAACATAACCATTCATGATGAAGTGAATGACTTGGAATACCGTGGATTTGAAAACCACCAAGGACGTACTTTCTTAGGAGATGATGAACGCCCACTTGGTAAAGTTATCAAGGGTAATGGTAACAATGGTGAAGACGGTGGTGAAGGTTTGGTGTACCGCAACGTTTACGGGACATATTTCCATGGTCCTATCTTGACTCGTAATGGTAATTTAGCCTTACACATCTTGCAACTAGCTTTAGAGCGACGCTATCCAGATGTTAATTGGCAAGATAAAATTGCAGCGATTACGCCGGAATTTTTCTAGGCAATTTTGCATAATCAAACAGGGGGATGGAACGATAACGCCATTCTCTTTTTTTTATTGACATTTTTGTTATACTAGACTGGAGTGCAAACTGGATTTTTACAGGAGAAAGGCAGAAAAAGATGGCGCAATTATTCTTTCGTTATGGTGCAATGGCCAGTGGTAAAAGCATTGAAATTTTGAAAGTTGCACATAATTATGAAGTGCAACAAAGACGCGTTTTGCTCCTAACAAGTGCGCTTGATGACCGATCAGGAGTGGGTGCAATTGCCTCACGAATAGGTATGCAGCGTGCAGCACAGGCGATTCATCCCACAGACGACTTGTTTAAATTGATTTCAGAAAGTGATTCAATTGCCGCTGTGTTGATTGATGAGGCGCAGTTTATGACCAAAGAACAAGTTTTGCAATTAACCAGGGTAGTCGATGAATTAAATATTCCAGTACTAACTTTTGGATTGAAAAACGATGCGTTTAACGAGTTATTCCCTGGTTCAGAAGCATTACTAATTTATGCTGACAAAATCGAAGAGATGAAAACACTTTGTTCATTTTGTGGTCGTAAAGCCGTTATGAACTTGCGCATTTCAAACGGGCAACCGGTCTACGAAGGTGAACAAGTTCAGATTGGTGGGGATGAGGCCTACATGCCGGTCTGCCGTAACCATTATAATCATCCTGATTTAGAAGCATTAGCCCGTCGGACTGGATTAAATACAAAATAAAAATAAAGGAATAAAAAACACATGGATGAAATTTTTGAAAAAGTGCAATCTGTTGTGGATCGATATGACGAAGTCAGCGAAATGATTTCTGATCCCGATGTTATTGCCGATACAAAACGTTTTTTGGTGCTATCTAAAGAAGAGGGTAGTCTGCGTGAGACGGTTGAAACTTTCAAGCACTACAAGCAAGTCGTTGAAAGTATCGAAGAAAATGAAGAGATTTTGCGTGAAGAAGCCAATGATTCTGAACTTGAAGAGTTAGCCAAGGAAGAATTAAAAGACTTACGTGTTGAAAAAGAATCATTAGAAGAGCAAATCAAGATTTTACTACTGCCTAAGGATCCAAATGATGATAAGAACATTATCATGGAAATTCACGGTGCAGCTGGTGGAGATGAAGGTGCTTTATTTGCGGCTGATCTTTATGACATGTATCTTCGCTATGCCGAAAAAGAAGGCTGGACAGTTGAAATCATTGATGAAAACAAGACCGAAATTGGTGGTTATAAAGAAATTGTCTTGATGATCACTGGGGATAATGTTTATTCAAAGTTAAAGTTTGAAAATGGTGCCCATCGTGTGCAACGAGTACCCGAAACTGAATCTGCTGGTCGTGTGCACACTTCGACAGCTACAGTTGGTGTGATGCCAGAATATGAAGATGTTGATATTGAGATTGAAGACAAGGATTTGCGTGTGGATGTTTACCGTTCATCTGGTGCTGGTGGACAACACATTAACAAGACATCATCAGCGGTACGTATGACCCACTTACCAACTGGTATTGTTGTTGCCATGCAAGATCAACGTTCACAACAGCAGAACCGTGCTAAGGCGATGGAAATCTTGAAGACACGTGTCTACGATTACTACGCATCACAGAATGAAGCTGAGTATGCTGAACAACGTAAGACAGCTGTTGGAACTGGTGATCGTTCTGAACGTATTCGTACATACAATTATCCACAAAATCGTGTGACTGATCATCGTATTGGTCTGTCATTGAATAAGTTGGATCGTATTATGAATGGTGAATTAGAAGATGTCATCGACGCTTTGTTGATTGCTGATCAGACAGCAAAGCTGGAAGCCTTGAAGCAAGGATAGAATAAACGTATGTTTGATGAACAATGGACGATTCAAGCTGTTCGTGAATGGGGCGATTGGCAATTAGAACCCTATATTCATGATCAAGAAGAGCGTATGGCTCAAATCGATTATTTGTTAACAGGAATGATGGATTGGAATTACGCACAATTAGGAAACAATTTGAATACGGTTCTAGAAGATGAAAAACGACTACGCTTTATGGTCGCTGTTCGTGCCATTAAAGGTGGTCAACCAGTGCAATACGCACTTGGACATGCTGCGTTTTATGGACGTGAATTTCAAGTTGACCGCCGTGTGTTGATTCCACGACAGGAAACGGAAGAACTAGTGGAATGGGTGCTCAAAGACCATCCATCAAATACCAAACAACGAGTATTAGACATTGGTACTGGTTCTGGTGCAATTGCTGTTTCACTAAATGCAGAGCGTACGAATTGGGATGTTACGGGTACTGATATCTCAACAGATGCTTTGGCCGTTGCGAAAGAAAATGCGCAGTTATATGCGCCAGCAGTACAGTTGGTGCAAAGTGATCTGTTTACAGATGTTACAGGCACTTTTGATATTATTGTTGCTAACCCACCTTACATTAGCCGTGGTGAACAATCAGTGATGGATGAATCAGTGGTTATGTTTGAACCAGACGTTGCCCTTTACGCGGATGATGATGGATTGGCGTTATATAAGAAAATGGCAACAGACCTGCTGACTTTTTTGAAGCCAGGTGGGGCTGCCTACTTTGAAATCGGTTATCAACAAGGGGGCAAACTTGTTGATTTATTTGGAACATTACCTCAGGTCACAGTAACGTTACATCAAGATTTAAGTGGTCATGATCGAATGATTAAAGTATTGCGGGAGATGTAGAAATGACAGAAACAAAAATATGGACAGTTAACGAAATGGACGCGGCGGCGCGTGCGATTAAACGTGGTTCGTTAGTCGCTTTTCCGACAGAAACTGTTTATGGGCTTGGTGCCGACGCTTATAATGAAAAGGCAGTTGGTAAAGTATATGCAGCCAAAGGTCGTCCTTCAGATAATCCTTTGATTGTGCACGTTGCGGATCCAGAACAAGTGTCTGATTTTGCAATTGTTAATGAGCGTGCACAAAAATTGATGTCGGCTTACTGGCCAGGTCCATTGACTATGATTTTACCAGTAAAACCAGGCGTATTATCAATGACAGTCACTGGTGGACTAGATACAGTAGCCGTTCGTTTGCCTGACAATGATGCTACTCGCCAATTGATTCGTGAGAGTGGTAAGCCACTTGTTGGACCTTCAGCCAATACATCTGGAAAACCTTCACCAACATTGGCCAAGCATGTCTACCATGATTTACATGGTAAAATTGCGGGTATTTTAGATGATGGGCCAACTAAGATTGGTGTTGAGTCAACGGTGTTAGACTTATCATCGGGTATGCCAGCAGTTTTGCGTCCTGGAAAAATTACGCCAGCACAAATAGAAGCGGTCATTGGGATGGCTATTGATTCTGAAGTTCATCACGTTGCTGATGACGAAACGCCCAAAGCACCAGGAATGAAATATCGCCACTATGCCCCTGATAAAGCAGTTTATATGGTTGCACCAGAAGATTGGACACAAGCAATTATTTGGATGCAGTCACAATTAGAACCAGTTGGACTGATGTTGACGAATGATCTAATTGAAAAGCATCAGCTAGCAGGGATGGATTTTATTTGGTCATTAGGTGATAATAATGACACAGCTGCAGCAAAATTATTTGCCGGTTTGCGTTATTTTGATGATAAGAAGGATGTGCAAACGATTCTTGTTGCTGCTATGCCACAAGTTGATGTGAATGGCGCTTATAATAACCGCTTAGGTAAAGCATCAGGTGGACACTGGATTAGTGAGTTGTTACATGTTTAAGCTTTTTTGACTTAAAGGAGGTCAACCCCAATGACAAATTACCGTGATTTTGATCCCGAACTATGGTCTGCAATCGATCGTGAAGCCGATCGTCAAGAACATAATATCGAGTTGATTGCTTCAGAAAACATTGCATCTGCAGGCGTACGAGCTGCTCAAGGGAGTGTTCTAACGAATAAGTACGCTGAAGGATATCCTAATAAGCGTTACTATGGTGGTACGGAGTATATTGATCAAGTAGAACAATTAGCGATTGATCGTGTCAAAGAATTATTCGGAGCAGAGTATGCTAATGTGCAACCTCATTCTGGTTCACAATCAAATGCTGCTGTTTATGCTGCCTTATTAGAACCTGGTGATCATGTTTTAGGACTTGACCTTAATGCTGGTGGTCATTTAACACACGGATCTGCAGTTAACTTTTCTGGTAAAACTTATCAATTCCATGCCTATGGATTAAATGATGACGAGCGAATTGATTATGATCAAGTGGCTGCATTAGCAGCAGAGTACCAACCAAAGCTAATTGTTACTGGTGCTTCAGCTTATTCACGTTTTATTGATTTTGATCGATTCCGTGAAATTGCTGATTCTGTGGGTGCCTACTTAATGGTTGATATGGCTCATATTGCTGGTTTAGTTGCTGCAGGTGTGCATCCATCACCAGTTGGGATTGCTGATGTTGTGACATCAACAACGCATAAAACATTACGGGGACCACGTGGTGGCTTGATTTTGGCCAAAAAAGAATTGGGTAAGGCAATTAATTCAGCAATTTTCCCAGGTACACAAGGTGGACCATTAGAACATGTGATTGCTGGTAAAGCAACAGCTTTCTATGAAGCAATGCAACCAAGCTTTAAGGTATATGGCCAACAAGTTGTTGCTAATGCTAAAGCGATGGCCGATGTTTTTGCACAATCAGATCTTGTACGCGTTGTTTCAGGCGGTACAGATAATCACTTGTTTAACTTGGATCTGACAAAGACAGGTATTTCTGGTAAAAAGGTTCAAAATATTTTAGATAGTGTGCATATTACAACGAACAAAGAGGCTATTCCAAATGAACCACGTAGTCCATTTGTGACATCAGGTATTCGTATTGGAACACCTGCCATTACCACCCGCGGTTTCAAAGAAGCGGATGCTAAAGAAGTTGCCGAGTTGATTTTACAGGTGCTAGCTAATCCAGAAGATGAAGCGACCCTTGCATCAGTTGAACAGTCAGTATTGGACTTAACAAGTCGATTCCCGCTATCGGGGATTGAACACGCAAATTAAAAAAGCGTATAATAGAGAAAAATGAAATGGAGCTTTGAAATGAGTAAGCTAACGGTTTTTGATCACCCACTAATTCAACACAAATTAACGATTATTCGTAATAAAGATGTTGGTACAAAAGAATTTCGTGAAATTGTTGACGAAATTGCTTCATTGATGGCTTATGAAGTAACACGTGATTTACCAGTTGAAGATGTGGTTATTGAAACACCTGTTGCAACGACAACACAAAAAACACTTGCTGGTAAGAAATTAGCAATTGTACCAATTTTGCGTGCTGGTTTGGGAATGGTTGACGGTATTATGAAGTTAATCCCTGCCGCTCGAATTGGACATATTGGTATGTATCGTGATGAAGAATCACTTGAGCCAGTGGAGTACTTTGTAAAGTTGCCTGAAGATATTGATCAACGTGAAGTTTTGGTTGTTGATCCAATGTTAGCAACTGGTGGATCTGCTGTGATGGCGATTGATGCATTAAAGAAGCGTGGAGCCACAAGAATTAAGCTGATTACACTAGTTTCAGCTCCAATTGGTGTTGAGACGGTGCAAAAAACTCATTCAGATGTTGATATTTATACAGCTGGTTTGGATGAGAAACTTAACGAACATGGTTATATTATTCCGGGTCTAGGTGACGCGGGTGATCGTTTGTTTGGTACTCATTAATAACAAAATTTCATTATTAATTATTGAAATGTTGGGGAGGTTGGTAAATTTTTACCAACCTTTTTTTGTTTTATTTGGAAAGGGGAAATTATGAGAATTTTAGTATCTGGTGCAAGTGGACGAGTAGGTCATTTATTAGTCGATAAGTTGGCCGCTGCAGGGCATGAAGTCATTGCAGGTACCCGTCACTTGGATGACAAGTTTAATAGCGACAAGGTCGAGCTAGCTAATATTGATCTATTGGTCGATGAAGAGCAACTAGTAACTGAATTAACTGATTTAAAGTTGGATGCGGTTTATTTTGTTGCTGGATCGCGAGGTAAGAATGTCTTACAAGTCGATGCTTTTGGTGCTGTTAAGTTAGAAAATGCGGCTGAAAAAGTGGGCATTAAGCGATTTATCATGTTGAGTGCATGGCAAGCCACTAATCCTAAAGCTTGGGGTGAAGAACTGAGGGATTATTATATTGCACGGTTCTTCGCTGATAATTGGTTGATGGATCACACAACATTAAATTATACGATTCTGCAACCAGGTAATTTATTAGAAGAAGCCGGTTCAGGTAAAGTGCAGTTTAATCCAAAGACAGCGACCGCTAATAGTATTGAAAATGTTGCTGATGTATTAGCTGGCATTTTGAATGCTGAAAATACCTATGGCAAATTATTGCCAATGGGGGATGGTGAAACTGATATTGCGACAGCCATTGCAAAATTATAATAATTTAAACGTTTAACCTTTGATTAATTCTGTTTACTAATTTTGTTAACTGATATATAATTATAACCGTTGAAAATAACTTTAACTTGGTCCTGTGAGGCTAATAAGATTATTTTGGTGCTGTCGTGTTGATTTGGCGGTAAGCGAAACTATCATATTAGAGAAAACTATCAAGTTGAGGTATTTTTATACCTCAACTTTTTTATTTCAGGTTATAAGTTTATATATGAAAGGAAAAACACGATGGAAGTTAAACGTGATGTCGTATTAGATGTGGATGAAAAGCCAGGTTTCTGGCAATGGATAGGGCTGTCGTTACAGCATATGTTCTCAATGTTTGGATCAACGGTTCTTGTCCCATTGTTGGTTGGATTGAACCCAGGGATTGCCCTGTTTAGTTCTGGTGTTGGAACACTATTGCATATTTTAATTACGAAACGTCAAATTCCTGCTTACATGGGTTCAAGTTTTGCCTTTATTATTCCCATGGTTGCTTTGATGAAAACGACTGGTTATCCAGGTGTTGCCACTGGGGTTATATCTGTTGGTATTGTTTATTTGATTGTGGCGGCAATTGTTGGGTTGATTGGTACTGACTGGATTGAAAAAATATTACCACCAATCGTTGTTGGTCCAATTATCATGGTTATCGGATTGTCATTATCAGGATCAGCCGCAGAATCAGCAACGTTATTAGATGGTAAATACGATATTCGCGTATTTTTAGTTGCTATGATTACGTTGGGTGTGACGATCTTCTTTAATATGTATCTGCGTGGCTTTCTAGGTTTGATTCCAATTCTATTAGGTATTATCGTTGGTTATGTTCTAGCAATTATGGTTGGCTTAGTTGATTTAAAGCCAGTTGCAGATGCGGCTTGGTTTGCCTTACCAGAATTTGATATCCCATTTGTTGATTACAAACCGGTGATGCATTGGGGCGCAGTATTAGTCATGGCGCCAATTGCATTAGTTACGATTACAGAGCATTTAGGTCATTTGATGGTTTTGGATGATTTAACAGGACGTGATTATATCAAGAATCCTGGTCTACACCGTACTTTAGCTGGTGACGGAGCTGCTTCTCTGTTTGCTGGATTAGTTGGTGGACCATCAGTGACATCTTATGGTGAAAATATTGGTGTTATGGCAATCACGAAAGTTCACTCAGTGTACGTTTTGATTGGCGCAGCAACATTTGCGGTCCTATTTTCATTCGTTGGTAAGTTATCAGCAGTTATTCAAAGTATCCCTGGCGCCGTAACTGGTGGGGTATCATTCCTGTTATTTGGTGTCATCGCTGCATCTGGTTTACGTATCATTGTTGAAAATCAACTTGACTTTAATTCAAAGCGTAATTTGATGATCACTTCATCAGTCTTGGTGATCGGTATTGGAAATGCCTACCTACAAATTGGTCACGGGAATAACATTGTACAGTTCTCAGGTGTTGCTATTGCAACAGTTTTGGGTATTGTGTTGAATTTGATTTTGCCTGAAAAAGCAGCTTCTGAAAAATAATAATTGAGAACAGTTTTTGTAAAAAAGCTGTTTTTTTATTTTATTTATGACTATTTCTTTGTAGTGAATATTTCATTTTTGGATATTAAATTCGTCCTATTCTTTTTTGGAATAACAGAAATCGTGTTATAACAAGCTTTATAAAATGGCGTTTCGATAATGGGACAAATAGGGGTGATTGTTAATGATTGAATTAGCTCAAAAAAGGGGTAATATTAGGGGGTAAAAGTTAAACGGTGCTGTATGATTTTGTATACCGCTTGATGATATTTCAAAAGGGAAAGAGGTGAATTTCAGTGGAGGAAAGCGCAACCTTTACCATTGCAGGGTTGACGTTTGATTGGAGCGTAATTATATCAACAACAATTTCGGTGCTCGTTGTTTTTCTGTTAGCGTTTTGGATGTCTCGTAAGTTAGTAATCAAGCCATCCGGTAAGAGCAAGCAGAACATGTTAGAATGGGTCATTGATTTTACAAATAATATTGTTGATGGATCATTACCAAATAAAACTGGTAATAACTTAAAGTTCTTTGCATTCTCGTTGTTTATGTTTATCTTTATGTCAAATCAGTTAGGAGTTGCTTTCAGCGTTAGTGTTGGCGGCGACACATTCCTTAACTCACCAACGGCTAATCCGTTGGTCACGATGACATTAGCATTGATTGCGATCAGCATTGCCCATTTCTTGGGAGTTGAGAAGCTTGGATTTAAAGGATATGTTAAGTCAGTTTATTTTTCACCATTCAGTGCATTATTGCCAATCAACTTAATCGAGCAATTCACAAGCTTTTTGACTTTGGGATTGCGTTTGTTCGGTAATATCTTTGCTGGTGAAATGGTGCTATCACTATTGTGGCAATTGGCACAATCAGCTGGCGTTGTTTCGTTTGTACCGGCATTTTTACTAACAATGCTTTGGCAAGGATTTTCACTGTTTATCGGGGCCATTCAGGCGTTCGTCTTCGTCACTTTGACAACTGTCTATGTTTCTGAAAAGACAGAGTAACTACAGTAACTGTTTATATTTAATTGGAGGATTATAAAAATGGATGTTGCAACCATAGGTGTTGGAATTACTGCTGCTGGCGCTGCTATCGGTGCTGGTATTGGTAACAGTATTGTTATTTCAAGTATGCTTTCAGGTATGTCACGTCAACCTGAATTAGAAGGTAAGTTACGTACCAACATGTTCATTGGTGTTGGACTAGTCGAGGCCGTACCAATTATTGCGATTGCGCTTGCATTTATGTTGCTTGCACGCTAATTGAGATACGGAGGCCAACTAAATTATGTTAAATCAAATTGTTCTAGCAGGTGCTAGCGAAGGGTTGGCTTTGGGTAACATGTTGTTTGTGCTAGTGGCATTCCTAATTTTGATGCTTCTATTAAAGAAGTATGCTTGGGGTCCAGTAGTAAAAATGATGGAAAAACGTGCGGAGAAGGTCGCTCATGACTTAGACACTGCTGAAGAAGCACGTCAACAAGCCGAAGAGATGGCTTCTAAGCGTTCAACGCAGTTACAATCGGCACGTACTGAAGCTAATGGTATCGTTGCCGATGCGAAGGAAGCAGCCGGCAAGCAACGTGATCAAATCGTTGCTGACGCCCAGGCCGATGCTCAAGCTACAAAAGAACAAGCAAGTGCACAAATTGCACAAGAACGTTCTGAAGCAATGGCTGGCGTCAAGGGTGAAGTTGCTGACCTATCAGTAACCATCGCACAAAAGATTATCCAAAAAGAACTAAAGTTAGATGATCAAAAAGCGCTTATTGACGCTTATATTGAAGGGTTAGGTAACAAGTAATGGCATTAGATAAAGCAACGATTGCTAAGCGATATGCCGTTGCTTTGTTCGAATTAACCCATGATCAAGGTACTGATACAGAAACGTTGGCTGAATTGTCAGCGCTTCGTGATGTATTAGAACAAAATCCAGAATTTACGAAAGCATTGCTATCTTTGCGTATTGATGAAGCTGCTAAGAAAAAAATGTTGGCGACTTTATCTGAAGGAACGAGCCAAGTCGTAGGTAATCTAATTCAGATGACCTATGACTATCGCCGTATCCAAAACTTACCAGCGATTATTACTAAGTATGAAGAACTTGTTCATAAAGCTGCTGGTATTGTGAATGCAGAGGTACAAACAGCGGTGCCATTGAGTGATGATCAAGTTTCACGTTTGAAAGAGAAACTTGTTCAGCGTTATCAGGCTAACGAAGTGCGTTTGACGCAAAGCGTTGATGAGAACTTACTTGGTGGGGTCATTGTGAAAGCCAATGACCAAATTTTGGATGGATCATTAGCAACTAAGTTAGCTGCTATTCGTCAGAGTATCATCCGCTAGTAATCGAAATTCTAGTCGAAATTGATGTTGTGTGTGATGAATAGACACACTATAAAGAAAGAGGAACTGCTGAAATGAGCATCAAAGCTGAAGAAATCAGTTCACTCATCAAAAAGCAATTAGCCAATTATCAAGACGACTTAACAGTTAAAGAAACTGGAACTGTTACCTATATTGGTGATGGTATCGCTCGTGCAACTGGGTTAGAAAATGCCCTTGCCGGTGAGCTTGTCGAATTTGAGAATGGTGTTTATGGTATGACACAAAACCTGGAATCAAATGATGTTGGTATCATTATTCTAGGTGGTTATGACAGTATTCGTGAAGGTGATACCGTTAAGCGTACTGGTCGTATCATGGAAGTGCCTGTTGGTGAGCAGCTGATTGGTCGTGTTGTTAACGCTTTGGGACAACCTGTTGATGGTATGGGCCCAATTGAAACAAAAAAGACACGTCCTATTGAAGTTAAAGCTCCAGGTGTTATGGAGCGTAAATCTGTGTTTGAACCACTACAAACTGGTCTAAAGGCTGTGGATTCTTTGGTACCAATTGGACGTGGTCAACGTGAGTTAATTATCGGTGATCGTAAGACTGGTAAGACATCAGTTGCCATCGACACGATTTTGAACCAAAAAGATCAAGACATGATTGTTGTCTATGTTGCTATTGGTCAAAAAGCTTCAACTGTTCGTACACAAGTTGAAACTTTGCGTCGTATGGGAGCTATGGACTACACAATCGTTGTTACTGCTAACCCTTCTGAGCCAGCTCCAATGCTATACTTAGCACCTTATGCTGGGGCTGCTATGGGTGAGGAATTCATGTACAACGGTAAGCACGTGCTAATCATTTATGATGATTTGTCAAAGCAAGCAACGGCATACCGTGAGCTGTCATTAATTCTTCGTCGTCCACCTGGACGTGAAGCCTACCCTGGTGATGTCTTCTACTTGCACTCACGTTTGTTAGAGCGTGCGGCTAAGTTATCAGACGAACTAGGTGGTGGGTCAATGACGGCCTTGCCAATTATTGAGACGCAGGCTGGTGATGTTTCTGCATATATTCCAACCAATGTTATCTCAATCACTGACGGTCAAATTTTCTTGGATGCCGACCAATTCTATGCTGGTGTTCGTCCTGCCATTGATGCCGGAACTTCTGTTTCTCGTGTCGGTGGTGATGCACAAATCAAAGCTATGAAGAAGGTTGCTGGTACACTACGTTTGGACTTGGCTTCATACAAGGAGCTTGAGTCGTTCGCCCAATTCGGTTCAGATTTGGATGAAGCAACGCAAGTTAAGCTAGCTCGTGGTCGTCGTACCGTTGAACTATTGAAGCAACCATTACACCAACCATTGCCAGTTGAAGAACAAGTGTTATCACTATATGCTTTGACACATGGCTTTATGGATGATGTTGCGGTTGATGATATTCTACGTTTTGAGTCAGAATTAATTTCTGCTGTTCATGCATCACACGATGATTTGTTCAAGACGATTGTCGAGACAAATAATTTGCCTGATACAGATGCAATGGATGCAGCAATTAAGGAATTCAAAGCAACATTTGCTGGCTCAGCAGAATAATAAAGGAGGGGCGATAAATGGCAGCTTCTTTACAAGATATTCAACGCCGAATTGCCTCAACGAAAAAGACGCGTCAAATCACGAGTGCCATGCAAATGGTCTCGACTGCTAAATTAAGTCAAATTCAACGTCATGGTGGTTCATACACGGTTTATGCCGATGCCCTTCATGACGTTGTGGCACACCTAGCAACTGCTCATATTGATAATGTGGCAGGTACGTTGCTTGAACAACGACACGTGTCAAAGGTGGGATTTTTAGTCCTATCATCTGACCGTGGCTTGGTTGGTGGTTATAATTCAACGCTATTAAAGGAATTAATGGCTCGAATCAATGAACGCCAATTAACACCTGATCAGGTTGTCATTCTGGCAGTTGGTGGTAATGGTGCCGACTTCTTTAAGAAGCGCGGATTTGATGTTGCATACGAATACCGTGGTGTGTCTGATGTACCAACCTTTACAGAGGTTCGTGAAATCGTTAAGACAGCCACGACAATGTATGATAACGAAGTCTTTGATGAATTAATCGTGGGTTATCAGCATTTCTTGAGTCGTATTTCAAATGAAGTTCGTCTAGAAAAGATGCTTCCAGTTTCAACAGAAAACTTGGAAGAATCTAAAGATGATAGTAAGTATACGGCTGACTATGAGATGGAACCATCAGCTGAAAAGATTTTGGATGTTGTGTTACCACAATATGCCGAGAGTTTAGTCTATGGTGCCATTATTGATGCGAAAACCGCTGAACATGCGGCATCTGCAAATGCGATGTCTTCAGCGACTGATAACGCCAAGGAAATCATTGATTCACTTGGATTACAGTACAACCGTGCGCGTCAGGGTGCAATTACGACTGAAATTACAGAAATTACTGGTGGAATGGCCGCTTTGGATTAGAAGTATCCAGCATCAGGTTTATTACAAATGAAGGAAGGAAACGACAATGAATACCGGACAAGTTGTTCAAGTCATTGGTCCCGTTGTTGACATTGCCTTTCCATCAGATGCAAAGATTCCAGATATTAACAATGCTTTGGTTATTGAGAAAGATGATGAAAGCACATTGACAGTTGAGGTTTCTTTGTCATTGGGTGATGGTGTCGTACGTACGATTGCCATGGATTCAACTGATGGATTACGGCGTGGAATGACGGCAACAGACACTGAAAGTTCAATCAGTGTCCCTGTTGGTGAGGCAACGTTGGGACGTGTGTTTAACGTGCTAGGAGAGCCAGTTGATGGCGGAGAAGCATTAGGAGACGACGTACAACGTGACCCAATTCACCGTGATGCACCAGCATACGATGAGTTGTCAACATCAACAGAAATTCTAGAAACTGGTATCAAGGTTATTGATCTCTTAGCACCATATGTTCGTGGTGGTAAGATTGGTCTATTCGGTGGTGCCGGTGTTGGTAAGACGGTGTTGATTCAAGAGTTGATTCACAACATCGCACAAGGTCACAATGGTATTTCTGTCTTTACTGGTGTGGGTGAGCGTACCCGTGAAGGTAACGACATGTACTATGAAATGCAAGGATCTGGCGTTTTGAAACAAACAGCCATGGTCTATGGTCAAATGAATGAGCCTCCTGGTGCACGTATGCGTGTTGCCTTGACTGGTTTGACGATTGCTGAGCATTTCCGTGATGTTAACGGTCAAGATGTGCTATTGTTCATCGATAATATTTACCGTTTCACACAAGCTGGTTCAGAGGTTTCTGCTTTGCTTGGCCGTATTCCATCAGCCGTTGGTTACCAACCAACTTTGGCTACTGAAATGGGTCAATTACAAGAGCGAATCACTTCAACGAAGAAGGGTTCAGTTACATCGATCCAAGCCGTTTACGTGCCTGCCGATGATTATACTGATCCTGCTCCTGCGACAACATTCGCGCACTTGGATGCAACAACTAACTTGGAGCGTTCATTGACGCAACAAGGAATCTACCCAGCCGTAGATCCGTTGGCTTCAACATCAACTGCCTTGGCCCCAGAAATTGTTGGACAAGAGCATTATGATGTCGCAACTGAAGTACAACATACACTACAACGTTACCGTGAGTTGCAAGACATCATTTCTATCTTAGGAATGGATGAATTGTCAGACGAAGAGAAGACGATTGTTAATCGTGCTCGTCGTATTCAATTCTTCTTGTCACAACCATTCTCAGTTGCTGAGACATTTACGGGATTGCCAGGACAATACGTACCACTTAATGAAACTGTTCGCAGCTTCAAGGAAATTTTGGATGGTAAGTATGACCAATATCCTGAAGATGCCTTCCGTAACGTTGGTGCCGTTGAAATGGTAGCTGAAAAAGCTGCTCAGATGGCTAACTAAACAAAGGGGGCGGTGCCATGAGTGAACACACCCTACATGTTAAGGTGGTAACGCCAGATGGTGTGGTGTTTGGACATGAAACTGCATCGTTGGTTGTCCTAGATACAATCAATGGTGAAGAAGGAATCATGGCGAACCATGCACCAATTATTACATCGTTGCACATTGGCGAAGTGAAGATAATTAACGAAGAAGAAAGCTTACAAGAAACCGTTACAATCAGTGGTGGTTTTGCAGAGTTTTCTGAAAATCAATTATCGATCGTTTCTGACAGTGCAGAGCGTTCGCAAGACATTGACGTCAAGCGTGCTGAACAAGCTAAGGAACGTGCTGAAAAGCATATAGCTGCCGGCGATACAGATGATGTTGAGCGTGCACAAGCTGCCTTAATGCGTGCGGTTAATCGTATTCATGCAGTTACTGGTAACAAGTAACTAGTTGAACGAATAAACGTTTATCAATAAAATACGTTCGTGTGGGAATTTTCCTGTACGGACGTATTTTTTGTGTAAATGTCGAGTTAATAAAACTAGGTGTGTTAGTCGTCGCAAAATTTGATAAAATAGACTTAATATTGATTAAAGAAAGTAGGACAACAGGATGATCGTACTATCGGGAACTATTGGTGCTGGGAAGACCAGCTTAACAACGATGCTCGCAGAACATTTAGGAAGCGAAGCCTTATACGAATCCGTTGATGATAATCCTATTCTGCCATTGTTTTATGAGGACCCAAAACGTTACGGATTCTTGTTGCAAAATTATTTTTTGAATAAGCGTTTGGATAACATCAAAGATGCACAAGGTAGTCAATTGAACGTGATTGATCGATCTATCTTTGAAGATTTGTTGTTATTCAAGTTAAATGCAGACTTAGATAGAGCAACGCAAACTGAAGTGCAAATTTATGGTGATTTGTTAAATAACATTATGGAGCAAGTCGACTTTTCAGATGAAGCCATTGTCAAAACACCGGATTTGTTGATTTATATTCATGTTAGTTTTGATACGATGCTAGAACGTATTAAAAAGCGTGGCCGTGATTATGAACAAATAGCCAATGATCCATCATTGTACGACTATTATAAGAGTTTGAATGAACGCTATGTGGCTTGGTTTGATGCTTATGACCGGTCCCCAAAGTTAAGTATTGATGGTGACCAATATGATTTTGTGGCTGATGAGTCAGCAGCAAAAAAAGTATTAGCATTAATTGACCAAAAAATTAGTGAATTGGGCTTACAGGGTGAATAGGAGAGTAAATGTTATGTTAGATATGAAGCTAATTCGTCATGAGACGGAACAAGTAAAAGAACGTTTAGCAACGCGTGGGGTTGCTCCGGAAGAAGTTGATGCATTGGTAGCCGATGATGCGAAGCGTCGTGAGCTATTAGTCCAAACTGAAGAATTAAAAGCACGTCGTAATACTGTGTCAGATCAAATTGGTCTTAAGAAGCGCCAAAAGGAAGATGCTAGTGACGTGATTGCTGAGATGCAACAAGTTTCAGCCACAATCAAAGAATTGGATGAACAAGTCACAGCACTAGACAAGCAAATTAAAGAACGCGCTTTGCACTTCCCAAATTTGCCAAATGAGACGATCCCAGTTGGGCCAGATGAGGACTCAAACCGTGAAGAGCGCAAGTGGGGTGAGATTCCTAGTTTTGACTTTACACCAAAAGCCCATTTTGAAATTGGTGAAGACTTAGGTATTTTGGATTTTGAACGTGGTGCCAAAGTATCTGGTGCGCGTTTTGTTTATTATGTAGGTCAAGGGGCTCGTTTAGAGCGAGCAGTTTATAACTTTATGCTTGATGAACATCAAAAAGAAGGTTATAAGGAAATGATCACGCCTTATCTTGTCAAAGATGAAGCAATGTATGGTACAGGACAATACCCAAAGTTTATGGATGATGCCTATCGTGTTGGTACTAATGACGATATGACCTTGATTCCTACGGCTGAAGTGCCTTTGACTAACTATTTCCGCGAAGAAGTTATTGATGCTGATAAATTACCTTATAGCGTGACTGCTTTATCACCAGCATTCCGTCAAGAAGCTGGGTCAGCTGGACGTGATACGCGTGGTTTGATTCGTATGCACCAATTCAATAAAGTTGAAATGGTAAAATTCACTAAGCAAGAAGATTCATATCAAGCATTAGAAGATATGACGGTCAATGCAGAAAGCTTGTTGAAAAAGTTGAACTTACCATACCACGTTATTACCCTATCAACAGGAGACATGGGCTTCTCGGCAGCTAAAACATATGATGTGGAAGTTTGGATGCCCCAACAAGATATTTATCGTGAGATTTCTTCTGTATCAAATACAGAAGCTTTCCAGGCTCGTCGTGCACGTATTCAATATCGTGATGAAAACGGTAAGCTACAATTTGCCCACACCTTAAATGGATCAGGTTTGGCCGTTGGTCGTACAGTTGCTGCAATCTTGGAAAACTATCAAAATCAAGATGGTACAGTGACGATTCCAGAAGTTTTGCGTCCATACTTTGGTGCTGATAAGATTGTGCCTGAAGATTCTTTGTAATTAATAACAGTTGAACGTAGAGAGATTGAGACAGAATAAATGTCTCAATCTCTTTTTTAAAATGCATTAACAATAATGCTATAAATTTTGTAGCATAAACGCGCTATAACAGATTAAAACTAAAAAAGAGTTGCAAGAAGTGATAAAACCTAGTATTATATATCAAGTGGTAAGTTGTTGTTAGTCATAGCGCACTAACCACAAGGTGTAAAAAATCTGAAAAAGTGTTGACACTTGTTCGTAGATTGGATATACTATAAAAGTTGTCTCGAGTGTTTCACTCGTTAGACGTCTGTTGCGGATGTGGCGGAACTGGCAGACGCGCTGGATTTAGGTTCCAGTGCCCCTAGGGCGTGCAGGTTCGATTCCTGTCATCCGTATATCGATTATCGATACAGAAGCCGACTTAGCTCAGCTGGCAGAGCGCTTCACTAGTAATGAAGAGGTCGCTGGTTCGAATCCAGTAGTCGGCATCCCATGCGAACATAGTTCAGCTGGTAGAACGCTACCTTGCCATGGTAGAGGTCGCGGGTCCGAATCCCGTTGTTCGCTTTCTTCCAATTTGGGAAGTTTTAAATAATATGCACCTATAGCGCAACTGGATAGAGTGTCTGACTACGAATCAGAAGGTTGAAGGTTCGAATCCTTCTAGGTGCATCAATTAAAGAGGTTGAGACAAGACTTGTCTCAACCTCTTTTTATGCCAAATTCACATTTTTTAAAAAAGATGTGAATGTTTAGTGGCATTGACTTGCAATGCGTTTTATAATTATGTCAATATTGGTCAAGGGGGTGAAGGACATGGCTGATTCAAATATGTCGGATAATATTGAGGCATACTTGAAACAAATTTTACAGCAGGCGAATGAAGTTGAAATTCGTCGGGCTGAAATTGCCCGCCGCTTTAACGTCGTGCCATCACAGATTAATTATGTGATTAAAACACGATTTGGTGCTGAAAATGGTTATTTGGTAGAATCAAAGCGTGGCGGTGGTGGCTATATTCGTATTGTGAAAATGGCACTACGAACAGAGCCTGATCTCATTGATGAAATGAGACAGAGTCTCCCTGAGATTGTTAGCTTTAGAACAGCAACAGCCGTGATATCTAGCTTGTATCGAGAAAAGATTTTGACGCAACGTGAAGGTGAACTCCTTTTAACAATGTTATCGAAGGAAACGTTAGCCGTTGGTGACGTAGCGATACAAGGTCAACTACGAGCAAGATTATTACAGCAATTATTGAACCGTTTACGGTTTGAAAGTGAGCGTGATTAATATGGATAATCAATATACACCGAGTGCAAAAAACGTTTTAGTCGTTGCACAGGAACAAGCAAAATATTTTAAACATCAAGCCGTTGGTACTGAGCATTTGTTACTTGCTTTAGCAATTGAAAAAGAAGGTATTGCTAGCAAGGTCATGCAACAATTCAATGTGGTTGATGATGACATTAAAAGTCAAATTGAACAATTTACGGGTTATGGTACGTTATCTCGTGCTGAAAAAGAATCTTATTTACCATATTCACCAAAGGCAGCTGAGATACTACGTCTAGCAAACGAGAGTGCTGTAAAATTGCATCAAGAGCGTACAGGAACTGAGCACTTGCTATTGGCTTTATTATCGGATGAAACGATTTTTTCATCGCGTATTTTGATCAATTTAGGGGTAAACCCACAAGAAATGCGCCGGGCTATTTTACGTAAACTAGGTGTTAGTGAAGCGCCTAAGCGACGTGACCCTCGTCGTAAGCGTGGCAATCAAGCTCAGCAAACTGAAGGAACACCAACTTTGGATGCCTTAGCACGTGATTTAACACAATTGGCTCGTGACAAGAAAATGGATCCAGTGGTTGGGCGTGAAACTGAGGTGAAACGAGTTATCCAAATTCTGTCACGCCGTACGAAAAACAATCCAGTTTTGATTGGTGAGCCAGGTGTTGGTAAAACAGCGATTGCTGAAGGACTAGCACAGAAAATCATTGCTGGTGATGTACCTTCAGATATGACACAAAAACGCTTAATGATGCTGGATATGGGATCATTAGTTGCGGGGACAAAATACCGTGGTGAATTTGAAGATCGTTTGAAAAAGGTGATTGATGAAATTCAACATGATGGCCAAGTTATCTTGTTTATTGATGAGTTACATACACTGATTGGTGCAGGTGGTGCGGAAGGTGCCATTGATGCATCAAATATTTTGAAACCGGCCTTGGCTCGTGGTGAATTGCAAACGATTGGTGCAACAACACTAAATGAGTATCAAAAATATATCGAAGCAGATGCAGCCCTTGAGCGTCGTTTTGCCCAGGTCAGTGTTAATGAACCAACGCAGGCTGATGCTATCGCCATTCTAAAGGGATTAAAGGATCGTTACGAAAAGCACCATCAAGTTGCTATTCCTGATGAAACGATCGTTGAAGCGGTTAAACTTTCAGAGCGGTATGTCACGGAACTCTACCTACCTGATAAGGCCATTGATATTATGGATGAAGCAGCAGCTAAGGTACGAATTGACCGAGTTGGCCATGAAACCCCATTAGCAAAACAGCAAGAGAAGTTAGCGACGTTGCGTCAAGAAAAAGATGCAGCTATTGAACGATTAGACTTTGAGCTAGCTGCGGAATTGCGTAAAAAAGAGATGAGTCAAAAGCGACGTATTGACAAACAACTAGATGCACAGGCTGATAGTGATGGTGATACTCAAGCAAAGTATGACTTGGTACTTTCGTTGCATGATATTGCCGAGGTCGTTTCTGAGCAAACTGGTGTGCCAGTAACCCAAATGGAAAAGTCTGAAAAAGATCGCTTGATCAATTTGGAAAAGGTGCTGCATGATCGCGTTGTTGGCCAAGATGAAGCAGTTTCAGCCATCGCACGTTCAATTCGCCGGGCGCGTTCAGGATTGAAAGACCCTAAACGACCAATTGGTACCTTCTTGTTCTTAGGACCGACTGGAACTGGTAAAACTGAATTAGCGAAGGCTTTAGCTGAAGCAATGTTTGGTTCAGAAGATAATATGATTCGTGTTGATATGTCAGAATACCGTGAAGCTTATTCGGCTAGTCGTTTGGTTGGGTCAGCACCTGGCTACGTTGGTTATGAGGAAGGTGGCCAGCTAACTGAAAAAGTTCGTCGTCAACCATACTCAGTCGTATTGCTTGATGAGGCCGAAAAAGCACACCCAGATATCTACAATTTGATGTTGCAGGTCTTTGACGATGGCTTCTTAACAGACTCTAAGGGTCGTAAGGTCGACTTTAGGAATACGATTATTATCATGACGTCAAATCTTGGTGCAACTCGTCTACGCGATGAAAAGTCAGTTGGATTCGGTGCTGTTGATAAGATGTCTGACTATAATGCAATGCGTGATACGATTATGCAGACAGTTAAGGAAACTTTCCGCCCTGAATTTATCAACCGTTTGGATGAAGTTGTGGTCTTCCATTCATTGAATAAGGATGAACTTCACCAAATTGTTAAATTGATGTCAAAGTCAGTTTTGCAACGTATTGGTGAACAAGGATTCAAGGTTAAAATTACACCAGCGGCAATTGATGTGATTGCCAAAGCTGGCTTTGATCCAGAATATGGTGCGCGTCCAATTAGACGAGCATTGCAGTCGAAGATCGAAGATGCATTATCTGAAGAATTGTTAACTGGTAAGGTTACGGTTAACGATCAAGTGACGATTGGTGCTAAGAGTGGTGAGATCAATATTACTGTAAAACAACCTAAAAAAGACGTTGAAACCGTCACTGAATAAATAATTAAAAAGTAAGCGTTGACAAGAATTGTTTTTCTTGATAATGCTTACTTTTTCTTGTATACTTATCATTAGTTTAATTGTGTATAAGACAATGGCTGATAGGAAATATTGTCCCTGGAAGCCTGCATATTAACGACAAGAGCGTTTTCAGGTATGGGGATGCTGTTGTCTTTTTTGCACTTAAAAACCAGTAAAAATCAGAAATTGTTAACAAACTGTAATATAACTGGGTGCACAGTTGGCCAATTCAAAGCGAGGTGGAAAACTTGGTAGGAACGCTTGTAAAGTATGGTAAACACCGTGTTCGTCGTAGTTATGCACGAATCAAGGAAGTTCTTGATTTGCCTAACTTGATCGAAATTCAAACGGACTCATACAACTGGTTCTTGGATGAAGGATTACGTGAAATGTTTATGGACATTTTGCCAATTGAGGATTTCCAAGGTAAGTTGTCTCTAGAATTTGTGGACTATAAGCTCATGGAGCCAAAGTACACAGTAGAAGAAGCTCGTAACCATGATGCTAATTATTCAGCACCATTGCACGTTACGTTGCGCTTAACCAATCAGGAAACTGGTGAAATCAAATCACAAGACGTGTTCTTTGGTGATTTCCCATTAATGACACCAGCAGGAACATTTATTATTAATGGTGCTGAACGTGTTATTGTCTCACAATTAGTACGTTCTCCTGGTGTGTACTACAATGAAGAATTAGATAAGAACGGACGTCCAAATTACGGTACGACATTCATTCCAAGTCGTGGTGCTTGGTTGGAATTTGAAACAGATGCTAAGGGTCTTAGCTATGTTCGTATTGACCGTACTCGTAAGCTACCAATCACAGAATTGGTACGTGCATTGGGTTATGGATCAGATTCAGAAATCCTACAAATGTTAGGTGATCAATATGATTCTATTTCATTAACCTTGGATAAAGATGTGCATAAGGACATCGAGGATTCTCGAGTTGAAGAGTCTTTGAAGGATATCTACGAACGTTTACGTCCGGGAGAGCCTAAGACGGCTGATTCAGCACGTGCCTTGTTGACTGCACGTTTCTTCGATCCAAAGCGTTATGATTTGGCACCAGTTGGTCGTTACAAGATCAACAAAAAGTTATCATTAAAGTCACGCTTGATGGGTTGGACTTTGGGTGAGACTTTGGCTGATCCAGATACAGGTGAGATTATTGCCGAAAAGGGTACAGTAATTGATAAGAAGGTTATGTCAGCATTGTCTCCTTACTTGGATCGTGAAGATTTCAAGCGGACAACTTTCACACCTTCTGATGATGCAGTTGTTACTGAACCAATGGTTTTGCAAACAATCTTGGTTGAGAATCCAGAAGATCCTGAAAAGACGCTACCAATTATTGGTAATGGTCAATTCGATCCAACCATTCGTACAGTAAAGCCAGCTGATATTATCGCTGGTATGAACTACTTCTTGAATTTGCCATTGGGCGTTGGTGTTACTGACGATATTGACCACTTGGGTAACCGTCGTATCCGCCGTGTTGGTGAGTTGCTACAAAATACATTCCGTATTGGTTTGAGCCGTATGGAACGTGTTGTTCGTGAGCGTATGTCAATTCAAGATCCAGATACTGTGACACCACAACAATTGATCAACATTCGTCCAGTTGTTGCTGCTGTTAAGGAATTCTTTGGTTCATCACAATTGTCACAATTCATGGATCAAACAAACCCATTGGGTGAGTTAACTAACAAGCGTCGTTTGTCAGCCTTAGGGCCTGGTGGATTGACTCGTGACCGTGCCGGATATGAAGTTCGAGACGTTCACTATACTCACTATGGACGTATGGACCCTATCGAAACACCCGAAGGTCCTAACATTGGTTTGATCAACTCATTGGCTACGTATGGACGTGTTAATAAGTACGGATTTATTGAAACACCATATCGTCGTGTTGATTGGACAACGCATAAGGTTACTGACCGAATCGACTACTTAACAGCCGATGAAGAGGATAACTTTGTGGTTGCACAAGGAAATTCTGTCTTAAACGATGATGGTTCATTTGCTACGGATACTGTTTTGGCTCGTAAGAGTGATGTGAACACTGAAGTACCAATTGACCAAGTTGATTACATGGACGTTTCTCCTAAGCAAATCGTTGCGGTTGCTACGGCTGCTATTCCTTTCTTGGAAAACGATGACTCAAACCGTGCTTTGATGGGTGCGAACATGCAACGTCAAGCGGTTCCTTTGATTGATCCACATGCACCATTAATTGGTACTGGTATCGAATATAAGGCTGCTCATGATGCGGGTGTTGCGCTTATTTCACAATATCCTGGTGTTGTTGAGTACGTTGATGGTAACGAAATTCGTGTTCGTCGTGAAGATGGTTCATTAGACAAGTATTCATTGATGAAGTTCCGTCGTTCAAACGCCGGTAAGAATTACAACCAACGTCCAATTGTTAAAGTTGGTGATAAGATCGATGCCGATGAAGTATTGGCTGATGGTCCATCAATGGAGCAAGGTGAATTGGCATTGGGTCAAAACCCATTGATTGCCTTTATGACTTGGCAAGGATATAACTTCGAGGATGCCATCATTATTAATGAGCGTTTGATTCGTGATGATGTTTATACATCAATCCACATTGAGGAATACGAATCAGAAGCACGTGATACAAAGCTTGGCCCTGAAGAATTTACTCGTGAAATTCCAAATACTGGTGAAGATCAGTTAAAGAATTTGGATGAACGCGGTATTATCCGTATTGGTGCTGAAGTTGAAGACGGTGATATTTTGGTTGGTAAGGTAACGCCTAAGGGTGTAACTGAACTATCAGCCGAAGAGCGTTTGCTACATGCTATTTTCGGTGAGAAGGCTCGTGAAGTACGTGATACTTCATTGAAGGTTCCTCACGGTGGTGGCGGTGTTGTTCAAGATGTTCGTATCTTCACTCGTGAAAACGGTGATGAGTTGTCACCAGGTGTTAACCTAATGGTCCGTGTCTATATCGCACAACGTCGTAAGATTCAAGTTGGTGATAAGATGGCCGGACGTCACGGTAACAAGGGAACGGTTTCAGTGATTGTTCCTTCTGAAGATATGCCATTCATGCCAGATGGAACGCCAATTGACATTATGTTGTCACCAATGGGTGTGCCTTCACGTATGAACATTGGTCAAGTGCTTGAACTACACTTAGGTATGGCTGCACGTGAACTTGGTATCCACGTTGCATCACCTGTCTTTGACGGTGCCCTTGACACGGATATCTGGGATGCTATTCAAGAAGCTGGCTTACCAGCCGATGGAAAGTCAATCTTGTATGATGGTCGTACTGGTGAAGCCTTCGATAAGCGTATTTCTGTTGGTATCATGCATTACATGAAGCTAGCCCACATGGTTGATGACAAGATTCACGCTCGTTCAATCGGACCTTACTCATTGGTTACGCAACAACCACTTGGTGGTAAAGCACAATTCGGTGGCCAACGTTTCGGTGAAATGGAAGTTTGGGCCCTTGAAGCTTATGGTGCTGCACACACGTTGCAAGAAATCTTGACTTACAAGTCTGATGATGTTGTTGGACGTGTTAAGACATACGAAGCTATCGTTAAGGGTGAACAAATTCCTAAGCCAGGTGTGCCTGAGTCATTCCGTGTGTTAGTTAAGGAATTGCAAGCACTTGGTTTGGATATGAAGGTCTTGAATGCCGATGAACGTGAAATTGAATTACGTGATATGGATGAGGATGATACAGTTCTTAACATCGATTCAGCTGATAAGAAAACTGACAAATTAGCACAAGAATTTAACGCTGAAGGTGCTGGCAAGACAGCAAATTCAGATAGTGTTACAAACACTAATAATTCTGCTAATTAATATACGAATTAAATAAAGTGTTAGCCGACCTAGCGTTTGCTAGGTTTGTGCTTAGTGTTATAGTCTGCATTGACAATAATACTAAGCACAAATCTAGTGGCGTTATGGATCGGACTTGTATAAAGAACCTATGAAAGGGGTCGAACCATTGATCGATGTCAATAAGTTTGAAAGCATGCAAATCGGTCTGGCTAGTCCAGATAAGATTCGCAGCTGGTCTTATGGTGAAGTAAAAAAGCCTGAGACAATCAACTACCGAACACTTAAACCCGAAAAAGATGGTCTTTTTGATGAACGTATCTTTGGACCTACAAAAGATTATGAATGTGCCTGCGGTAAGTATAAGCGAATCCGTTACAAGGGAATCGTTTGTGATCGTTGTGGTGTTGAAGTAACGTCAGCTAAGGTTCGTCGTGAGCGCATGGGTCATATTGAATTGGCTGCGCCAGTATCACACATTTGGTACTTCAAGGGTATTCCATCACGTATGGGACTAGTTTTGGATATGTCACCACGTTCACTTGAAGAAGTTATTTACTTTGCTTCATACGTGGTTACAAAGGGTGGTGATACACCACTAACTGAAAAGCAATTGATCTCAGAACGCGAATATCGTGAACTAAAGGCCGAATATGGTAATGCCTTTGAAGCCGGCATGGGAGCTGAGGCTATCCAAACCTTGCTATCTCAAGTTGACTTGGAAGAAGAAGTTACTGAATTAAAGGCTGAGTTGCGTGAAGCAACTGGACAAAAGCGTGTTCGTGCTGTTCGTCGTTTGGACATCATTGAAGCGTTTGTTAAGTCTGGTAACAAGCCAGAGTGGATGGTTATGGATGTTATTCCAATTATTCCTCCTGACTTGCGTCCAATGGTTCAACTTGAAGGTGGCCGTTTTGCCACTTCAGATTTGAACGATTTGTACCGTCGTGTGATTAACCGTAACAATCGTTTGAAGCGTTTGTTAGAGTTAAACGCACCTGGAATTATTGTGCAAAACGAAAAGCGTATGTTGCAAGAAGCAGCAGATGCTTTGGTTGATAATGGTCGTCGTGGTCGTCCAGTTACTGGTCCAGGTAACCGTCCATTGAAGTCATTGTCACACATGCTTAAGGGTAAGCAGGGACGTTTCCGTCAGAACTTGCTTGGTAAGCGTGTTGATTACTCTGGTCGTTCAGTTATCGATGTTGGTCCTTTCTTGAAGATGAATCAAATGGGACTACCACGCCCAATGGCTATGGAGTTGTTCCGTCCATTTATCATGAAGGAATTGGTTAACCGTGAATTAGCTGGCAACATTCGTGCCGCAAAGCGTAAGATTGACCGTCGTGATGAAGATGTGATGGATGTTTTGGAAGATGTTATCAAGGAGCACCCTGTGCTTTTGAACCGTGCACCAACGTTGCACCGTTTGGGTATCCAAGCATTCGAACCAGTGCTAGTTTCTGGTAAAGCAATGCGTTTGCACCCATTGGTAACTGAGGCCTACAACGCCGACTTCGATGGGGACCAAATGGCCGTCCACGTGCCTTTGTCTGATGAAGCACAAGCTGAAGCTCGTTTGCTTATGTTAGCTGCTGGTCACATTTTGGCACCTAAGGATGGACAACCTATTGTTGCACCATCACAGGACATGGTTATCGGTAACTACTACCTAACGACTGAAGAAGCAGGTCGTGAAGGTGAAGGTATGATCTTTAAGGATCTTAATGAGGTCCGGACAGCTTACCAAAATAAGTATGTACATTTGCATACTCGTATTGGTATTCAAACAAGTTCATTGCCAGCCTCAAAGCCATTTACAGCTGAGCAACTTTCACGTATTATGATGACTTCTGTTGGAAAGTTGTTCTTTAACGACATTTTGCCAGAAGATTTCCCATACTTGAATGAGCCAACAGAGGCTAACTTACACGAAATTGATAACCGTTTCTTCTTGGAGCCAGGTGAGGATATCAAGGCACGTTACGCTGAGACACCAATCTTGCCACCATTTAAGAAGGGTTACTTGTCAGACATCATTGCTGAGGTCTACAAGGTTTATAAAGTTACTGAAACATCATTGTTGTTGGACCGTATGAAGGACTTGGGTTACGATGAGTCAACAAAGTCTGGTTTGACAGTGGGAGTTTCCGATGTTACTGACTTGAAAGAAAAGCCAGAGCTTATCGCTGATGCCCACAAGCAAGTTGCAACTGTAACAAAGCAATTCCGTCGTGGTTTGATTACAGATTCAGAACGTTATGAACGCGTTATTGCTATTTGGAATAAGGCTAAAGATGACATTACTGAAAAGCTGATCGAGCACTTCGAGCCAGATAACAATATCTTTATGATGTCGGATTCTGGAGCTCGTGGTAACATTTCTAACTTCTCACAACTAGCTGGTATGCGTGGATTGATGGCCGCACCTAATGGTCGTATCATGGAGCTACCTATTATCGCTAACTTCCGTGAGGGACTATCTGTTTTGGAGATGTTCTTCTCTACTCACGGTGCCCGTAAAGGAATGACTGATACGGCCTTGAAGACTGCCGATTCAGGATACATGACGCGTCGTTTGGTTGATGTTGCGCAAGATGTTATTATCCGTGAAGAAGACTGCCATAGTGATCGTGGTTTGGATGTTACTGCTATTTTGAACGGTAACGAAGTCATTGAGTCACTATATGACCGTGTTCTAGGTCGTTATGCCCAAAAGTCTGTCTTTGATCCAGAAACTGGTGAGAAGTTGGTTGGTCATAATGAAATGATTACTGAAGATATTGCTAAGCGTATTGATGAAGCAGGTATTACAACAGTAACTATTCGTTCAGCATTTACTTGCAACACTGAACACGGAGTTTGTGTTCGTTGCTATGGTCGTAACATGGCCACTGGTGATGTTGTTGAAGTTGGTGAAGCTGTTGGTACTGTTGCCGCACAGTCAATCGGTGAGCCAGGTACGCAATTGACTATGCGTACGTTCCACACGGGTGGTGTTGCTGGAAACGATATTACGCAAGGACTTCCTCGTGTGCAAGAAATTTTCGAAGCACGTAACCCTAAGGGTCGTGCGATGATTACTGAAGTAACTGGTGAAGTTACTTCAATCGAGGAAAATCCTGCTGATCGTACCAAGGAAGTTACTATCCAAGGTGAGACAGATACTCGTTCTTACACATTACCAATGACTGCACGTATGCGTGTTGGTGAGGGTGATCATATTCATCGTGGAGAAACGTTGAATGAAGGTTCAGCTGATCCTAAGGAGATTATCCAGGTACGTGATACACTTGCAACTGAAAACTACATTGTGCATGAAGTGCAAAAGGTTTACCGTATGCAAGGTGTTGAGATTTCTGACAAGCACATTGAGGTTATGGCACGTCAAATGCTACGTAAGATTCGTGTCATGGATCCAGGTGAGACTGATCTTTTGCCAGGTACTTTGATGGATATTGCGCAATTCCGTGATGCCAACGAAGGTACATTGCTTAAGGGTGGTTTGCCTGCAACGGGTCGTCCAGTATTGCTTGGTATTACCAAGGCATCATTAGAGACGAACTCATTCTTGTCTGCCGCATCATTCCAAGAGACAACACGTGTCTTGACTGACGCTGCTATTCGCGGTAAGAATGATCCACTTGTTGGTTTGAAGGAAAATGTTATTATTGGTAAGTTGATTCCAGCTGGTACTGGAATGAAACAATATCAAGAAATTGAAGACAAAGTTGTTGCTGAGCCAATAACTGAAGAGGATGATACCCCAACTTCAATTGCTGATATTGAAAATGCCATGCATTTAACAAAATAAAATTTAACAGAAGATGAGTACCGTTATGGTAGTTATCCTGTAGTTAACTAAAATCTCATAGATGACATTCGGTTGTTGTCTATGAGATTTTTTTGTTAATATAACGGTATAGCCAATTATAAAATAATGAAGAAAGTAACAACCGTCGTAAATGACAGGAGGTTCAAATGGAAGATTTTCGTTTTCAAAATAGTACAGATATTCGATTCGGTAAACATCATATTGATGAGGAATTGCATGATGCCGTTGCCCAATTTGGTCAAAATGTCTTACTAACTTATGGTGGTGGGTCAATTAAAAAGTCAGGTTTGTATGATCGTGTAATGAAAGCATTAGATGGATTGCATGTTGTTGAATTATCTGGCATTGCACCTAATCCTAAGATTGCATCTGTTCGTGATGGACAACAGTTAACGAAGGATCATGATATTGACGTTATTTTATCAGTTGGTGGTGGTTCAGTTCTTGATGCTTCAAAAGTGATTGCATCAGCTAAATATTATGATGGCGATGCCTGG
Source organism: Weissella thailandensis (assembly GCF_005405465.1). GTDB lineage: Bacteria > Bacillota > Bacilli > Lactobacillales > Lactobacillaceae > Weissella > Weissella thailandensis. The sequence continues at coordinate 33,254 of NZ_BJEC01000007.1, forward strand.
GACTTGGTGGCTGATCGTGGTGCTAAGTCACGTGCGAATATCGATCAATTACCTGTTGTCGATATTTTAACGCTGTCAGCAACGGGTTCAGAAATGAATTCAGGATCTGTTATTTCAAATCCGGATTTGAATATTAAACTTGGGACAAATGGTCCCAATACGCCGGCAGTGTCATTCTTAGATCCTCAGTTAACTTATTCAGTATCAAAGTGGCAAACAGCAGCCGGATCGTTTGATATTTTCTCACATCTGACTGAGCAATATTTTGATCGTTCAACGGCCAATGATGTGAAAGCCGGTATCATCGAAGGTATGATGCGATCGGTTATTAAATGGGCACCAATTGCACTGAAAGAACCGGATAATTATGATGCCCGTGCCAACCTAATGTGGGGTGCAACGATGGCCTTAAACGGCATTGCGCGTTCTGGTAATGCTAACGGTTGGACTGTCCATCCAATTGAACATGAATTATCGGCTTATTATGATATTACCCATGGGGTGGGATTAGGAATTTTAACGCCGCGTTGGATGAAACGGGTGCTATCGGATGAAACTGAAGCCAATTTTGCGCGGTTTGGCCGTGAAGTTTGGCATTTAACAGGAGAAAATGACCGTGAAATTGCTGAAAAAGCTATTCAGGCAACTTACGATTGGATAAAGTCACTTGATATTCCAATGACCTTGGATGACGTTGATATCAATACAGATGAAAATTTTGTTGAAATGGCGCAAGAAGCCGTTCGAATTGGTGGTTTGGACCAAGCAGGTGGTTATGTTAACTTGACGGTTGATGATGTTGTTGACTTATATAAGGCCTCATTAACCACTGATGGTTTTGAATAAAATAATTACCGATGGTTGAGAAGAGAGCGAGACAAAAGGCGCTTTGAAGCCGGTTTGTAACGCGTTTATGCTATAAAATTTATAGCCTTATAATTAATGTATTTTTAGCACAAAGAGGTTGGGATCGTTGTTTTGTCCCAACCTCTTTTATCATGCTGTGCTATTAGCCAAAATAGCGTCATCATTGTTACACACCGACTTCAACCCGTTTTCAGTCACGCTCTCTCGTACTGCGATTTTTTGCTAGATGTGATATGCTATCAATTGGAAATAAAAGGGAAGATTATATTTAAAAATGAAAAAAATCGACAAAGGTATTGCATTTATTAAGCAAAATGTCTCAATGTTTCGTTGTTTGGTGGACAATGAGCCATATGATCATGTGGATGGGCATAGTTTAGTATGTCCACAAGGTCATCAGTTAGATTTAAATAAAAAAGGTGCCATAAATTTTTTAAATAAAACAGCCAATACAGAATATGATGATAGTATGTTAGCTGCCAGGCGTAAGGTGTTAACAGCTGGTCTGTTTGATGGTATTGTGCAAGAGGTGAATGCAGAATTACCAACTGAAAATCAACATATTTTAGATGTTGGTACAGGGGAAGGGACACCCTTAAAGCGCCTATTAGATTTACGTCAACAGAATGATACGGCGATTGGTTTTGATATTTCAAAGGCAGGTGTGAATTTAGCAACGCAATTGGATACGGAGGCTTTTTTTGCTGTAGCTGACTTAGCCAATTTACCTTTTGCAAACAGTAGTTTTGATAGTATTGTTGAATTCTTTTCACCGAGCGCCTATGAAGAATTTAAACGTGTTTTAAAACCTGGTGGGACTTTAGTTAAGGTTGTACCAGCGTCGGGTTATTTACATCAATTACGTGAAATGCTATACCCCGTTGATTCTCCTAAGCATACGTATCAAAATGATAAAGTTGTTCAGCGTTTTATGGAAAATTATCCAACAGCCACACAACGTGAAATTTCTTATGATTGGACAATTCCCACCGAGCTATATGTTGATTTGTTACATATGACACCACTGCATTGGGGAGCTCGACCAGAAACACAAGCGATGGCCGAAAAAACCCCCCTATCCAAAGTGACGGTGAATGTTGTTATTATGACAGTTCAGAACTAATTGTGCATAATGTGGATAAAATAACACCTTTTCCACAAATAATTGTGGAAAAATGTGTGAAAGTTCGGTAAAATGAATATACTAGGGTGAGAGCCCATCAACGATATTTAATGAACGGAGTCTTGCGCGTATGTTTCCAGATCGCTTACGTGAATTACGAAAAGGTCGTAATATCACATTAGAGAACCTTGCTGAAGAAATGAATAAACATCTTGAGCCAGGCCAAAAGCCAAATACGGCTGCTCAAATTGGAAACTGGGAGCGTGGCGACCGTTCACCATCTTACATTGAAGTCCGTAAATTAGCCGACTTTTTTAATGTATCAATGGATTTCTTAGTAGGTCGGGCAATGTCTGAAAAGACTGACTTGTCACTGCTATTTTTGTCTGGTAAGGAAATTGATTTTAATGGTAAGCCATTAACGGATCAACAGCGTTTTGATATATTCCAATATGTCAATTCATATCTAAACCCAGTATCTTATACTGCTGAGAATGATGAGCGCAGTAATCATCAAGAAAACCTATTTTAAAAGGAACCAATATGAACCAAGAAGAGCTTATTCGTTTTGGTACAGGCCGACAGCTCACTGAGATTGATTATCTTAGTGAGCTGTTGTCGTATCAATCATTATTTGAAGAAATTCATTCAGTTACTAATTTAATACAGCAAGTTCAACAAGCAGTTTTGGCAATCAATGCCGGATTACTGCCTGAACAATTACCAGTATTAAAAGTAACGGATGCCATGATTGCAGATGTGCAACGTTTTGTGTTAAATAAATATCCTAAGCAATCAAATAAAGGAAATATTCTGTGGGCAAAATTGGCAGAGGCATTAGAAAACGTTGATTTTTTAGTGCGTCATTTAAGAGATGCTTTAATTGAATATTTCAGTATGTACGGTTTTGTTTCCACGCCGTTTGTTAAAGATTTATCTGATTATATTGCTGGTGAGCCAGTTCTTGAATTAATGGCAGGTCATGGTTATTTATCGGCAGGTCTACGAGCTTGTCAACCGGAACAAACAATAATTGCTACAGATAACCAAGCATGGCGTGATCAACCAGATGTGAATTTGCGCCAACCAGTCACAACGGTATACAAGATGTCAGCATTATCAGCGTTAAAGAAGTATGGTGATGAGGTGGCTGTTATTCTGATGAGTTGGGCACCTGATACGTCAGCAGATGATTCACAGGTATTGCAAGTTATCCGCGAGCAATATTCAGATAAGAAGTTTATTGTCATTGGTGAAAAGAGTGGAGCAACGAATTCTAAAGTTTTCTGGTCAGAAGCTAAATTAAAACCACTGTTAAATACCCATCATCAGTCGTTTGATTTGATTGATGAACGTGTTTTTGAAGTAGAATAAATAAAGGGATATGTATGTTAGCAAGGGAAACGAAACAGCAGACGGTGACATTAGTCATTTCGACCATCGTATTGGGCTTAGTTGTAGGTCTTAGTTCATTATTTCTTGGTCAATTATTAGATGTCGTTGAGCGATTATTTTTACATTTTGAAGAAAATGCCGCAGTTCCAGTACCTACAGAAACAACAGCCGTTAATCGGCTTGTGTCTGTCACACTGGGTGGTCTAATTGTGGCAATTATTTGGTACACTTTAAAGCGATATGCGCAATCAACGGTCAGCATTAAGCAGGCGTTGCAGGGTGAAAAAATGCCCTTTGCAGCTACCGCGGTTCATGTTATGACGCAAATCTTTTATGTTGGAACAGGTGGTTCAATTGGCCGTGAATTAGCGCCACGAGAAGCAGGAGCTATGCTAGCCCAGCAATGGCAAATGATTATGAAACGAGTTGGTCTAGCAAAGTTATCAACTGATGATCAGCGTTTATTGATTGCAGCCGCTGCTGGTGCAGGTTTCGCAGGAATTTATATTGCCCCAATCACGGGGATGTTATTTGCAGTTGAGATATTATTAAAAAAGGTAGATATGAAAAGTGTCGCCGTTAGTTTGAGCATGTCAGTTATTGCAATGTTGATTGGTTCAATTTCAAAGGGTTTTGTTCCTTATTATTTAATCGCCAAAAAAGACTTTACACTGAACATGTTACCGTTTGTGTTGGTCGTTGGATTATTAATGGGTGTATTAGGTGCCTATTTTCGGCGAGGATTCCAATGGGCAGGTAAGCATAGTGCACTGAGCTCACAAATTTTGTGGCAATTACCATTGGCAGCTTTAATTACAGGTTTAGTTGCGATGTTTATGCCCGAAATTATGGGAAATGGTCGTGGATTAGCTGAGTTTGCATTTGTGAATACAGATTATCATTTAGCACTTTTCTTATTGGTGGGCGTATTATTAAAAGCAGTTGTGACCATCATGACGATAAAAGGTGGGACATCAGGTGGGACATTAACACCATCAATTGCTATTGGTAGTTCACTTGGTGTGTTGATTGGTTTTGTTTATGTATTGTTTGTACCCGGCGCATCACTTGTCCAAGCAGGTGTCATTGGCGCAGCAGGATTTTTAGCAGCATCACAGCAAGCGCCATTAATGGCATTATTTATGTTATTTGAGGTTTGTCATTTAGATTATTCAGCACTATTGCCAATGGGGCTGACAGTTGCTCTGGCTAGTGCTTCATCAAAATGGATTTTAAAATAGTATAGATTGTTGGCAAAAAAGTGGTTGCGACGTTTGTTCCGTCGCAACCACTTTTTAAGTATTATAAATTTAATTAACTAACTAGTCTTATCTTTCGGGTAGAACCATCCAAAGAACAAGATAAATAATCAGCCCAGGTACCGGTGTCAGGGTCAATAGAACCCAAATCAAACGAAGCAAAGCAACGCTCCAACCGAAACGCTCAGCTATTCCGCCAATAACACCAGCAAAAATACGATGATTTTTTGAACGATATAGATTCATTTGTATTCCCTCCTTGTGAAGCCTTTCCCTAAGTATAACGTAATATGCTAGAAATAGGGTGATTTGACTCTTACCTATGGGCTTTTTACTAGATTAAGTAGTGTTTATTTTAAAATTTTGCAGCAGCACGTTTAACCAATCGTGAATTTGCAAATAACGTTGCTAAGAAAATGCAGCCTAGATTTGCAAAAGTGAATATGATAAAGACACCAGCTGTTCCTTGTGCCGCAATCAGCATTGGGAAAATCAAGCTGATGACGAAGTTTGTCAACCAAGTCATGGCTGTACCAATGGCATTGAAAGTTGTCTTTAATTGCTGTGGGAACATTTCAGATAATAGCAACCAAGTTGTTGGACTGATTAAACCTTGCTGAGTAGCCAAAAAGAATGACAATATAATTAATACTAATATATTATTCATTGATGTTGCTAGTGGCGATGTTTTCATGACCCAGCTCAATAGGCCTAAACTAAACACGTTGGCGATTAGTCCAATAGTTAATAAACGGTAGGGTAACAAACGCTCTACAACTGGTTTACCAACAAAAATGGCTAATGAAGAAACGACACCAATTAGCACGTTTCCGTACAATGAACCACCAGATCCTAGACCAACTTTTTCAAGAATGACAGAACCGTAGTACATGACAGTGTTAATACCAGATGCTTGTTGAATAAACCCAATCGTAATACCAGCACCTAGTAAGTAAAGGGCAGATTTTGATGAAAAAATCAGATGCCAGTCGAATTTATCACCCTGTTTTACTGATTCTTTTGCTTCAATGACATTTTCATGAATATCGGTCTTTGAGAACCCAAGTTCTTTGAAAATACGACGAGCATGGTCACGCTTTTGTTGTAACAAATACCAAAATGGACTGTTTGGTATTTTTGACGACGCTATCCAGAGCAAAATTGCGGGGATGGCGGCTGCTAACATCATGATTCGCCAAATTGGATGCCAATCAGGCCAAATAGTTCCTAGAATGGCATTGACAGTAAAGGCGGCTAATTGTCCAAGAACAATACCAATGGCATTTTTGTTAACATTCTGAGCTTCTAACGTTTCTGGAGAAACTTCATTTAGATACAATGGCGATAAACTGGATGCGCAACCGACAGATAAACCGAGGATAAATCGAGAGATAATCAGCATCCATGCATTAACGGACAAAGCACAAGCGAGGGTTGCTACCGTAAAGATAGCGGCCACCCACTGTAATAATCGTTTACGTCCGAGCTTATCAGCAAGCGTTGTGTTGGCTAATGCACCAAACATACAACCAAGTACAAGGGCACTAGAAATTAAGCCTTGCAGAGTTGGTGAGGCCCCTAATTGATCAGGCCGATTAATGAAGGTTAATGCCCCATTAATCACCCCAGTATCGTAACCAAATAGAAAACCACCCAAAGCAATCACATATGAGGTATAACTCAAAAACGGATTATTCTTTTTCGGACCAGATTTCTCTTTATGCAAAATTAAAACACTTCCTTTCAAAAATTCATTCAATAAATAATTACATAAACCATTGTTATGAAGTATTAAACAAGTGATGAAAGTCTGACAATACTTGTCAGGAGTTAACAATTTCTACTTATTAGTGTAATAACACGAAACTTAAATGAAAATTAAAAATATGTGGTGCAGATATGAAAGTGTAAATGAAAAAAGTCGAAGAGATTTTGGTAAAAATACCCGAGTCTCTTCGACTAGTTAAAAGCTTTCTAAATTTGTGATTGGCACAACGTTACACACCGGCTTCAAAGCATCTTTTGTCACACTCTGATTAAACAAATTGTTCTGACAGGCGCAGGAACTCGTCGATATCTTTTTTCACTAAATCAGCACCAGCTTGCCAGAAGTCTGGCTTTGTTAGGTCAACACCGAGGTGCTTCTTAGCTAATTCTTCGGTCGTCATATTTGCTGTATCACGTAATAGTGAGATATAAGCTTCTTCAAAATTATCTTGGGTTTGTGCCCAGGCATATATTCCTTGGCTGAATAGGTAACCAAAGGTATATGGGAAGTTGTAGAATGGGACATCATCAATATAGAAGTGTAACTTAGATGCCCAGAAGTGTGGGTGACGTTCATCCAAAATACCACCAAAGGCTTGCTTTTGTGCATCATCCATTAATTCGTTTAATCGTGAAGCCGGCACAAAACCACCTTCACGTTCTTCGTAGAAACTCTTTTCGAACAAGAAACGCGTGCGGATGTTTAAGAACATCGCAATGGGATTATCCATCTTTGCGTTAAGCAAAACGACTTTTTCGGCATCTGACTTGGCATTTTGCACATTGGCATCAGCAATTAACATTTCAGCAAAGGTTGATGCGGTTTCAGCAACATTCATCGCATAAGAATCGCGCCAAACAGGCAAATCAGTTAATACAGAGGTGTGGAAGCCATGACCGACTTCGTGAGCAATTGTTGCCGAATCATTGACAGAACCGGTAAAGGTAGTAATGATACGAGACTCACGAATGTCAGGAACACTTTCCATCCAAGCACCAGGGGTTTTACCTTGACGGTTTTCAGCTTCAATCCATTGGTTTTCAAACGCATGTTGCGCAAAGGCGGCCATTTTAGGAGAGTACTTGCCAAAGTTCTTAATGATAAAGTCAGCGGCTTCGTCATAAGTCATGGTTGTTGGTTCATAGTCACCTAATTTTGTAATGGGTGCTGATTGGTCTTGCCACCCGATTTTTTCTAATCCCAATAATTCTGCTTTACGTTCAAAGTAAGCTTTAAACATATCTTTGTTATCATCAACAACTTGCCACATCGTCTCCAAGGTTTCACGAGACATACGATTTAATTCAAGTGGTTCCTCAAGAAAATCCTTGTAGCCATGTGCTTTTTGTTCTGTTAAACGAGCACCTGCCAAATGGTTGAGGGTATCGGCAGCCAAGTTCTCAGCGCTTCCCCACATTTGTTCATATTGGTGCATGAGTTCGGCACGTGTATCATCGTCAGGATAATCATCAATTCTGTTCAAAGCTTGACCAGCAGACAATTCTTGTTGTTCACCATTTTCATCAGTGTAAGTCATGGTCAAGCCAGCACTGATGGTATCGTAGTGCTCTGACCAAGCCTTAAGACCATCGAGTTTCAAGGTATTCAATAATTCTTCGATCTGATCATCTAATAAACGGTCAGCTTGTGAGCGTAATTCATTCAGATAAAAAGCAACGGGTGCGACACTTTCTTCAGCGACAGCTTGTTTAAATTCTGTGTCTGAGAATGTTGTTAGTAACTTGGCAAATGCATTTAATGCAGCCTGGTAGGCAACATCCAACTCAGAAACTTTTGTTTGGTAAGGACGATAAGCAGGGTTTGTATAGTCAGCTGCTGATAAAGCATTGACGAACAAAGCAGCTGTGCGTAGGCCGGAAAAGATAACTTGGTTGTCATCAACGAGCTTAGCAAAGCCTGAAAAATCATCGTCTTCTTTGACATCATAAGCAGCAACATTATTTTTTAAATCAGTGATTTGATGTGCTAGTAGTAATAGTTTATCTGCAAATTCAGGTGATTCGATACCACCAGGGTAGATAGGATCTAAATCCCAGTTTAATGAATATGTCATTTTATCTCTCCGTTAATCTCATATTATTTTAATTATTTTAGCATAAATAGGGGGATGAGTATATGAAGGATAAAGAGTTACTGATTGTGTTGGTACGGGGTTATATTTTAACTCTACATGATACGTATGCTAATCTATAGCTCATATATACGAAAAGTGAGGGCTGTCCATTGAAGAATTAATACCAGATTAAAATTGCAAAACGACGAATCCCATATTTAATGGGGTAGTGTCGGCATTTTCAGGTGGTATGGTGACTTCATGGGCGGCTTTTTTGTGCGCGCTATGTTATTTTTACTACCTGATTTATTTAAATGGGGTAACAATATGAGCACAATTGAATTAAAAAAGTTAACTTTTGGTTTTGGTAATCAAACTCAGTTGTTGTTTGATCAAACCAATTTAATCATTGACACAAATTGGAAATTGGCTGTGATTGGTCGTAATGGTCGTGGTAAAACAACGTTACTAAAGTTGATCATGGGTGCATACCCTTATCAGGGAAGTATCATTCATCAAACAGCTTTCAATTATTTTCCACAACCAATCAAAAATCGCACGCAACTGACTTATTTTGTTCTGACTGAACAGAATGATATTGAGAGCTGGCGGATAGAGAAAGAATTAAATTTATTACAAGCAGATCCAAATATTTTGTGGCGACCATTTGATAGTCTGTCGGGTGGTGAACAAACAAAGGCATTACTAGCGTTGCTTTTCAGTGATGATCAACACTTTCCATTGATTGATGAACCAACCAATCATTTAGATCAACGGTCAAGACAACAGGTAGCAAAGTATTTGAAAACAAAAAATCAGGGCTTTATATTAGTGAGTCATGATCGATCATTTGTTGATGAGGTCGTTGACCATGTGGTTGCTATCGAAAAGCAGCAACTGATGTTGTATCAAGGAAATTTTTCTGTTTATGAAGAACAGAAAGCTATTCGAGATAATTATGAAATAGAACAGAATAAAAAATTAAAATCAGAAATTAGCCGGTTAAAGCAAACAGCTGCTGAAAAAGCAGAATGGTCACGCGGACGTGAAAGAGATAAATATGGCAAGCCGAATGTTAAAGGGAGTGGCGCGATTTTTGACACTGGGGCTATCGGTGCACGAGCTGCACGGACAATGAAACGTTCAAAAACGTTGGTTAACCATATGGAACAACGGATTGAGACAAAAGAACAGTTACTTAAAGAAATCGAAACAACTGATTCGCTGATAATGAATGTTAAATCGAGCTATCATAGGCGACTACTAGTAGTTGAAAATTTACAGCTAGGTTATGACAATCAAGCACTATTTCAACCGATTTCTTTTCAATTAGAGAAAGGGCAGCGAATTGCACTGCAAGGACCAAATGGTTCGGGAAAATCCTCAATTATTCATTATTTATTGGGAACGTTTAGTGGCCAGGCGAGAGGAAGTGTTGATTTAGCTCAAAATATACCGATTAGTTATGTACGACAAAATTATGAGGATAATCATGGGACGTTACCTGAATTTGCTCAAGAGCATCATTTGGTTTATGAAGAATTGCTAAACAACCTACATAAATTAGGATTAGAGCGCCAGGTGTTTGAAAATCGAATTGAAGATATGAGTATGGGACAACGTAAGCGAGTTGAGTTGGCTAAATCACTAGCAACGCCAGCTGAATTGTTTATTTGGGATGAACCATTGAACTATTTGGATGTTTTTAATCATGAGCAATTAGAGCAGGTGATTAAACTAGTAAAACCAACGATGCTGATTATTGAGCATGATGAAACTTTTCTAAATAATGTTGCGACACAGGTGATAAAACTTCATGGGGAATAATTATAGGTTGTAAATTATATACTGATACAGAAAGCAGCGAAATCCTTGTGATATAATACTTTGAGTGAGTTTCATAGGTATAAGATAAGGATTTAAAAATGGTAAAACAACATAAAAAATGGTCTCGTAAAAGAAAAATATGGACAGTCGCAACGACACTGGTAGTGGTCGTTGGTGCAGCTGTCCTGGGTGCTGGTGGCTATTTCTTTCACGTAGCGGAAGTAAGAGCAGAAAAGGATTTTGTTGGTAGCGGTTTGGTTAGCAAGAAGAATCCGTTGTACCCGCAACAACAGAAATGGCTAGCTGCAGATACCGAAACATGGCATTTAAAAGCTAAAGATGACACAAAGCTAGTCGGATCATATTTGCCTGCGACGCAAGCAACAAACAAAACAGTAATTGTGATTCATGGATTTGGTGTCGATCATAAAGCCATGGCACCATATGGTGAGATGTTCCATCGTATGGGCTACAATGTGTTGATGCCTGATAACCGGTCAGCTGGTAAGTCTGAAGGTAAGTATATTGGTTATGGGTATCTTGATGCGAAAGATTACAAAGGCTGGATTGACGAAGTAATTGCCAAAAATGGTAAACAAAGTCAAATTACTGTGATGGGTGCATCGATGGGTGGCGCAACCACCATGATGTTGTCTGGTATGAACCCGCCAAAACAGGTTCAGGCTTATGTTGAGGATTCTGGTTATACATCTGTGGCGGATGAGTTACATTATGAAGCTGGCAATATGTATGGGCTGCCAGACTGGTTAGCAAATATTCTTATCCCGGTTGTTTCAGGATATTCAAAAGTATTAGCTGGTTATAGTTATGGTGAAGCTGACGCAGAAAAGTTATTGGCACAAAACAAGCGACCAATGCTTTTTATTCATGGTGATAATGATAAATTTGTACCAACGAAGTTTATGAAACCTGTCTATGAGGCAAGTAATGGGCCAAAAGAAAAATATTTGGTACCAGGCGCTGCGCATGTGGAATCGTATCGCACCGATCCAGCAAAGTATGAGGCAACTGTGCAGAAGTTTTTGAATAAGTACTTTAAATAGAGAAAAATTAAATAAGAAAGGAATATTATGGCTGAACACTATTACACAGCAAATCCAACAACAGCACATGATGAACATACTTGGACGTTTTCGTTGTTTGACGATCCACTAACATTTACGACGGATGCAGGTATTTTTTCAAAAGGAACGGTTGACTACGGGACACGGACAATGTTGACGGCATTTAATCAAAATATTCCAGCAGGAAAAATTTTAGATCTTGGTGCCGGCTATGGACCAGTGGCAATTAGTTTGGCGAAGGTCATGCCGGATCGTGAATTCGTGGCTGCTGAAATTAATGAGCGTGCCGTGGAGTTAGTGGCCCGTAATGCTGAACAGAATCAGGTGGCCCAACAAATTACCGCAATACAATCTGATCGGTATGAGCATGTATCAGGAAAGTTTGCCGCAATTTTGACTAACCCACCAGTTCGAGCTGGTAAGCAAATTGTGACGGACATGATTAGTGGTGCAGTGGACCACCTGGTTACCGGTGGGACATTGACGGTTGTCCTACAAAAGAAACAGGGCGCACCATCTGCCAAAAAGCTAATGGCTGAATTGTTTGGGAATGTGAAAACCATTGCCAAAGACAAAGGATATTATATTTTGGAGAGTAGCTATGTCGGTACCGTTAACAACTAATCAAGTTAACTATTTTATGGGCCTTGCATTAGCTGAGGCACGTAAGGCCGCTGTTATTGGCGAAGTACCGATTGGTGCAATCGTTGTCCAAGATGGTCAGGTCGTTAGTCATGCATTTAATTTGCGTGAGCATATGCAGGACGGTAGTCAACATGCTGAATACCAAGCAATTATAGAAGCTAACCGGCAGTTACATTCATGGCGATTACCGGAGGCACAATTGTTTGTGACATTAGAACCTTGTATTATGTGCGCAGGTTTGATTCAGCAAACCAGAATTACAGATGTTTATTATGGTGCAGCTGATCCTAAAGCTGGTGGCGTCACATCAATGTATGAATTGTTGAGTGATACACGTCTAAATCATCAAGTAAGTGTTCATGCGGGTGTACGTGCCGATGAAGCGAGCGCCTTACTAAAACAATTTTTTAAGGCAGTTAGAAAGCGAAAAAAGGCTGAGAAGCGGGCACGGCGTTTGGCTGCAGAAAATACTGGTCAAAAATGAAATTCCTTGCTATAATATAGTTCGTGGGGCAAATGCGCACTTCGAATTGTGTCAGGGTCGGAAGGCAGCAGCACTAAGGAGACCGTGTATTGTGCTTCACTTCTTAAGAAATTTAGTAGAGACTGGAACTAAAAATGTTCTGGTCTCTTTTTGTTTAAAATTTTGTTGTTTATGTTCCAAAAATTTTTAGCATAAACACATGTCAAAAGTCTGAAAGTCAACTGTTATCACAAGGCTTTTTCTGATATCATTATTAATGATAGTTCCAAATAGGTCAGTGAAAAATAGCTGATGAGAAAGGGGTCACAAGTCATGGCATATCAGGCGTTATATCGGACATGGCGTCCACAAAAATTTAGCGATATGATTGGTCAGGAAATCGTGACCAAGACTTTAAAAAATGCCATTATTACTGGACAAATAACTCATGCTTATTTGTTCAATGGCCCTAGGGGAACGGGTAAAACCTCAGCGGCCAAGATTTTTGCGAAGGCGATTAATTGTTTACATCCCGTGGATGGTGAACCAGATGGTACTTGTGAAATTTGTCAGGCGGCTGATAATGGTACACTTGGCGACATTATTGAACTGGATGCGGCATCAAATAATGGTGTCGATGAGATTCGTGAAATTCGTGAAGATGTGACTTATGCACCAACACAGGCAAAATATAAAGTATATATTATCGATGAGGTGCACATGCTGTCGACCGGTGCCTTTAATGCCTTGTTAAAAACATTGGAAGAGCCACCTGCTAACGTTATTTTTATTTTGGCAACGACTGAGCCACAGAAAATCCCGGCAACTATCATTTCACGTACGCAACGTTTTGATTTTAAGCGAATCAACGCACAATCAGCGTATGAACGGATGGTTTATATCCTGGATCAACGTGGCAATACGTATGATGAAGCTGCGTTGAAAGTGATTGCCAATGCGGCTGACGGGGGAATGCGTGATGCATTAACTATTTTAGATCAGGCCTTATCGTTTGGTGACGGTCATGTGACATTGGAAAATGCTTTGTTAGTCACTGGATCAGTTACCCAGACTTTACTTGGTAAGTACGTTGAAGCTGTCGTTAACCAAAATACCAAGCAAGGGTTAGCAAGGTTGTCTGAAGTTTTGGATGAAGGTAAAGACGCTAATCGTTTTGTGGAAGATTTGATTAGTTATGCGCGTGATTTATTGCTGTATACTGAAGCGCCTGAGTTGGTGACGTTGGTACCGGATGAGACGTTTACGCAGTTAGCAAAAACGCAATCGGCAAATATCTGGTACAACATGATTGATACGCTGAATAATACACAGCAACAATTACGATTTACGAACCGGCCTGCTATTTATCTTGAAGTGTTGACTGTTAAATTGAGTCAACCGGTTGGTCAAGAACAAACTGTTCCGTCAGCTTCGCCAACAGTCGATCACACTGCTGTGGCTGTGCAACCAGACCGTCAGTCATCGAAGCAACAACCAACACAACAGCCAACACCTAGTTCAGTATCTGAACCAGCACAATCGATGGCTATTGATCAGGAACGTTCTCAGCCAGCGCCAGAACCAGCACCAATGACTAGCCAAAAGACACGAGTTGCACCACATGTTAGTGAAGACCAAGCGGCAGTGTTTAGCGTTTTGTCTGAAGCTACTCGTGGCGATTTAGATCGGGTAACAGCAATTTGGGGTGACATGATTAATATGTTGCCAGTGCCTGAGCAGGCGATGTTGAACGTTGCACGTCCTATCGCAGCATCTAGTAATGGTCTAGTTGTGGCCTTTGATTTTGATGTCATTCGAGTCAATGCGATGCGTAAGGCTGATTTATTGCAGACAATGGTTACACAAATTCGTGAATTAACACAAGCACAGCATGAACGTCAGTTAGTCTTTATTACGACGGAAAGTTGGCCGGTATTACGTTCAAAGTTTGTTGCGCAATTGCCAAAGCATAAGCAACAAACGCCAGCAGTTAATCCTGATGTTGAAGAAAAAGCGGATGAGACAGAAGATAACCTAGTAACAGAAGCAAAAACAATTTTTGATGCAGGAATTGTCGAAGAAATTGATGATTAAATATAAGAAATGAGGAAATGATAAATGTTCGGTGGACAAAATATGCAACAAATGATGAAGCAAGCTAAGAAGATGCAAAAGCAAATGGAAGATGAGCAAGCTGACATTGCTAAGACTGAATATGTCGGTCATGCACCATCAGACTTAGTTTTAGCGACATTTAACGGTGATCGTGAATTAAAGGACCTACAAATCAAGGAAGAAGTTGTTGATCCAGAAGATGTGGATAGCTTATCAGACATGGTTATTGTTGCCGTAAATGATGCATTGAAGCAAATTGATCAAGATTCACAAAAGCGTTTGGGACAATTTGCACCAAAGGGTATGTTCTAAAAGGCTGTAGAAAGAAGGCGGATGTATGCAGTATCCAGAGCCGATTGCAAAATTAATTGATAGTTATACAAAATTACCAGGTATTGGCATAAAGACTGCAACACGATTAGCGTTTTATACAATCGACATGCCAGAGGAAGATGTTACTAGTTTTGCGCAATCGTTGATTTCTGCAAAGCGTGATCTACAATTCTGCTCGGTGTGTGGTAACTTAACCGAAACGGATCCGTGTGTGATTTGTTCAGATGACAGTCGTGATCAAAGCCAAGTACTAGTGGTTGCCGAAGTGAAAGATTTAATGGCGATTGAAAATACGGGCGAATATCGTGGCTTGTACCATGTCTTACATGGCGTATTATCACCGCTTGAGGGTAAGGGACCAGATGATATCAATATTGAGACGCTGGTTAACCGCTTGCAAAAAGACGAAACGATTCAAGAAGTGATTGTTGCAACCAATGCCAACGCTGAGGGAGAAGCAACAGCCATGTATCTGTCGCGGTTACTAAAACCGGCAGGAATCAAGGTATCGCGATTAGCAACGGGACTATCAGTTGGTAGTGATATTGATTATGCTGATCAAATTACATTAATAAAGGCGGTTGAAGGGAGGACACAGCTGTGATATTTAAGTTGCATAGTAAGCGTCCGAAATTTGACCAACAAGCCTATGATAAACGGTTGTCAGACGCTATCGAGCATGCGAAATACGAGTATGAAAAAGCACGTAATTCTGAGACAGCCATGTTTGAAAGCGATATTGCCCCACGGATGATTAAAGCAGAGACGGCCAAAGCGAAGCAAAAGTATTTCTTTTTACTACGTGCTGCCCGCCAAAGAGGTATGAAAGGGCATTGGTCAACTGCATTTGTCCATCCTGAGTAATGTAAAAGATAACAAAGGGTATATAAAATTATCATTTTTTTGAGTAATTTACTAAATAAGGGGTCGAAACTATTTTGTATCGGCTTCTTTTTGGTATAATAAAAAATATAGAATAATTAGAAAGCGGTGAATACATGTCAGGGACATTTATCACATTTGAGGGTCCTGATGGCGCGGGGAAAACATCGGTGTTACGAGCAATCGTGCAAAGGTTGACGCCGTTACTAGGTGACAGGTTAGTTTTAACAAGAGAACCAGGCGGCAAAGATAGCCAAGTTGCTGAAGCGATTCGTGACTTGGTTTTAGATCCTAATTTGCCCAGCATGGATGCTTGGACGGAAGCCTTACTCTATGCAGCGTCACGTCGGCAACATTTAGTTGACACGGTTTTGCCAGCATTAGCAGCTGACAAGGTTGTTGTCAGTGATCGTTACGTCGACAGTTCCATTGCCTATCAAGGTGGTGGTCGTGATTTGGGGATTGAGTCAGTGACAACGATTAATCAGTTTGCCACCAAAGGCGTGATGCCCACAGCAACTGTTTACTTAGATATTCGTCCTGAAGTTGGGTTACAACGAATTCAGGAAAACCGTCAAGATGAGATCAATCGTTTAGATGTTGAAGCACTATCATTTCATCAACGGGTAACTGATGCTTATCATCAGTTGGCTGCGCAATATCCAGAACGGTTTCTAATTATTAATGCCGAGCAAGACTTGGCTGATGTTATAACAGATACATGGACAGCATTGATGCCAATACTTGGTATGCATGACTAGGAGGTTTCCACATTATGAAGATGATTATCGCAATTGTACAAGACAAGGATGCTAATAAATTAGGTGGCAAGTTTGTGAAGGCAAATGTTCGCGCAACACGACTAGCAACATCTGGTGGTTTCCTTCGCTCTGGAAACACGACTTTTATGATTGGTATTGAAGATGACCGCGTACAAGAAGTATTGGATTTGATCCATGATACATCACATACACGTAAGCAATTTATGACACCAGCAGTTAGTCTTGATGTGTCAATGGAATCAACGGCTGCTACACCAATGGAAGTTCAGGTTGGTGGTGCGACGGTGTTTGTTCAAGATGTTGAACAATTCCACCGTTTCTAAGAGGTGCTCATGAACGCCAAAGAATTAATTACGCGCGTTATGGCGTTACAGCCCCAATTGATTGCGCAACTACAAAAGGCGTTAGCAAGTCAACAACTTGCTCACGCTTTTTTATTTACTGGACCAGCTGGTCGAGGGCAAGAATTAGTTGCGGATTGGCTAGCCATGCGCTTGATGTGTCAACATGTCACGCCTGATGGACAACCGGATGGTACATGTGATCAATGTCAGCGGATTATGCAACATGAACATCCCGATGTCATTGAGGTACAGCCCGATGGTAAAAGTATTAAGGTTGACCAAGTACGTTTTTTGAAGGATGAATTTGCAAAAACTGCTGTAGAAGGGCAACAAAAAATTTTCATTGTTGCAGGCGCTGATACGATGACGACTAGTGCTGCCAATGGCTTATTGAAGTTCATTGAAGAGCCAGCCCAAGGGCAAACAGCTATTTTGATTGCTGAAAATCGGTCGCAAATCTTACCGACAATTATTTCACGAACACAAGTGATTAATTTTTCAGCGGTGAGCGATGAACAGTTTAAAGAAGAATTGTTGGCGATGGGTTATACGGCAAAACAGATACCCTTGGTACAATCATTAACGGATAGTACAGTTGTTGCTGAAGAATGGTTGACTGACGATTGGTTTGAACATGCTACTCAGGCAACGATTGATTTAGTATCAACGATATTAAAGAATTCTGACCAAGCTTTTACTTTAGTGCAAACGGTTTATGTCCCATTGGCATTGGATGCGGCCCACAATAAAACCTTATTGATGATGTTGGCACAAGCTTGGCGCGATATACTATTGTTAAAAACAGGGGTGCAGGATAGTCGCTTTACAGATACATGGGCAAATGATGCCAAGCACTTTAAAACAGAAACGTTATTGGCTGTTATTAGCATCGTATTAGCAGCGCCACAACGCTTAGAAAAAAACATTAATTTCCAAACAACATTAGAAGCAACGATACTGGAAAGTCAATTTAAGTTAGCAGGTTTATCATGAAACAACAGAAGAGTTTTGGCAAACAGACGGACGGTACTTTGTATCTAGTACCAACACCCATTGGGAATCTTGGAGATATGACCAACCGTTCAATTCAAGTCATGCAAGCGGTGGATGTGATTGCTGCTGAAGATACGCGACATACACAACAATTGCTGAATCAGTTTGAAATTACAACGAAGCAAATCTCTTTTCACGAACACAATAAAGAAACACGCATTCCGGAATTAGTTGTGCGTCTTCAAGCAGGGGAGAGTATCGCGCAGGTGTCAGATGCGGGGATGCCGTCAATATCAGATCCTGGTCATGAATTGGTGAAAGCCGCCATTTTAGCTGATGTACCAGTCGTGCCTATTCCTGGGGCTAGTGCGGGTATCACAGCATTGATTGCGTCTGGATTGGCACCACAGCCATTTATGTTCTATGGATTTTTACCACGGAAACCAAAAGAACAATTGCGTGAGCTTGAGACACTAAGAAATCATCGGGAAACAATGATTTTTTATGAGGCGCCTCACCGTCTAGGTAAGACCTTACAGTCTATTGAAAAAGCATTTGGTGCTGATCGACAAGTTGTATTAGCTCGTGAGCTTACCAAACGTTATGAAGAGTTCTTGCGCGGAACGGTCGCAGAATTGGTTGTTTGGACAAACAACAATGAGGTGCGTGGTGAATTCGTGGTCCTTGTTGCTGGGAATGACGACGTACTTGAATCATCAGACGAAGATCCATTAGCTGAACTGTCAGCGGTTGATGCGGTTAAAGAGTTGGTAGCAAGTGGTTTGAAACCAACTGCTGCGATTAAAAAGATTGCGAAGCAACGGTCACTTGATCGCCAAGCGCTTTATTTAAAATATCAAGGAGAGAATAAATAATGGCTGTAGAATTCCGTATGCCACATGATGTGGTTTACTATGAAGCAGATGTCACCGGTAAATTGAGTTTACCAATGATTTATAATTTGGCAATTTTAAGTTCAACGCAACAAGCGATTGATTTGGAAATTGGACCAGAATATACCCATGCCAAGGGTTTGGGATGGATCGTATTACAACAACTTGTCACAATTAATCGGCGGCCAAAAGACGGTGAAACCATTACACTAACGACTAAAGCCAAGCAATTTAATCCTTTCTTTGCTAAGCGTGAGTATCGATTAATTGATTCCGATGGTAATGACCTTGTGATTATGAACGGTTTATTTTCAATGATTGATATGAATAAGCGAAAGTTAGCCCGTATTCCAAAGGATATGGCGGAAGCTTATCAGCCAGAACATGTTCGTAAAATCCCACGTGATCCTGAAGTAACACCCTTTGATGAAACGCGTGATACTGATTATGTACAAGAATATGAGGTCCGGTACTTAGATATTGATTCTAATCATCATGTGAATAATTCTAAATATGCTGAATGGATGAGTGATGTCCTACCAGTCGAATTTTTGACAAGTCATGAGCCAACAGCTATGAACATTAAGTACGAACACGAGGTATTACCTGGTAATAAAATTAAATCAGAAGTGCAACTTGTTGATAATGTCACAAAGCACCGGATTTGGTTTGGGGATGTGCTTTCAGCTGAAGCCACGATCGAGTGGACGGCAGCCAATAATTAGGCTAAACTAAAAGTAATTAAGACAATAAGGAGAGTTGACATGTCTGTATTAGTATTAGGGGGAGCTGGCTACATTGGTTCTCATATGGTAGCTACGTTACTAGCTGACCATCGTGATGTTGTCGTTGTTGACAATTTGTTAACGGGGCATCGTGCTTCAGTACCTGAGGGGGTGCCATTTTACGAAGTTGATATTCGTGATAAGGCAGCATTGACTGAAGTGTTTGAAAAAGAAAATATTGATCAAGTTGTTCACTTCGCAGCTTCTTCAATCGTACCGGAATCTGTTGAAAAGCCATTAAAGTATTTTGATAACAACGTGTACGGTATGATTAATTTGCTTGAAGTTATGTTGGACTTTGATGTGAAGCAAATTGTCTTCTCATCAACAGCTGCAACATATGGTGTGGCTAAGGAAAATCCTATTAAGGAAACAACGCCACAAAATCCAATCAATCCTTACGGTGAATCAAAGCTACAAATGGAGCACATTATGAAGTGGGCTGATCAAGCTTATGGATTAAAGTGGGTTGCTTTGCGTTACTTTAACGTTGCGGGAGCCAAGGCTGATGGTTCAATTGGTGAAGACCACCCAACTGAGACACATTTGGTACCAATCATTTTGCAAACGGCTTTGGGTCAACGTGAGAAGATCATGATGTTTGGCGATGACTACAATACGCCGGATGGATTTAACGTCCGTGACTATGTACATGTGATGGACTTGGCTGATGCGCATGTGTTGGCTTTGGACTACCTAGCTAAGGGTAATGAGTCAAATCAGTTTAACTTGGGATCTGCTAATGGTTTTTCAGTTAAGCAAATGGTTGAGGCTGCGCGTGAAGCAACTGGTCAACCAATTCCTGCTGAAGTTGCACCTCGTCGTGCTGGTGATCCTGATTCATTGGTTGCTTCGTCAGACAAGGCACGCGAAGTCCTTGGTTGGGAACCTAATTATGATGATGTGAAGGAAATTATTAGTACTGCTTGGAACTGGCATCAAACCCATCCAAATGGTTATGGTGATCGGTAAGTAGTAAACAATAGATCAATGTATGAAGTATCTTGAATCACCGTTCAAGTACAGAAGCATTGGTCTTTTTTTATTTAAGAAAGCTAACGGCATGCTAGAGTATTTGACGACGCGACGGACGGGTCTGATGTATGCATATACGGTTTGTGTTAGTTTGATGTATTTACTTGTGCTTAGTCAGTCGGAAGAAAAAATGCATATTGTTTTTTTCTTGATTCTGATTTGTTTTTTGCCATTGATGATTATTATTGACCTTGCATTAATTGGTCGAGAAATGTATCGACGATATAAGGAGTATAAGCAGGCACATTCATCTGAACCTTTATATCGTGAAAAATTATTGGATTACGTGACTGATTCATCCGCATGGCAAGTGCCAAACTATGTCATTTATTTGTTGCCAGTTATTATTGTGATTCAATGTATTAGTTTGATTTGGGTTAGACAGGCCATGGATGTTATTTTGGTTTGTGTGGTTATTATCTTAGGAATTTGGTTGTTTGTACGGCAATGGCGACAAAAGTGATATAAATAGCCTTACAACCGAATTCAACCCGCATTTGTTCACACTCTTCCTTGATTAGCAGTGTTGTTCTGTTAAAATTGCGGTAAAATAGGTATTAGTATTTCACAAGTAGAGGAGCTAGTTGATATGAAAACCATTGCTTTTGATACAAGCAATCAACCTTTGAGCGTTGCATTATTTGAAGATGATAATCTGATTGATCAACGTGAAACTAATGTACGCCGTAACCACTCAACCCAACTATTACCTTTTATTGATGAGTTGGTAAAACAAGCCAATTGGACACCACAAGATTTAGATAATGTCATTGTTAGTCAAGGACCAGGTTCATATACTGGGCTACGTATTGCAGTGACAACAGCTAAGACACTTGCCTTCACACTAAATATCTCATTAACAGATATTTCAAGCTTGGCGTTGTTAGCAGCTAATGTGGCAGATACGAATGCCGTCATTGTACCTATTATGGATGCTCGCAATCAAAACATCTATGCTGCGCAGTATCAGTGGGAGTCAGGACGTCTAGTTGTACGTCAGCCCGATAAACATATGAATATTGATAAACTGCATGCCGCATTAGAAACGATGCAACAACCAATTATTTTTGTTGGTGAGTGGCAACGTTTTGAAGACCAGTTACGTGAACTATTCCCAGCAGCAACGTTTGCGCAAGATAACTTGCCACATGCAGCTAATATGATGAGCTTAGCACAGGACAGTGCGAAGTTGACTGACATGAATGATATTCATCAATTTGTGCCAAATTATCATCGCCTATCACAGGCAGAAGCCGATTGGGCAAAGGCACATCCAGAGGATCAAGGTGGGCACGCCTATGTGGAAAAAGTTTAATCAATTAGTCCATTGGTGGGATAAGCCTGTATCAGAGGAGATGCGGGAATTTCGACAAAAAATTGTTATTAAAGATTTTGAATTTGATTTAATGCCAGCCAAGCACTCAGATTTAGAAGATATTATGGCGCTTGAGAAAGCTGCCTATAATGATATAGTTTTATGGCCGATGTCAGCATTTGCTGAAGAATTACGGCGAACGCGTGATCGGTTATATGTGATTGTACGTCAGCCTGAAACGGGTTCAATGGTGGCACTGATTGGGGCGGCTTTTCGTCCGGGTATCCATGAGGTCCACATTACCAATATTATGGTTACACCACATTGGCAAAGTCGAGGTGTAGGTACCTTTCTAGTGATGTACATGATGACGATTGCACAACAAATTAATTTTCATCGTATTTCCTTAGAAGTGCGTGTATCTAATAAACGGGCACAGGAGTTGTATGAACGATTGGGATTCCAAATTGTTCGTCGAAAAGCGCATTACTATGGCGAAGATGGTGGAGATGCATTTGATATGGCACAGATACTAGGAAATCAAATCGATAATGAACTTCTTATATAAACATGACATGACCGCCGAGCAGCTATATCAGCTCGCCGAAGCAGCATACCCAGCTGGTTCACCATGGCGACTAAAAACTTTTCAACAAGACCTAGAGAATGAGTATTCACATTATGTGGGGATGGTTGATCATGATCAGCTGATAGGCTTTGCCGGCGGCATTTATTTAGATGATGTTTTGGATATTAGCAATGTTGCTATCTTAAAAGAGCGGCAAGGCAAACATCTGGGAGAAATTTTATTGTGTGCTTGGTTTAATGAATTTTTTGATGGCACGAAGGTCCTGTTAGAAGTTCGGGCAAGTAATCAAGCAGCGCAGCAGTTGTATCAGCGTTTAGGCTTTAAGACTTATCGTCAACGAAAAGCATATTATAATTACCCTGTGGAGGATGCTGATCTGATGATGTTAGAGCTACCGATACAGGTAAAGGAGTAGAGCATGACAGAAACACGTTATATCATGGCATTTGAGTCAAGTGCTGATGAAACGAGTGTGGCAATAATAAAAAATGGTGATGAAATCGTTAGTTTAGAGACAGCGACACAAATCAAAAGTCATCAAAGGTTTGGGGGGATTGTTCCCGAAGTTGCGAGTCGTCACCATATCGAACAGGTAACTATTTTAGCTGATGCAGCACTGGAAGATGCTCAGTTAACATACAGTGATTTAACTGCTATCGGTGTAACACAGGGGCCCGGATTAGTAGGCGCTCTGTTGATTGGGGTCACAGCCGCAAAGACAATCGCCTGGGCACATCAATTGCCGCTAGTGCCAGTATTACACCTGGCTGGTCATATTAGTGCAGCTAATTTCGTGGCACCTATTCAATATCCTGCACTTGCGTTGATGGTATCTGGTGGCCATACAGAGTTGGTTTTGATGCGCGAAGAGTACGATTACGTCGTCATTGGCGATACACGAGATGATGCTGCTGGTGAAAGCTATGACAAGGTTGGCCGGACAATGGGGCTAAAATACCCAGCTGGTAAGACTTTGGATAACATGGCTCATCGCGGTAAGCCTAACTATAAGTTACCACGTGCCCTGATTGATGACGGTGATTATGACTTTTCTTTCTCAGGGCTAAAAAGTGCGGTCATTAATTTGATGCATAACGCTGACCAACGTGGTGAAACTGTTAATCATGATGATTTAGCAGCTTCTTTCCAGGAAGCAGTGGTCGATGTGCTAGTAAGTAAAACATCGCAGGCATTAGACCATTATCAGGTAAAGTCATTTATTGTTGCTGGTGGGGTCGCAGCTAACCGTGGTTTGCGAGATGCGTTGACCGAAATGATGGCACAACGATCAAACATTGCATTTATTCCGGTACCTATTAAATTAGCTGGTGATAATGCAGCGATGATTGGTGCAGCTGTTGATATTGCTTATCGTCATGGTAAACGTGGCGATTGGACGTTAAATGCCAATCCTGCGCTTGAGTTTGAATATGAAGATGAATAAATAATAAAAACGACGTTCAGCCAATTGACTGAGCGTCGTTTTATGTTAATAATTACTTTTCTACTATATAAGTGTCTTTAATTTGCACGTTCTAATAATGCTTCGCTAATAGCCACTAACGTATCCTTTGATTCACCCTCTGGCAATTGCGATAAGTAATCCAATGCTTTTTCAGTGTATTCGCTGGCTAAGTCGGTTGCTTCATCAACCGCACCAGAAGCAATAACCATATCACGTAATTGGATAGCCTCTTCATTGGTGATGCTTTCCTTCTTCGCTAAAAGCTTTTGAATCTCAGGTTTATTTTGCATAGCAATGATCAATGGGGCAGAATAGACCCCCTCACGAACATCTTGTAGAGTTGGTTTGCCTAAGTCTGTTGTGGTTGATTGGTAATCTAAAATATCATCTAAAATTTGAAAAGCCATGCCAACATTGTAGGCAAAGTCGGTCACTAAGTTAACGAATTCTTCAGGAGCGTCACCATTTGTCGCACCTAATTTCGCAGAAAGTACAAACAAAGCGGCTGTCTTACCAGCGATTTGTTCTTTATAATCGGCTAATGTCATATGACGATCATAATGATTAGTACGCTGGGTAAGTTCGCCAGTTAAAATGTCTTCTAGTAATTTCGTTGATTGACGAACGACTGTCATGTCGTCAGTATGAAAGGCTAGTGTTTTGAAGGTCGCAGCAAACAGATAGTCACCAGCGTATGCTGCGATATCTTTGCCAAATTTTGATTGTATGCTTGGCGCATGTCGTCGTTCTGGTGAATCATCAATAATATCATCGTGAACAAGCGTTGCCGTGTGGAGCATTTCAATTGAGGCAGCAATATGTTTTAGTTTTGAAGCATTACCGGGGTAGAATTGCCCGATAATAATTACGAACGCTGGTCGTAGCATTTTGCCGCCAGCGCGGAACATATCCAATAATGCCTTCTCAACTTCTTTATCATTTGCCTTTAATGAGTCCTGGATAATAAATAACACATCTTGGAGTTCTTTTTGAACTGATGGAAATCTTTCCCACATTTTGTGGATTTGCGTAAGTGATTGTTTCATTAATTTGGAATTCCTTAAATCTACTATATTGTGTAACATCAATTGACATAACGTCTTTTAAACTATCATCTATTATATATGAAAAAAAGCGAATCGACAGACGAAATTTAATCTATAAAAAATAATTAACAATCATGAGAGTTTATATTGGTATTTGGTTTTTAAATTGTGTATGATGAATGACGTTGTGATACAAAAAACAGATCAAAAATTGTTTGAAAAAAATAAACAAAATGCTTGCGTATCAAGCATGACTGCTGTATCATAATCAAGTACGCGAAATGTGGGACACACATAAATGTGTCTCGCATATTGGCGTGCCATTGACGAGCAATGATGTGGGAGGTTGCGACACACCCGGCAGCATTGCCACAAGGCCCATTGCCATGGAGCCTTGTGGGGCGTGTCGGTAGTTTCCACGGAGTTAGTTTCATATTCCAATATGGACGAAGGGAGAATTTATATCATGGCAAATAAGAAAATTCGTATCCGTTTAAAGGCTTACGAGCACAAGATCTTGGATTCATCAGCTGAAAAGATCGTTGAAACGGCAAAGCGTACAGGTGCTGAAATTTCAGGTCCTATTCCATTGCCAACGGAACGCACGGTCTACACAGTTTTGAGTTCACCTCACAAGCACAAGGATGCACGTGAGCAATTCGAATTGCGTACTCACAAGCGTTTGATCGACATCATGAACCCAACTGCTAAGACAGTCGATGCATTGTCAAAGTTGGAATTGCCAAGTGGTGTTGATATCGAAATTAAGTTGTAATTCTTATAGCTTAGATTATAGATAATCAATTTGCCTGGTTATGCATTTAACTAACCAAAAATATTAGATTTACTATTTGAAAAGGAGATAGTCATGACTACTAAGGGTATCTTAGGCCGCAAAGTCGGCATGACTCAGGTATTCACTGAGACTGGTGAACTTATCCCTGTAACAGTTGTTGAAGCTACGCCAAACGTTGTTCTTCAAGTTAAGACTTTGGAAAATGACGGTTACAACGCACTTCAATTGGGTTACCAAGATAAGCGCCAAGTTTTGAGCAACAAACCTGAGCAAGGTCACGTTGCCAAAGCAAACACGACCCCTAAGCGCTACATTCGTGAAATCCGCGATGCTGAGGGAGAATTCAATGTTGGGGATGAAGTTAAGGTTGATATCTTCGCCGCTGGTGAAGCTGTTGACGTAACTGGAATTACGAAGGGTCATGGTTACCAAGGTAACATCAAGAAGGATGGCCAAGCTCGTGGACCTATGGCTCACGGTTCTCGTTACCACCGTCGTCCTGGTTCATTGGGTGCCATTATTAACCGCGTCTTCAAGGGTAAGAAGTTGCCTGGACGCATGGGTAACCGTAAGCGTACTGTACAAAACTTGCAAGTTGTTCGCGTTGATGTAGAAAACAACGTGATCTTGGTTAAGGGTAATGTTCCTGGTGCCAACAAGTCACTTGTTACTGTTAAGTACTCAAAAAAAGCTAAGTAATAAGGACGAAGGGAGGAAATAATCATGACTAAGGTTGCTTTGTTTAAGCAAGATGGTTCAAATGCCGGTGATATTGAATTAAACGATTCAGTATTTGGTGTAGAGCCAAACAACAATGTCATTACGGATGCCGTATTGATGCAACGCGCTTCAATGCGTCAAGGTACACATGCTGTAAAGAACCGTTCAGCGGTTTCTGGTGGTGGAAAGAAGCCTTGGCGTCAAAAGGGTACAGGTCGTGCCCGTCAAGGTTCAATCCGTTCACCACAATGGCGTGGCGGTGGAATTGTCTTCGGACCTACACCACGTTCATATGCCTACAAGATGCCTAAGAAGGCTTACCGTTTGGCATTGAAGTCAGTGTTGTCACAAAAGGTTTTGGATTCTTCATTGGTTGTTGTTGATGCATTGTCATTCGACGCACCAAAGACTAAGGAATTTAAGGCAGTTTTGAACAACTTAAACGTAAATGAAAAGACGTTGGTTGTCTTGGACGATGATAATGCTAATGCAGCACTAGCAGCACGTAACTTAGAAAACGTGACTGTTATGACTGCTAAGGGTGTTAACGTGCTTGACGTAATCAACAACGATAAGTTGGTTGTAGTTCAATCAGCTTTGGCACAAGTTGAGGAGGTTTTGGCATAATGGACGCACGCGATATCATTTTGCGCCCGGTCATCACTGAACAAACGATGAGCGTTTTGGATGAAAAGCGTTACACGTTTGAAGTTGATGTTCGCGCCACTAAGCCACAAGTTAAGCGTGCTGTTGAAGAAATTTTCGACGTTAAAGTTGAAAAGATCAACACTGCTAACGTACGTGGTAAGTTGAAGCGTCAAGGACGCTTTGCTGGTTACACTAAGAAGCGTAAGAAGGCAACTGTTACGTTGTCTGAAGCTTCAAAGGACATTCAATTGTTCAACGAAAACTAATTAGGAGGAAATTAGCGTGGCTATCAAGAAGTACAAGCCAACCTCTAACGGTCGTCGTAATATGACGTCTTCAGATTTTTCTGAAATCACTAAGACGACGCCTGAAAAGAGCTTGTTGGAATCAAAGTCAAACACTGGTGCTCGTAACTCATACGGTCACATGACTGTACGCCATCGTGGTGGTGGACACAAGCGCCAATACCGTATTATCGACTTCAAGCGTACTAAGGATGATGTACCAGCTAAGGTTGTTGCGATCGAATATGATCCAAACCGTACTGCAAACATCGCTTTGCTACAATACACTGATGGTACTAAGGCATATATCTTGGCACCTAAGGGCTTGGAAGTTGGTATGACAGTTCAATCTGGAGAAGATGCTGATATTAAGTTAGGTAACTCATTACCATTATCAAAGATTCCTGATGGAACTCAAATTCACAATATCGAATTAAAGCCTGGTCATGGTGGACAACTTGTCCGTTCAGCTGGAGCATCAGCTCAAGTGCTAGGTAAAGAAGGAAAGTACGTACTAGTTCGCCTACAATCAGGTGAAGTTCGTATGATCTTGGCAGTAAACCGTGCCACAGTTGGAGTTGTTGGAAACGAACAACACTCATTGATCAGCTGGGGTAAGGCTGGTCGCCGTCGTTGGAAGGGTCAACGTCCACACGTTCGTGGATCTGTAATGAATCCTAACGATCACCCTCATGGAGGTGGTGAAGGAAAGGCTCCTGTTGGAATGCCATCACCATTGTCACCATGGGGTAAGAAGACAGCTGGTAAGAAGACACGTAACGAAAAGGCACGTTCATCAAAGTTTATCGTTCGTAGCCGTAAGAACAAGTAAAAATAGATTCCAGCTATTATAAGTTTTTAAAAAACGAGAGGAGGACCTCAAAATGGGTCGTAGCCTAAAGAAGGGGCCATTTGCTGATGCTTCTTTGTTAAAGAAGGTCGAAGAGGCTAATGCTTCAGATAAGCATACTGTCATCAAGACATGGTCACGTCGCTCAACGATTTTCCCAAGTTTCATCGGATTAACTTTTGCAGTTTACGATGGTCGTAAGCACATGCCAGTTTTGGTACAAGAAGACATGGTTGGTCACAAACTTGGAGAGTTCGTTCCTACGCGTACGTTCCGCGGACACGCAGCAGACGATAAAGCAACTATTCGTAAGTAATTAGGAGGACAATACAATGGCTGAACAAATCACGTCAGCACGCGCCACGGCCAAACTCGTTCGTGTCGCTCCACGTAAGGTCCGCCAAGTGCTTGACCAAGTTCGTGGTAAGTCTGTGGCTGAGGCATTTGCAATTTTGCAATTCTTGCCAAACCACAGCTCAGAAAATGTATACAAAGTGTTGAACTCAGCAGTAGCAAACGCTGAGAACAACTTCTCATTAGATCGCGAAGATTTGGTAGTGGCTGAAGCCTTTGCAAACGAAGGACCAACGTTAAAGCGTTTCCGTCCACGTGCTAAGGGATCAGCTTCACCAATCAACAAGCGTACAAGCCACATTACTATTGTGGTAAAAGAAAAGTAAGGAGGGTTGAGTCATGGGTCACAAAATTAACCCAGCTGGTATGCGTGTCGGTATCATCCGCGACTGGGATGCCAAATGGTACGCAAATAAGAAGGACTTCGCAACAACTTTGCACGAAGATTTAAAGTTGCGTGAGTACATCGAAGCTAAGTTGGCTGAAGCATCAATTTCACGTGTTGAAATTGAGCGTACTGCTAACCGTGTAAATATCTCAATCCACACTGCTAAGCCAGGTATGGTTATTGGTAAAGGTGGATCTGAAGTTGATGCATTGCGTAATGAGCTTGCAAAGCTTGTTGCCAAGGGTGAACGTGTTCACATCAACATCATTGAGATCAAGAAGCCTGATTTGGACGCCCAATTGGTAGGCTCACAAATTGCAGCAGACTTGGTTCGCCGTGTGGCTTTCCGTCGTGCAATGCGTAGTGCTATCCAACGTGCAACTCGTGCTGGTGCCAAAGGTATCAAGACACAAGTTTCTGGACGTTTGAATGGTGCAGATATGTCTCGTGTTGAACAATATACAGAGGGTACAGTGCCTTTGCACACATTGCGTGCAGACATTGACTACTCATGGAATGAGGCAGAGACTACTTACGGTCAAATCGGAGTTAAGACTTGGATTTACCGTGGTGATATTTTGCCAGAGATAAAGTCAGAAAAGAAGCAAGGAGGCGAGTAACATGCTAGTTCCAAAGCGTGTAAAGTACCGTCGACCACACCGCGGTAAGATGCGTGGTGAGGCTAAAGGTGGTAAGACAGTAGCTTTCGGAGATTTCGGTTTACAAGCTACTGAGTCACACTGGATTACAAACCGTCAAATCGAGGCTGCTCGTATTACTATGACGCGTTACATGAAGCGTGGTGGTAAAGTATGGATTAAGATTTTTCCACACTTGTCATACACTTCAAAGGGTGTTGGTGTTCGTATGGGTAACGGAAAAGGTACCCCAGAAGGCTGGGTAGCACCTGTAAAGCGCGGCAAGGTTATGTTTGAAGTCGGTGGTGTTCCTGAAGAGGTTGCCCGTGAAGCCTTGCGTCTTGCATCTAACAAGTTGCCAGTTAAGACTAAGGTCTTGGCTCGTCAAGTGGAGGGTGAATAATGAAGATCAAGGATCAAAAAAATGAAATCAAGGGTCTCAGCCAAGCTGAGCTGGTTGCCCAAGAAAAGAGCTACAAGGAAGAGTTATTTAATTTGCGTTTCCAATTAGCTACAGGTCAACTTGAGAACACGGCGCGATTGTCAGAAGTACGTAAGCAAATTGCCCGTATCAAGACGGTCATTCGTCAACAAGAATTGAACAAGTAGACTAAGAGAGGAGACCGTTCGTTATGACTGAAGCTCGTAACACACGTAAGACTTACCAAGGCCGCGTGGTTTCAGATAAGATGGATAAGACAGTGACTGTTGCAATCAACACTTACAAGAACCACCCAGTTTACGGTAAGCGTGTTAAGTACACGAAAAAGTTTAAGGCTCACGATGAGAACAACGAAGCTAAGACAGGTGATTTGGTACGTATCATGGAGACGCGCCCAACGTCAGCTACAAAGCGCTTCCGTTTGGTAGAAATCGTCGAGAAGGCCGTTATTATCTAATCGTTTAATCTCGAATATTACCAATAACGGAAGGAGGACAAAATCGTGATTCAACAAGAAAGTCGTTTAAAGGTTGCTGATAACTCAGGTGCACGCGAAATCTTGACTATCAAGGTATTAGGTGGATCTGGTCGTAAGTTCGCTGGAATCGGTGACATGGTTGTTGCAACTGTTAAGCAAGCTATTCCTGGTGGAAATGTTAAGAAGGGTGACGTTGTTAAAGCCGTTATCGTTCGTACTGCTGCTAGTACTCACCGTACTGATGGTTCATACATCAGTTTCGATGAAAACGCCGCTGTTATCGTTAAAGATGACAAGAGCCCTGTAGGTACTCGTATCTTCGGACCTGTTGCGCGTGAATTGCGTGGCAATGATTACATGCGTATTGTGTCATTGGCACCTGAAGTATTGTAATTACCATCATTAAATCAAGGAGGAAGCCTCGCATGTTTGTGAAGACTGGTGACAAGGTTAAGGTTATCGCCGGCAAGGACAAGGGTAAGGAAGGCGTAGTTGTAAAGACTATTTCATCACAAGACCGTGTCGTTGTTGAAGGTGTCAATAAGGTTAAGAAGCACCAAAAGCCTAATAACCAATACCCACAAGGTGGTATTGTTGAGCTTGAAGCTCCAATCCACGTTTCAAACGTACAATTGCTTGACCCTTCTACTAACGAACCAACCAAAGTTGGTTACAAAGTTGAAGATGGTAAGAAGGTACGTTTCGCTAAGAAGTCTGGAAAGACTTTGGCATAATTTTCTAGGTGAAAGGAGGAAATCATTATCATGGCAAATCGCTTGAAAGAAAAGTACGTCAATGAAGTTACACCTTCATTGGTTGAGAAGTTTGAGTATTCATCAATCATGCAAGCACCTAAGATCGAAAAGATCGTGCTTAACATGGGTGTTGGTGACGCTGTTTCAAACTCAAAGAACTTGGATGAAGCTGTTGCTGAATTGGAATTGATTGCTGGTCAAAAGCCAGTTATCACTCGTGCAAAGAAGTCAATCGCTGGCTTCCGTTTGCGTGAGGGTATGGCAATCGGTACAAAGGTTACTTTGCGTGGTGAGCGTATGTACGACTTCTTAGATAAGTTGATCAACGTTTCATTGCCACGTGTTCGTGACTTCCGTGGAGTTTCACCAAAGGCTTTTGATGGCCGTGGAAACTACACATTGGGAGTACGTGAGCAACTTATTTTCCCAGAAATCGATTATGATAAGGTTAATCGTGTTCGTGGTTTGGATATCGTTCTTGTAACGACTTCAAACACCGACGAAGAAGCTCGTGAATTGCTTACTCAAATGGGTATGCCTTTCTCAAAGTAATCAACACTGATTTACAGTAATTAATAATAGGAGGCAAATATCAATGTCAATGACTGACCCAATTGCAGATTTCTTGACTCGCATTCGTAATGCGAACATGGTTCGCCACGACTCAGTTGAAGTACCTGCATCAAAGATCAAGAAGGACATCGCCGAGATCTTAAAGAGTGAAGGCTTTGTTCGTGACGTTGAATACATTGAAGATGACAAGCAAGGTGTCATCCGCGTTTTCCTTAAGTACTCTGCTGACAAAACACGTGTAATCTCAGGTTTGAAGCGTATTTCAAAGCCTGGTTTGCGTACATACGTTAAGTCAGATGATGTACCTAAGGTATTGAACGGCTTGGGTGTTGCAATCATCTCAACTTCTGAAGGTGTTATCACCGATAAAGAAGCTCGCGCCAAGAAAATTGGTGGCGAGGTATTGGCTTACGTCTGGTAAAAATAAAATTTAAACAAGGAGGTGTCAACCAATGAGTCGTATTGGTTATAAGGCCATCACATTACCCGCAAATGTTGAAGTAACAAGCGATGGTGATGTTGTTACTGTCAAGGGTCCTAAAGGTGAATTATCACGTTCACTTGCCCATGAGATCAATTTGACTGTTGATGGAACTCAGGTTTCATTCACTCGTCCATCAGATGATGTTCGTATGAAGGCACTTCACGGAACTACTCGTGCCATTGTTAACAACATGGTCGAGGGTGTTTCAAATGGTTTCAAGAAGACCTTGAAACTAGTCGGTGTTGGATACCGTGCCGCAAAGCAAGGCGACAAGCTTGTTTTGAACGTCGGTTACTCACACCCAGTAGAATTTGAAGCTCGTGAAGGCTTAACAGTTGAAGTTCCTGACGCAAATACGATTACAGTTGAAGGAATCAGCAAGCAATTTGTTGGTGATTTCGCAGCTGAAATCCGTGCCGTACGTTCACCTGAACCATACAAGGGTAAGGGTATTCGTTACGAAGATGAATACGTTGTACGTAAGGAAGGTAAGACTGGTAAGTAAGCTTAAGCCCTGTGCTTAAAGTCGTACGCAACGTTACGATTTACTTATGAGTATATCTTTCAAATAATAAAAAAGAGGTTACGAACATGATTACGAAGTCAGACAAGAACAAAGTGCGTCAACACCGACACACTCGCGTTCGTGGCAAGATTTCTGGTACTGCTGAGCGCCCACGCTTGAACGTTTACCGTTCTAACAAGAACATCTACGCGCAATTAATTGATGACGTAGCGGGTGTGACGCTTGCTAGTGCCTCAACATTGGACAAGTCAATCGAAGCTGCTCCAAAGACAGAACAGGCAGCTAAAGTTGGTGCTTTAATCGCAGAGCGCGCAAAGGCAGCTAACGTTGAAGTTGTTGTATTTGATCGTGGTGGTTACTTATACCACGGTCGTGTACAAGCTTTGGCAGAAGCTGCTCGCGAAACTGGCTTGAAGTTCTAAGGGAAGGAGGAAAGAAAACATGGCATTTATCGATGCAAATAAGCTCGGTGAGCTTGAAGAAAACGTTGTAGCCATCAACCGTGTTACCAAGGTTGTTAAAGGTGGACGCCGTTTGCGTTTCGCTGCTTTGGTAGTAGTTGGTGACCGTGACGGACATGTTGGTTTTGGTACTGGTAAGGCGCAAGAAGTTCCTGAAGCAATCCGTAAGGCTGCTGAAGATGCAAAGCGCAACATTATTAGTGTACCTACTGTTGGTACAACCCTTCCTCACTCTATTTTGGGTGTCCACTCGGGTGGCCGTATCTTATTGAAGCCCGCCGTTGAAGGATCTGGGGTAGCAGCAGGTGGTGCTGCTCGTGCCGTTTTGGAATTGGCCGGAGTTGCTGATGTGACTGCAAAGTCATTAGGTTCAGCTACGCCAATCAACGTTGTACGCGCAACTTTCGATGCAATCAACTCATTGAAGAACGCTGAAGAAGTTGCTGATTTGCGTCAGGTCTCATTAGAGCACTTGGCAGATTAAGGAGGCAGAACATGGCTGAACAAGTTAAAATTACTCTTGTAAAGAGTGCTGCCCACCGTTTGCCAAAGCAACGTGCAATTGTGGAAGCCCTTGGATTGAACAAGGTGCGTTCATCAGTTGTATTGCCTGACAACGCAGCAACGCGTGGTGCAGTGTTTAAGATTGCTCACTTGGTTACGGTTGAAGTAGTTAAGTAAGAGCTCAATAATTAGATTGCATTGAAGGAGGTAAAACCCTAATGAAGCTAAATGAACTTCAAATGCCTGAAGGCGCACGTAACGTTCGCAACCGTGTTGGACGTGGTGAATCATCAGGTAATGGTAAGACTGCGGGACGTGGTCAAAAAGGTCAAAAGGCTCGTGGTAAGACACGTCTAGGATTCGAAGGTGGACAAATGCCTTTGTTCCGTCGTATTCCAAAGCGTGGATTCACGAACATTAACCGTAAAGAGTATGCTGTTGTCAATCTTGATGTGTTAAACCGCTTCGATAATGGTACTGAAGTTTCACCAGCAATGTTGGTTGAAGCCGGTATCGTTAAAAGTGAGTTGAACGGCGTTAAGATCTTGGCTAATGGTCAATTAGACAAGTCATTGACTGTTAAGGCTAACAAGTTCTCAGCATCAGCAACCGCAGCTATCGAAGCTGCTGGTGGTAAAGCTGAGGTGATCTAATGCTGAAAACCGTGCTCAATTCATTAAAAGAAAAAGACATTCGTAAGAAATTATTTTTCACTTTATGGATTTTAATTGTTTACCGATTAGGTGCCTACATTACTGTGCCGGGTATTAACACGGCAGCACTGACTGAGGTAGCAAATTCTGGGCTCGGCAGCATTTTGAATATGTTTAGCGGTGGTGGACTAACAAATTACTCATTGTTTGCAATGGGGGTTTCACCATACGTTACTGCACAAATCGTGGTACAGCTCCTACAAATGGATATTGTGCCACGATTTGTTGAATGGTCGAAACAAGGTGAAGTTGGACGGCGTAAGTTGAACCAAGTCACCCGGTGGTTGACCATTGGTCTAGCTTTTGTCCAATCTATTGGAATAACGGCTGGATTTAACCAACTTAGCCAGGTTAATCTGGTAAAAACACCAAATACTGAGACTTACTTATTGATCGGATTCATCTTAACTGCTGGTACAATGTTATCAGTTTGGTTGGGTGAGATGATCACTGAACGTGGTCTTGGTCAAGGTGTTTCAATGTTGATTTTTGCTGGTATAATTGCGCGTTTGCCAGCAGGTATTTATCAATTATTTAAGGAACACATTCTACAAGGTGACGATCCAGCGCGTGGATGGGCATTCTTGGTAGGTTTGATGATTATCTTTGTGGTTGTCATTGCTTTTGTTACTTGGTTTAACCAAGCTATTCGTAAAGTTCCTATGCAATATACACGCCGTTCAGTAGGATCAGGAAGTTCTTCTTACCTACCATTGCGTATTAATATTGCAGGTGTGATTCCAGTTATCTTTGCGTCATCTCTATTGGTGACGCCACAAACAATTTTGCAAGCTTTTGCAACTAAGTTTGCGGATGCAAGTTGGTATAATACAGTTATGCAATACCTTTCAATCGAAACGATGCAAGGTGGTATTGTTTACACATTACTAATTGTCTTGTTTACATTCTTCTATGCGTTTGTTCAGGTTAACCCTGAAAAGGTGCAAGAGAATTTGCAAAAGCAGGGTAGTTATATTGTGGGCGTCTGGCCTGGACCATCAACTGAAAAGTGGATGTCAGGTCTACTGATGCGTTTGTCAGTGGTCGGCGCTTTGTTCCTAGGATTTGCCGCTTTAGCACCAATCCTAGCGACGCATGTCTTTGGGTTGGATAGTAACCTTGCTATGTCAGGAACGTCAATCTTGATTGTCATCGGAGTGGCAATTGACTTGATTCGCCAACTTGAAGGATTGATGATGAAGCGGCAGTATGTTGGATTTATTCGAGAAGGAGTCGAAGCAAAATGAGTTTGAACATCATGTTGTTGGGTTTGCCAGGTGTTGGTAAAGGAACCCAGGCTGCAAAGATCGTAGAGAAGTACAACTTGCCACACATCAGTACGGGTGATATGTTCCGTGCGGCAATGGCCAACGAAACTGAGCTTGGTATGAAGGCAAAGTCTTTCATGGATGCTGGTGACCTAGTTCCTGACGAAGTTACTAACGGTATCGTTGCAGAGCGCTTAGATGAAGAAGATACGAAGCCAGGATTCATCCTAGATGGATTCCCTCGTAACTTAGAGCAAGCACATGCATTGGAAGATATGTTAAGCAAAGAAGGTCGTTCATTGGACGCCGTCCTTTACTTTACTGCTGATACGCAAGTGTTAGTTGACCGTATGATGGCGCGTGGACGTGCGGACGACACGCCTGAAGTGATTAAGAATCGCTTGGACGTGAATGGAAAACTTACTGAGCCAATCGCAGATTTCTATGCTGAAAAAGGCATTCTGCATAAGATTGATGGTGCTCATGAGTTGGACACCGTGTTCGCAGATGTAAAGAAGTTACTTGATAGTTTGGAGAACAACTAATTATAGTGCAGATTTTGCTGTTCAAGGTAAAACTATTGTGTTATAATAACTTGTTACGTTCTCCAATGTCACAACTAAGGAGGCAGCAACGTGGCCAGTGATGTTATTGAAATTTCTGGTGTGGTAAAGGAAACTTTGCCTAATGCCATGTTTACCGTTGAACTGGAAAACGGCGCAGACATCTTAGCACACGTTTCTGGTAAGATTCGGAAGAATTTTATTCGTATTTTGCCTGGAGATCGTGTAACAGTTGAGATGTCGCCATATGATTTGACGAAGGGCCGTATTACATACCGGTTTAAGTAAGCAAGTCATACAAAAAATTCAAGGAGGTAAATATCATGAAGGTTCGTCCATCAGTTAAGCGTATGTGCGACAGCTGCAAGGTTGTCAAGCGTAATGGTCGTGTAATGGTGATTTGCTCTGCAAACCCAAAGCACAAGCAACGTCAAGGTAAGTAATTCTTACTGACGTTTTAAATTTATTTATTATTATATAGAAGAAGGAGGTAATCGTAATGGCTCGTATTGCTGGTGTTGATTTGCCTCGCGATAAGCGTATCGTGATCGCATTAACATATGTATATGGAATCGGTAATTCTACTGCACAAAAAGTTTTGGCAGAAGCAAAGGTTTCTGAAGATGTCCGTGTTCGTGACTTAACTCCAGACCAAGAAGACGCTATCCGTGCCGTCGTTGATGGTATTAAGGTAGAAGGTGACTTGCGTCGTGAAGTTACAATGAGCATCAAGGGATTGCAAGAAATCAATTCATACCGTGGTATCCGTCACCGTAAGGGGTTGCCAGTTCGTGGACAACACACGAAGAACAATGCTCGTACGCGTAAGGGCCCAGCTGTTTCAATTGCTGGTAAGAAGAAGTAAGTTTAAACTAATTGGAAAGGAGATAACTTGATTATGGCAGGTCGTACTAATCGTAAGCGTCGTGTACGTAAAAGTGTTGAATCTGGTGTAGCACACATCCACGCAACATTTAACAACACGATCGTAATGATCACCGACGTTCAAGGAAACGCCGTTTCTTGGTCATCAGCTGGGGCACTTGGTTTCAAGGGTAGCCGTAAGTCTACACCATTTGCTGCGCAAATGGCTGCTGAAGCTGCTGCAAAGAGTGCAATGGAAGATGGCATGAAGACTGTTGAGGTAACTGTTAAGGGACCT
This sequence comes from Weissella thailandensis, assembly GCF_005405465.1. Taxonomy (GTDB): domain Bacteria; phylum Bacillota; class Bacilli; order Lactobacillales; family Lactobacillaceae; genus Weissella; species Weissella thailandensis. The sequence goes on from NZ_BJEC01000007.1 coordinate 70,944, forward strand.
GGTTCAGGCCGTGAGTCTGCTATCCGTGCGTTAGCCGCTGCTGGTTTGGATGTTTCATCAATTAAGGATGTTACTCCAGTGCCTCACAACGGTTCACGTCCACCAAAGCGTCGTCGTGTCTAATTGCCGGTTGCAAATAGTGCACAACATGCTTTGAAAGGGGTAACAAACAGTATGCTTGAATTCGAAAATCCTAAGATTATGTTGGTTGAAGAGGATAGCAATTACGGTAAGTTTGTGGTTGAGCCGCTTGAACGTGGTTACGGAACTACTTTGGGTAACTCACTACGCCGTGTATTGTTGTCTTCATTGCCCGGTGCGGCAATCAATTCAGTACAGATTGATGGCGTTTTGCATGAATTTTCAACGGTCGAAGGTGTCGTTGAAGATGTTACGCAAATCATTTTGAACCTTAAAAAGGTTTCAATGAGCATCGATAGTGATGATGAAAAAACACTCGAAGTTAACGTAACCGGTCCCGCTGATGTGACGGCCGGTGACATAGCTGGTGATAGTGATGTTGAGATCTTGAATAACGATCTTCACATCGCTACTGTTGCGGCTGGGGCTACCTTGCATATGACTTTGACGGCTGTTCGCGGTCGTGGTTATATTTCAGGGGACCAGAATAAGGAATTGCATGACGAAATGCCTATTGGCGTTCTAGCAATTGATTCAATCTTTACCCCAATCGAACGCGTAAACTATCAAGTTGAAAACACTCGTGTTGGTCAACGTGACGACTTTGATAAGTTGACTTTAGATGTTTGGACTGATGGTTCATTGTCAGCTACTGAAGCTGTTTCATTAGCTGCTCGTATTATGTCTGATCATTTGAACGCTTTTATTGATATGTCTGAACGGGCAATTACTGCACAAGTGATGGCAGACAAGGAAGAAGAGCCAACAACGAAACATGCAGATACACCAATTGAAGAATTGGATTTGTCTGTTCGTTCTTATAATTGTCTCAAAAGGGCCGGGATTAACTCTGTACAAGAGTTAACTGAGCGTACGGAGACTCAAATGATGTCTGTCCGTAATCTCGGTCGGAAATCACTTGACGAAATCCAGGACAAGCTTAAATTGCTCGGTTTAGGGTTCCGCAAGGAAGATTAGATTAAACGATAGAATACCAAGAAAAGGAGGACACACTCATGGGATACCGTAAGTTGGGACGTAACAGTGCACAACGTAAGGCTTTGTTAAGTGATTTGACTACTGATCTATTGATCAACGGTCGCATCACGACTACTGAAGCTCGTGCTAAGGAAGTTCGTCGTACTGCTGATAAAATGATTACGTTGGGTAAGCATGGTGATTTATCATCACGCCGTAAGGCAGCTGCTTTCTTGCGTAACGTTATTGCAGACGTAAACACAACTGATGATAACAAAGTTCAAGTTGAAACAGCTTTGCAACACTTATTTAACGATGTTGCACCTCGCTTTGAGGGTCGTGCCGGTGGTTACACTCGCATTTTGAAGACTACTCAACGTCGTGGTGACGCTGCTCCAATGGTTATCTTGGAATTGGTTGACTAATTTCATTGGTTAATTAATAAAAACAATGAGATCTCTCATGTTATAAGGTATAAACTGTTAAGATGATGGCGAAAGCCAAGTCTAGGTTGAAAGGCATTTATGTCGCGCCTATAACGTGTGAGGTTTTTTTGTGCAGTTTTTTATATATAAAACCGAGTTCATTCAGCTTAATGTCATTTAAGAACAATAGAAAATGACCATAAAATAACCAATAAGCCCTGTCTCATCTGATATTAGTATGTTGATGAGACAGGGCTTATTGGTTATTTAGATGACTTAAAGCGACTTTTATTTTAAGAAATTATTTTATTTGTGTAAAATCGCACAAAGTGAGCATGAAATGATTGTCGTGTTAGCATTGCTAGTATATACTAAAGGTAATGTTAGTCCGGGGGGACAAAAAATGCAAGAAAAACGCAATGTAAACACGACTGGTATGACCGTTCATTTAACGCCAAGTAATTTTACGTTAGATCGTATTTTAATCAATGGCCAGCATTTTCAGTATCGGGGAATTGATTTGAGCTTAGGTGATACAGTACGTATTCGACAACAGGTTGGAAATTTCCTCATTGTCGATAAAGTACGCCAGCCTGGGAAAAACTATTATACTGTTTAATTTTGAAATCATATTTTTAAATATAAAAAAGGCTGGAATATGATCCCAGCCTTTTATTTTTGATTTAATTATGACGAGCATGTCTTGCTAGCAAATCACCAACGAATTGGATAAGAACAATAAATAGCAAGATAATAATTGTGGCTGTCCACATCACATCGTTTTGGAAACGTTGGTAACCAGTAACGATGGCTGTTGTACCAAGACCACCAGCACCAATGGCACCAGCCATAGCAGTTAATCCTACCAAACTAATCAATGTAACTGTTGAAACACGAATTAGTTCAGCGAGACCTTCACGTAGATAAACATCTGAAATGATGTCCCAGTTTGTCGCACCGAAAGAATGGGCTGCTTCAACTTTTCCACTATCAACACCAAGCAAAGCAACTTGTACTTGACGTGCAAAGAATGGGAAAACTCCTAGTGATAGAGGAACTAGGGAAGCTGTCGTTCCAATCGTCGTTCCCACAATTAATTGTGTTAATGGTGAGAAAGCAACCACCATGATAATGAAGGGGATTGCACGTCCAACTGAAACAACTTTATCCAAAATTTGGAAAGTTGGACGATTAGGGGCAATTCCGTCATCAGCCGTTAATACAAGACCGATTCCAAATAGCAATCCAATGAGACCACCGATAACTGCAGCACCGGCTGTCATGTATACGGTTTGCCAAATGGCAACACCCCAGCCATAATCTCCTGACCAGCCAAGCGCATAGGCATTTGGCATATTTTCTTCAATCCATCCCATCATTATTTGGCACCTCCTTGTAATTCAGTGATTGCAACGCCATGATCTGTGAAGCTTGCTTTAGCAGTAGCACGTTGTGAATCAGTTCCTTTGAATATAGCAACGGCAATACCAACAGGTGTTTGTGTCAAAATTTCCATATTTGAATAGAGAATATTAGTTGTTACACCAAAGTCTGCAAAAATTGTTGAAAGTAGTGGTTGAGCTGTATCGGATCCAACGTAACTAATCTTCACTAGCTCTTCATCGGCTGCTAATGGTTGGGTTTCTAGCAATTCGTTTACTCTAACAATGGCTTCATCCAAGTTAGTAGCAGTGTTGATAAAGTCCTTTGTTAATTGTTGTTGTGGATTTGTAAAAATTTCTAACAATGAGCCACGTTCGATGATTTTACCATCTTCCATCACTGCAACCTTATTAGCAATTTCTTTAATAGCTTGCATCTCGTGGGTAATCAAAACGATTGTGAGACCTAATTCTTGGTTTAACTTTTTTAATAAAGCTAGAATTTGGTTTGTTGTCCGTGGATCAAGGGCAGATGTTGCCTCATCAGAAATTAGAATTTCAGGATCGTTAGCTAGGGCTCTAGCAATAGCAACACGTTGCTTTTGACCACCAGATAATTGGCTTGGAAAGTTTTCAGCACGATCAGCTAGACCAACTAAGCTAAGCAGTTTGTTTACTTTAGCTTTTTTATCAGACTTTGATAAGTTGGAATGTTTTAGAGGTTGGGCAACATTACCAAAAATAGTTAACTCGCTCATTAAATTGAAATGTTGGAAAATCATCCCAATTTTCTTACGTTGATCACGTAATTCCTTAGGTGATAATTGCAACATATCGGTACCATTAACAAGTACTGAACCGCTGGTTGGGCGTTGCAGTAAATTAATTGTCCGAACTAAGGTTGATTTACCAGCACCTGAGTATCCTACAATTCCGTAGATGTCTCCTTTTTCAACATCAATTGTTTCGTCTTGGACAGCGACAATTTCACGCTTTTTTTGCTTAAAAGTGACATTGATATTTTTTAATGAAATGACAGCCATATTCTTCTCCTACTCTTGATATGTATCAGGAGGCTGGAACATCAGAGAATGTTCCAGCCTTTTGTGCTAAAAATACATTAATTATAAATTCATAGCATAAACGCGTTTCAAAAGTCCAAAGTCTCAATGTAACGTAACTTCAGACCTTTGTCTCGCTCTCTGGATGGTTGTGCACATTAGGTCAAATTACTTTAACTTGATATCCCATGCTGGCACTTCCGCCTTGCCCCAAGTATCGCTCAAATACTTCTTAGTTTGCTTGCTTTGGTAAGTCTTAACAACTTGCTTGTAAGCTTTCTTATTTGCATCACTCTTACGTGCGGCGATGACATTGATCCATTGCTTTGATTTCTTGTTGATTGGTTCAACGTAAATGGCTGAACTCAACTTAAGGTTGGCCTCTTGCGCATAATTTGTATTAATAACCGCACCATCTGTAGACTTCAATGCTGATGGACCTTGGTCAGCAGCAACTTCCTTAAAGTTCAAGTCCAACTTGTTCTTCTTGATATCTTTAAGGGTTGGCAAATCGACACCCTTCTTAAGCTTAATCAAACCAGCTGTTTGTAGCAAAGTCAAAGCACGATCTTCATTAGTACCATCGTTAGGAACGGCAATTGTATCACCTTTTTTGAAATCCTTGATGTCTTTGTGCTTTTCAGAATAAAGACGGATAGGGGTAATAAATGTCTTACCAATGGCCTTAACCTTGTGACCATTTGACTTATTCCAATTGTTTAAGAAATAACGGTGTTGGAAAGAGTTCAAATCAAGTGAACCATCGGCAACGGCCTTATTTGGTTGGTTATAATCGGTGAAGACCTTTGTCTTAACCTTTAAGTTGTACTTCTTTTGTGTTGTTTTGTTAATTTGATCCCATAGTTTCTTATCGCTTGTACCAACAATACCAACAGTCACTGTTTTCTTTGAAGCAGCGTTTGCAGTAACTGGAGCAATTGTTCCAGCCGCAAATGCACTGACTGCTAATATGGCACCAATCCTTAACCCTTTATGCATAATCCTAATTCTCCTTATTAATTATTGATACATAGTTTGATATTATTTCAGATTGATAGGGATAAAAAAAGACTCGTCCCTATCTTGATTATTTGCATAATCTGATAGAAACGAGTCTCGTGTTACCATTCTACTTCACCTTAATCATTACTAATTAAGGCCTTAGCAACGAGCAGGCAGTGAGCGATATGATGCTATGCCGATTCGTGTGTCTGTTAACGTAGACCATTCCGTCACTAATTTATAGACTTGCTACTCATTAATGCCAATCACAGGCCATTTTCAATTAATGGGGTTTCGAACAACTTTCACCAAACGTTGTCTCTCTAAGCGAATCACCGTTAATTTACTTCCCTGATCAACTTGTTTATCTTTCTGAAATACTAAAACGTATTTTAGTGTATGTTAGGCGTTGTGTCAACACTTTTGGTGAATTTTTCTTCTCGGTTAATTAAAATAATCACACCTATCAAAAATAGGGGGGCAATGAATAAGGCTGCTTGTTGTAAAAATTGCATCGCAAAGTAAGCAATAATGGCTGAGAATAAAAAGGCAAGAATGACTGGTCCGACTCGGACAGCCTGCCGTAAAGCCATCTCATCATGGTATATCAGCCAATTTGTTACACCACTACTAAACGTACGTAAGTTGCCAGTACTTAAAATGGTCATATAAGCCATACCATGAATTTTATTAAATGTATCAGCCTGAATTGCCATAAAAAAGGCTAATAGAGGCAGAATGATATTGGCTGAGACGCTCTGCAATTCTAAGATAGCAACTAGTAAGAGACCCAAACATTCAACTATTAATGCAGCTAATGTATGTGATTGATGTGACTTGTTAGTATACACTTTTAAAATTTGATTAAAAGCTGAGCCAAGTAGGAAAGCCAAGACTGGCCAAAAATAGATGGTAGCATGCAGCCACTTACCGCCAGCAATATTCAAACCAACTTGGAGTAGATTACCGCTTTGAAAACTAGCAAAACGCATATCATGTACTGAAAAAGTATATGAATCAATAAATCCAGCAGTTGCTGCAAGCAACATCCCCGCTCGTCGTGATTCTTTGATGGGATAGTGCTGATTGTTAATCATAAAGGAGTTCCTTCCGTAATTTTTGATGAAAATATCTAATTAGTATACCACTAGTGGGATAAACAAGACTGACTTTACACCCTGGGTTTTGTGTTAAAATATTAGTTAAATAAAACAAGGAGTTATTTATTATGGCTTTAGCATATCCAGATGATAGCTTGGCACTACACACTGATGCATACCAATTATCAATGATGCAAACTTACTTTATGAAGGGCATCCATGAGCGTAAAGCAGTTTATGAGATGTATTTTCGTAAAATGCCTTTCAAAAATGGTTACGCTGTTTTTGCTGGCTTGGAGAGATTGGTTGGTGTTTTAAAAGGTTTACATTTTTCTGAAAGTGACCTTGAGTATTTACGTTCAACAGGTCAATTTAATGAAGAATTTTTAAACTATTTGAAAAATTGGCGTTTTAAAGGAACTGTCCGTACACCACATGAAGGGGATATTGTTTTTAATAATGAACCAATCGTGCAGGTTGAAGCAACCGTATTTGATGCGCAATTGATTGAAACGCCATTATTAAATATCGTTAATTATCAAACTTTGATTGCAACGAAAGCATCACGGATTCGTTCAGTTGTTGGGGATCAAAGTTTGATGGAGTTTGGTTCACGTCGTGCTCAGGAAATGGATGCTGCTATCTGGGGAACTCGCGCAGCGTACATTGGTGGTTTTGATGCCACGTCTAATGTTCGTGCGGGTAAGCTGTTTGGTATTCCGATTTCTGGTACTCATGCTCATAGTCTAGTACAAGTATATCGTAACGATTATGATGCATTCAAAGCGTATGCTGAAACGCATCGTGATGTTGTCTTCTTGGTAGATACCTACGATACTTTGCGTTCAGGTGTCCCTGCGGCCATCCGCGTGGCGAAAGAGATGGGTGACAAAATCAATTTTGTTGGTGTGCGGATTGATTCAGGTGATTTGGCCTATGTTTCAAAGGGTGTTCGTAAGATGCTTGATGAGGCAGGGTTTAAGGATGCTTCTATTGTGGCATCAAATGACCTTGATGAAACAACGATTAAAAGTTTGAAATTCCAGGATGCCAAAATCGATACTTGGGGTATCGGAACCAAGTTAATTACTGCCTATGATCAAGCTGCTTTAGGTGGTGTTTATAAGGTGGTTTCGGTTGAGGACGAAAATGGTCAAATGACCGATACGATTAAAATTTCTGGTACGGCAGAGAAAATTTCAACGCCCGGTCAAAAGCAGGTTTGGCGAATCACTCGTAATTCTGACGGCAAGTCGCAAGGGGATTACGTCGCTTTGTGGGATGAAAATCCGCAAAACCTACCAAACGGATTGTATATGTTCCATCCAAACCACACCTACCTAAGTAAGACAGTAGTTGATTACACGGCACGACCAATTTTGAAGGATATCTTTGTGGATGGTGAATTAGTTTATGAATTGCCATCGTTAGATGATATCCGTGAGTTCACTAAGCGTCATGTTAATTCTTTGTATTCAGAATACCGGCGTGACATGAATCCACAAGAGTATCCAGTGGATCTATCGCAAGCGGCTTGGGATCATAAAATGAACTTGATTAAGGCAACTCGTGAATATGTGGATCAAATTGATCAAACTCAGGAATAAGTAATAGGGAGGACTCTGTTATGCGACCATTACAAACAGAAATTATTGAAAAACTCGGTGTACAACCAACCATTGACCCAGAAACTGAAATTAAACGTTCAGTCGCTTTGCTGAAAGATTATCTGAAGCGGACGGGATTGAAGTCACTTGTTTTAGGTATTTCTGGAGGACAGGATTCAACATTAGCTGGTAAGATCGCCCAATTTGCAGTTGAACAACTACGTGAGGAAACGGGGGATGGCGAGTATCAATTTATCGCTATGCGGTTACCATATAATGAACAAGCTGATGAGTCAGATGCTTTAGCAGCCATTAAATGGCAAGCGGCTGATAAAACAGTAACGGTTAACATTGAAGAATCTGTTCTCGGTGTTGTGCATCAGTTAGAAGCTGCCGGAGTATCGGTGACCGATTTCAATAAGGGTAATATTAAAGCTCGTGAACGAATGATTGCCCAATATGGTGTTGCAGCTGCCTATAAAGGTGTTGTTGTTGGGACCGATCATGCAGCTGAAGCCTTGGCTGGTTTTTATACAAAGTTTGGTGACGGGGCTGCTGATATCACACCATTGTACCGTTTGAATAAACGTCAAGGTCGACAGCTTTTGGAATACTTGGGAGCACCAGCTGGTTTCTATGAAAAAGTACCAACGGCTGATTTGGAAGAAGATCGCCCAGGTCAACCAGATGAAGTTGCTTTAGGGGTGACTTACGATGCAATTGATGATTACTTAGAAGGTAAAACAGTTTCTGAAGCAGATGCTAATCAAATTGAACGACTATATACAACAACAGAACACAAGCGTCGTCAACCAGTGACGGTGTTTGATCGTTGGTGGCGTTAACGAAAGACTTCAAATTAATTAAAAAATAGGATGGCACAAGAAATGTGCCATCCTATTTTTGTATATATTGCGTGACACACCGGCTTCAAACCAACTTTTGTCACACTCTAATCTTTTTTCCAATCAATAGCTGGTTGTTGATCCAAAATGTCATCGATCTTTGCTAATTCTTCATCACTAAATGACAAATTATCTAGCGCTTTGACGTTATCGACCAATTGTTGTGGTCGGCTGGCACCAATAATCACACTAGCGATTTCTGGCTCACGTAAGTTCCAAGCAAGGGCCATCTCAGCCAAAGTTTGTCCACGTTGCTGTGCAACTTCGTTTAATTGTTGCACAGTTTTAATAGTTGCTTCGACTTGATGTGGGTGTAAGAACGGACTAGTAGACTTGGCAGCACGGGAATTCTCAGGGACACCATTTAGGTATTTATCCGTTAATAATCCTTGTGAAAGTGGGCTAAACACAGCGGCGGCTTTGCCTTCTTCACGTAGTACTGGGAGTAAGTCGCTCTCAATTTGGCGATTAAACATATTGTAACGAGGTTGATGCACGATGAATGGTGTCTTTAGTTCCTTGAAGACATCAATGATTGCCTTAGTTTGTGCGCCTGAGTAGTTAGAAATACCAATGTACAATGCTTTGCCCGAACGAACCAACTGGTCAAGGGCTAAAGCAGTTTCTTCAACTGGTGTCTCAGGATCTGGGCGATGTGAATAAAAAATATCAACATAGTCTAACTGAAGACGACGTAGACTTTGGTCAGCGCTGGCGATGATACTCTTCTTTGAGCCCCAGTTGCCGTATGGACCATCCCACATTTCGTAACCAGCTTTACTAGCAATCACGAGTTCATCACGATAAGCATGCATATCGTGAGCCATGATCTCACCGAAATTCTTTTCAGCACTACCTGGTACAGGGCCGTAATTATTTGCTAAGTCAAAATAGGTAATCCCCAAGTCAAACGCTTGATGAATAATTGCTTGCTGATTTTCAATTGGGTCGACACTACCGAAGTTGTGCCACAACCCTAATCCAAATGCTGATAATTTCAAACCACTCTTACCAACACGGTTGTAAACCATGTTGTCATATCGATGTTCATTTGCTTGATACATATCGTATCTTCCCCCTATTAGTAGTTCGTGAAATAGTTTCAAGGCTAATTGTAACTGTTATCGGTTATTTATCCAAGTTAGGGACGTAAAAATAGCTGTCGTAGCTTATTGAATCCGCATTCAAGCAGGTGATGAATTTATGGTAAAATATGGGTGTGAGCTTGCATAGTAGTTGAACTATTTATGTAGACCATATAAAAATGATATTTTTTTAAGAGAGAGGGACGCGAATATGATTAAAATGTTCAATACGATGACGTTGGAAAAAGAACCATTCCACCCAATACATGATGACACAATCAATATGTACGTCTGTGGACCCACCGTCTATAACTATATTCATATTGGTAATGCGCGTTCTGCTATTGCGTTTGATACTATCCGCCGTTATTTTGAGTATCGTGGTTATCAAGTGAACTATGTTTCCAACTTTACGGATGTTGATGACAAAATGATTAAGGCAGCGGCTGAACAAGGTATTACGGTCCCTGGGTTAGCTGATAAATATATTGCTGCTTTCAATGAAGATACGGCAGCATTAAACATTAAGCCGGCAACCGTGCGCCCACGGGCAACTGAGCATATTCCAGAGATTATTGATTTTGTTGCCGACTTGATTGCAAAAGGTTATGCGTATGAATCAGCTGGGGATGTTTATTATCGTGCGAAGAAGTTTAAGAATTATGGTGCCCTAGCTCACCAGAATCTAGATGAAATGACGTCTAATGCAGCTGGCCGATTGGATGATGAAGAACTAACACGCAAAGAGGATCCGATGGACTTTGCAGTCTGGAAAGGTGAGCATGGTGATGGGGCCATTGCTTGGGATTCGCCATGGGGTAAAGGTCGGCCCGGTTGGCACATTGAATGCTCAGTGATGTCAACGAAATACCTGGGTAACCACTTTGATATCCATGGTGGTGGGATTGATTTGGCATTTCCACACCATACAAATGAAATTGCCCAAAGTGAAGTACATACGGGTGAACAATTTGTTAATAAGTGGTTGCATAATGGTTTTGTGACGGTTGGTGATGAAAACGAAAAGATGTCGAAGTCTTTGGGTAATTTCGTAACTGTCCACGATTTATTGCAACAAATTGATGATCCAGCGGTCTTGCGGTTCTTTATGGCAACCACGCAATATCGTCGCGCCATTGCATATTCAGATAGTAATATGAAACAAGCAGCTAATAATCTGGATCGGATTCGTACCGGTTATCGTAATCTAGAGTTCCGTCTGGCTGATGCGATTGCTGGGGATGAGACGACCGTTGATGCAGCCGCCACTGAATTAGTTGACCAATTCAATTCGGCAATGGATGATGATTTTAATGCGCCGAATGCATTAACTGCTATCTATGGCTTAGTTGATTTAGCCAACCAGTATACGTCTGCTGAAGTCGTTTATCAGGATACCGTTAACTTTATCTTGGATAAAATTGCGACATTAATGGGTGTTTTTGGTGTTGATAGTTTATCAGAAGATGAATTATTGGATGATGATATTGAAACGCTGATTAAAGAACGTGATGATGCACGTGCCAACAAGAATTTTGCGCGTTCAGATGAGATTCGTGATTTGTTAGCTGAACAAGGTATTATTTTGGAAGATACACCACAAGGTACACGGTGGCATCGTCAGTAAGGCATTCTGAAGCGATTTAAAATGAGAGAGTTTTAATTTTACTGTTGACACAATTTACTGGAAGATTTAGGATAAGCGTATCGACATAGAAGAGATGAGTATAGTGATTAGTCATTTTGAGAGAGCTAGTGGTTGGTGAAAACTAGTAATGACGTTGCTAGAAGATGGTCTCGGAGTCATAATGACATGAACAAAATCGCTAGTGCCATTCGGGGACGCTCGTTATAACGTTTAGAGGATAAGCAGCGGCTTATCGAACTCGGGTGGTAACACGTGGTGACGTCCCGTAATCAGAAATGATTGCGGGACGTTTTTGTTAGTTGTTATAATGCAGATATAGGGAAAAGAAACATATAGGAGGGATTTAAACATGGCAGAAGTTGAAAGCTTTACATTGGATCACACAAAGGTAAAGGCACCTTACGTGCGTAAGATTGAGACGCAACAAGGTCCAAATGGGGGACAAATTGTAAATTATGATTTGCGTTTGACACAGCCAAACGAAACCGCTATGGAAACGGCTGGGGTTCACACATTGGAGCACTTATTTGCCAGTCTGGTACGTGATGAACTAGATGGTATTATTGATATTTCACCATTTGGTTGTCGTACTGGATTCCACATTATTAGTTGGGTAGATTACACGCCAACGCAGGTTGCTGAAACGTTTACACGTGTCTTGCGTAAGATTCGTGATGATATCACTTGGGATGATGTCCCAGCAACGGTTGCTAAAGAATGTGGTAACTACAAGGATCACAGTCTACATTCAGCTAAAGAATGGTCAAAGATTATTCTTGAACAAGGTTTCTCAGATGATCCATATGTACGTCATGTCGTCGAAGTCTAAGTGAAAAATGCCACGATGTGGTCATTAAATTTATAAACTGGTCAACCCTTTATTTAATAAGGATTAACCAGTTTTTTTATTTTAGTAACAAGCTCCCGCTGAGTGTTAAGAGGTGCAAAAAATATGAAAACAGGCTATAATACATAAAAATTAAAATTCTTTAATTTTAGATGCACTAGTTAAGAACGGGGGAGAAGAATATGCCAAAAATTAGTGAAGTATTTCATGAGTACGGCTTTAAGGACGATCGTTTAACTTTACTAGCAGGACCATGTGCCATAGAATCTTATGAAACTTGTGCCGAGGTCGTTGAGGAATTAAAAGAAATAACTGACGAATTAGGCATTAATTATGTTTTTAAGTCATCATTTGATAAGGCTAATCGTAGTTCGATTTCATCAGATCGTGGATCTGGTATGGAAGCAGGACTTGAGGTCTTACGTCAAATTAAGGAAAATTATCATGTACCCATCGTGACTGATGTGCATGAATCATATCAATGTGCACCGGTTGCTGAGGTAGCAGATGTTTTGCAGATTCCAGCATTTTTAAGTCGTCAAACTGATTTGCTATTGGCGGCTGCTAAGACGGGACGGGTCGTTAATATTAAGAAGGCCCAGTTTATGGCTCCCGAAGATATTCAAAGTGCCGTCAACAAGGTCGCTTCTCAGAATGAACATATCCTGGTGACTGAACGAGGTACGATGTTCGGTTATCATCAACTAGTTGTTGACATGACGAGCTTGATTCAAATGCGTCAAACCGATTATCCAGTTATCTTTGATGCAACGCATTCAGTACAGATTCCAAGTGGTTATGGTAATCATTCAGGTGGTAATCGTGACTATGTTTTCCCATTATTGCGCGCAGCGTTATCAATTGGGATTGATGGTATCTTTGCTGAAGTACATCCAAATCCACCCAAGGCAATCTCAGATCAGGATAGTCAATTATATCTATCAAAGGCACGACCTATTTTAGAAGAAGCTAATCGATTATTCCATCAACATCTTGAGAATAAGGCGGTGTATGCAGATGAAGACTTACTATAATGATGCAAAAGAGACGTTCAATACTGAAATTACAGCTTTAGAGAAGGTACGTGATGAACTGGACGAAAGTTTCGACCAAGTAGTTGACGCAGTATTAGAGACTACTGGTCGTTTAATTTTTATTGCTATTGGAAAATCAGGGATTATTGCTGAAAAGATTGCAGCTTCGTTTTCATCAATTGGTGTTGCCAGTTTCTTTATTGATGCGGGAAATGCCTTTCACGGTGATTTGGGACGCGTATCAGCAGATGATTTGGTTTTCTTTGTCTCTAATAGTGGTGAAACCCAAGAGGTGCTGCAGACGTTCTTTGCCCTGCGACAGATTTTCGATGATGAATTAAAAACGGTGGCGCTAACGGGAGCTCCTGAATCAACTTTGGCCCAAAATTCCAGTTATCCACTAATTGTTGATGTGGCTGTTGAAGCGGACACAACGAAATTAGCCCCAACTAGTTCAACGACTGCAACCTTAGTAGTTGGTGATGCATTGCTGATCGCCGTTCAGAAAGCAAACGAATTTACACGTGATGATTTTGCTTTGTATCATCCGGGAGGTTCGATTGGAAAGTTGTTGTTGCAGCGCGTTAAGAATGTGATGCATACAAAAATTCCGTATGTCCGCATCCATACCCCAATCAATGATGTGATTTATCGGATCAGTGATTTTAGTGTTGGGATGACGTTGGTCAAAGATGATGATGACAATGTGGTTGGTATCGTGACTGATGGCGATATCCGTAAGAAAATGCTACAGGTACCAATGGTTAAAAAATCAACGGCAGCAGATTATATGACCGAAGGGTTCGTTAGCATCGATGCCAATAAGCGTAATAGTTCTGCTTGGAAGAAAATGGCGTCACATAATATCTCCAACTTAGTTGTTGAAGAGGCAGGTGAGGTTGTTGGGATTATTACGATTCATGATGTTCTTGATGAATAAATAAATTAAAATTATTTTATACGTTAACGCCAATACATTAAACGTTTTAATAAAAACATAAAAATAGTTAAACTGTTTACTAAAGTATGTAACCGTGCTATATTATTACCAATCATTAATACCTTTTAAGTGTAGTCCAGTGAGACTATCAAGGGTGACGTTGATTGGTAAACAGTACCTTAACAGGGATAACTGTATGACTAATTGAATGACAAGCCTTAGGAACCCACTGGATTCCTAAGGCTTTTTTTGTGTAATCAATAAGGAGATTATCATGCGGAACTTTGTGAATTTGAATCAGTTATCAACACAAGCAATTACTTCACTCATCGTGGCTAGTTTAGCCTATAAGAATGGGGAGAAAGATTTACCACAAATGACGCAACATGTCGCTAATCTATTTTTTGAAAATTCAACACGTACTGCTAGCAGCTTTCAAATGGCTGAAAGTAAACTAGGCTGGTCGACAATTAATATCAATGCAGCAACGAGTTCCACACAAAAGGGGGAAAGTTTAAGCGATACGTTAAAGACGCTTGGCGCCATCGGTGTGGATGTCGTGGTGTTACGCCACAGTATCAATGATTGGTATCGGCCACTTATTGAGGAACAATCACCACTGATGCCAAAGCTAGTCAATGCGGGGGATGGTAATGGGCAGCATCCGTCACAGAGTCTCTTGGATTTGATGACGATTTATGAACAGTTTGGTTACTTTGAAGGCTTGCATATCCGAATCGTCGGTGATTTATCACATTCACGAGTCGCACGCTCAAATGCCGAAATTTTAAACCGGTTAGGAGCGACGGTTAGTTTTGCCGGACCGGCAGACTGGTATCCAACAGATTTTGATCAATATGGTAATTATCAAGCTATCGATGAAGATTTAAACGACATTGATGTGCTGATGTTACTACGCGTACAACATGAACGCTTGGCAGCCGACGAAAATCAAAAATTTTCAATCGATGAATATCACGAACAGTTTGGCTTGACTCATGAACGGTATAACCAGTTAAAAGATGATGCGATTATTATGCACCCCGCACCAGTGAACCGTGGTGTTGAAATCGCCGATGACTTAGTTGAAGCTGATAAAGCGCGGATATTCACGCAAATGGCTAATGGGGTGTATGCCAGAATGGCAATCTTAAGTGCAATGATTGAGGAGAAAAGCTATGACACGATTACTAATTAAACAGGCGCATTTATTAGTACATGATAATGAGTTGAAACTGCAAGATGTCTTAATCAGTGAAGGGAAAATTGCTGAAATTGCCGACGAAATCACAACACCAGCCACACGCACAATTGATGCGCAAGGTGCTTTGTTGACACCGGGGTTAGTGGATGTTCATGTGCATTTCCGTGAACCTGGGTTTGCCTATAAAGAAACGGTGGCGACCGGTTCTCAGGCAGCAGCTCGTGGTGGATTTACGACGGTGCTAGCAATGCCAAATCTTGATCCGGTACCAGCAACGCCAGCTGCGTTTACACAAATTAAAGACAATAATGAAGCAAATGGCCGGGTGCATATTTACCAATATGCAGCGATTTCAGAAGGACTGACATCAGCTGACGTGAGTGACAT
The DNA here is from genome assembly GCF_005405465.1 of Weissella thailandensis. Lineage (GTDB taxonomy): Bacteria > Bacillota > Bacilli > Lactobacillales > Lactobacillaceae > Weissella > Weissella thailandensis. The sequence goes on from NZ_BJEC01000007.1 coordinate 86,690, forward strand.
GGAGGCCTTAGCTGCAGATGGCGCCATTGCCTTTACGAATGATGGTAAAGGTGTTCAAACGGCCGCTACGATGTTAACTGCCATGCAAGCAGCCGCTAAGGTTAAGCGACCATTAGTTGCCCATGTTGAAGATGAATCACTTGTTAATGGCGGTGTGATGAATCTAGGCAAGCGCTCAAAAGAATTGGGCTTGCCAGGGATTGATCCACTAGCTGAGTCATCGCAGTTGGCACGAGACTTGGTAATCGCCAAAGCAACTGGGGTCCACTATCATGTGGCGCATATTTCAACGAAGGAATCGGTTGACTTAGTTCGTTGTGCCAAGTCGCAAGGTGTACAGGTAACGGCTGAAGTGTCACCACACCATTTGTTACTTGATGAAACTGATATTACTGGTGATAATGCCTACTTTAAGATGAATCCGCCATTGCGTACGCCAACTGATCGCCAAGCTGTTATTGCGGGTTTGCTAGATGGCACGATCGATATGGTCGCAACAGATCATGCGCCACATAGTTTGGCAGAAAAACAACGCTCATTCATTGGCGCAGCCTTTGGTATTACAGGGATTGAAACAAGTTTTCAATTGATGTATACACATTTTGTGAAATCAGGAATTGCCACACTAGAACAATTACTACAATGGATGGTTGTTCAACCACGAGTGGCATTTAACTTACCCGGACAAAGCGAGTTAACGGTTGGGGCACCAGCAGATTTAGCATTATTTGATATCGCTCATGCCCATACGATTACAGCAGATGAATTCCTTTCGAAGGGGGTCAACACACCGTTTATCGGTGCGACGATTTATGGACAAACAGTATTAACATTAGTCGACGGTCAGGTTGCTTACGAAGCATAAGGGGGTAAAGATGCAACGCTATCTTGTTTTAGAAAATGGTTCAATTTATACCGGTGAAGGTTTTGGTTCAGAGAAAGTTGTGGAAGGAGAGATTGTTTTTAATACGGGGATGACCGGTTATCAAGAATCATTGACGGACATTTCTTATTTTGGACAAATATTGACCTTTACTTATCCACTAATTGGTAATTATGGGATTAATCGTGATGATTATGAATCACTAAAGCCAACTGCAACGGCAATTGTGGCTCATGAAATTGCGCGGCGCCCATCAAATTGGCGCCAACAAATGTCGATTGCCGAATGGGCTGAAAAAATGGATTTACCAGGGATTACCAACGTTGATACGCGGGCGTTGACTAAGGAAATTCGTGAACATGGGGTCATGAAGGCGGCCATTGTTGACGAAATTCAGGCGGACACGGTTGCGAAGCTCCAAGATATTCAAGCAGATATCAATGAAGTGGCTGCAATGACGACGAAAACAACCTATGTCAATCCTACTGAAGGTTTATCAATTGCTTTGATCGACTTCGGTTTGAAAAATTCGATTTTACGTTCATTAGCAAAACGTGGCGTTAACGTGATGGTTTTCCCAGCTGATGTTGAGGCACAAACGATTTTGGACATGGCACCAGATGGGGTCATGCTGTCAAATGGTCCAGGCAATCCAGAGGCAGTGGCGCATATTTTACCAGTTATTCGTGAACTACAAGAAACTTTGCCTCTAATGGGTATTTGCTTGGGACATCAATTATTCGCGCTGGCTAACGGAGCTGAAACCTACAAATTAAAATTCGGTCATCGTGGTTTCAATCATGCAGTTCGTAATTTAGTGAAGGATCAAATTGATTTCACCTCACAAAATCATGGTTATGCGGTTGCGGCTGAATCAATCGTTGGAACCGATTTAGAAATTACCCATGAGGAAATTAATGACCACACTGTTGAAGGATTGCAATTAAAAAATCGACCTGCTTTTTCAGTGCAATTCCATCCGGATGCAGCACCTGGTCCCCATGACGCTGAATATTTATTTGATGACTTCCTAGAAATGATCGTCGCCACTAAGAAAGGACAAATGCAACATGCCTAAACGTACAGATATTCATAAAATTTTAGTAATTGGTTCAGGTCCGATTATTATCGGCCAAGCAGCTGAATTTGATTATTCAGGTACCCAAGCTGCGATGTCACTAAAAGAAGAGGGCTACGAGGTCGTTTTGGTGAACTCAAATCCCGCCACGATTATGACAGATAGTGAAATCGCTGATGAGGTTTATATTGAGCCATTATCATTAGAGTTTTTATCACGAATTCTGCGCAAGGAACGTCCTGATGCCATCTTGCCAACCTTGGGTGGTCAAACTGGTTTGAACATGGCCAAGCAACTGGCCGAAACAGGTATTTTGGACGAATTAGGCATTATCTTATTAGGAACAAAATTATCAGCGATTGAAGAGGCTGAGGATCGCGAAGCCTTTAAAAATCTAATGACCCGCCTAAACGAACCAGTTCCTGAATCAATGATTGCAGTTACGGTTGAACAAGCTTTGTCATTTGCTGAAACAAGTGGCTACCCGGTTATTGTGCGACCAGCTTATACCTTAGGTGGTACTGGTGGTGGAATTGCCAATGATGAAGAAGAATTAAAAGCAATCGCGGCAAATGGCTTAGAGCTGTCACCGGTTACCCAGGTGTTGATTGAGCAATCAATCGCCGGTTACAAGGAAATTGAATTTGAAGTTATGCGTGATGCAGCTGACAATGCTTTGATTGTGGCTTCAATGGAAAACTTTGACCCAGTTGGTGTTCATACGGGTGATTCAATTGTGGTGGCACCAGTCCAAACTTTGTCTGACCGTGAATTGCAAATGATGCGTGACGCAGCCTTGAAGATTATTCGAGCTTTGAAAATCGAAGGTGGGGTCAACATTCAAATGGCCTTGGATCCAAATTCGTTTAACTACGATATTATCGAAGTTAATCCACGTGTGTCACGTTCATCAGCTTTGGCCTCAAAAGCAACGGGTTACCCCATTGCCAAGATGGCGGCAAAAATAGCAGTTGGTTTGACATTGGACGAAATTATCAACCCAGTTACTGGGACAACAAAGGCCGCCTTTGAACCAGCCTTGGACTATGTGGTTGTCAAAATTCCACGTTGGCCATTTGACAAATTCGCAACCGCTGACCGTCATTTAGGTACACAAATGAAGGCCACTGGTGAAGTTATGGCTATTGGTCGCAATATTGAAGAAGCCATGAATAAGGCGGTCCGTTCATTAGAAATTGGCGCCATTGGTCTGCGTGATCTTAACTTTGCCGAGATTTCAACTGAAAAGTTGTTAAATGACTTGATGCCCGCACGTGATGATCGTTTGTTCATGATTGGTGAATTACTACGTCGGGGTGTTTCAATAGATGAAATCCATAACCGGACGAAGATTGATTACTTCTTCTTGGATAAGGTGCTCCATCTCATTGAAATTGAAGAAAATCTGGCACAACATGTTGGCGAGGAACAATCATTACAACAAGCCAAGCAAAATGGTTTTGCCGATCAGACCATCGCGGATATCTGGCAATGGTCAGCTACTGATGTTACATCGTTACGGGAAGATGCAGCCATTCAACCCGTTTATAAAATGGTTGATACGGTGGCAGCTGAATTTGCGTCACAAACACCTTATTACTATGCAACTTATGAAGAGCAGAATGAATCAATTGTCACTGATAAACAAAGCGTGTTGGTGCTTGGATCAGGACCTATCCGTATCGGTCAAGGTGTTGAGTTCGACTATGCCACTGTCCATGCGGTCAAGGCTATTCAAGCCGCTGGTTATGAAGCAATTATTATGAATTCTAATCCCGAAACGGTTTCAACGGACTTCTCGGTTTCAGATAAGTTGTATTTCGAGCCATTAACTTTGGAAGATGTGCGCAATGTGATTAATTTGGAGCAACCAATCGGGGTCGTTGTGCAGTTTGGTGGTCAAACTGCCATTAACTTGGCAGAACCACTGGCTAATGCAGGTGTGAATATCTTAGGAACTAGTGTGGCTAACTTGAATCGTGCCGAGGATCGTGAAGAGTTCGATCAAGTGATCAAGCAATTAGCGCTAGCGCAACCAATGGGTAAAACTGCGACAACGATTGGTGACGCTTTGCACGCGGCTGAAGAAGTAGGTTATCCAGTGTTGGTCCGTCCATCGTACGTCTTAGGTGGTCGTGCCATGGAAATCGTGAATAATGAGGTTGAACTACAAGATTATATGGGACGGGCGGTCCAAGTTTCACATGATCATCCCGTATTAATCGACTCATATTTGGTCGGTTCTGAAGCCGAAGTTGATGTACTTTCTGATGGTGAAACGGTGGTTATTCCAGGAATTATGGAACACATTGAGCGTGCCGGAGTCCATTCAGGTGATTCAATGTCGGTTTATCCAACGCAAACATTGTCTGACAAAGTGAAGCAAGAAATCACCACTGCATCAATCGCCTTAGCTAAGAGTTTGGATACGATTGGCTTGATGAATGTGCAGTTTGTTATTCATGAAGACACAGCTTATGTGATCGAAGTTAACCCACGTGCATCAAGAACAGTACCGTTTATTTCAAAAGTAACGCACTTGAAATTGGCACAATTAGCCACACGTGTCATGCTAGGGGAAAAGTTGGCAGACATGGGCTTTGAAACTGGCTTGGTTCCTGAATCAAAGATGGTGCACGTCAAGTCACCAATCTTTTCATTCACCAAGTTACCAGCGGTAGATTCACTATTAGGACCTGAGATGAAATCAACGGGTGAAGTCATGGGTTCAGATAAGACCTTCGAAAAGGCCCTTTACAAAGCCTTTGTCGCTTCAAATATTAAGATTCCACATGAAGGGAATGTGTTGTTTACCATTGCTGATGAAGATAAGGTTGAGGCTTTGGCATTAGCAAAGCGTTTTAATGAACTAGGGTTCCAATTGTTTGCAACAGCTGGAACGGGTGATTATTTCATGCACAACGGTTTGAACGTCCAAGTGCTAGATAAAATCAGTGAAACGAAGCACAATGCCGTAACGGCCTTGAGCCAAGGTGATTTACAGTTAGTCATTAATTCAACGCACCAAGATGTGGCCACAGTCAACGACAGTCGCTTGATTCGTAATGCTGCGATTGAGAATGCGGTACCACTCTTTACAGCCTTTGATACCGTGAAGGCCCTGTTAAGTGTCCTTGAATCACAAGCCTTTACGGTTACCCCTGCATAACAACAATAAGACTGGCAATAATAAAGGAGAATTCGCACATGAATGATGAACGCTACGCCGTTTCTTTACTAGGTTTAACACTTAAAAATCCATTTATGCCATCGTCAGGTGCCTTCTATTACGGCCTTGATCATATGGATGATTTTGACCTTAATCAGTTAGGGGCTTTGGTGTTAAAGACGACAACGTTGACCCCACGGACGGGGAATCCACAACCTTGGATCGTCAATACCAAAGCCGGTGTCTTAAATTCGGTTGGTTTAGCTAATCCAGGAATAGATGCCGTGACCGCCGATTTTTTGCCGGAACTGGCTGAAAAATTACCAGATTTACCTAAGATGTTGTCAATTTCAGGGGCAACCGTTGATGAATTTGTACAACTAGCAAAAATTATTGACGATATAGAAACCGTTAATGCGATCGAACTGAATCTATCATGTCCCAATGTTGATGAAGGTGGCCGGGCCTTTGGCGTAACGGAGACTGGCATCCATGCAGTGGTGAGTGCTGTGCGCGCAGCCACGTCAAAGCCGATTTATGCCAAGTTATCACCCAACGTGACTGATATTAAGCCACTAGCAGTGACTGCTGAAAATGCGGGTGCTGATGGTTTGACGATGGTCAACACTTTAGTGGGGATGAGCTTAGACTTGCAAAGTCGTTCAGCACGTTTATATCGTGGTAAGGGCGGTTTGTCAGGTGAAGCGATTCATCCGCTTGCTGTTGAATTGATTTGGGAAGCAGCCTCTGTGGTCCACATTCCAATCATTGGTGTCGGTGGCGTGTCATCGATTGATGATGCCTTAGAACTAATGTTGGCCGGTGCTAGTGCAGTACAAGTTGGTGTCATGAATAGCGTCGATAAGCTACGATTGCCTAAGTTGATTGATGCTTTACCAGCGGCGCTAGATAAGTATCATTTTGATAAAGTGAGCGACGTTACTGGTGCATTGCGGGCCTTACCTGAAAATGAAGATGAATGGACAGCAATTAAGAAGGAGCAAGCATGAGTGTGCAGAACCCAGTTTTTATTGCCTTAGATTTTCCTGAAGCGACAGTTGCTTGGCGTTTTCTGGATCAATTTCCAGCAGATCAGCAATTGGCGGTTAAGGTGGGGATGGAACTTTTCTATCGTGAAGGACCAGCTTTTGTAGCGGCCTTGAAAGAGCGTGGCTACATTGTCTTTCTCGACTTAAAATTGTATGACATTCCTCATACTGTCGGGCAGGCAACAAAAAATATCGCTCGTTTAGGCGTTGATTATTTAACCTTGCATGCTGCTGGTGGTGTGCGCATGATGACCGCAGCTAAAGAAGCGACCCTGGCTGCTACCCATGGACCAAAGCTTTTGGCAATTACGCAGCTCACGTCATTTACGGAAGCCGAATTACAAGCGACGCAACAGATTGCGGTTTCTTTGAATGATTCTGTGATCCATCTGGCACAATTAGCGCAACAGGCCGGTTTAGCTGGCGTTATTTCCTCAGCCTATGAATCGCAGGCTATTCATGAAGCAACGAGTGACGAATTTTTGTCGATTACGCCAGGAATTCGTTTATTAGGAGATGCGCAAGGTGATCAGAGTCGTGTGATGACACCGACACAGGCGCAACAAAGGGGAACGAACGGGATTGTTGTCGGCCGTTCCATTACACAAGCAGTCGATCCAGTAGCAACATACGAACAAGTTGTGACAGCATTTCATAAGGGGTAAAAAATGACAAATTATCAACAAGCGGTAGCACAGGCATTATTAGATATTGATGCCGTCAAATTACAACCAAATGACCCATTCACGTGGGCATCAGGGATTAAAAGCCCAATTTATACGGATAACCGTAAAGTTATTTCATTTCCAACAGCTCGTAAAACGATTATTGACGGTCTGGTTACTCTCATTAAAGAACAATATCCAGATGTTGAGGTGATTGGGGGCGTTGCGACCGCGGGGATTCCGCATGCGGCCTGGGTTGCTGAAAAACTGGGCTTACCATTAATTTATGTACGAGCACAACCCAAGGATCATGGGACTGGTAAACAAATTGAAGGTTCATTGCAAAGTGGTCAAAAGGTTGTTTTGATTGATGATTTGATTTCGACCGGTGGTTCTGTCTTGGGCGCTGTTAAAGCAACGCGGGCAGCTGGTGGTGAAGTGTTAGGGGTCACTGCTATTTTCTCTTATGAATTACCAGCAGCCACGGATAACTTTTCACAGGCGGTGACAACTTTTTCATCGCTAACTAATTTTTCTAGCTTAATTCAGGTTGCAAAAGAAACTGGTGAAATTACCCATGATGAGTTAGCGATGATTGCTGGCTGGCACCAAACACTGGCGTAATTGTCAATGAGTTTATGTCCAATTTTTACGCATAAAATGGTATGATAGGAAACATGAACGAGAAGATAAATTATGAACAATTAAATGGGCTGGATTTAGCTTATTATGGCGATGCCGTGTATGAGGTGTATATTCGACGTCACCTATTAGCGAAAGGCATTACCAAGCCAGCAAAATTACAACGTGAATCAAAGAAGTATGTCTCAGCCAAGGCACATGCAGCATTATATGCGTTAATCGAAGCAGAAGGAATTTATACTGAAACGGAACAAAAATACTTTAAACGTGGACGTAATGCTAACTCACATACCAAGGCTAAAAATACGGATGTTGTGACCTACCGCATTTCAACCGGATTTGAAGCAGTGTTTGGTTATTTAGGTGCTAGTGATCAGACAGAACGCTTCGAAGAATTAATTTCATGGATTTATAAACAAGTGGAAAGTGGGCGAACGGTTAATCATGGGACAACGAAATAATAAAAAACATGTTGGTAGCAAGCAACAAAAACCTGAGGTGACAGCAGATAACCAAGTTGAATTTGTCTATGGACATCATGCAGCTGTCGAGGCGTTGAAAGGTAAGACTGAAATCAACAAAGTTTGGTTACAGACTGGATTGGCAGATAAAGCACGTCATGAACTAACGAACTTAGCGAAAAAACGTGGCTTGGTTATGCAAGATGCACCAAAAGCAAAGCTTGATGAATTAACTAATGGTGAAAACCATCAAGGAGTCGTGTTATCAATTGCAGCTTATGCATATGCAACGATTGACGAGTTATTTGCTAAAGCAGCTGAAAAAGATGAAGCACCTTTTTTCTTGGTATTAGATTCAATTGAAGATCCACATAACTTGGGGTCAATCATGCGAACTGCTGATGCAGCAGGTGTTCACGGGATTATTATTCCTAAGCGCCGGGCGGTACAATTGACCTCTGTTGTCGCCAAGACGTCAACTGGTGCAATTGAACATGTTCCCGTTGCCCGTGTTACCAACCTGGTACAAACCGTTGAACAATTGAAAGAACGCGGTGTTTGGGTGTTTGGTACTGATATGAATGGTAAGGATTATCGACGCTGGGATGCTAATGGGGCAACTGCCTTGATTATTGGTAATGAAGGTAAAGGTATCTCGCCGCTATTGAAAAAGTCTGTTGACGAAACATTAGCCATTCCAATGATTGGTCATGTGCAAAGCTTGAATGCCTCGGTAGCAGCAAGCTTGCTTATTTATCAAGGTTATAATAGTCGTCACCCATTGGCATAAGAAACCATGTTTTTGCAACATATTTGGGTGGTCAGCATTTGCTGTGACTAACATAAGTGTGACACATTGCTCGCCTTTACGTATGCTTTTCTTACATTAGTAAGGAAAGGGTGAATCAGGTGCGTGATAAACGAGCAGATTTAATTTTGTCAGCCCAAGCGGGAGATGAGGTAGCTTTTCAAGCCATCTTGCATGAATTTGAAGGTTTGATTTGGAAGACTTACCAACAACAACGTGTGCGCACGCAGCCGATTGATTGGCAACATGAATGTCGGGTCGTGCTCCATAAAACGTTACGATTATTGCATAATCAAACTTGGGCAGCATTGACATTGTATTATAAACAGTCCTTGCAAACCCATGTTGTCCAGCTTTGGCGCAGTGAATACAAGGTACTAGATTTTCAAGTACCTGCTTTACAAGATGATATTGCACCTTATGAAACTCAAACCGCTTGCGAACGGTATGCCGTTCATCAGCAAAATTTGGTGGCTTTTATTATGGAATGGTACGCAACATTACCTGGTAAAGAGCGCGAACTGGTGTTTTTGCTCGTGCAAGGTTATGGTATGGCGGAAGCTGCCCAACTGATCCACCGTTCACGTTCGTGGTGCTATGGTATTCGACGTAAATGGCGTCAGATCTATCGCTTGGAAATGAAAAACAACTAGCCGTTTGGGAGTAAAAGTGTTAAACTTTACTATACTAAAAAAGAAGTTAGGAATAGCGGTGGCGCCAAATGGCAGAGAAAAAAGTCGCTTTAGCATGTAGTGTTTGTGGTTCACGAAATTATATGGTTGCTAAAAAGCCAACTCGTGTTGAACGTTTACAAGTAAAAAAGTATTGTAAGTATTGCGGTAATCACACATTGCATCGGGAAACAATGTAAGAGCATCGAACAGAGGTTTACAGATGAAGTTTATATCAAGTGTTATTAAAGAAATGCATACAGTTACTTGGCCAACATTTAATGAAAATGTCCATAATACAACCATCGTTGTGTTTACCGGATTAGCCTTTGCGCTTATTTTTGGTGGCGCTGACTGGGTATTTGAACAAGGAATTACTTGGTTGTCTAAGTAAACAAAATGCGCTATACTATAGCTATGAATTAGCAGATAAAACCCTCATTTTAGAGGGTTTTTAATTTACAAAAATTTACGTCAAACAGTCTGAGGAGGCAATCATGGCAACTGAGTCATTCGATAAGCAATGGTATGTTTTGCACACATATGCAGGATATGAAAATCGCGTGAAATCAAATTTGGAATCACGTATTGAAACAATGGGTATGACGGATTATATTTTCCGTGTATTAGTGCCAGAGCAAGAAGTCGAAGTTGAAAAAGATGGCGAGACCAAGATTGTTAAAGAAAATGATTTTCCGGGTTATGCCTTGGTTGAAATGATCATGACTGACGAAGCTTGGTATGTTGTTCGTAATACACCAGGTGTTACTGGATTCTTAGGTTCACACGGTGGTGGTTCAAAGCCAGTGCCTTTGCTACCAGAAGAAGTTGATGATATGCTTGCTCGCATGAATTTAGTTGAACGCAAGGTTGAACACTTGGATGTCGTTGTTGGTGATTCAGTTGATGTTGTTTCAGGTAGTTTTGCTGGTCAAGGTGGTGAAATTACAGCAATCGATGATGAACGTCAAGAAGTTACTATCTTGATCAACATCTTTGGTCGTGACACACCAACGCAAATTTCATTTAACGATATCAAGCCAGTTAAATAAATATAACAAATTTGAACACTTAGCTTGCTATAAGCTAGGTGTTTTGTTATTATAATCTAGTATGTGTTGTTATTATGCACATATGTGGGAGGCGTAAATCGAAACGCGCCATTTACACCACAAACACGAAGGAGGAAACAATCGTGGCTAAGAAAGTTTCAAGTATTGTTAAGTTGCAGATTCCAGCCGGTAAGGCTACACCTGCACCTCCAGTTGGACCTGCTTTGGGTCAAGCTGGTGTTAACATCATGGGATTCGCAAAGGAGTTTAATGCTCGTACTGCCGATCAAGGTGGTTTGTTGATCCCTGTAGTTATTACTGTGTATGAAGATCGTTCATTCGAGTTCATCACTAAGACTCCTCCAGCAGCTGTTCTTTTGAAGAAGGCCGCTGGTACTGAAAAGGGTTCTGGTGAGCCAAACACGAAGAAGGTCGCTACAGTTACTGCAGCACAAGTTCGTGAAATTGCAGAAACTAAGATGCAAGATCTAAACGCAGCTGATGTAGATGCAGCTGTTCGCATGATCGAAGGTACTGCTCGTTCAATGGGCTTCACTGTTGAAGGTTAATTAAACAAGTAACGTACGGATCGCATAGGAAACTAGGCAAGATCAAGCGGGAGGTCAATGACCGTTTGACCGCGTTTGCAAGGAGGAATAGCTACCATGGCTAAGTATGGTAAGAATTATTTGGCAGCTGCTGAAAAGGTTGACAGTAACAAAGTTTACACTGTCGATGAAGCTGCTGCATTGGTAAAGGATATTGACTTTGCCAAGTTTGATGCAACTGTTGAAATTGCATTTAACTTAAACGTTGATACGCGTCAAGCTGATCAACAATTGCGTGGTGCCGTTGTTTTGCCTAACGGTACTGGTAAGGACCAAACTGTTGTGGTCTTTGCACAAGGTGATAAGGCTAAAGAAGCTGAAGAAGCTGGTGCTGATGTTGTCGGTGCCGCTGACTTGGTACAACGTATCCAAGGTGGCTGGTTAGACTTTGATGTTGCTATTGCAACACCAGATATGATGGCACAAGTTGGACGTGTTGGTCGTGTCTTGGGACCTAAGGGCTTGATGCCTAACCCTAAGACTGGTACTGTTACGTTTGACGTAGCTAAGGCCGTTTCAGAAGCTAAGTCAGGAAAGGTTACTTACCGTACTGACCGTGACGGAAACGTTGCTGTACCAGTTGGTAAGGTATCATTCGATGCTGACAAGCTTGCAGGAAACATCAAGTCATTGGCTTCTGTTATCTTGCGTTCACGCCCATCAGCTGTTAAGGGAACATACGTACAACACGTATCAATCGCTTCAACATTTGGTCCTGCTGTGAACATCGACATTTCTTCACTATAATTAGATCCTTCTAAATATAGTAGAAGTATTTGTTGACACTTCCTCGACTACCTGTTAAAGTAGTCAGAGTAATATATCGATTCTACCTAAGACGCAGGTGTCGAAAGACTCAATATCCCGCCGAGGAAGTGAAAAAACGCGAAAGCGACTTTTGACCCCCGGTGCAGTTTGTACTGAGGGTCTTTTGGTAAGAATCAAAATCTAAACAGGAGGAACATTATACCATGAGTGAAGCAACCATTGCTGTTAAAGCACAACAAGTTGCCGAAGTTGCCGACAAGTTCAAGAACGCAACGTCTGCCGTTGTTGCTGACGTCCGTGGCTTGACTGTTGACGAGTCAACTAAGTTGCGTGCTGAATTACGTGGAGAAGGCGTTGAACTACGTGTTATCAAGAACAAAGTCTTGGTTCGCGCTGCTGAAGCTGCTGATTGGTCAGATATGAACGACCTATTTGCTGGTCCTTCAGCCGTTGCCTTTTCAAACGACGATGCAATCGCACCTGCCCGTGTTTTGAAGAAGTACGCTGATGATATCGATGCCTTGGAAATCAAGGGTGGATTCATCGATGGTAATATGGCATCTATTGAAGAAATCAATAAGTATGCTGCATTACCAGACCGTGACGGTTTGCTATCAATGTTGTTGTCAACATTGCAAGCACCTGTCCGCAACGTTGCCTATGCAGTTAAAGCTGTATCAGACGCAAAGGAAGAGGCTGAAGCCTAAGCATTCGCTTAGTTTCGCGTCTTAAATTCCCGGGCATTGCCCAAAATTAAAATTGCAAAAAACGCAAATATAAAGAGGAGATTATTTATCATGGCATTTGATAAGGATTCAATCATTGCTTCATTAAAGGAAGCTACGATCATGGACTTGGCTGACTTGGTTTCAGCTATCGAAGAAGAATTTGGTGTTTCAGCTGCTGCCCCTGTTGCAGCTGCTGGTGCAGCTGGTGGTGACGCCGCTGCTAAGACTGAATTCGACGTTGAGTTGACTTCAGCAGGTACTGCTAAGGTTAAGGTTATCAAGGCAGTTCGTGAAGCAACTGGCTTGGGCTTGAAGGACGCTAAGGGTCTTGTTGACGATGCACCTTCAGTTATCAAGGAAGGTCTTTCAGAAGACGACGCTAACGAATTGAAGGCAAAGCTTGAAGAAACTGGTGCTTCAGTTACTGTTAAGTAATTAAATTCGTTTAAGTGGTCAGAGATGACTATAAAAAGAAAGCTACTTGTGTATGCAAGTAGCTTTTTTTTATGCAATAATTTTATCTTGAACCGATGTAACAAGCAAAATGACATTTAGCAATATTTATGTCATAATTGCCAAAAAATTAAGAAAATTAGTTAATACTGTTTATAGAAACTTGTCGTATACTATTAATTATGAATAATAAAAACATGCGCGGGTTACGTTCACGTGAAGAAAACCCAAAAAAGAAAAAGATGAAGTGGTTATCAATTGCCATTGCGGTAATTGTGACCATTGGTGTTATCGCCATCGTATGGCCACACCACGAGGAGATAATGCGAACGATTACTCCTAAAAAAACACAGGTCAATTATAAAAAGAATCTGTCCCAATCATGGCAAAAAACACTAAAAGAAGAAAATGCTAATGTGGATGTTGCCGTTTATGATAAAAAACATGACAGGACAATCACCTTACGACAAAGCAATCAAGATACTTTTTCTACCGCTAGTATTGTGAAGGTGTCTGTTCTGGCGACCTTATTAAGTAAACATGAGTCTACGAATGATCCACTGACAGATAATCAAAAAACATTGGCGACAGCCATGATTGAACAAAGTGATAATGACGCAACAACAAATCTGTTATATCAAATGGGTGGTTATACCGCGCCAAATGATTTGTTTGCAACACTATCAATGAATGATTCAGAGATGGATGCGTCAGCCTGGGGTAATTCAACCACAACAGCACCGGATCAAGTCACTTTGTTACGCAATCTTTTTTATAGTAGTGATACGTTGAATGATGACTCACGGCAATATGCTAAGGAATTAATGAGTCACGTTGAATCTAATCAAAGCTGGGGAATTACCGGCGGCGTCCCATCTGATGCTGAAACATCAGTCAAGAATGGTTGGTTACCACTTGATGATGGCTGGGTCGTCAATAGTATCGGCCATGTTAAAAATAAACAAGCAGACTATGTGATAGCTGTTTTGACTAATGGTGACGAGACAGAAGAAGACGGCATTAAGTTAATTGAAAAACTATCAAAACAAGCATATCGCGAGTTATCGAAATAAAAAATATATTTGGTAAAAAACGGTTGGGATGAACTGAACCCCAAAAATTGGAGAGAAGTTTAAGCAACTAGCTGGTCGGAAAGACTTCGGTATTGAACCGGAGTTTTTCCGGCCAGCTTTGTTTTAATCCGTTTATTGTTGTAGTAATAGATATAATTATTGACGGCAGACTTCAGCTCGTCATAGTTTTGATAATGGTTATTATGGACAGTTCCTACCTTCAAGAGATGAAAGAAGCTCTCCGCCATAGCATTATCTAGACAGGTCGCTTTGCGACTCATACTTTGAAACACATGGTTGTTCTGCAAACGTGAGACATATTCATAATTTTGATACTGGAATCCCTGGTCAGAGTGGATTGTTAAACGGTAATTTAATTTGGGTCTAGTATTT
>NZ_BJEC01000008.1 GCF_005405465.1 Weissella thailandensis
ATCCCCTGCTAAGAGGTAGGTTACCCACGTGTTACTCACCCGTTCGCCACTCTTTGTCAGATAAAATCAAATCAGAGCAAGCTCTTCATATCAATTAAAGACAAAGCGTTCGACTTGCATGTATTAGGCACGCCGCCAGCGTTCATCCTGAGCCAGGATCAAACTCTCATTTTAAAAGCTTGAGTATAACTCATTTGTTATTTGTTGTTTAACAGAAGTTAAACGAATTTACTAGCGAATTGACTTCGCAAATGTTTTGTATCAAGTAAAATACTTGATGACCCTACACATTTGTTTCATCGAAACGATATTCAGTTTTCAATGGCCTACGTTGTGTCTCACAACTTAATCAGTATATCAACAACCGTAATAGTTGTCAACCACTAAATTCAAAATCGAAATTTTGAACAAGCTTTGTGACTCACAACTTAAACTATATTACAGTATGCATTTGTAAATGTCAACACTATAATTCAGATAAGTTTTGATGGATTTTGAATTGATTATTTTCACCATCTCCAAAACCCAACTTTTATATAATACGACTATGAACGGTAAAATGCAAGCTTTAATTTTATAAAAAAACAAAAAGGCGATTGAGACAAAACAAGTGTCTCAATCGCCTTTTATACTTATTAATAATTCTATTAACGCATTGTTGGGAACAACAAAACATCACGAATTGTTTCAGCATCTGTTAATAGCATGATCAAACGATCAATACCAATACCTAATCCACCTGTAGGCGGCATACCGTATTCCAAAGACTCAATAAAGTCTTCGTCAATGCCTTCCGCTTCATCGTTACCCGCATCACGTTCTGCCGCTTGTGCTTCAAAACGCTCACGTTGATCAATTGGGTCGTTCAATTCAGTAAAGGCGTTGGCATACTCGCCACCGGCGATAAACAATTCAAAACGTTGTGCAAAACGGTCATCATCAGCCTTCTTTGCTAATGGTGAGATTTCAACAGGATGCCCATAGACAAACGTTGGCTCAACTAAAGTAGATTCAACAAATTCTTCAAAGAACTCGTTAATAATATGACCAACACCCCAGTATTGTTCATACTTAACACCCTTTTCATCGGCAATTGCACGAGCTTCTTCTAGTGTATATTCTTGCCAGAAATCAACACCAGTTTGTTCTTTAATTAAATCGACCATATGCTTACGTGCAAACGTCTTGCTCAAGTCGATTGTCTGTCCTTGATAAGTAACTGTCAGATCTTCAGAAACCGCTTTAGCAGCTGCCTTAAAGATATTTTCTGTTTCAGTCATGACATCGCCTAGGTCCCAGAATGCAGCATAAGATTCCATAACAGTAAACTCAGGGTTATGCTTTGGGTCCATTCCTTCATTACGGAAAACACGACCAATTTCATAAACACGTTCCATACCACCAACGATTAAACGCTTCAAGTGTAGTTCAAGCGCAATACGCATGTATAGATCAATGTTTAATGCATTATGGTGTGTGATAAATGGACGCGCAGCTGCACCACCGGCTGCATTTTGTAGCATTGGTGTTTCAACTTCAGTAAAGCCATCACCATCCATATAAGCACGCACAGCGGAAATGATCTTTGAACGCTTTTGGAAACGTTCAAATGAATCGTCATTAGCAATTAAGTCCAAGTAACGTTGACGATACTTTGTTTCAACATCCGTCAAGCCATGGAACTTGTCTGGCAAAGGACGCAAAGCTTTTGAAAGATGTGTGATTTCAGTAACGTTTAATGATAACTCTCCGGCACGAGTCTTCATCATTGTTCCTTTGAAACCTAACCAGTCACCCAAATCAGATTTCTTAAACCATTCATAGACGTCCTCACCTACAACTGGCTTTTGTACGAACACTTGGATACGTCCTGAACGATCCTTAATGTCAGCAAAACTAATCTTACCTGAACGACGTTTTGTCATCATACGTCCAGCAATTGCAACTTCATTTGCTTGTGTTTCTAAATCTTCGCCTGAAACATCATCATACAATGTATGTAGTTCAGATGCCATATGCGTCCGATCAAAGCGGTGACCAAATGGATCGATACCTGCATCACGCAGTTCAGTCATCTTTTCACGGCGCTTGATCATTTGGTCGTTTAACGACACTTGTTGGTCAGCCATATTCCTATTCCTGCCTCATTTTCCCTTTATTAATTCGTTGATGTTGCCATCATACATATTTATAAGTTTGCCAATCTTCCGTCCATTTTGCAAGTCTCAGGACTAATTTTACAAACCATTTGCATCTTTACTAGCAATAATAGCTTGTAATTCATTTTCATCAAAGTTAATAATCTTACCCGTAAAACGATCAACAATTTCAATGCCATGGTCTTCAGCCAAAATTTCTTGTAATTCTGACAACGGCAATGTTGCTAACATACGTGAATAATCATGCTTGGCAATTTCTGGATATAGATTAACTTCAGTTGTTGTCAACACTTTTACTTGATCAGTTCCAAATAGTTTATTTAGTAAATCCGTTGGTGTAAATCCTTCAAGCATTTGTGTTGAGATTGCTGGAAAATTAGCCAATTTGTCTTCCAACGATGCGATATCTTCATCAGTTGCGTCAGGCAATGTTGAAATCATAAATCCGCCTGCCGTCACCACGGTACCATCTGGATCAACTAGTACAGATACTGCTACAGCTGAAGGAATTTGCTCAGATTTAGCCATGTAATAAGTTAAATCATCTCCAATTTCACCAGTCACCAGAGCAACTTGCCCTGTAAATGGTTCATCCGTTCCAAAATCTTTTCTAACTGAAAGATAGCCATCTGTGCCAACAGCTTTTGCCACATCAGGTTGTCCCTGAGAAGTTAAAGGCAAAGTTACTTGTGGATTAGATACATATCCTCGAACCTCTCCTTGTGCTGACGCTTCAACAACTATTTTGCCCGCAGGCCCTTGGCCATCAATGCTGATAGCCAAACGCTCATCACCTTTCAGAATAGCATTCGATACCATCAATGAACCAAGTAAAGCGCGTCCCAAAACCGTAATGCCTAATTGTGAAGCATCATGGAACGTGGCAACTGTTTTCATCATGTCAGTTGCTTCAATTGCAATGGCACGAAACTTACCATCATTTGTTACCGCACGTACTAATTTATCTGCCATATTGATTTCCCTTTTCTGATTGTTTTTCCGTTATCAAGTGTAACATACAGCGCCTAAAAAGGAGAGTGTGATGAAAAACGCTTTGAAGTCGGTTGTAACAAATGTACTTTAAACAAAAAGTGGTTGAGACATTCATTCTGTCTCAACCACTTTATATTGCTTATTTATTAAACATTAAGCACGATCATCATCGTTGTCATTATCTGATGACTCATCATCATGTGTTAATGACTCTGAAGCCGTTGCCTTTTCAGATGCAACATCTTCATCTTCAGTCAATTTATCATTAGCAGCTTGCTTAGCCTGCTCATATGACATTGGTGTTGACTTTTCAGATTCAGAAGCAGCTTCATCAGGCATTTTACCAGTGTTGAACAAGCTCAAGATTTGCTTCTCATCCAACGTCTCGTACTCTAGCAAAGCTTGGGCAATTGCCTCATGCTTATCCTTGTACTTAGTAATGATGTCAGCAGCTGTGTTATAACCATCAGTCGTGATTTTACGTACTTCTTCATCAACTAGGCGTGAAGTGGTGTCTGAGTAAAGTGGTTGACCATATTGCTGACCACCATCTTTTTCCAACTGAACCATACCAAGCTTATCCGACATACCATATTGCGTTACCATGGCGCGGGCAATACCAGTAGCTTGCTCAAAGTCATTTGAAGCTCCTGAAGATTGTTGATTAAATATCAATACTTCAGCAGCACGTCCACCCATCAAACCAGCAACCTGATCCATAGCGTCCGTCTTATTCATCAACATTTGATCTTCGCGAGGTAGCATGATGGCATATCCACCAGCGCGTCCACGAGGAACAATCGTAACCTTATGAACAACACGCGCCTCGTTCAACACAAGACCAACAATGGCGTGTCCTGCCTCATGGTAAGCAACAGTCTTACGTTCCTTAGCTGACACAACACGATCCTTCTTAGCTGGACCAGCAATAACACGGTCTTCAGCTTCATCCAAATCCTTACCTGTAATGGTCGTACTGTTACGACGAGCAGCTAACAATGCCGCTTCGTTCAACAAGTTTTCCAAGTCAGCTCCGACAAAGCCAGGTGTTTGCTTAGCAATTTCTGTTAAGTCAACACTTGAATCGATCGGCTTATTCTTGGCGTGGACCTTCAAGATAGACTCACGGCCCTTGATATCAGGACGGCCAACCAAAATCTTACGGTCGAAACGACCTGGACGAAGCAACGCTGGGTCAAGTACATCAGAACGGTTTGTGGCCGCCATGACGATAACACCCTCATTACCTTCGAATCCATCCATTTCAACCAACATTTGGTTCAGCGTTTGTTCACGTTCATCGTGACCACCGCCCATACCGTTACCACGTTGACGTCCAACCGCATCAATCTCATCAATAAAGATGATTGATGGTGCAGATTTTTTAGCGTTTTCAAACAAGTCACGAACACGACTTGCTCCAACACCAACGAACATTTCAACGAAATCAGAACCAGAAATTGAAAAGAATGGCACACCAGCTTCACCAGCAACTGCCTTAGCTAGCAAAGTTTTACCAGTTCCGGGAGGTCCCTCTAGAAGCACACCGGAAGGTATACGGGCACCTAACTTTAAGAACTTCTTTGGATCCTTCAAGAATTCAACAACTTCAACCAGTTCTTGCTTTTCTTCTTCAGCACCAGCAACGTCCTTAAAGCGCTTTTTGTTTTCTGATGGGTCAGCGGGCTTAGCCTTTGACTTACCCATTCCCATCATATTACCACGGCCACCTTGACCACCTTGGTTCATACCACCCATCATTAGGTAGAACAAACCAACCATCAAGATCAATGGCAAAATAGTTACTAGGAACGTTCCCCAGAAATTAGTAGGCTGCGCCTTTGTCGTGATATCTGTATCTGCTTTATCAGCAGTCTTTTGCACACTGGCAATAACATCGTCACTACCAACCAACTTTGTCTCAAAGGAAGTTGCCTTTCCCGATTGACCACCACCTAACAACGAGGTAAAGGCGTCATTGTTGCTAGACTTTTTACTTGATTGCGCTTTTGTATAATCACCCTTAACGGTGTAGACCCCATCGTCAGGTTGAATCGTGACTTTATCAATCTTTTTGTCACGTAATTCCGTCATAAATGTTGACGTAGAGATAGTCTTAGTATTTGAGGTCTGTGTGGGCCCGGCTACCCAATATATCAACCCCATAATACCGAGGACTACGATTACGTAAAACAAACTATTACGGACAAAATTCCCGTTTCGTTGGTTTTTCATCAATTCCTCCTATAGATAGCAATAGCAGTTACTACCTTATATTATGTACGATCCTATTAATTCAATTCCCAGTTTAAATTAGTGATTTGGTGTGATATCCACCGTGTCAACAATATCAGCATGTTGTGGATCATAAACTTCACGCTTCAAAACGCCGACATATGGCAAATTACGGTATAACTGTTTGTAATCCAGTCCATACCCTACCACAAAGGCTTTTGGTACGTCAAAGCCAACATAATCAACAGTTGCTTCGACAACACGTCCGTCTTTTTTGTCCAACAAACTAGCAGTTGTAACTGATTTTGCGCCACGGCTCTTTAATAATTCAATCATGAACTTTAGTGACCGACCTGTATCAACAATATCTTCCATAATGATAATATCGCGTCCATTGATATCAGTCTGTAGGTCTGTCACCAAATCTACATTACCCGATGAGGCAATACCACCATTATAACTAGAAACATCGATGAACTCGACTTCCGCATATTGCATATGACGCATCACATCAACTGTCCACAAAACCGCACCTTTTAATACTGATAAGATAATTGGTGTTCGATCTTGGTAGTCAGCAGCTAATTGTTCGCCAACTCGTTTGGCAGCTTGTGCAATTTCTGCCTCGCTATACAATACCCGTTCGATATCATTGTTCATGTCCGGTTGGTTCATGTTTTATTAATCTCCTAAATCTTAATTCCCCTACTGTTACATAAATTTAAGAATACCATGTTTGACCCTAAATGTTTAGTCAATAACTAAAAGAACTGAAAAACTTTTAACTTTTTACTAAACTCAACCATTGATGGTCTCTAATTAGCCTTTGATGGTCATTCAAATGAACAGTACCAGCAGCAACATTTTTATTTTTCATCAATTGAATGGCCTGTTGTAATTGGCGATTCTTAATATCTAACACTTGTTGTTTTTTTAACCATTTTTGTAACACTAACAGCAATTGTTCCTGAGGTAACTCCCAGTCCAATTGACCTGTTTCTAATGCTACTACATATTGGTCAATTTGTGGTGCAGCTAATGCTTGTAACGCTGTTAATTGATCGGCAAAATCAATAATATGTGTCATAGCTTGCTTATTTATACGCTGCAAGTCAGGAATAATTGCATGACGTAAACGATTACGAGCATAACGCTGGTCATCATTTGTATAATCATCAATCCATTCTTGCACAGGTTCCTTAACAATATCCTTTAATGCCATCTTTGATAATCCTAAAAAAGGTCGTACTAGTTGCAAACCATTTGCTAGCCTTTGTTTAGCAGGCATCCCCGTCAACTGCTCTAAACGACTACCACGTGCTAATTTATATAAAATAGTCTCAACTTGATCATCCTGATGATGGGCAGTCACAATCATATTGGCACCAACCTGTTTGGCAACTGAAAACATGATGCCATATCGTTTTTCGCGTGCTTGTTCCTCGACGGAAACTGTTGGTGCTGATGTCCAATCTAGTATTCTGACAGTTGCTGACTGCAAATGTGGTGTTTGCGCAAAAACTTGCCTGACCAACGCTTCTTCCTGCGGTGCATCAGAACGCAGTTGATGATTAATGTAGATTGCACTAACCTTTGGTTGCAGGTCCTGTGGTAAATCACCTTCCGTTAACCATCTTAATAATCGTAATGAATCTTGTCCACCCGACACAGCAACCAATAGATGATCTGTTGCATCAAATAACTGTTGTTCACGAATGTGGCGGATTAAATTAGCTCGTAAAACTCTAGGTTGCATTCCTATACACGTACTCCTTTTTCTGGCTAAGTCTATTATAGGCTAAAAATACACAGTGTGAACCAAAGCGGGTTGAATTCGGTGTGTAACGTGACTTTCAGCATTTGTGGCCGAAACGGGTTGAATCTAAGGCATCAGTTTATTTCATCTTTTGACGAAAATAAAAATGGTTGAGACACAGCAAATGTCCCAACCACTTTTTATGCTAAAAATGTATTAATGATAAGTCTGTAAATTCTAGTTTGGAATATTAAAGACGGTCTCACCATCTTTTGTATACATGTACTTCTCACGTACTAACTTTTCTAAGTAGCTATCATCATCCAAATCTCTAACTTCTTGTTTTAAATTAGAATGTGATGTCTTGGCAGTTGCGAGTGTCTTTGTCGTTTCAGCCAGACCAGCAGAAGCTGTCGTATATTTGGTATACTGCTTATGAAAATTCACCATGGCAATAACTGCCACAATAATCATGAAGACACCTAAAAGAAAGCGGCGACGCAAGTGAATATAACGCGTATATTTCGCTTGTTGTTCTTCAATCGCGATATGGTGTTTACCGGCAGCATTTAGTGGCCGTATATTTGATTGTTCTTTTGTTTTACGCATCACTAATTGCCTTCCGAGTCGTTCCAATCGTTTACTTACTTTTTTATTATCACAACTTTACCGCAAGAATTAAAGTTTCTTAACTCTCATTAGTGTTTCTTAACATTTTCATATAAAAAAGTAACAGAGAGTTACTTTACGTCCTCGTCAAAATTTTGTTCATAAGACTCTGAGACGATACTGTACATATGTTGCGCCTCATTCTTCTTGGTTGTCTCAACAATTTCATCCACTGAAATAACTGACGTTTTGTTTCCGAAACGAATCGTCAACTCATCACCAGCTTTAACATCACTAGATGACTTGGCAGTTTTACCATTAATATCAATTCGACCTTGGTCTGAAATGTCCTTTGCAACTGAACGGCGCTTAATTAAGCGTGCTACCTTTAAATATTTATCTAATCGCATAAGTTTCCCTTTCGTTCTAAGAAGTTGTATACCTTATTCCCTTTTGGTAAAGTGTACCATTCTTCTTTTGATAATAGACGTAAACGCCAAATCATCACTATAAACATTATTATACCAACTAATGCCGAAGTAATCAGTGTCAATAAACTAACTAATCGTGATGAACCAAATAGCTTATCACTCAACCAGCACCATGATCCAGCCGTTAATAAAACAACGAGCAGCGTCGTTATCAGTTTATACCACCAATATCGACCATGCCATTGTCGCCGTAATTTTATCGGTAAACGTCGTAAGACAAAATATAACATCGGTATTAATGATAATAAAGTTGCCATTGCGGCACCTATAATACCAAATTTTGGTACCAACAGTATATTCAAAATGTACTTAATGAACATCGTTAAAATGACAAACCAGCCAACGCCTCGTGTGTAATCTAAACTTTGCAAAACACTCGTAACAATCAAAATAATCGTTGCTGGAACAATTGTGAGCACAAAAACCATTAATGCCTGACTACCTTCACGGGTACTGAACAGTACTTGGTTCACCACTGGCATGATAGCAATTAAACCAGTAGTCGCAACACCTGATAAAATCAGTGACAATCGCAACATCATTTGAAAATCATGAATAAAAGCACCATCTTCTTTTCGAACGGCATGCGACCGTAAAACTGGCAATAAAGAAGTACTGACAGCAGTTGCTAGTACCATTCCTAACTGGACTAACGGCTGACCACGGTCATAAACCCCTTTGGCATACTCAGCTGCATGCGCACCTAAACCACTATTTACTAGCAAGCCTTTCGTTGAAAATGAATCAACTAACTGCAACAAGACTAATAGCCCCGCTAGCATGGCAAGTAAGTTTCCTTCTGACCACAAACGCTGAAAAATCCGTAGCCAGCCAATTTCTCGATCTTTCTTAATAGCCCGAGAAATTGGCGTTTGCCAAACTAATTTGATAGTGCGACTGATATACAATGTTGCTAACATCGCTGCAAATGCAGCTGCTGCCATCGCCCAAGTACCAATTTTATAAATTGACCAACCAGCATGAACACCCCACCAGGCTACGCCGATAATAATCCCGACACGAGCTAGTTGTTCAATGACTTGCGAAACAGCTGTCGGCATCATATGCAATTGTCCTTGAGCAAATCCGCGACCAACTGCTAAGAACGGCATGAACCAAAACATCCAAGCCACAGATCTAATGACTGGCGTTAATTTTAAATCATTCCCCATCCCCAGCGCTAACAAGGGCGCACCGCCATAAACAAATAAAAACAACAAACAGCTAATGATAAAAAGTAACCAAAATAATCGCCGGGCCACTAACTGCTTACGCTCATTATCAATTTGTTCGGTAATAATTTTCGAGATAAACAGCGGCCAACCACTTAAAGCCAATACGACCCCAATGCCGTATAACGGATAGACTTGCTGGTAGACATAAAAGCCAGTATTCCCAACCAAGTTTTGAAAAGGAATTCGATAGACGGCGCTGAGAACTTTAGCAATAATCCCCGCTAATGTCAGAATACCAGCGCCCGCCATTAAATTTTGACTACTTTTACTCATATTCCTAATCCTTTTTTGGCAATAATGCTGTCAAAAACTGCATCAAGCTTTGTAACCATTCATCATCCGTTTGCTTTGGCTGAATAGCCATTGCAAATAACACTGGATCGTTCACTTTAACCTGACCACGTGTTTTGGTTGTTACCATAGCTTGTTGGACTTGCTCACGAGTTATCTGAGCTTGCTTATCAAAACTTATGGTCACAATCATTGGTTGATTGATTGTACGCTTAATTTGCGCAACTCCGACTTGATCGGCAACCGCCTTTAATCGAGAAACCATTAGCAAACGATTGGTAGCCGCTGGTATATCGCCAAAGCGGTCGACCAAGTCATCTGTGATTTCAGCAAACTGTTCTTCCTTCGTTGCTTTACGAATACGCTGATACAAATCGATTTTTTGTGGACCATCAGCAACGTAATCCGCTGGCAAATAGGCTTCAACCTGCAAATCCAATTCTGAATCAAAGCGTTTGGTTTGTTTTCCTTGCTTAGCAGCGACGGCTTCTTGCAACATTTGGGTATACAAATCATACCCCACTGCATTAATGAATCCGTGTTGCGATTGACCAAGCAAATCACCTGCACCACGTATCGACAAATCACGCATGGCGATTTTAAAGCCAGAACCCAACTCAGTAAAGTCACGAATGGCAGTTAAGCGCTTCTCACTTTCTTCATTAAGCGAACGCGTTCCTGGATAAGTGAAATAGGCATACGCCACATTATTGGAACGACCAACGCGTCCACGCAACTGATACAACTGTGCCAGTCCCATGTAGTCTGCGTTTTCCACAAACAACGTATTGGCATTTGGAATATCCACACCAGTCTCAATAATCGTTGTTGTGACTAAGACGTCATATTCCCCATTAATAAAGTCAACTAAAATACCTTCCATTTGGGTTTCGGTCATTTGACCATGGATGTAAGCCACTTGTGCTTCAGGAACTAAGCTTTGAATCATTCCCGCTACCTTTTCAATATCTGCCACACGATTATGCAGATAAAAAGTTTGGCCACCACGTGCCATCTCTCGTTCAATAGCGTTGGCAATGACGCGACCATTTTGCTCCATCACATAGGTCTGGATGGGATAACGATTTGCCGGCGGCGTTTCAATGACCGATAAGTCACGTACGGCGACCATCGCCATATTCAATGTACGTGGAATTGGTGTTGCGGTCAGTGTTAAGACGTCAACGTTCGTTTGCAGACTCTTTAAACGTTCCTTATGCTTTACACCAAAACGTTGTTCCTCATCCACAATGAGCAATCCCAGATCACTAAACGACACATCTTTAGCCAATAAACTATGGGTCCCAATCACAATATCGATCGTATGATTCTTCAACCCATCTTTGAGTTCTTTCATTTGTTTTTTGGTTTGGAAACGTGACATCCAAGCAATTTTCAAATCTGTTCCCTCAAAACGACTCAGGAACGAATCGTAATGTTGCTGGGCCAAAATAGTCGTCGGTACTAACATGGCCACTTGCTTACCCTCATGAGCTGCTTTAAAGGCTGCGCGCATGGCAACTTCAGTTTTACCAAAGCCAACATCACCAACCAGCAAGCGGTCCATTGGGCGTGATTTTTCCATATCAGCCTTAATTTCTTTGACTGATCGGATTTGATCCGGTGTTTCAGGATAAGGAAAGGCATCTTCAAACTGGCGCATCGCCTCATCATCTGGGGCAAATGCATAACCTTGTTTAATTTCGCGCTCCGCATATAAAGCTAGGAGTTCATCCGCAATATCCTCAACCTTTTTAGCGACTTTAGCCTTTGCCCGTTGCCACTCAGTACCGCCCATTTTATTAATTTTAGGCGCTTTTTCGGCTGCACCGACATACTTTTGCACCAAATCCAGTTGGGTCACCGGGATAAATAGCTTATCACCTTTTTGATAGGCAATCGTAATATAATATTGCTTCACACCACGGTTTTCAATTGTCTGCATGCCCTCATAGATACCAATACCATGATTGACATGGACAACATAATCACCAGGTTTCAACTCATTATAGCTTTTGATACGTTCCGCATTCGACAGTGTCTGTCGCTTTGGTGCACGTTTACGAACCTGTTGGAACAGTTCTTTTTCCGTTAACACAACCAACTTTTGCATTGGTAACTCAAAACCGGCACTCAATGGCAAAGTGGCTAATTGCGTCCGACCTGTAGTCAACTCATCAACTGCTACTTGATTGACCTTAATGCCAAAATCATTCAGGGTCTGAACCAGCTTGACTTGTCGGTCATTTGAATTAGTTAAAAAGATCACCGTCATGTTTTGCTTTTGCCAGCGTTCCACCTCGCCTTTAAGTAAAGGCATCTGGCCAAAAAATTGTTGTGTTGGACGTAGCGTGACGTTAGTTAAACTAGTCTGTCGTAATTGACCAATGCCTCGTTGCAGTGGTGAAAAAATCAAACTGGCTTGTTGGACATCACGTGCTTGATCAGTTAGCGACCAACCAAAATCTGCTTCAGTCAGTACTTGTTGCTTATCAAGCTTTTCAGTCCACCAGTTCGTATCATCTAAGCGCATCTGTGCCGCATTTTCAATAGCACGGGGATAATCATCAAAGACTGCGACACCATTTGCTGGCAAATAATCAAATAAACTAGCTGCATCAGGGTACAGCGCACGTAGGTATGCTCGTATCTCTGGCAAAAGCTGTCCATCTGCTAGTGTGGTCAATAAGGGCGTGATGGCTTCAGTCAAATGCCGCTTATCCGCACCTGCCAATTGGTCACGTTGCTTTGTCATTGCTAGTTCTAAACGAGTCCTTGCTGCTTGCCGACCAGTATCACTGATAACTAAATCCGTTGCTGGCAAAATAGTTAACGACGTCATATTTTCAATACTACGTTGGTTTTCAGCATCAAATGAACGCATCGAATCCAATTCTGTATCAAAGAAATCCAATCTAACCGGATAATCAGCATTTAACGGATACACATCAACAATCGAGCCACGAATGGCAAACTCACCAGGTTGTTCAACCGTCGTATTCCGATGATATCCCATTTGATGTAGTTGCGTTTCCAAATCTTTTAAATCATATTCATGATCAAAATCAAGGGTCAGCTGCGCTTGTTGGAAATCTTTAACTGGTGGTAAGTAACGTTGCGCACCAGCAATACCAGTGACAATTACCGCCTGTGGATCTGTCAGCAATAGATGCAAGGCATTAACTCGTGCTAAACGTGTATCTAACGATGTCACGGCTAGTTCGGCTGCTAAACTTTCCTCAGCAGGAAAAATCGCAACGTGCTCATCACCCAACAATGCTTGCAAATCTTCTGCTAATTGGTCGGCATGAAATTGACTATCTGACACAATCACCATTGGTTGCTGCGTTTGTCGTTGTAACGCTGCTAAATAGACTGTCCGAGCAGTCCCAGAGATTCCCGTCATCAAGTGGCGACCACCTTTAGTCAACCCAGTGGCTAATTGCTGCAAAGCTTTATCCTGTTGTAAAAGTTCAGTTAATCGCATAACGTATTTTTATCCCTTTAATTAAACTGATTCATGAGCATAGGCATCTCTGTCCCCGCTGCAAAGCCTTCAAAAATATCTACCGCTTTATCTAATCCCGCCAATAAGTCAGGTTGTTCGTCTTTGCCAAAGCGACCCAGTACATAATCAACAACTGCTTGTTGCACATGGGCCGGATGACCAATACCAAACTTCAAACGGTTAAACTTTTGGGTGCCTAATTGACTAGCGATACTTTTGATACCATTATGACCACCAGCAGAACCTTTCTGACGTAAGCGTAAACGGCCAAGGTCCATATCCATATCATCTTGCACGACTAACAAATCCGATAAGTCAAGCTTGTAATAATCTACTAGGGGGCGCACTGCTTGTCCTGAATCATTCATATAAGTTGTTGGTTTCACTAGCAAGACCTTTTCGTTATTAATGCGTACATCAGCCACAAAGGCATGGTGTGCGCCATCTTGCTTGAATGTAGCTTGGTACTTATCCGCCAATGCATCCACCGTCATAAAGCCAATATTGTGGCGGGTTTTATCATATTCTTTACCAATATTTCCCAAGCCAACAATCATTTTCATTTTTCTTTTGCCTCACTTTTTATTCAATTAACGCACGAAATGGGTCGAGACTAGTCAGCCCCCACCCGTGTGCGTTATTTACCTAATGTTTATAAATTCTAAACCAAATTATCCCGATTTAATAGTCCTAAGAGCTTTATTTTTTCGCTTGGTAACTATCAAACGATTCAAATTGACCATTATCTTGAAATTCTTTTCCTAACTGTAATAGCATTTGATCTTGTCCTTTAGCCGCCTGCAATTGGATGCCAATAGGTAAACCATGCTTTGTGACATAGGTTGGCAAGCTCAAAGCCGGTTCACCTGATATATTTGCTAATTGTGTGAATGGTGTCTTAGATAAGCCATGCAACCAGGCATCATAAATCAACTGGATTTGATTATCATGATCCAATTTTTTGATATGTTTTAATCGTTTAACATATTTTGGCAGGTAAGCAGGATCATTATTTTTAGGTGCTGCTGTCGCCGTCGTTGGTGTTAAGTAAATTGGATACTGCTCATGGAAATTGGTCATCTGCTGGGCAACTCGGACCATGACATTAGCAACAAATTGGTCATCCGCTGCGGTTTGTTTTTTATCTGCTTGGTACAATGCCCATGTCATTGGCGAAACCTTTTTAAACCGCATCGATTTCCCAGTTTCAGCTTTAATTGCTTCGTTAGCATCCTTGCCCGTCGCCGTTGCTGCTGTATAATAGGCTTTCATCAACTTTTCACCATCAACTGGCGCATCTTTCTTAACAACAGTATATCCCTGCGCACGTAAAAACTTAACCGCTTGCTTGACTGCCTTAATGGCATCTTTGCTGACTTTCGTACCCACTGGAGATTTTACCGAATAGGCAATTTTCAACTGCTTTAAATCAGACGGTGCATCTTTTATCATTTCAGGATGTTCTGCATTTTTCATCCCCGCAAAATATGCTTGTAAGTCAGAAATATAGCGAGCATTGGCAAAGTTAACTGTTGAAGGGACGGTACTGTCACCTGTTATCGCACCTTGGGTTGGCTTTAGTCCAATCACACCCGTAAATGATGCTGGAATTCGCAATGAGCCACCAGCGTCGTTACCGGTTGCGAGCGGTACAAAATCTGCAGCAACACTAGCAACGGCCCCTCCTGAGGAACCACCAGTATTACGATTTAAACGCCAAGGATTGTGTGCCGTACCATTCAGTTTCGAATCGGTCACGTTAATTAACCCTAATTCTGGATAATTAGTTTGGCCGATAATAATGAACCCCAGTGACTGTAGTTGCTTCACATAATCACTGGTCTCATTCGCTTGTTTATTCTTTAAGGCTAACAAACCTCTGGTATTAGATACCCCTTTAAGTTGCTGTCCTAATCCTTTAATTAAAATAGGGACACCATAAAATGGCTGGCCAGTATCCTCTAAATCAGCCGCTTCTTGCAAAGCAGCTGATTCACGCAAACTAATCACAGCGTTTAACTGCGGATTATCTGCTTTAATGCGCGCAACGACATGCTTGATCAATTGGCGGCTAGTAACTTGCCCACTGCGAATCATTTGCGCTAAATCACTGGCTGAAGCATTCCGATAACTAAATTCTGAAATGCCATAGCCTTGGGCATACTCATGCTGCAAGGACTTCCTATCTGCATGAACAATCCGTTGCCGAGCAAAAAAACCAATTCCCCCAGCTAGTATCGTCAAAGCAGCCCCTATTGTTATTTTTTGTTCTCTGTTCATTTGATGTCCCCCCAAAGTCAAAATTTTATCGTACGCTCCCCAACTAAAATAATGCATAATTAGCGGCATGACTTATCTTCACTTTATGCTTTTCATTATAACTTAAAAGGACCGTCAATCTAACCATTTCAACTTGGTAGATTGACGGTCCAATCATTTAATTTTTTGTCCCGTGAGAATCTTCCCAACGAGTTTTGGCAATCGATGCAATGATTGCAATCGCAAGCAAACCAACGATAACAATCAACGAAGCAACATTATTAATTTCAAAATGCCAATCAGCCATTTTACCACCTTCGTTAATCAACATTTTGGCACCAATAAATGCCAAGATGAGTGCCAAAGCATATTTTATATAACGGAACATTGGCAATAACTTTGACAAGGCAAAGAATAATGATCGTAATCCGAGTACCGCAAAAATATTTGAGGTCACCACGATAAACGTATCTTGCGTCACGGCCAATACGGCTGGAATAGAATCAACCGCAAATAGAATATCTGACAGCTCAATAAAAATTAAGGCGATTAGAAATGGTGTCACAAACCATTTACCATTTTCTTTAACCATAAAATGTGGTTTACTGACATCATCCTTAACCGGTAATACTTTACGCAAAACTTGGATGATTTTACTGTCATTCAAATCTTTATCATCACCTTTGTCAAACAACATCTTAATACCAGTATAAACCAAGAAAATACCGAATAGATACATCAGCCATTCGAATTTACTCAATAATGCGGCACCACCCAAAATAAAGAGTAGCCGCATCACAATCGCACCAAAAATACCCCAGAATAGGACACGGTGTTGATAACGTGCTTCAATCCCAAAGAAACCAAAAACTAAGATGAATATAAACAAATTATCCATACTTAGTGATTCTTCCAGCAAATAACCAGTCACGAAGTCAATTGCATGACCGCTGCCTTCAAAATACCAAATGCCGGCGGCAAAGATAAAGGCTAACACCACCCACATCGCTGTCTGCAAAAGAGATTTTTTAAATGTTGGGACTTCATCTTTTTTATTCAAAACGCCTAAATCTAAGGCTAACATTGCAATAACAAATAGAAAAAAACCGATCCAAACCCATATACTAACTGTCATTAAGTACGCTTCCTTTTTTTATTTACAATCAATACTTCAATCCATTGTATCAGATTAACCGCTATAAAAAACGATTATCCTTTTTCTTGACTTACCCTACTATCAAAAATATTATGTTACTAATTAACAAACTTATATTCAGGAGAAATTAGCATGTATACAGGCAATAATACTAAAGCCATTCGCTCAATGGATGTTCTTTCTGATTCCTTATTTTACTTAATGACGCAATATCCGTTTTCTGAAATAACAATTACAATGATTTGTCAAAATGCTAAAATTTCTCGGCAAACATTTTACAAACTTTTTACCACAAAATTAGAGGCAACCAGATATCTTATATCTACAGATTATAAGTTTTTTGAAAAAGGTTTCGTTAATCAGAAACCTTTTTACTTAAAAGATTTTATTAAATACACCTTATTTTTCTTTTGGAAACGTCATGAATTAATCAACTTATTAATTAAACAGAATTTAGAGGATGTTTTCTTAGAAGAACTGCATGAAAAATTGCAGGATGTGTTATCACTATTTAAAGACGCAACTATTCTAAACAATCCAGCAATCTACAATTTTTTCACTGGAGGGTTAAGCGCTTTGATCCTCTATCAAATTGGCTATGATAAAGTAGAAAACATTGACAAAGTTGCTACTGAACTTTCAGATATGCTCGGAAATCCCGTTTTATTCTAAATAAAAAAACTGACAGTTTATGTCAGTTAATCTTGAATAAAGTTACAATTAAAAGTCTTCTGGATTACCAAAGTACATACTTTCCCAAATAGCATTACCTGAATGCTTTTCAGTTAATTCATCATGATCAAAAATTTCCAAAGTAGTTATACCCGTAAACCGCAAATAGGCTGGATCCATCTGTTGTGCTTTCATAGCTGCCTGTTGCTCTGGTGGCAAAACGTTTATCATTCGCATCTGTAAAATAACGTTCTCAATTTCATATGAAATTTTATACTTTTTATCGCCGTCATCATACAAATACGAAATATTTTTAGCAATTGGCTTGTTTGTTACCTCATCGATGAATTCATTTGACGATGAAAATGTTACCTTTGACTCATCATCAGCAATTATCTCGTCCCCTTTAGCTAACATAAACATTGTAAAATTCTGCTTGCCGTACTCTTTTGGCGCATAGTTAATCGCATTAATAAATGTATAACCATCTACTTCAGCACGTCCCCAAAAGCCATGGTGTTTTAAACCAATTAGATTTTTTATTTCCCCAGTTATGGTCATGATAACCGACACCTTGATAACTTTTCTGTTGACCAGCATATTGAATATTTGCCGTTACTTGTCCCTTTGGTATGGCAACCAACCAGCCATACTCATATTGCTCTTCAGCACCATATAACACATGCCCAGTCGATGGACGCCAAGAAGGAATCATTTTAGTCATCACCACATCAGCGACTAAATCTTCAATTTCTACGTGAATAGTATATGAGTTTAAATTCCCTTTAAATTCGTTTTTTCCAATTTTCACATCACACTTCTCTGTTGACGCACTAAAATCCGAAGCTTGGCCATTAAACATCTTAGATATATTTTTACCATCCGCACCGTTAAAATCAATTGATACCATCGGAGCTAATGGTAACTGTGGTGATGTGAATGGCTTCGTATGGAAAGTAATAACAAGATTTGATCCATCATCGAAATTAATATCTGCATACCACCACTCATAATTACCAGATTCACCATCCGTATGCATACCATCTTCTTTTATTGCAACCTTATCTGGTTGAATACCATATTTTTCATAATATTCTGGTGCAGAAGCAATTTTTACTAATTCTTTCTTTGTCATTATTCATTATCCCCTTTTTTGTTTATTTCTCCCTGAGTATAACTACCAAACTTTACAAACGTCAACTTTATTGGCGCAAGTATGACAAAGACGTCTTTTTGTAAATTTATTTTCCAAAAAACATAATACCTTATTTCAATTCATTAAAAATACTCCATAGTTGTTAGATCTGAAAATCTGACAACTATGGAGTACTGTAAAGCAGTCCTAGACTGTATATTATTTAAAACATATTAAATGTCGATATCATCGATATTAACACCAATGGCTTCAGCCACACGCTTACCATAATCCATATCAGCACGTGCCATTTGTTGTACCATTAATTGCTTGTTTTCAAGACTATCAATCGTACCCAGATTACTCTTAAATGTCTCAACTAGACGTTGTTTCTCATCTTCAGACATGATGTTATACAAACGACCAGCTGCAGAATAGTAGTCGGTATCATAAGGTTCATATGCACCAGTCATACCCTTGAACATATCACCTGTAATTGATGCATGCGGATCTTCAACCGGACCACCTTGACTATTTGGTTCATAGTTAACACTACCATCTTGATTTTGTGCCATATAGCCATCACGTGCATAATTATGAACTTCATTGCGTGGGCGATTAACCTTTAATTGCTCATAATTAGCACCCAAACGATAACGTGCTGCATCCTTATATGAGAACAAACGTCCTTGCAATAGCTTATCCATTGAAGGTTCGATACCTGGTACTAAGTTAGCAGGTGAAAAGGCAATTTCTTCGACATCTTCAAAGTAGTTGTCAGGATTGGCATTTAATGTCATGACCCCAACTTCATGAAGTGGATAATCTTTGTGTGAAACGGTCTTTGTCACATCAAAAATATCATATTTGTAATCAAGACCTTCCTGATAAGGAATAATCTGTACTGAAAGAGTCCATGAAGGATAGTCACCATCTTCAATTGCGTTAAACAATTCGTTTTGTAAATAGTCTGTATCTTCACTAGCCAACTTTGCAGCTAGTTCGTTAGACATGTTCGATACACCTTGGTTACTGATAAAGTGATACTTTACCCAGAATTGCTCACCATCAGCATTGACCCACTTATATGTGTGACTACCGTATCCGTTCATCGTACGCAAACTCGTTGGATTACCACGATCTCCCATTAGATATGTCACTTGGTGAATTGATTCTGGTGAATGAGCCCAGAAATCAAACTGCATGTTTGCATCACGTTTGTGAGTACGTGGATCACGCTTTTGTGAGTGAATAAAGTCTGGAAACTTTAGAGGATCATTGATAAAGAATACTGGTGTGTTATTACCGACAATATCGTAGTTACCTTCTTCTGTATAAAACTTAACAGAAAATCCATGAACATCACGGATTGTGTCTGGATAACCTGACTCACCAGCCACTGATGAAATACGCATTGCAAGTGGTGTTTCTTTATTCTCCCCATTGAACAAATCAGCCTTAGTATACTGACTCATATCGTGAGTCAACTTAAATACACCCTTAGCACCTGTTCCCTTTGCGTGAACAACACGCTCCGGAATACGCTCGCGATCAAAATGCGCCAACTTTTCTAACAATTGGTAATCTTGCATCAAGACAGGACCACGCTCACCAGCGGTTAAACTGTGCTGATTATTAGCCCATGGTTGTCCTGATTGTGTTGTTAACTTGTCTGCCATTATATTCCCCCGTTCATAATCTGTCTGTTAATTAAAATGTAGACTTCATAAATCTATACAATTAATTATACTGTCAATCGTTTATTATGCAAATACACTAATTTGTTATGTTAATGTGATTAATATAACAAGCAAACTTATTATATATAAGCAAAAGGCTTCATATCAGCGCATGACAATCATCATCATTTTTATTAAAAATAGAGCCGGGTAGAAACATCAAATAATGTTTCTACCCGGCTCTACAATTAAACCGAAATCTATTTATCTAAATTATTCTGATTGCATGTCGTTAAGTATACGAAAATTGTGCAGATGAACAACGAAGTAAATGAACATTGCCAAAAGCGAAACAATGCCGACACTCACTAATACGATTACCTCTGTTGATATCGAACCACCAATCATAATTGTCTCACGCAAACCATTAACTGAGTACGTCATTGGTACGAGTGGATGTAACCATTCGTAGAACTTATTTGATAGCTCAATTGGGTAAGTTCCTGCTGCAACACTTAGTTGCAAAACTAACAATACCATTGAAACAAAGGCACCGGCTTTACCGAACCACATATAAATTGCTGTCACTAACGCTGCATCGACATAACTCGTCAACAGCATGATTAACATCGTTTGTCCTGGGTTTACCGGATCCATTCCTAAGATCCAATCACTCAGTGCATAAAGCGTCACTGCAGCCATGGTTGCAATACCAAATAGAATTAACATCTTTGAACCGAACCATGCGCCCAACGATGAAACTTTTCCTCGTGGTGACACCATATCAAGCATCAGATTAAGTGCCATCATACCAACAAACATTCCCACAGAGAACATATATGGAACCATACCAGTTCCATTATTAGGTACCTGATCCTTCTCTGTATGCGATACCGTCGCTGGTGAAGCCATTTGTTTGAATGTATCCTTAGTACCCTTCAATTGATCGGCTTGTTTACCTGCTTTGCCTAACTGATCAGCAAGGGTCGTATTACCCTTATTCATCTCAGTCAATGCAGGACCCATTTGTTTAGCTGCGTCTGCCAATTGTCCCGATCCATCACTAATTTGGCCGGCACCACTAGATAGTTGACTGGCACCACTATTCAACTGACCGCTCATGCCAGATAGTGTTTGCAAACCATTGTCTAATGTTTGCGCACCGTTAGCCAATTGACCAACGCCACCACTCAATTGTTGCGCACCTGACTGTAGGGTTGCGACACCGTCATTTAATGTAGCTGACTTGCCTTGCAATGTCTGAAGACCATCACTTAATGTTTGCGCGCCACCTGATAATTGGCCAACTGCTTTTTGTACATCAGGTACTTTATCATTAAGCTGTTGTGATCCAGATGCTAGTTGATCAACCGCATCTGGCAACTCTGCCATTTTGGTTAATTGATTATTTACTTGATGCAAATCTGTATTCTTAGCTGATTGGGCTAACTCAGTCAACGTTGCTTGATGTTTCTGGGCAACCTCTTCCAACTGCGTCACATTTGACTGCAATGACTTTGCATGTTCAGTCATTGTGGCTAATACTTGCGCAGTTTGTGTATCACTTTGTTTACTTACTAATGATTTAACAAATTTTGCTTTTTGTTCATCAGAAATATCAATGTCTGCCTCTTGCATAGCTGCATTCACATTATTCGTTAACGTATCTTGATCGGCTGCGTTAGCCTTTGCCAAATCCTTTAAATCTGATTGTAAGGTATCAAACTGACTATTAATTGTTTGATCATCAGGCAATGCTGATTTTGTATCATCAACAACACTCGATATTGCCGAGACCTGTTTTTGAACTTTGGCTAAGTTACCTTTAACATCATTATCAACCATTTCCTGATTTAACTGTGACAACCCGTCATTCAGCTTATTCACACCATTAGCAAAGGTTGGTATTTGTTGATCCAACTGGTTCAATCCCGTTGAAAGTGTCTGACTACCATCAGCTGCTGTGCCGACAGCTGCTGTATATTGTTGTGTTCCTTGACTTAACTGGTCAATACCACTAATCAACGTTGGTGCTTGTTGGTTCATCTGATTCAATCCATTAGCTAATTGTGAACTACCATCACTAGCCGTACCAACCGCAGACGTGTATTGACCTACACCTTGCGTTAAAGTTTTCGCGCCATCTTCAAATGTTAATGAACTACTTGCTAGTTTTTCAAGATTAGTCGTGACTTGATCACTACCAGATTTTAAGGTATTTGCCCCGTCTGCTAACTTCTTGTTGGCTTTACCAGCTTTGGTCATGCCATCACCAGCTTGCTTCATTTCTTTAAAAATGGTCTTGGTGTATATCTTCGTGACTTTGTCAGAAATCTGATTACCAATTTTTTGAGCACCTGTTTCAGATAATTTACCGGCAATAAAACTATGTCCTGAACTTGTTTCATATTGCAGTTTCATCTGTTTTGGTGTTTTGTCCAATAAAGTTGTTGCATGCGCTGAAAAATTCTTTGGAATCGTAATAACAGTATAGTATTTACCACTATCTAAACCTTTTTCAGCAGCTTTTTCTGATGGGAATTTAAAATTCATTGCATCAGATTTTTCTAATTCATTTTTTAAATCATGTCCAACTTTTAGCTTTTTACCTTGATAAGTAACTGCCTGATCCTTGTTAACAACCGCTACCGGCAATTTACTCACTTCACCATACGGATTCCACAGTGATCCTAAAAAGGTAACCGCATATATAGATGGCACAAAAAACAATACAAAAATGACTAACATATAAAACTTGTGCTTTTTTAGCCACTGCCATTCAGATTTTAGCATTGCATACCCTCCTTCTTAGTAAAATATTGAACAACTTGTTGAATATTTTATCTACCTGCATTATATTAATGCTAATAGGGAGTTAGTACAATAGACAATTTTTAACACGTTGTTCAATAAATGGAGTAGAAATTATGAGACAAGCAGAACGTAACGCAAGAACGCAAAAAAATATCAAACGATCTTTTATTCAGCTGATTGAAACGAAAGGTTTTACAAACATTACCGTATCTGACATCACGCGGGATGCCAAAGTAAGTCGTGGCACATTTTATGTACATTATACGGATAAATATGAATTATTGTCTAAAATTGAAGACGAGTTGATTATGAATATTACAGCTGCCTTGAAAGATAATCTCAAGGAACCGTTAAGTAATGATTCAACTACTGATAGGTCAGGGGCAACCTATCGTGTGTTTAATCAGGCACTGGAATATGTAGATGGCGAACGGGCAGCCATGCATGCTTTATTTTCAACTAATGGTGATCCACAATTTTTCTCACAAATAAAAGATGTGGTAGATAATCTTTTTACTATGCAACTTCAGAAAAACGAGGGCCATTTTTCTACTGCAATACCCATTGATTATACAAAAGAAATTGCCATTAATAGCATTCTCAATATCGTCCGTCATTGGATCGATAAAGAGAATCCAGAATCACCTGAAGAACTCGCTGAAATTTTGATGCGGAGTCGTTTTATGGCACCGCATGACTTAATTGCCTTTGACTAGATAACAACCGACGTGAACAGAATAATACAAATGTAACTTTAGGTTATGACTGTATTGCTCTGTTCACTTTTTATTTCTATTACTATTAACTAATATGTATGTAAACTAGACTTAAGTCCGTTCAAAAAGTATTTAAAATAATTCTTAAAATCTTCAAATTTAATTTTGTAATTTTTTTGTAACCTTGAAACCCCATTGTCACGGTTTCTATCAAAAGAAGCGCTTTAACAAAGTAATGATTTTCCATTTTTCGTAATTAGCATTTGTGAAAAAATATCTTACAATAAATCACATCAACTTATAACGATATATAAAGGGCGGTTTTCTATGCGACTAATTGGCAAAAAAATATTCATCTATCCGGGAATTATATTGAGTCTACTATCAGGCGGTATCGCTCTTAATTCGGGACTAGCCTTTTTTAATGCACAATCGGTCCAAGCAGACACTACTTCGCAACAATTAGTAGACTTACTTGATCCTACTGGTGCGGCGAATACGCACCTATTAGCATCAAATTTCTATTTGAAAAACTACCAATCAAACCAATATTTGAGTGATCAATCAGGTTCACCAGCCATTACAGATAAACCCGCATCAGGATCACAATCACTATGGACTGGAAACTATATGACTTCCGGCCATTATCAACTAACCAATGAAAATAGTCAAAAACTATTAACTAGCGGCGCTGGCAATGCCATCAACTTTTCAGATACAAGTACTGACAAATCAATTACCAATAACCAATGGGAATTACAATCTGTTCCTGCCAGCAACGTTGCTGGTAAGAAAAATATTTATCTAATTAAAAATAAAGATACTGGCCAATATTTAGCACAAGACAATGACAAAACTCATGTCGTTTCATCAACTAGTCATGGTAAGTCAGCTTATTGGGAATTAGATCCACAAACAATGGACAAAGTATCTCAAGTATTTACGACCGACGGCTTCAAATCGTTGACTTCAGATGAACAAACTGGTCTGTTCAACTATACGTCTGCAGCAAGTTCTCGTTCAGCTCATATGCGTGGCGTTCTGAAGGGTGTCGCAACCGATGAATTTTTCAATGAATCAGTTAGTGATCAAGCTGCCGCATTACGGAAAGTGCTAGATAATGGCGGTTCCCCACAAGTTAATCGTGGTGTAAATGCTGAATCAACCGGCTATGAAACAACCTATAAACTATCTAAATCAACCGCCACAACTTATTCTGAATACTCTAAAGATGGAAACGTAAAAGGTTATCGAACAGCCGTTACTTTAAACAACTCGATAACAGAACAGCCACAACAGGTAATCAATGTTTATACAACCGAGGCTAGTCAAGCCAAAGAAATCGCCAAAGCTTATGCAGTGATTCCATATAAATTTAGACAATATATCACTAATGTGTTCCAAACTAATAATGATGGTAACACTTTTAATACAGGTAAAGATATGATGGCAATTCGTATGAATTTCCTACCTAAAAATGGTCAGATTGCCATGACTGGTGCCCATGAGCTCGGACATAGTTTGACATTCAATGACCCTAATTCTGACGATTATTCACATACACAGGAATGGACTGACGCAGTCAAAGCCGATGCTGCTGCTGTTTCTGACTATGGATCTTCTAATGAAGATGAAGGATTTGCAGAATTCACCCAACTAGTTATCTCAAGTTTGGGTAATTCACATGACATGCAAGCTATCCAAACAATGTATCCTCATCGTTGGGCAGCTTTCGAAAAGTACTTTAATAGTTTGAACGGGGATAATGCTTTAGAAAAACTCTATTCTCCTGTTTCAACGCCATTTAACGAAACAAATTGAAAGGCTGAAAGATAAACAGCTTCATTTCAGGATATATATAAAGAGGTTGGGACCAAACAACGGTCCCAACCTCTTTGTGCTAAAAATGCATTAATTATAACGATGCCAAGAAATGTTGCCAATTACCTTCAAGTTGTGCTACCAACTGCGACAGAGAGATTGATTGGATATCAGCTACCTTTTGATAGACTTGCTTTAACAATCCGGCATACTCACTAGTAGTTACTTCTCTTTTTAGGACCCACCGAAAACTCTCTAGACCATCCGATTCAATAAACATCTGCGACAAGGGTACCTTCTGGGCAAAAGTCTGGACGACCTCATCGGTTAAGACATCTGGTCCAATCGAAAAATAACTGTTTGGTCGCGCCAGGTACGCCGATTGTAATTCAGCAGACGAATACCAATGTATAAGTACTGTTAAATCAGGTAATTCATTGATAATATGCAAAATTTCAGGCTCGCAACCTTTGGTATGCAAGATCACTGGTCGCTGGCTATCATTCGCAACATGCAATTGTTGCAAAAAAACAGGCCTTTGGACTGACAACGGCACATCAGTCCATTCCGTATCTAAACCAATTTCGCCGATAATTGCTACCTGCGATAATAGCTGCTCATCGATTTTCTGTCGTTTTGACTCCCATGGATGAACACCATAACTTAATAACTGCTGATGCCCCGCATATTGTTCATTAAAACAATATTCTGCCGTTGTCGTTGCATTTAAAATAGAAGCAACCTGAGTACGTTGCTGTTCCTTGATAAAGTCGGCATCCCCATCACTATGACTGTGCATGTCAATTAACATAATTTCCTCCATACAAAAAAACTGGAACATTTCTTTTGTCCCAGCCCAATCGCACAACCATCACATATATGATGACTGTGATAAATCTTCCAACGACTCCAAATGGTAGCCTTTTCTAGATAAAATTTTGATAATTTTTGATAATGAGCCTTCGCTAACAGTATCGGGAAGTGTAAACAAGAGTCGCGTTGTCCGCGGATTTTTATCTGGATCTAACGTCATCGTTGACGAAATGGTCGTATATCGCGAAATGATATGGACAGCTTTTTCTAAACTACCCCGCTCACCATCAGATACCACCGTCAAGCTGTATCGGCCCTTATTAGTTGCCCAAGAGTCCGCTAATAATCGCATCATACGACTATGTGTTAAGATTCCCATAAAGTGATTATCTTTATCCAATACCGAAACAAATGGTAAATCCTTTAGTGTAAAGAATGCTTCATAAAAAGTTGCTTCAACACGTACAAACTTCGTCATATTCCGCATATAACTTGTCACTGGCACATCTAAATCGCCACCTTCAATTATATGGTGATATATATGCAGCTTATAAATGGCCCCTCGAAACAATTGTCCACTTTCGTCCAAAATAGGAATAGCCCGAAAGTTGGAATGATCAAAGATATCTAATGCATCTTTAAGTGTTGCATTTTCACTGAGCGTTGTTAACACGTCTCGAGATTTCACCAGTGTCGTAAGCATTTAGACAACTCCTATCCTTAGTTTCTAATCTAATTATAATACCACGAAACCTTTACTACTGCACTATTTTCTGACAATCGTAACCTAAAATTCACATTAAATGAGAAAATTAGGGACTTTGTTATTGTCGCAGATGACCTTTAAAGCAGACTATAAACCGTAATTACCACTTAAAAAAATTTCGTAACAAGGCGCACCAGACAATAACTTTTTGAATATATCCAACTATATTAATTTTATGATGAATAGGTGTAAGATAGTTTTATGGTTATGAACTATCACTTTATCATCAACTTGATTGATGTAAAAAATAATTATTAAGGAGCTAAACCTATATGCTATCAACCTTTTTCATCTCACTAAATAGTGTCTTGATTATTATTACTGTTATTATTATCGGCTTCTTAATTGGTAAATCAAGAATTGTTAGCCCAAATTTCATTAATGATGTATCGACAATCGTTGTGAATGTTGCCCTACCTATTTCGGTATTTATTTCTGCGCAAAACTATATCACAAGGCAAAATTTTAGTACACTTTTGATTGGTTTCATTCTATCCATGATATCAATTGGTACTTGTTTTCTGATTGCTATTCCTATCGGACGTGCATTACATTTACAGAAAGATCGCAAAAGTCTATTTACCAACGCCTTCGTTAATGCCAACACCTTGTTCGTTGGATTACCTTTAAATATCGCTTTGTTCGGTAATAAAAGTTTACCCTACTTCCTAGCTTATTTTGTGGCCAACACGATTACGACCTGGGGAATCGGGGTAAAATTAATTTACAAGGATAACCCGGACGCAATTGCCAACTATCCAACGAGTCTCTGGCGACGTTTCATCAACTTTTTCACGCCGCCAATGTGGGGATTTGTTATCGGAATTATCTGTTTCTTCGTTAATATAAAATTACCGGTAGACGGCTTTTTATATCAATCATTTAACTACGTTGCTAATACAGTTACCCCACTATCATTAATTTTCCTTGGTTTACAATTAGCAAAAACAAAACTGGCAGCCATGAAGGTTGAAAAGATCGACCTAATTGCCCAATTCGGAAAATTTATTATGGCACCATTAATGATGTCACTGGTATTATGGGTCAATCAATTACTTGGTTGGGTCACTTTACCAGACTTATTTACCAAAACATTGTTGATTCAATCAATCACACCCATGTTAACGGTCCTACCAATGTTAGCTGAGCAAAATAATATGGACGTTGAATTTTCAACCCGTGTTTTAACCGAAAGTATTTTCATCTTCCCATTTGCGGTCGTACTGATTATGCTCGTTATTTAACACTAACTATCAATAGAACCGCCAGTCTCACAAGAGATTGGCGGTTCTATTTATCTACCAACATGTATTAGTTCTCAAACTGACAGCACAAAGAAATAATCCATCTCTGAATGTTCTGCCTGTTTTAATGGCGCTGTCAATTCGGTGAAGCCATATGCTCGATAAACATATAGTGCTGATTCAAGTTTATGATGCGTTTCAAGATAAACTTGCTGATAACCAGCTTCCTTTGCAAATTGCATCACTTTATCCAGTAATTGGTAGCTTAAATGATGACCTTGCGCTTTTTCAGCCACATACAATTTCTGCAATTCAGCCACTTTATTTTGTGAATCATAAGTTGCTATCCCGGCACCACCGACTACCTCCTGCTGATCATTGAGCGCAACGAAATATTGACGCGCTTTACTTGCTTGATAAAAATCACTCAAATGCGCAAGCTCCGGATCAAAATAAGCAGTACCCGGTATATCTAGTTGATAGGATTTTAACAATTCCTGAATCAACTGTTTCAAATATGGATCGTCATTTTTTTGAATGGGTCT
Organism: Weissella thailandensis; assembly: GCF_005405465.1. Classification (GTDB taxonomy): domain Bacteria; phylum Bacillota; class Bacilli; order Lactobacillales; family Lactobacillaceae; genus Weissella; species Weissella thailandensis. The sequence goes on from NZ_BJEC01000008.1 coordinate 28,898, forward strand.
AATCGTTATCACCTACAAACCTCCAATCCCTGATACTGCCAAAATCATCTAATCTTCAGCAGCTTCATCCTGCCAACCTTTGCATACGTTGATCCAACGTTCAGCCTGGGTATACTCGTCTAACTCTGATAATGATAATTCAACAGCGCTATGATCATCCCCCGCAGCTGGATAGACAATTTCAAAACGTTTTAATGAATCATCTAAAAAGGTTGTGACACCGTCTTTGGTCACAAACGGGCAAACACCACCTGGTGCGTGTCCGATATAATGCTCAACTTCATCACTATGAATCATTTTGGGGCGTTTATGAAACTCTTGCTTAAATTGCCGATTATCAACCTTTGCATCCCCCGCCATCACAATCAAAATTGGTTGGTCATCCACTAAAAATGACATGGTTTTGGCAATATGGGCTGGCTCACAATTTAAAGCATGCGCTGCCTCTAAAACGGTTGCACTAGATTCATCAAACTGTTTCACACGACTTTCCAAACCGACTTGCTTAAAATACTGATTAACTTTTTCAAAAGCCAAAATACTACCCCCCTACATATAAATAGTCATCAGTTTAGACTACCTAGATTAATTAGTAAAATAAAAGCCTTTTATATTGACGACACTTGCCCCGTGCGCCGAATAAATTCAGACGACACTGGGATATGCTGTACTTTTTTATTGATGACCAAATCAACTGCATTTTTACCAACTTCGTCATAATGGTGATCAATCGTTGATATATTCATTAATCGACTGACCACTTCATTTTTTTGTCCAACTATTGTTGGTATCGGTTGCTGCTGATTACGATAATATTGAAAAATCCCCGCCGCAATATTGTCACTATTAGCAAAAATAAAATCTGACGGTTTTGGTAACGACAAAAAATACTCAGCTGCCTGATAACCATCTTCATATCCCAAAACACCCGTTACCGTATATTCAGTTTTTGGTTTTTGATGAAAGACTTGTTCATAACAATCGACGGCTGCTTGTGTTGTCGGACTATGGTCATAATCACGATTCAAAGTTAACGCAATACCTTGAAAATTTCCTTTTTTGCCAATTCAAAAACATCATCATATGTTTTATTGCGCACCGAATAAGTAGCAGCCAATGGCACATCGCCAAGATTACGACAACAGACAATAGGACCATATTTTTGATACGATAACATCGTTTCAAGTGAAACCGTGTGGGATGTAAATATCAAACCATCATATCTTTTTTGATGGAGTTGTTCTAAATATTGCCGTTCTAATTCAGCATCATAATTGGTTTTTAATGCAATCACACTGTAACCAGCATTAAATGCTGCTTTTGTAATACTCGCAAATAATTGTGAAAAATAAGAATACTCAAAAAAAGGCACGACGACACCAATTGTTTTTGTGCGTCCAGTACTTAAATAACGAGCAATGGTGTTTGGTACGTAATCGACCTTTTCAACAACTCGTTGGATGGCCTGTGCTGCATTCGTTGAAACATAGCGATTTTTGTTAATATATCGTGATACGGTGGCCACTGAATACCCTGACAACCGTGCAATATCTTTAATATTAGCCATATGCTTCCCCTTACCTATTTTTTATGGCTGATGCAATAAAAAGTGCTCAATACCGTAAGCAACCCCATTCGCCACGTTAGTTTTTGTGACATAGGTTGCTGATTGCTGCACTGACATTGGCGCATTCCCCATGGCAATCGATGTCCCAACTTTATAAAACATTGATAAATCATTTTGCCCATCACCAAAAGCGGCTGTCTCCGCTTGCAATAGTTGTTCGCGAGCAATAATGTATGAAACACCGAAGGCTTTTTCCGCAATGTCACTCGTAATCTCTAAATGACTGGCATCTGATTGTTGTACATTAATTCCTGGTAAATCTAAATTCAGAATTGCTTGCTGAATCATATCCAATTTTGTTTCACTCAGATCAATCAACATAATTTTAAAAATACCATTTTGACCCTGCAGCGCAGCTTCTGATAAAGCTGCATATCGTGGAACTACCCCTGTAAATAATACCTCACGATCAATTTCTGCCGAGGCGTGATCGGCCAGCCAACTATCTTGCGTATAATAACTCAGGCTGACCGCTGGAAACATTTCGGCTAACCAATGAATTAACTTAATACTAGTGGCTGCTTCAATTGGATATGCTTGTAACACATGCATATCCCCCTCATCCATTTGATAAATCAAACCACCATTAAAAGCTACTTGTGGTGCCTGTAATCCCAAATCATGGATTGCAAAAGTCATTTCCTGCGGTGCACGGGCTGAAACCAAGGTCACTGGTATTTGCGAATTTTTAATGGCTGCAACCGTATCTTTAGTTACGACCCCTTTATCATCTAGTAACGTACCATCCATATCTAAAAAAATCTGTTTAATCATTCGGTTCTCCCCCACCTCAAATAATTCTTGCACTTATTTTAACCTATAAAATCATCTTAATGTTAAAAACAAATGAAATTATGGCAATATTTAAACGATTATACATGTTACAATACCTGACATACACACTTCATTATTTTCAGTAAAAGCTTATACTAAATCATACGGCCAATATTGGGGAGGAGAACAAAATGTCGATACACTTTAAATTCGCTGAAAAAGATGATTTACCAAAAATTGTGGCTATTTATAATCAAGTCATTAAGCTTAAAAACGTGACTGCCGATTTAGCCCCTATTTCAGTATCAGATCGTGAAACGTGGTTTGCTAATTCATCCCATGATAAATATCCGATTTGGATAATCACCGACGATAATAAAATCGTTGGTTGGTGTAGCTTTGAACCATTCTATGGCCGAGCAGCGTACCAGCATACCACTGAAGTTAGCATTTATATTGATGAAGCTACTCGTGGTAACCACATTGGTACCCAAACCATTCAGTTTTTGGCAACCCAACTGAAGCAACGTCATCTACAAAACATTGTTGCTTATGTTTTTAAACAAAACAATCCTAGTATGACCTTATTCAAAAAACAAGGTTTTGAACAATGGGGGCTATTACCACAAGTCGCTGAAATCGATGGTAATCATCTTGATTTAGCAATATTAGGCAAACATTTTGACTAATTTATTAATAACAAAAAAAGATTGGAACAAAAGAAAATGTTCCAATCTTTTTTATACTAAAAATATATTAATCATTAGCCCGTAAGCTTTATTTTTCTAGTAATTGTTGCACTGATTCTTCAACAGATAGGAATGATCGACCCAGATACTTTTCAATATCACTAGGTTCAACCGCTAGGCTACCACTCTTAACAATTGATTGTGAACCAGCTACCATATCAGCAACCTTTTGGGGCATTCCTGCATTGTCCTGCAAAAATTGTGATGCTGTTGCGACATCAGCATCAACAACTTCCAACTCTGAGCCCGTGGCAGATTCCACTGCTGTCGCTAATTGCTGATAGGTCATTAATGGATTACCCACTTCTAAGACCGCTGGGAAATCGAATTTACCAGATACGGCACGTGCACCTAATTTAGCCAGTTCGCTACGTAACGTCCAACCAGCTTTACCTTCACCACCTGCATGCACAAACTTACCAGACTTTAATGCACTCTGAATAAGGGGCAATTCATTTTCCAGATACCAATTATTACGTAAGAACGTATGTGAAATACCTGATTCAATAATTGCTTGCTCAGTATAGGCGTGTTCCTCAGCCAACGGACTAGTTGATGTATCGGCCTTATTAAAGCTAGTATAAGCAATGTATGATACACCCGTTTTCTTAGCTGCATCAACAACATTTTGATGCTGTGGCTTACGTGAACCAACTTCGCTACCCGAAACAAACAATAATCTATCGATACCCGCGAAGGCTTTTTCTAATGACTCTGGATCATCATAAGATGCAATTCTAACCTGAAATCCTTTTTCTCGTAGCGTAGCCGCCTTTTCTTCACTTCTAGCTAAAGCAAAAATTTCATCTTGTGGTACTAAAGTCTTTAATTCCTCTAAAGCGGCTGAGCCATAACCTCCTGTTGCGCCAGTTACTAAAATAGTCATAGACATAGTTCCTTTCTAATTTTGTATAACATTAAATATGCTTACTTTTTATAAGTTTATCGTAAAACACTATCAGTGATTAGTCAATTTTAGTTTTTACTAGTAATAGACGTAAATTAATCTATCTGCTAAATAAAATTGAACATATTAAATCTAACAATTTATTAATCAGCAGTTGGATAATCTGTATAACCAACCGCACCATTATTCACATAAATCGTCTCAGGATTAGGCTTATTCAATGGTATTTTATTCTTTAATCTTGCTACCAAATCTGGATTTGCCAACGCATAATTACCAACAGAAACTAAATCAGCAACATGATTATCCAAATCAACGGTCAACTTTTCTAACGACCGGTTTGCACGATTAACCATCAATGGGCCATCCCAATCCAACCGAACCTGATTAAGTATATCCTCATGACCAACATGCATCATATGCAAGTACGCTAAATGAAATTCATTCAATTGACTGACTAATGCGTGATATAACTCCGCAGCATGTTCACCTTCATTAACGCCACCTAATAAATTCAATGGTGAAACACGGAACCCCGTGTGCTCAGATCCAATTTCTTCAACCACTACTTGTGTTACCTCAATGGCAAAACGTATACGATTTGCTATTGATCCACCATATTCATCTGCACGTTGATTAGAATTTGCACCTAAGAATTGATGAATGAGATACCCATTAGCACCATGGATTTCGACACCATCAGCCCCCGCTTCAATGGCCATTGCTGCTGCATGTCGGTAATCATCAATCCCATGGTTGCGCGTTGTGCATAATATTCAGCTGCCAATGGGCCCGGTTCACCACTATCCAAGGCTCGGCTTCTAGTCATAGGTGCCATAACCAGACGATTATTTAAAACACTGTCACCAATTTTTACTGACGTCCATAATTCTGTCATAGTCTGTCTCTCCTTTTTTACTGTCTTCCTGCTAATGTACCGCCATCTAACACAATCTCAGAACCTGTTGTATAAGATGCTTCATCTGAAGCAAGATATGTGACTGCCTTAGCAACATCTTCGGGTTCCCCAATAGCCGGAATAACATCGTCTGAAGCTTGTAAAACCTTTTTAAGATCATCAGACACAATATCCGTACCAACTAAGCCAGGATGAACAGAATTTACCCGAATTTGTTTACTTGTTTTAACTGCCTCAACCGCAGCTGCTTTGGTCAATAACCGCGTCCCCGCTTTAGAAGCCGCGTAACTACCTACACCAGGCATCGGTGTAATAATTCCCAATACAGAAGAAACGTTAACAATGCTACCTTTGCCCATTCTATTCATGGCTTCACGAACACCTATGAAAGTACCAGTTAGATTAATATCCATGACTTGCTGCCATTCATCTAAACTAGTATCAGCAATGAGCTTATTTGCCCCGCCAATTCCCGCATTATTAACTAAAATATCCCAATGACCAAAAGTGGCTAGAGTAGTATCAACGACCTTTTGCCAATCCGTTTCTTCACTAACGTCTTGTTTTAAGTACAGTACCTCACCTTGCTGACCTAATTCTTCTGCCACTTGTTCGCCAACTGTTTCTCGACGACCGGTTACAACCACTGTCGCTCCCTCAGCCAAGAAATCTTGCGCGATTGCCTTACCAATTCCTGAAATACCGCCTGTCACAATGGCAACTTTATTTGCTAAACGATTTACCATGAATACTATCTCCTTTTAAAATTTAATCAGAACTTTTCCAGTTGTTTTCCCATGATTAACTAAATCAAGTGCTCTATTAATTTCATCCAATGAAAAACTTTGGGAATCAATAGCCGGGACAATATTATTCTTTTCAATAATTTTTGTAATTTGTGCCAATTGCGCACCATCACTTCTAACAAAAATGAAGTGATACTCAATATTTGCTTTCTTAGCTTTACGATCAAACTTTGCACCTGCTAAAGAAAATAATCCCTTCTTAAAACCCGTAATACCACGATCGTTTGCAAATCGTTTATTGGGACCTGTTCTTAACGATAATAAGCGACCACCGGGCTTGATGATTGATAATTCATGCTCAAATTCATTTGGCCCTAAAGTATCAATCACATAATCAATATCTGATAGCATTTCCCAATAATTTTCAGTACGAAAATCTAAATATTGATCCGCCCCTAATGATAGGGTACGATTTCTTGCCGCTTCATTACCACTAACAATAACTTTCAAACCCATGTCTTTAGCAATAGGTACTGCCATCTGTCCAAACGAGCCTGAGCCACCAGGAATAAAAATCGTTTGACCAGGTTTTACATTTAATTCTTCATGAAGCCCTTGATATGCTGTTAAACCAGTTAAAGCCGCAGCGGCTCCTGTACTAAAGTCTAAATTTTTAGGTAATAATGCAATCGCTGCGCTATCAATAGCTACATACTCTGCAAAAGCACCAATATTTTCTTGGGGCAACCGAGCATAAATGGCATCCCCTTTTTTAAAATTAGTCACTTTTTTACCAACATGTTCAATAATGCCTGTTAATTCATTTCCCATGGTCAATGGCATATCATAATCTTGAATAAGCTTAACGCTGCCTGTGCCGATTAACATTTCAAGTGGATTAACTGCTGCCACTTTCACTCTGACCAAGACTTCATTTGAATTTATTTCTGGTATGGCAATATTATTCACGTCTAATTTAAAATTTTCATCATATTTTGCCAGTTGAGCAGCCTTCATATGCTAACCCCCCATTTCTATTTTCTAACCATCTTAGTTACTTTTCATTCAATTTGTAACTAGAGTGTAAATCACAAGGTTACATAAGTCAAATATTGTAACTTAAATTTTTACATGATAAAATGAAGAAGATTTTATGAAAAAATAATTGATTGGAGGAAAGCTTTATGGAAAGAATGACTAATACAATAATTATCAACACTGCTAGACGATTAATTAAAGAAACAAATACCGCTGAGATTCCACTATCCAAAATCGCCAATGAATTGGGCGTCACTCATGCAGCTATTTATAAACATTTTAAAAACAAGCAAGCTTTATGGGAGGCCGTTGCAGCCGATTGGTTTGAGCAAACCATCATTAACAATGTGCAATTTACGCCAAATAAGTATACAAACCCACAAGATGAGTTACACGATTGGCTATGGGCATTCGTTAACGCCAAAAAAACTGCCTATAATAACGATCCGCAAATGTTCATGCTAAACACGTACTATGTTGATAATAATCCGCTTGCCTTACATGATGTTCTAATAAGTGCCTATAAAGTTATTAATCGCATTATGGGCTACAATGATGTTAATTTCGAAAAAGCAGAAGCTATATTATCCGCCTTCTCCGTCTTTACTTTGCCTAACTTTAAAGAAACTTGGAATCTGCCAGACTATCAACCTCGCTTTGAATTATTATGGCAATTGATACGAGATGGTTTAACAACTTCTGAATAATAAAAAACATACAATAATTCGTACAAGGACGGTTCCTAAAATGAAAAGAATTGCTGTCTACTGTGGCGCTGACACAGGAAACGACCAGACTCATCAAGAAGCAACAATTGCCCTTGCACATTATCTAGTCAATCATCAACTCGAACTGGTCTATGGGGGCGGCGGTGTTGGTCTAATGGGTTTATTAGCTAACGAAGTCTTAGACGCAGGTGGCAAAGTCCACGGCGTTATGCCTAAACAGCTCGTTGATCGTAGTGCCGCATTTACTCGGTTAACGAATCTAAAAATTGTGGATGACATGGCAACACGTAAGGCAACCATGTTATCACTAGCCGATGCTTGTATCGCCCTTCCTGGTGGTCCCGGCACACTTGAAGAAATTATCGAAGCTTTTTCATGGGCACGTATTGGTAACAATACCAACCCTTGTATTTTCTTCAATGTTAGTGGCTACTATAATCCGTTAAAAACAATGTTTGATGAGATGACTAAAAAAGATTTTCTAACAACTGAAGACCGTAAAAAACTACTTTTTTCTGACTCACTTGATGAAATTTTTGAATTTATAGCGACTTATCAGCCACCTAAAATCAGAACTTATGTTCAGTAACAAACAAAATAAAATTTATTTTTCAATAATAGTTGACAAAGCATCCCCGCACGCGTTAATCTCTTATTAAATTAAATTATGATTAAAAAGCTGTAAGGAGAATTTTATCTTTCGCTGTGTTCAGAGAGTCGTTGGCTGGTGTAAAACGATACACAAAAATTGATAATGATCATCTCTTAGCTGTGTTGTGAACATCAATTGATTATTAAACAGCATTGGGGACACCCATTATTGTGTAGATGTATTGTTTTTTGACGAATACATAAGATGCTTTTTAAGCAATTAAGGTGGTACCGTGCTAACGCGCCCTTAACTTTTACCAATAACCTGGTAAAAGTTAAGGGCTTTTTTCATAATAATTTTAAAATTTAGGAGGTGATGTCTTATAGAATCCGACATTAGTCATTTAGTAAACCGTCATATTTTTAGCCATATCAACCAGACAATCGCCCCTTTTGATAGGTAATAAGTCCGACTTTAATGGCTAACCAGTCTAAGAAAGAAGGCAGTCAGAATGAAATATGCAGTACTAGGATCAGGCGCAATGGGATTGCGATTTGGTGTTTTACTACAAGAAGCAGGCTTTGAAGTAGATTTTGTGGATACATGGGAACAACAAGTTGAAACAATTCGTTCACAGCGTGGTGTCTATGTCTCCCGAGACGGGCAAAATAAACACCTTGTTCCTGTAAATGTCTATTATCCAGAAGAATATCATGGACAAGCAGACGTTCTGATTGTCTTCACGAAGCAATATATGCTGGCGGATCTCTTAGAGCGGCGTGCACACTTCTTTAACGACAAACAATATACATTAACTTGCATGAATGGCATGGGACATATTGAAAAATTAAATCAATACTTCCCAAGTAATCGTGTCATTGGGGGGACGGCCATGATTGGTACTGTCCTAAATCAGGCTGGGGATGTTGATTTCATTGGTCAAAAAGGAGCTGGCTCAGTTAACTTAGCAAATCAAACTGAGCAGCCGGATGAAATGACCCATCAACTTATTGGTGATTTTAAAACAGCTGGTTTGAATCCGACCTTAACAGATAATTTCACTGGTACTTTGATGGCTAAAGTTGTTTTTAATTCCGTAGTTAATACCCTTTGTACAATGTTTAGAGTTCGCATGGGAGAATTTATTCAAGCACCTACAACACGTGCTTTATCCGTCCAGTTAATTGATGAAGCCTATGATGTTTGCGAACGTGCAGGTATTAAATTATTAACCTCTCGTCAAGAAGAATGGCAACAAGTGGTCACCGTTAGTCAGACAGGCAACCCATTACATTTCCCTTCTATGTATCAAGATCTATCAAACGGTCGTGAAACCGAAGTGGACTATATCAATGGGTATATCTATGATTTAGGTAAAAAATACAACTATGAAGCATCGACCCACAATTTTTTACGCGACCTTGTTCATCTTACTGAATTTACAGATAAATTTGACGTCAACGGCTTTATCAACCAAGTTTTGGAAGATGACAAAGCTAGCGAACAAAAAGCGGCCGCAGTTTCACAATAGACATAACACATTTTAATTAATTTATTATCACGAGGAGAATATATCATGAAAGAAAAAGTTGAGAACTTGGATTGGAACAACCTAGGATTTGAATATCACGACCTACCTTATGATTTTGAAGCAAAGTTCAAGGATGGTGAGTGGCAACCAGGTGAATTAACGACTCGTTCAACTATGGAACTATCTGTTGCTGCTGAAGTACTCCACTATGGTCAAGAAGTATTCGAAGGATTAAAGGCTTACCGTCGTAAAGATGGTAAAATCAACCTTTTCCGTCCTGAATTAAATGCTGAACGGATGGTCAACTCTGCTGAGCGTATGTTGATGGAACCCTATCCAGTCGATGCTTTCGTCGATGCTGTTAAGCAAGTTGTTAAAGCTAACGAAGAATTCGTGCCACCATATGGTACAGGAGGAACCCTTTACCTACGTCCATTTATGGTTGGAACAAGCAGTGTCGTTGGAGTAACACCAGCCACTGAATATACTTTCCATATTTATGCGACGCCAGTTGGCGCTTACGTAAATGGCCTAAACCCTGCTGCATACACTGTCAGTGATTATGATCGTGCCTCATACGCTGGTACTGGTCAAGCAAAGACATCGGGTAATTACGCAAGTAGTCTATTTTCTTCAGCTCAGGCACACGAAGCAGGTTATGCTGACTGCCTATTCCTTGATCCTCGTGAACATAAGTATGTTGATGAATTTGGTGGTGCCAACTTCTTTGGTATCACAAAGGAGGGACAATTCGTTACACCTAAGTCAGACTCAATTTTGCCTTCTATCACAAAGCGTTCTTTGCTCCAAGTAGCAAAGGATCAAGGATTGAATCCTGTTGAACGCCAAGTACCTTTCGATGAAATTGATCAATTCGCCGAGGCTGGTGCCATGGGTACCGCAGCAGTTATCTCACTGGTTGGTTCACTAACTGCTGGTGACAAGAAGCACGTCTTTTATAGTGAAACAGAAGCTGGTCCTGTCACAACTAAGCTTTACAACGAATTGGTAGGCATTCAATACGGTGACCGCCCAGATCCATATAACTGGACTCAAACGGTGGATTAAAGAAGAGCGTGACTAAAAACGCTTTGAAGCTGATTGTAACGTGATTTGCGGCATTTTTGCCGTAGCAGAGCGAAGGACAGGCATGACGTAAATTGCGTTACATTAGAGCTTCAGTTTTTTGGAACGCGTTTATTCAGAGCGTGACTAAAAACGCTTTGAAGCCGATTGTAATGTTTAAAAAAGAAGAGGTAAGAAAAATCAATTGGTTCTTCTTACCCCTTCTTTTTTTAATTTATCTAAAAAGTGCATTTATTTTCATCCACAATTAAACATTGGTACACTAATAGCAATCAGTGTGACTTATGTAGTGGGAAATAACAAATGTAATACTTGCGCCATCTTATTACGTGCCTCTGTTTTTGAAATAACGTCTCTTTGTTTAACCCACCAAAGACTAATTTGACGAAAAATACCTAAAATAACTTGGCAAGTAAAATCAATATCTTGGGATAGAATAGCTTCTTTTTTCCCAAAAGCAATCAGTCTTTTTTCAATTTCTGGTTGTACATGCGTATCGATCATTTCAAAGGAAAAATCATTTTCAATTTCTGGTTGTAGGTGGAACAAGGCTTGTTGATATTTTTCAATCATATCAAGCATCTTTTCAAAACAAGTCAACAAAAAATCAAAAGGATTCTCAATATCAGTATCGGTATCAATTTCTTGCAGTAAATCATGTTGGGTTTTATAAATAACATATTTTACAAAAGCATATTTATCTGCAAAATGTTTATAAAAGGTAGGGCGTCGCACCTTAGCACGATGACACAACTCATTAACCGTTATTTTTTCAAACTTTTTTTCCTCTAATAGTTCAAAAAAAGCTGTCATTAATGCTTCGTACGTTTTTTGAACTCGTAAATCTAAATTTTGATCCATAATGATATCCCCTTATAATATTTTTTTGAACAAAGTTTTATGTTTTGTTAATTATCTTCCATTTCGCACAATAATGTACGTTGTATTGATTATTAAATATATTATAGTTTGTTGTTGAACATATGTAAATAAGTTATCATTTGTACATTAATAAGTTAGGAGGAAACAGATGGCAGTTATTGATATTGATCACGTGACCAAAGATTATGGTCATAAACGTGGTATTTTTGATGTATCCTTTTCAGTTAACAAAGGTGAAGTATTCGGCTTCTTAGGGCCAAATGGTGCTGGTAAAACAACAACTATCCGCCATATTATGGGTTTTTCTAAACCACAGGACGGTACTATCACCGTAGACGGTAAAGATGCTTGGAAACAAGCCGACGCAATCAAGCGCCAAGTTGGTTACTTACCTGGTGAACTAGCCTTTCCTTCCGGAATGACTGGTACACAATTTATTGATTTTATGGCTAAGGAACGCCAAATCACAGATATGACTAAAACAAACTACCTATTAGATATGTTTGAATTAGATCCTTCAGGCGTCATTAAACGAATGAGTTTAGGTACCAAGCGTAAATTAGCTGTTGTGACAGCATTTATGCACGATCCTGAAATTTTGATTCTAGACGAGCCAACCAGTGGCCTGGATCCATTGATGCAGGAACGCTTTATTGATTTCGTATTGGCTGAAAAAGAGGCTGGTAAAACAACCACCATTCGAAACCTAATGGGATTCATTAAACCTGATAGTGGTTCGGCTACTATTGATGGCCTTGATGCTACAAAAAAGAGTGCGCAAATCAAACAAAAGGTTGCCTATGTACCTGGTGAAATTAACTTTCCTGGTAACAATAGCGGTGAGGTTTTCTTAAAGCGTCAAATAGAGATGTTAGGTCATGGTAGTTGGGAACGTTGCCAAGAGATTTGTGATGAATTACAACTTGATGCAACAGCCAACATTAAAAGCATGAGTAAAGGAATGAAGCAAAAAACAGCTTTAGCTGCTGCCTTCGCTGCCGACTCTGATATTTTAATTATGGACGAGCCTACTACTGGATTAGATCCATTGATGCGTGATACTTTCATTAAACTAATTGAAGAACAAAAAGCATTAGGTAAAACAATCTTTATGTCGAGTCACATCTTTAAAGAAATGGAAGAAACTTGTGATCGCGTGGCCATGATTAAAGACGGTAAAATCATTAGTCGTATCGACATGAACAAGATTCGCTATAATCCTGATAAGCTATTCACGATTGCCTTCCAAGATAATGAAAGCTTTCAACATTTCACTAGCTTGTCTTATGACTTAGCAGAAGTAAAAGCAGACAAAAACCAAGTCACTGTTAAAGTTAATGATCAAAAAATCAACGAATTGATGAATGATCTACAACATTATCCAGTTAAATTCTTCAAAGAAATCAAGCAAACCTTTGAAGATTATTTCAACCAAACATTTAAGGAGGAGGCATAATGTTTAGTAAAGCTATTTTTAAACAGAGTGTACGTTCTAATGGAACGCTATGGCTCGTCATTACATTAGTTGCCAGTGCACTATTAAGTGTATTTATTGTTCAATTTGATCCTGAAGATTTTGCTGCGCTATCAAGTGCAGCCTCAGGAACAAGTTTTGATAGTGTCCTATCAGGGTTTGATTCGATCCTAGGAACGCTAGAAACCTTTTATAAGTCAATTGCTATTTTATTGGGGTTGGTCTACATTATCTTCTCTGCAAATAATTTAGTGGTTAACGAAGTTGATAGTGGCTCAATGGCTTACACATTATCAACACCAACAAAACGTAGTACTGTTATCTTTACGAAGATGGCTTACATGATTGGTTCAATCATCCTAATGTTTGGTATTGTAACTGGTGTTGGTCTAGGTGTTTCTGAAGTCACACATCACAATGTTACAGGTGAGCCAATGACCGAAGATGTGAACGCAGCCGCAGATGCTATGGATCGCAAGCCAAGCTATGTACGTAGCCACTTATACATGATTGAAGATGATAAGTATGCTGTCCAAGCTGGTGCCGAAGCTCGTAATATGGATCAAGAGGCTTATAAGCAATACCTTGATCAAGCTATTTTGCGTGACAGTTATGATGCAGCTGCTGAAAAGCTAACCGATAACCGTAAAGATAAGTATGAAGATACTGACAAGAGCAAGTCAGCAATCGAAATTACACAAGACGAATTATCTAAGAATCCTAAGTTAATGATGAACGATAATGATGCTTTGGAAGCTGGTGCTAAAGTCACTGGACAAAGCGTAAGTGATTACCGTAATTCTATTAATGACGAGATTAAGAATGATAGTGCTGACAAGCAAAAAGAACTTGAAAAGAGTTTGCCAGCCAGCCCATCAATTATCATGTCAACAGCTCAAACAGCTGGTGCTAAAGCTTTGAACACATCAGAAAGCAATATTAGTGATAATATGAGCTTGCTAAAGGATGACAAGGCCATTAAGGCTGCTTCAGAGGCAACTAAGGTACCTGAAGATCAATTAAAGACATTAATTGACTCATCACAAGTCAGCGCTGCTTTGAAGTCTGATGAATCATTAGAGTTCGATGTTGAGACATTTACATGGTTGAACGTTGGTGCTTGCTTGCTAATCTTAGCAATGGGAAGTATTTCATTCTTTGCAAGTACCCTATTTAACCGTTCAAATCAAGCCATGGTTCTTGGTGCCGGTCTACCATTCGCATTCTTCCTAATTAGTTTGGTTATTCAACAAAGTGATAGTTTGGAAAACTTAAAGTACGTGTCATTGACAACTTTGTACCAAACAGATGAAATCTTGAGTAATGGTGATTTCGGTATTGGATTACTTGCATTAGGTGGGGTTGCATTTGTATTGTATGCAGCTTCAGCGGTTATCTTCCAAAAGAAGGACCTACCACTATAATTAAATTCATTAGTTGTTAGCTAATAACATAAAGAAATCCCAGAATTCAAAACGAATTCTGGGATTTTTTTGATGCCCGATAAAATTTATTCAAAGTTACTATTCACTGATAATCAACGGGTAGCGGTTACTTTAAGAATGGTTCACAAACCTTCATACAGTAATTCCACAAACGTTGATCATTTTCGGAAGAATAATATTTACGATTTTCTTTTTGAATCCTTCCTTTAGAATCAAAAAACATTCCCGTTAAACCACGAACTTCATTTGAAGTAGCCAACCAAGCATTTGTCTGTCCTGGTGTTTTAGGATTTCTTATCATAGGCAACCATAAAACGATTAATATTTTCATCCATAATGGCCGATTTTTAGCTTGTTCAGAACCCAACTTCGTTAAAGCTGATCCCGGTTCCATACAATTAATAGTGACATTTTTAATGCCTTTTTCCTGTAATTCATTATTTAAATGCCACATTAGCCACAATACATACAGTTTTGACAGACCATAAGCCCGGCCAAATCCATAATTATGCTCTAATTCAATATCATCTAAATATTGATCACTAGTTCCTTGGTTGTACGAAGCCGAAGAAACGGTAATAATCCTCCCGTCAGGGCTTTGAGTCAGTAAAGGTAGTAACAATTTGCTTAATAGTAATGGCGCAAATGTATTAATGGCCATTGTTTTTTCATGACCTTCAGCAGTTACTAGACGTTCTTTCCCCATTTGAGAACCAGCATTATTAACCAACGTATCTAAATAACCATATTTTTCTTTGATATGTTCCGCTAGTTTTTTAACATCGGTCATTAAAGATAGGTCTGCAATAACACTATCAATATTTTCATTGCCAGACTGCTCTCTAATTTCATTCACTGCAATGTTAACTTTTTGCTCATTACGACCATGAATGATGACATGATGCCCTTGTTTTGCCAAGGTTAATGCTGTTTGATAACCAATGCCACTATTAGCACCCGTAACTAAAATGTTCTTAATGTGCATCATTTCCCCCTTACATCACAAAAATCATCCGTTCATATTAATAATCATCTGTATGTTCATTAAACTTTTGTCTATAAAAATGTTAACGCTCGGTCAAATCATAGATACTCTTTTTGTTTTCATTCAGACGATACAATAAAGCAGCATTCCCCAACAGGCTTATGATAAAAATAAACTTTTTCACGATAATCCATCTCCCCTTTGTTATCTTTGATTGTTTCTAAATAATCTGCATTTAGTCTTCTAAAAACGGCGCACAAATTTTCATGCAATAATTCCAAATTTTCTGTTCTCTTGCTGGCGTATATTCCTTGGTTTCTGGTTCTTCCAATTGCTTTTTATTATTAAAGAATTTACCAGTAAGTCCCTTCACTTCATCTGATGAAGCCAAATAAATATTAGTTACAGCACCCTTTTCTGGTGCCCCAAAATTACCGAGAACAGGAATTTTAGAAACTGCCGAAGCTGTTTTATAAATGAGATTAACAAAAAATCCATTATCACTATCTTGACCAAACTTGGTTGCAACTGCGCCTGGATGAGAGCAGTTAACTGTCACATTAGTAATGCCTTGTTTTTGTAATTCAACAGCTAAATGTTGTGAATTCCAAATCACAAACAATTTAGAAATCCCATATCGTTTCTGTCCTGAAGATTCTTTTTCTAAGTTTAGGTCATTCATGTCTGGTTTTGCCTGACGGTGCGTACCTGAAGACATGTTGATAATCCGTCCGTCAGTACTTTTTTCTAAACTAGGTAGTAAAAGTTGATTTAACAAAAATGGTGCTAATACATTTAAGGCCATCGTATTTTCAATACCATCTGTTTCCCTACGAGTATCATCCAATACAGCACCAGCATTATTGATCAATACGTCCAAATGATCATATTTTTGCTGAAATTTATCCGCCATTTGTTTAACTGCTGGCAGTGAGAATAAGTCGGCGATTAAGTACTCAACTTGTGCCTGCTTGGCTTGCTGCTTAATTTCTGCGACAGTTTGCTTAGCCTTTTGTTCATTACGGCCATGAATAATCACATGATTTCCTTTTTTGGCCAGTTCTGTCGCAGTGATTTTACCTATTCCATCTGTCGCACCAGTGATTAAAATAATTTCACTCATAAAGCCCCTCTTCTTTTAACTGAATAGTTAGTCTTTAATGATAAAAACAAAAACTATCTTTTAATAGCTTTTATAATCATGTTACTTATTTGCTCTAATCCTTTGTCATCCAAGTACTGATTCTTTAATGGCTTTAATCTTGTTAATATCTGTTGTTCTCATACCTTTATAGTAACTAATCAGTTAGTTATAAACAAGTAAAAGCTATAAAAAAGTCCGATATCAATTGAGAAGGTATTTTTGACAAAATTAATGTGCAATTTAACGCCATTTAGTCTTTGCCAGCCGTAATATAATCTAAAATCTTAAACATAACATCTTTATTAATAGTCGGAACTGACATATTTAATATGTCAGTTGCCGTTTGGCCAAGAATAGAACCTTCAATATACGGGAAATCATTAACCACCATCTCACGGATATTATCGTCCTGAGGTTCAAAATGGAATTGTATCCCTACCACACGATGGTTCATGACAAATCCTTGGTTTTTAACCGCATCACTCGAAAACAGTAATGTTGCTTCTTTAGGTACCTCAAACATCTCTTGGTGCCAGTGTAATGCCAGCAACTCTGCTGGTAAATCTGGAATCACGTGACTTTGCAGATAAACAGGTGCCCAACCAACTTCCTTAGCCGGTGCTTCTGATACTTTATATCCTAACGTTTTGGCAATCTGTTGCGCACCATAACAAGCCCCAAACATTGGTACATCCTTATCTAACAGTTCCTGAATAAGCTCTCGTTCCTGGCTGATCCATGATACATCATCATTTGGACTCATTGGGCCCCCTAAAATAATTAGTAAATCCGTTTCATCAGCAGTTGGTAAATAACCAAATTGATAGGGATGATAGACGAATGATTGATGACCATTCACTCGTGCCCAATCCAAAATTGAATCAGGTCCTTCATTGGGCGTGTGTTGTAATATATTAACTCGCATAACACTCCTTTTTCACACTAAAAGTCGTCATTAACAATATAATAATCACTATTTCTTCTGATACTGACGGCGTCCATGCTGATTATCTTTCGGTAGCTCTTTGACATCTGGATAATAGCCCTGTCGCACCTGTCGTAAAAATTGATTACCAGCCATTACTTTGTCGCCAATATAAAGTTTATCCCACTCTGATTCACCATACAAACTAGGCAACGAGAATTTTTCATCTGGTTGTATCTTTTGTAGGTTAGTGTCAAAGATATCAAAAATCGGCTTCATATTCTCTTTCATAGTGCCTCCCTAAGATAACAACATATCTTTTGATAAATATACTCAAATCAAATTTTTACACACTTACCAATGGTACCGGGCAAACTAATCAAAATCCACGACAACCATCTCATGCCGTGAACGCATGATAATTTTCAATAAATCATCATACTTAATAAATACAGTTGCTGTATTGGTATTCGGATGGATACCAATCGCATCAACATTTTGTAACTCTTTATCCAGCAAAACAGTCACTTGTTGTTTTGTATCATGCGGCAAACCCAGTGGTGTCACAAAGCCTGGCTGGAGTCCCAAAACGTCTGCCAAGTCCATTTCATTGGCAAAATTAAGCTTATTGCGACTCAACTGGAGCTGTGGTGCTAGAGTTTTAAAGTCAATTTTCTTATGACCAACAACGACACAAAGAAAATATTCAGCGGTCTTTCTCTTTTTAAGAAATAAATTCTTGATCACCGTATCATTCGGCAATTCTAATTGACTTGCTTCAGCCATTGTCCAAACAGCATCATGTTTTACTTCATTGTACTGAATGTCATTTCCCCTTAGGAAATCAATTGCTTCTTCATATGTCGATAAAGTCATAAACGTCCCCCCCTCGTATATTTTGTTTATCCATATCACTATACATCACGCATCTAATTAAATAATTATGCTTACCTAGGATAACAATAATGGTTAAAATCTCCAATTTTCTTTAGTATAAAAGCCTATTTTTTCTTTAGTACCCATACACTTGCGATCCAAAAAATAACCAGTGCAATACCCAAGGTAATCCCTAGAGTAGTATGCCCTGCTTGTGTATTTCTAAGAAAATCACTGACTCCACCTGGCAGACGAGTCATAATACCAAGGATTCCTAAAAATAATGAAAAGACAGCAAGTGGCAGTACTGTTCTTTTGTCAGATTGTTTGAAGAAAATAATCATCGCAATAACCAGCCAAAATAGAATGATGCCAATTCCTAGTTTGTTACCAACAGTAATTTGGAGTGGTGTTGTCGCATACATTTGGATAAATATCATGGGCACAAGGCCAATCATTATCACCAACCATAATTTTAAAAACAGGACCCAATTCTTTGTTTCAGTCACACGTCCCCCATAGATGGTTCGACCCAAGTACTTAAGCCCCACCAACACAACAATACCTATATACAGGCCAGTCAATATCAGATTACCAATATCAATCGATGGATTAATTGAAATCATACTTGGTAGTAACGCAAAAAACATGTACGCACCTACAAAATACAAAACAAGTTTAAATACTTCACCGACTTTTTTAGGGACTTGATGCAACAATTCATCGGCCAAGACGTGCGGATTTTTACCAAAATATTGTTCAGCTGTCATTCCTTCGCGTTGTGCATCAATGATGTCTTGTAAGATTTCAAGTAGATTTGATTCAATAGCTGCTTGATCTTTCATGAAGCTATTCAAACGCATGTAAAGCAAAAGATCACTGTAGTATTTCTCATTTTCTCCAGTTAATTGTTCACGTAACTGATTATTTTGTTTAATTAGGTTGTCTTCAATACCCATCAGGATCTTCCTCCTCCACTAGTAAATTAACCGATTGCTGTAATTGATACCCTTCATTTATAAATTCTTTTTTGGCTGCTTGACCATCTTCAGTTATAAAATAATATTTTCGCGTTGGCTCGACAGCAGAAGCTTTGTTTTTTCCTTCAATCAACCCACGTTTTTGCATGGCCGTTAGTAACGGATAAATCGTCCCCTTTGGAATATCTTCTAATCCATAACTATTCATTTTCTTACTCAAACTATAGCCGTATTCTGGTTCCTTACTAAGGATCATTAAGATAACTCCTTGTAAAATGCCCTTTAACATTTGGCTTGAAATACCTTGTCGCGTGCGCTTTATCTCCTAGCTAGTATGCTTAACATACTAGAAACATAACAAAAAACGACTAGTATGTAAAACATACTAGTCGTTAAAACACTCATTATTTTGCGGTCTTGTTCTTCATAAAGATAACTAACCAAATCAAACTGATTGCAACAATAACTGTACTAAATACGATCAAGTGACCGAATCCGGTAGCTGTCTGCGTGGCAATTGCTGACTTTGTTGTCCCAGTTGTTTGAATAAATAGGGCGGCAACAGTTGTTCCAACAGCTCCGACGAACTGTTGCACCGTGTTAAAGATGGCATTGATATCACCAGCCTGTTGTGGCTTTACTTCAGCTACCCCGGCGGTCATAGCAACACTAAACGTTAGGTTTCGTGCCACTGTAAACAATGCGTAAACAACAGTTAAGCCAATCGTGGCAATACTTGGTGCCATCACTGAGAAAATAATCATGATAGCTAAGAAAGCAAGTGAGCCCCAAGTTAACGGCTTATTTGCCCCTAAACGATCGTACATTGCTCCGTAAATGGGGTTAACTAATGAACCTAGCAATGAACCAGGCATTAGAATCAAACCGGCAATCATCGTTGTCGTACCAAGCGTTAATTGACTGTATTGTGGTACAGCAAAATTAACAGCTAAGTTGATAACTTGTGACGTTGCATAAATCAATAATGCCATCACAACAGCTTTACTACGGAACACACTGATATCAACTAATTGGTTCTCTGCATTTTTAGCAACCTTGATAAATCCGGCCATAGCAATAATAGCTACCAAAGCTAAAATAATAATAGTTGCTGTTAATTTACCTGATTGCAATTTTCCTAGTGCTAAGATAGCTGATACTAAGGAAATACCAATCAAAGCAAATTGTCCATAAGCAAATTGATTATTTGACTTTGGCTTTTGTTTATCTAAGTTAAACCAACCAATTAATAATGAAATAACTACTACGGGTAAAAAAATCATAAAGATAGCTCGCCAACCCAATGTATACGTAACAACTCCTCCGTAAACCGGACCTAATGCTGGTGCCAAAGAAATAATCAATGTTCCAAAGCCCATGTATTTACCAAGTTGTGACATTGGCACACTAGTAAAAATAATATTAAAGACTAGTGGCAAAGCAAACCCTGTTCCGACCGCCATAATTAGTCGCCCCAATAATAATAGCCAAAAGTTTTGGGCAACAATGGCGATAACATCTCCCAATACAAAGGCAATACAACCAATCATATAGGTTTGTCGCTTACTTAAAATTGCATTGAAATGTGCTGATGTTAGCATCATTAGCGTAACCACTAATAGATAAGCAGTGGTTAACCATTGCACTGTCCCCATTGGTTGATTAAATTACTGAATTAACTCTGGAAACGTCACATTCATTGATGTTTCCGTTAAGATACCTGAAAATCCCAAGATTGCCGCTGCGACAATCGACCAGATCACTTTAGGTGAAACTTTTTCTTCGTTCATAACTCCTCCTACTTTTTAAAAGTGCCTGATTTCTATTTAAGCACACTTTATGGTAGTGCGTAAGTATCTTTTGTGTTACAAAAAACTTTTCCTAGCCGTTAAGCTAGGAAAAGTTAATAAGAGGCTAATTTTATGAAGGACTTTTGATTTTCAACTTCTGTCCATCAACCAAGTTTTCTAAGTCAGCTGATGGGTTAAGATCCTGTAGTTCATCAACCGTTAAGCCGTATTTATTGGCAATTGAATACCCAGTTTCACCGACTTGGACAGTAATTTTCTTCTTAGAAGATGTTGTCGACTTACTACTTGACGTTGAACTATCTACTGAGCTACTCGTCGATGATGACTGACTTGAACTTGATGCACGACTACTACTGTTAGCGCTCGATTTACTTGAACTTGAAACTGCCGTTTGTTGTGTATCATTCTTATTAGTTAAGGCACCATATACAACTGGTATTGAAATTCCAATCAGAAATAGTACGACATAACCAATTAGAATAACGGTCCAAAATTTAACCCGTGACGGACGTTTTGATTTCATAATCTCTCACCTTTGTTAATTATTGTGAATAGCGTAACATGAATACTGATATTCTGCATTTACCTTACAATTTTAGACTTATATTGCGGTTAAAAAACAATTAATTGTACGAACCACCCATTTGTTTGATAAAATTAAATGATTATGGTCAATTTTATCAGGAGAATTGAAGTCGTGAAACATTTTTTTAAAAATCTTATGAATAATAAACTGATCGCGACAATTATTGATGTGGTGACTCGTGTTGATATCATCACGGCCAGCTCATCAATCGCTTACTTCGGCCTATTATCAATATTCCCAGCTATCGTTATCCTAGGTACTTTACTACCTTACCTAGGACTAACAATTGGTACCGCATTAAAATACGCGCAGACTGCCGTTCCAGAGTCTGTCTTTACATTTATTGATCCAGTTATTCGATCGATTCTTAGTCAAAATGGTGTTGGTGTTTTGTCCATTTCCATCGTTATTACGCTCTGGTCGCTATCCCGGGTTGTCTCTTCGATTCGAATTGCCCAAAATGGTATTTATAATGTTAAACCTAATAGTGTCGCCATTTTTGACCGTTTCGTTTCAATGTTTTGGCTAATAATTATTCTAGCTATTATTGGTGTGCTGTTAATCATCGCCTCAGTCGGAACAAATGTTTTAGAGGCCCTACCAATTAGTAGCCAGATAACTTATCAAATTGAATCCGCTAAACGTGTCGTCGTCATTATTGGATTATTTATTGGTGCTTTTTTATTTAATACACTTTTACCGATTAAACGACCGCGTCTAATTTGGATTTCTATTGGAACAATAGTACAAATTACACTAGTCATCTGGCTTGCCAAAGCGTTTGGTTGGTATGTTGACTTTGCCGCCCGTGCATTTACGTTTTATCAGGCATTAAGTTCAGCTATCATTTTGTTACTATGGATCAATTTTATTGCCCTTGCTGCCTTGATTGGTACCATGGTGACAGCAGTTTTGGAAGAATTATTTCCGCCACGACATGGTGAAAGGGCAAGTAACTGGTATATGTTAAAGCTAATTTTCCGGAATTCAGGAAAAAATAGCAAAAAATAGTTGTGTTATCGGATGATTTGCGCTATATTAGTAGTCGTTAAGAGGGAAGTATTCCATTTAACTATATGTAACAGACTCAGAACACTAAGTCAGAAGACTTAGCCAGTAGGCCCAACTAACCTACAACCTACTCCTTAAAATATATCCATGAACATTTCTTACTCTCGTGTTTGTGGTCGAAGCTATTTTGTATACCCTACATCAATAGCAAAAATAAAGCACTAGCAATCCCACATTGCTAGTGCTTTATTTGTATTCATTATGATCCATGACTCGGACAAGTTATCTCATGATCATTGATCAATCCTGCTGCCTGTAAAAAAGAATAAACCGTAACCGGACCAACAAATTTAAAGCCGACCTTTTTCATGGCTTTAGACACAGTAATTGCTAGCTCATCTGTTGCCAGTACATCTTCATAATTCACCACTTGATGATCAATGGGCTGTTGATCAACGAATGACCACAACCACTGGTTGAAACTTTTTTCTGCCTTCTGTAGTGCTAGAATTGTTTGTGCATTATTAATAGTAGCCTGTAACTTCAAACGATGGCGGATAATCGTTGCGTCTTGCATTAACGAAGCAACCTGCACCTCGTCATATTGAGCTACTTGCTCTAAATCATAGTTCGCAAAGGCTTTTCGGAATGCCTGACGTTTATGTAAAACCGTTCGCCAACTCAATCCTGCTTGATACGTTTCTAAGCTAAGTAACTCAAATAACATCTGGTCACGATGTTCTGGCTGACCCCATTCCGTATCATGATATTGCACCATTAGCGGATCATCTTCATCAACCCAGTGACAACGTTTCAAAGTCATTTAGAACCCCCGTACCCCTATTTAATCGTGATATTACCATCTGAAACATCTACATTGAATTGATTAGCAGCCATCTGATCATTGTTCAAATAATTATTCCCATAATTCGTGCCATCAACCTTCACGCGACCAGCAGATGCTTGCATTTGCAAACCAATATCAGCCAACCCTGAAGCCTTTAATGAACCATCCATAATTGTCATAATATTATGGCCTGTTAGTTGGCTATCGACCAATTTAACGTTCCCTTTATTGACCTGAATAGCACTGGCAGCAACTGTGGTTTGTTGTAGCGTTGTCCGACTACCGTCTGCCGATAACTTTAAACGACCAAGATTTGAACTATTAGTATTAACCTGACTATTACTGCTATTCATTGTTGTTTGACTAGCCTGCAGGTTATTTAATGAAATTTTGGCATCATGAGCAGCAACAGACAAATTTTGTAATTGTGCATCCCTCATCTGAATATCTGCCGCTGTCGCTGTGATTGCACCACGCTTTGCATGTAAATCTGCAATATTCATGGCACCATACATGGATGATTGTCTGTACTCAGATAATTTTTTATCCTTAGGTAAACTGATAATCAACTTTTCTGGTTCATGTTTACCAAATCCTACCTCATAACCCTTTTCTTGGTTGGGCACATAGCGAACCTTTAATTGCTTACCATTTCTTGTCACATGTAAAAATTTAGGATTAGTAATACGACCATTAATTTCAATCTTCTTTTGATTACCCGTTTGAACGGTAACCGGTACATTTGCCGTTTCAACATCGACCTTATTCACAGCCTTTACTTTATGATGAACGGATTTAATTTGCGAAACTTCAAAATGACCATTGTGCCAACCTAAATTATTTTGACCATCATGAGCCAGACCAACAATCATAATAATGACACCAAAAGAAATCACAATGAAGCCCGTTAATATAAATCGAAATCCTTTATGCATGATGGGTCACCTCTTTACCTTTGTGTGAAAAGCGGCGGCCAATATACTTCACAAAACGCATCAACGCTCTAAAGACCGTACGAATAATGGTCACACCGATTGGCCAGGCAACAAATTGCAGGCCAACAATAATTAACCCGATACCACCTTGGTATAAACCAGTTGCCCAATTGCTAGGTAGCACAGCTATCCCACCAATAATTTGAAATAGTCCGGTCAATAAATAATAAATCAAAGCGACAATGACAATCGCTGCAACACCCACCGTTGCAAACAAGCACACTAAAATCAGCAACATGGCAGGTACCCAAACAATTGAGGTTAATAATCCTTCTAACACAATGCTGATCAAATTAATTTCTTGCTTAATCCAATTTTGTCGCTCTTGACGCGTATTTTCATGCGCTGGTTTATTATGTATGTCGTCCTCTTCAAGGCGCAATGAATAGTCGACTAAAATACGACGAGCCAATTGCTTTGGCGTTCCTAATTCTGACATTAATCGCTCACCAGATAACCGCGCATCAGCAGCGTATTCTTGATAAAAACGAATCACGTCCTCTTGTTCATCCACATTTAATTGCTGTAAGTAAGTCTTCACCTGAGTAAAATAAATACTATTTTCCATTAGCGTCCCCTTCTAGCATCAAATCATTAATTTTACTACTAAAATCACGCCATTCAGCTTGGATACGCCCCAGTTCTTGATAACCTAAGTCAGATATACTGTAGTATCTACGATTGCGTCCTTCAAAAGGTTCATCATACGTTGTCACCCAATCACGTTTTTTTAAACGACGTAACACAGGATACATTGTTGACTCAGATACCGCAAAACGCGCCTGAACTTGCTTTGTGAGTGAGTAACCATATAAATCTTCTTTAGAAAGTAACGCCAATACCAGTCCATCCATCAGATCACTTGATAATTGCATTGACATAATTCAACTTCCTTTACAATACTATAAGTCATATAATATAATACAAGTATAGGGAATACAAACTTGTCTGTAAAGTGTTTTAATTCCCACGTTATTCTATGAGAAAGTGAGAAATATTATGGCTAAAGATAAGAAATTAACAAAATCAAATGATCGTGTCCTAAGTGGTGTTCTTGGAGGTATTTCAGAGTACTTTGATTTAGACGCTTCACTCGTCCGTCTACTCTTTGTTGCGGCAACCCTATTTACGGGCTTCTTCCCATTTATTTTCATCTATATTATCGCCGTATTTATCATGCCAGATTCACCATCTAAGCATCAGTACAAGTATCGTTTTGATGAAAATGCTGAAGACAAGCGTCGTGACGTTACTCCTGACGAAGATAACGAGATTTAAAGCAAACTGACTGCAATTAAATTAAATAATAGCTTTTTAAAGGGATGGAACAAAGTAAATGTTCCATCCCCTTTATTGCTTAAAATGTATTAATAATTATCCCCTCAAGGAGCAAACCTATGTTTGGTACTTTTTTTAATGTGACCATGATCATCCTGGGCAGCCTGATCGGTAGCTTAACCAAGAAATATATTAAGCCTGCATATCATACGGTATTAATGCAAGCAATTGGCTTATCTGCCATGGTCATTGGTATTCATGCCGTCATTAAACCATTTGATCAAAGTACATTACCCGTCCTTTTTATTATCAGCTTAGCAATTGGTGGCATTGTCGGCACAGCCATTAATATTCAGGACAGATTTGATTACACCGTTCAAAAATTTACAAATAGTGATTTGTCGACAGGACTAGCAACCGCTATTTTGCTTTATTGTTTTGGCTCACTTTCCATATTGGGACCCATCAAAGCGGCATTACAACATGATTATACCTTCCTATTAACTAACGGTGGTTTAGACTTTATCACTTCTATCGTTTTAAGCGCCACCTTTGGTCTGGGTATCATGTGGGCAGCAGTTGTCCTATTCTGTTGGCAGGGTGGTCTATATCTTTTAGCATTATTATTCCAATCCGCTTTAAGTACAACCCTACTAAATGAACTCACAATTATTGGTGGTATTTTGATTTTAGCTTCTGGTCTTAGTGTGTTGGAAATCAAAAAGATCAACACATTGAACTTGCTACCAGCATTATTGGTGCCACCTATCGTGTTAGGTATCATGCACTTTATTTAATAACCTAAAATTGTATCATGATAGCAAAAGGCCGAGACATTTTAGTTTGTCTCGGCCTTTTTGTATTAAAAATTTAGGATTTATGCATAACGTGGTAGCGCACACGTCTAAAAATGGCCTCCGCAATCGCAAAGCCAATATCAATCGCAAACGCAATGACTAGCGTTCTAATTAAATTACGCCCAGCATTGATATAATTACCCAACGTAAATTCTTTAAGGCTCGTATAAATCACAATTCCAGGCACAAGTGATACCAAGCCAGGCACATACAACATGTTGACCGGTGCTTTAATCCGAACGGCAACAATATTCGCTAGCAAACCAATAGTTAAAGCACCCAAAAAGTTTTGCAGAATAATATTACTAGTCACCTGCGCCGTTAATAGGTAAACAGTCCAACCGCAAGCACCTGTCAACCCCGCCAAAAACAACACGCGACGGGGCACATTAGTAATAATGCCGAAGCCAATCGTTGATAAAAAGCTAACAATAACTTGTAATGCGAGTTCCATCTAGATGCCTCCTGTTAATATGTGCGCCATAAAACTACCCACAATAGTACCAATACCAATTGAACCAGCAATCATAATAGCATCTATACCTCGAACAAGACCAGATAAAATATCACGGTCAATAATTTCCCGTAAAGAATTTGTTAGTGGTACCCCGGGCACTAAGGGCATCAAGGAACCAATGATAATATTAGCAGCACTATCTGCAATGCCAACATACTGTAACAAATTAGCTAATAAGCCAATGACTAAGCTACCCACAATAACACTTAAATATGGCGCTTTTGAATGTTTGCTGCCCCATTGTGAAGCAAGATAACCAACAATCCCCACGAAAAAAGCTAATGCGAGGTCGGACCAAGTCGCTTTAAATAACAACATCGGGGCCACCGAAACTAAACCAGCACCAATAATCTTCTCTAACCAAGTAAAATCAATCACTTGGTGGTCAACATTACGCACGCTACGTTCTAATTCATCAAAATCAATCTCATGAGCAGAAAACTGACGGGAAAGTGAATTGATTTCATCTACTTTTTGCAAGTTAAACACCGACACATTCGGTTTCACAAGATGTGTTGTCGCACCACTTTCTGTACTAATAAATATTGCTGTCATGGTTGCATGACAATTAAGATCAATGCCCGCTGCTTGACCAATATACGCAATGGTCGACTCGACTCGGGTTGTTTCGGCACCACTTTCAAGCAATATTTTCGCAATCAGTCCGCAAACATCCATGATATTTTCTAAACGCTTTTCAACCATATCTGTTTCCCCACAAACTCATTTAGTAAATAAATCATATCATACGGCAATAATATTTTATACAAAGCTCATGTAACAAAAAAGAGCATAAAAAAGCTGACACATTCTCTGTGCCAGCTTTTCTGCTATAAACTTTTAATTAATATAAATGATGGACTCTTAGAAAATTAGTCACCGTCAAAAGGACCCTTCTCTAGGTATGCAGATAACATCCATATCTTCTTATCAATATCGATTTTGAAACCGTTAATCATATCCTGCGTTGGTTGATCATTCTCATCATCGGTCACATCAATCGCTTGTTGAAATTGATCTCTTAGATACCTGAATTGGTCAACCAGACGTTGCATTAAATCTGGCAAATCATACTGTCCAAAATCAATATGTTCGTCCGGCAGCCCGGTGTGTTCGATAAATTCATGTGTTGTTGCAAATGGTGCCCCGTTCAAGGCAATCAAGCGCTCTGCAACCTGATCAAGCTCACCGGCAAAATCCTCATTAAATTCATCCATCTGTGGGTGTAAATTAAAGAATTGTTTACCCCGCATATACCAGTGAGTTTGATGAACGTTGGTCTGTATTTGAGACAAGTCAGCAACCAATTGATTCAACTGAGCACGTGTTCTAGGATAATCATACTTCTGATTCATAATATCTCCCCTCACATTATTCATATGTTCACGGCAAGTGTAAGTCCTTTCAAACTATAATTCAACTATTAACCATTATTAAGATGATTACCCTTTCTACAACACGATAAAAACGTTTATCCACGTATCCTCTTGTTAAGTATTGTACAATGGACTTGCGAATATCCATATGGTAGTAGGTATTGTGTAACGAAATTTGAATGCTTAAATAACGTAACAATTACGGGGGAATTTAAATATGGCAAATTTTTATATAGATACAATCACAGTCGCGCATGAATTACCAAATAACGACCGACCAAAATTTTATATGTTCGGTGTGCCCAGCTACACGAATATGGGGGATCAAGCGGTCGCACTAGCCGAAAGAAAGTACATTGAGAACGAGTTTCCTGAATACCAATACATCGAAATTATTGAAGAGGATGATGATGCCGCAATTCCAGTGGTACAAAAAAATCTGCAACCAAGGGATATCATTGCCTTCACTGGTGGTGGTAATATGGGAAACTTGTATCATAACCATGAAGAAGCCAGAAGAAAAGTCTTCTCAACCTTCACCGATAATCTAACCATTTCTTTTCCGCAGTCAATCCACTTTGAAGACAATGAAGACGGTGCCGCTGAAAAGAAGAAGAGTCAAGAGGCCTACAGTAAAAATCCAAACCTTGTACTAGTCGCCCGCGATGCACAAAGCTTTCATCGTATGCAACGAACCTTCCGTAATCCCGTTATTTTCACACCTGACATGGTATTATACATGAATTCAGTTGATTGGAAATTTAAACGCAATGGTGCTTTATTTGTATTGCGTCATGATACTGAAAAAGTGGTCAAGCAATCCACAATTGATAATGTGAAGAATCTCTTAGATGAGACTCTCCCTGTCGAACGTGTTGATACGGTTCTAGATGAGCCATCAACAATAACGCCAATCACCCGTGAAACATTATATGAAGCAGAGTTAGAATTATTTTCACACCAAAACATTATCATTACTGATCGTTGGCACGCGATGGTATTTTCAGTACTAACCGGTACCCCTTGCCTGCTATTTGGTAATAGCTACGGTAAAGGTAAGCATGCCTATATGGACTGGTTAGAATATGTTAATTGGATTGATTACACTGATGAGGAAGATACCGAACGCATTAAGAAGCTGATGCAAAGTCTAATCGTTCAAAAACGGCATAGTTATGATGTTAAAAGAAGCTTCCAGCAATTGCGTGACACCATTTCTCATTATGCTGAAGATTGAGCGCAGAATAAATTAATAAAGACAAACCTCCTGAAATATCCTTTCAGGAGGTTTTTATATAGCAAATATTTTGATAACCAATTAGTTATATTATGTGTACTAAACACGCTAATCAATAGATATTAAATATATTTTTCACATCAATTTACTGGCAATTCCTTCACTTTTTTCTCTTTTTGACCATTCAACAGATTCTGTAATTTTTTGGATAGATTTTATCGCCATTATTGTGGGGGTAATTAGCGTTATAAGTGGTATCAACGAGTTTAGACACATTAAAAAGTAGTATGAATGACAGTATTTTAATGGCCTTATAAAAATCATTGTACTTAATACGATAACGAGGTGCTAAAATATGCAAGATTCAGAAAAAGAAAAATTAAATAAAGAATTAGACGCAGCCACACGATCAATACCAAGAAAAGAAGTTAGTCAAGAAGATATGGCGGAGATGATTAGGAATGGTGAATGGTAAAGAAGATGCCATTGAAGAGGCAAAGCGGAGAATACGGAGAATCGCCCAATTAACTCCAAGAGTCAGATTAGAGACGAAAGAAGAAATTATAGATTGGTGGAACGAATATGACAAATAAGTCAGCTAATTCATGATAGTACCCGTTCTGATATGTATAACAACAGCTATAATCATTCAATAAAATAATCACTAAACAACTCGAATTAATACACTAAGCTGCTTTTATATCAATAATTTAGCTCCTATTAGCAAGTCATGGACTATTAATTATTCAAAAGGGCCACACTTTTTATTCTAAGTGTGGCCCTTTTGAATCTAACCAAATTGATATTGTTGAATTTGGCTGTACTCATTTTCTTTTTCTTCTTCAAGATTACGAATATCTATATCATTCTGTAAGTTTAAGAAATAACGATCAAAAACTCCAAAAAGCCTACCTAACCTTACGGAAGTATCAGGTGTTATTTGTCGTCGTTCATGTAAAATATCCTGTATCCTAGATGTTGGCACATTAATTTCCTTTGCTAATACATAGGCAGAAAAATTCAATGGTTCCATAAACTCTTCTCTCAATATTTCACTAATTTTTGGTGTTGGGATTTCATTCATAATACTCACTCCTTTTAGTGATGATAATCAACTATTTCAGAAATTACTTTATACCTATTAAACCTGACTAGATAAACCCCACCAATGTGGCATTAATGCTTCTAAAGTTATCGTCTTTTTATTTTCATAATCCACTAAGATCTCTGTATCTTTATTTTTGATATCTAGCTGCATTAAAAACTCACGGCAAGCACCACAGGGTAAACTATTATTTTCACCTTCAACAGGCGCTTTATCTCGAAAAGCTATTACCCGTTTAATATGCGTTTGTCCACTATTAACGTACATATTGAGTGCCGCTACTCGTTCCGCACACAAATTACAAACACCACTACAACTTTCAATACAAAAGCCAGTAAATATTTCCCCATTCTCCGCTTCAATAGCACTAACAACATTATGTGCGTAAATAAATGGCGTGATATCGCCCGGATAATATTCTTTCTTTGCTTTTAAGTACATTTGTTCCCATTTATCCATAATACTTGACCCTCTATGTAAAATTAACTCCAGCATTAGTTGATTAAGATTTTATCACATTAAAAAACAAAAGCCGTTTAGTTCCTGCAAATACGCAGTGACTAAACGACTTTTTCTTTATATTCATTGATTAGTTGTGATCACAATTTTTCCATGAGTATGTCCATTTTCACTAAGTTTGTGGGCAGCCTGCAGTCCTTCAGTAGTCAACGGAAAACTACTGTCGATCACAACTTTCAGCTCACCAGCTTCGACTAGCGCTGCTAACTGTTTAAGTTGTTTCCCATTGGGTTGTAGCCACCAGCTTGAGGCTGAAGGATGGGCGACCTGTTGTGCTTCAGTCGGTTGTCCGGCAATCGTTACTAACCGGCCTGTTGGTTTCAAAATCTCTAACCCCGCCGGAATCTGATCAATCGTATCAAAAACTGCATCGTAGTCATGTAAAACAGCGGTAATTTCCTGCTGATGGTAATCAATCACCTCATCCGCACCCAGCTGGCGCAGCAGTTCCGTGTTTTCTGAGCTAGCTGTTGTTGCTACATACGCACCTAAATGTTTAGCAATCTGAATGGCAAACATCCCAACTCCACCAGCACCAGCCTGAACTAAGACTTTATCGCCTGCTTGAACGTGCAAACGATCTACTATAACCTGCCAGGCAGTCAGTCCAGCTAATGGAATTGATGCCGCCTCGGCAAAAGATAATTGAGCTGGTTTCAAAACTAACTGATTTTCCTTAACTACGGCATATTCTGCATAAGTTCCACGTGTACCGTCACCTTTTATATCAGGGCCGTCAGGGCGCGCAAAAACTTCATCACCAACCTGAAAGTTGTGAACATTGGACCCGACTTTAGCAATTACGCCAGCAAGATCCCAACCTAACACTACTGGAAACT
Source organism: Weissella thailandensis (assembly GCF_005405465.1). GTDB lineage: Bacteria > Bacillota > Bacilli > Lactobacillales > Lactobacillaceae > Weissella > Weissella thailandensis. The sequence goes on from NZ_BJEC01000008.1 coordinate 61,284, forward strand.
TCCAGGAAGACTGACTTTTCATGTATCCGCGTCTAACCTTCCAGTCGATTGGGTTGACGCTAGTAGCTTTAATTTGAACCAAAACTTCGTCTGCTGCCGGTTGGGGTACTGGTAGATTCCTTTCAACCAATTCAGCTGGTTCACCGTAATTCTCAATCACAATTGCTTTCATTATTGAATCTCGCCTCCGTTATGTGTAATTGACGATAACACTGTCACTTGTTTTGAGGCAAACATTTTGCTCACTGTAAAAATGCCATGATTTGCCCCAAATCAGAAAAAACCATACCGATCCAATCGCTGATTTCCTGTTATAGTCCCCTAAAAGTTGCTGGAAAAATTTTATATCATTTCTTCTGTCATCTTTTATGGGACTCTATAGTTGTTTCTTAGAGATCATATGACTCTTACTTTATCTCTATTTTTTATCGAAATAATTATCAATTTTCTTTAATACAAAAACAGGTGCTGTTGATAGAAATATTATCCATACTGCGGATAATCTATCATAAAATATGACTAATAGCATAAATATAATCCATATTCCTAATAAGGCAACAAACTTAGTAACTTTTTTATTATTGTGCATAGTTTACAACCTTTGCTTTTAAATACAGTTCTTTCTATCTATCCATTAGGACTTACCTTTTAAATAAATTTATTTCTGGTGATTATACGTAAAAATAATCGGCATCTATTTTTCAAAAATGAATCCTGAAAAATTACATTTTAAAATAAGTTATTTCAACGGTAACACAAATATTAGTTGCCAGCCGACTTCTCCTAAGTATTTACGGCCAGTATCTTGAAAGCCACATTTTTTATACAACTTGATAGCAGGCAAATTATTTTGGTTAACTCCTAGTACAACTGACTCTGTTTTAGGGAAAATATTTTTAATAAAATCGGGCAGTGCTTTCAATGTTTGAGATGCAAAGCCATGCCCAACATATCTTGAATCTGTTGAAAAACTTTTAAGCAAAATCGTATTGTTTTCCATTATGTAATTAGTTTTCTTGATGCCATTATCTAAAACAAAGAAACTAACTAACGTGTCACTGTTAAACGCAAGTATGGGCAGACTATTGTTATGTTGGGTAACTTGCTCCACAGCTATTTTAGGCTGTTTAGAATAATAATCATCTTTCAGAACATAGTCATTTATCTGTTGGGTATATTGTTCAGAGTATGGGATTAATTTCATATGTACTCCTTCAAAGTTATTTTCGAAAGCAACTGTAATTACCGCTATAACTATAATTACAATTATAGCCATTTCCAGCCAGTGTTGCTGGGTACCAACATTAATAAGTTAGGGTCTTGATTTTTTAAATTAATCCTCTAAAAATTCTTTTATGCCCTGCAAGGCTCTTTTTTTAGCCGAAAATAGATATAAGTGTCGCCCGTTATTAATTAGCTGTAGAACTGAATTTCTATATATTTTATGCGCCTTAATTGCATAATTAACGTCTACGATTGAATCTTTATCTCCATGCGAAATAAATACTGGTCCAGTATAGTCTTTAATCTGTTCCCAAGGGCCTAATGATAACGCATCATTCACATATTTCATTCCTAATTTAACATAGATTGTTCTGAAAGAAGTAGGTATACTGTTCAAATCAATTTTTTTACCTAATATACTACCTCGCTTAGTATCATCTGGAATAGAAAAGGCAGGATATAGTAAAAATATTTTTTCAATAGACTCTTTTAAATCAGAGGCGACCAATGCTGTGACTAGACCACCTTGTGAACAACCACCTAATATAATTTTATTGTTGTCCACTATTTCTAATGACTTGACATAATTTATGACAGCAAGTAGATCTTCTTTTTCAGTCAATACAGACATCTCTGTTGATTTTCTGCCCTTACTGAATCCTGATCCAGAACCTGAAAAATCAAAGATAAATACATGATACCCAAGTTTATATAGATATCTAGCATATCTAGCTGTTGAAAACATATTAGTACCAAATTCATGACTAATAATTATTGCCGGACTCTTTTTGTTAGTTGATATATTTGAAAAATAATGCCTAGCCTTAAGTTCGATATTATTATATCTAATAACTAATTTCTTAATCATAAAAACCACTCCTTTATAGATTGCTAAATAACAGATAAAATAATGGATTGGAAAAAATAGTAATCCTTATGATTATTAGCCTGTTTAGCATTACACAAAAAAATAAAACATCATATGAAAATCGCTGTTAATGTCACCTAATAGCACCAGCAGTTTTTTATTCTGTTAAGTGAAAACTTTCATCAATCAAATTAGTTAATTCTTCAGTTTTTGCCAATTCTAAACGTACAGAAATCCAATGCGTCTTATTCATGTGATAAGCAGGTAAGAATTCAGGAAATTCATGTAAGTTAGAAATGGTTTCTGGGGGTAATTTAATATCTATCAGGTCTTCGACACCAGTATCTTCTGGCACATCAAGTTTTGCTTTATCCACGTCCATAATAATGGCATACCATTTTCTACTATCTTGATGCCGCAATACCGCATATCTCAGATACTTCTTCCAAAGATATTCTGGCTCTGTAAGATATTTATTTTTAACATATTCAAAAATTTCAGTACGGTTCATTCTTTACCCCCCTCCTTAATTACTACGCCAACTTATACTCTCGATAGTATCATTATTTTTAGTGCCTTCACCCATACATAACATCGAATTGTCTATCATGATTTGCAGATTATCCCTTAAATACGATACCCTAGCGTTATAGAAACAGGAGAATTGTATATAATTGATTGGCGTTACAGCATCATTATTTTAAGTAGTTATATAAATTTTGCATTGGCTATTATTGCAACAATCAGTGTACTTGCATTTTTCACAAAGGAGATCGCATGAGTCGAACAAATAAGTTTTGGATCTCACTAGGCATTTTCATTCTTGCTACCATTCTTGAGATTATCCTAGACCCTCAATGGCGTAGTTTAGGATACTTTATATTAAACATAACTGATATAGTTTCAATGATTTGCTGTTTCGTCTATTTTCCAAAAGGGAAACAACACTAATTTGTAAAATCCATAAATAGTCTAACAATTATATTAACTAAGAAAATTCGTAATTTATGCATAAGTTTATAAAAAGTAGCTTAATCTGTCATGATCGTTTGAAAACGAGGAGCTATTCTGGAGTAATCGCCCCTTCTAAACACGAATAAAACAACCCCCATTAACATGATGATCGTTAATGGGGGTTATTTTTATGTTACCCTATTTAATAACTACTTGTTTTGGCGTGCCGATGACTTACCTTTCATCTCTAATGAGCCACTTTCATAATGGGCCCAACAGGAATAAATCTCGACTATTTTTTGCTCGTTATTAATTTTATAAACGACCCGGTGCTGCCCATTGATTCGACGTGAATAATAACCAGCAGCTGGTGGTGTCAATTTTTCAAACGACTGAATCGCTAAATAAGGATCCGTTTGTAACACGGTAACGATCTCTTCAAAAGATGACCGTAACGGACTTTTGAGGGCCTTTTTCAAATCACCCTTTGCTGATTTCTTGATCTTGATATGCCAATCACTCATTATCGATCTCGGCAATCATCGTGTCTAAATCAATTGACTCATCCTCTTCACGGCTAAAAGCAGTGGGCATTTGGCCATTCATAAATAATGCCAACGTCTCTTGCAAGGCATCATAGTCTTTTTTACCAATTAATACGGCACTCTTACTGGTATCGGCACCTGAAATAAAGATCGGTGCTGAATCTCGATTCGTTTCTTTAATCAACGAAAACAGGTTGGTTCTTGCTTTAGTTGGTGTGATCATATCCATAACAACCGCCTCTTTTCTTAGCTTTATTCTTATTACAAGTATAACGTACGTGATAACGTACGTCAAAAAGAAGTTTCTCATGGTTCAACAAATCGTCCTCCCCATCAAAGATACCAACGTCCTAAAAAACGTCCAAAATACCCTATTAGACAGTTTCGAGGCTGGTCGGCGTAATTACACGATTTTTCAAGTCGGCAAAGCCACGATCCTACGAGTCAGTGATGTCATACATCTCAAACAACGAGACATTTTTAATCCTGACGGTGCTGTGAAACAGACGGCTTTTATTCACGATCAAAAACAGTAAAGCCAATACCTTTTACTTAAAACCTATTCGAAATGATTTAATCCAGTACCAATAGTGGCTAACACAACATCCTAACCAACATATCACTGAAAAACAATTCTATAAGATCATGCATAAAGTTGGTGATTTACTGAATATCAATTACTTAGGTACACACACCGTGCGTAAAACTCGTGCTTACCGTGTCTATATCCAATCAAACTACAATATTGGCTTAGTCATGCACTTGTTAAACCATAATAGTGAATCCTATCTGGGCCTCTACTAAGCAATCACTGAGGCCATATTAGATAATATCGACTTGAATAGAAATATATTTGGAACTAGCTAACAATCCTCATATTAAACAACATATGTTACTATTCTAGTAGGGGTAAAGTGAGCAGTCTTAGGTTTGTAGATAGTAATCTTATGTTTACCATCTCGGGGCTTACCAGTGAGCTGACGTTTGTAGGCTGTTAAAAACGTAAATCCTACTAGCTAGAAATCGGTTTTAGGCTCACAGAAGCGAAATGTTAATAGCATTTCGCCTTTTTATATTTACTAGTATAGTAAATATAATAATTACCAAAAATTTGTTCACTCCAAATTTTATGGCAAATATCTTAAAACATTTTTTAGCCCTGCTATGGCAAGCTTTATAAGCATTCATTTTTTATGATTTATGTTTTTGTACCCCTCTGTTAGACAAATAATAATAGGAATGTTCGACATCTTGTAACGATAAATCAAAAATCAACTACCAGTTAAAATATGTAAAATTGTTCAGATAAATACTTACTGAACAACCAATAACATGACATGTTATAATATATGTAGATTAACAATAAGTTCTTTAAAGCTCACTAGTGCCACCTAGGGAGCTTTTTTATGTGGTGAACTTACACTTGAGGTGGAACACAAAGATAAATAAAAACTGATTCATTGCGAACCAGCGAGGAATGTAGTTTGTCTAGAACATACAGAATACAAAGTTTCGCAATGAATCATTACACACAGCTTACCGCATTTGATCGCGGACGTATAGAAGAAATGCTGCAAGAACATCTGTCAATGCGCCAAATTTCCTTGAACTTACACCGCTCTGTCCCAACGATATCTAGAGAAATTCATCGATGTACTGCTATTAATTATCAAACTGAGACGACTCATGCATCCTAATCGGAAAAATTCACATCGTAAGCGAAAGCTAGATGACGAGTTGTTGCATCTGGAAATAATTAGTAATACTCAAGAAAAACACTGGTCACCAGAGCAAATTGCCGGAAGACTTTCCGTGGATGCAGGTACAAATTTATTAGTTATAACACAATCTATAGAAGTATCTATCGAAATAATTTGATGATCAAGAAAAATCATGGTACTTGCGGAATAGCACGTCAATTGCGACATCGTGGGAAGACCAGGAGTCGCCGTCGTGATAAATTGCCCAATGCGCATACTATTCATGAAAGTCTGCGTATTGGCGACTGGGCATTAGACACAATCGTTGGAAAAACTGGCGGTCAACTATTAGTTACTCCGATGGATCGTAAAACTAGACTTTTAAAAGCACGTAAGGCTGCATCAAAATGAACGCAAGATGTTATGGAATTCATCAAATATATTTTTTTGCAGATTTCAAGTAATGAAATTAAAACAGTTACTTCCTATCGTAGAAAAGAGTTCAGTGCAAACAAACAGACTACAAATGCATTTAACGTTGAGTTTTATTTCCCAGATCCTCATGCTCCATGGCAACGAGGAACAAATGAAAATACTAATGGCTTAGTTAGGGAACATATTCCTAAAGGAATAGCAATGGAAAATTATTCAGATGACTATATTCAATTAATGGTAAAGCAAATAAACAACCGACCACTTAAAATCTTTGGCTGGCAGTCGGCTAATGAATATTATTTATCACAGGTGTTCCACTTGAATTGATAATTTAAGGCACAAAAAAACTCCCCGTCACCACAACGGGAAGTTGAACTGAACCCCGTAAGTTGGAGTAATTTCCAAAACTTACGGGGTTCAGTTCACCATCTATTTTTTTAGACCGGAGCGTTTTGTTATGAACTAATTTAATTATTGTGCAGTATAACCGCCATCTGCATTGATCAATGCACCAGTAACGATTGAAGCCTCATCACTGGCTAAGAAAGCAACGACATTCGCAATCTCATCTGGTTCAGCTAAACGGCCGATTGGCATTTTACCTACCATCGAATCAGTTGTTTCCTTAGGTAAGGTTTTCAGTAACGGTGTATTAACATAGCCTGGTGCCACTGCATTAAAGCGGATCCCCTGTGCGGCATAAGTAACAGCCTGTGACTTGGTGTAGTTCGCAACCCCAGCCTTAGCTGCTGAATAGGCTTGTGACTTTGCCCCACCGACAACACCTAAAATAGAGCTCATATTGATGACACTGCCACCACTAGTTTGTTTCTCCATTTGTTGCACAATGTATTTGTTTGATAAAACAACACCAGTCAAATCAATGTTAATGACCTTTTGCCAATTATCTTCATCTAACTCAGAAACAGGTGCTTTTTTCTCGGCAACACCAGCATTAGCAACTAGAATATCAATATGCTGATATTTAGCAACAACCTTTTCAACTAGTGACTTTAAAGAAGCACTATCCGTCACATCTGTCTGAACAAAATCAATTGCTGAATCTTCTGGTGCATTAATATCAGCCGAAACTGCTACAGCACCTTCTTGAACAAATTTTTGTGCAATTGCCAAACCGATTCCTGATGAACCACCAGTAATAACTGCAACTTTATCCTGTACGCCATTTGCCATATTATTTTCCCCCAAGTATATCTTATTTTTGTATCTCAATGTAAATCAAATTATTACAACAAATTGACTTACCATAATGCACAAAAAGCTCTCCCCTTATTATTAATCTAACATTATTTATATAAAAATTCATAATTCAAGTTTTTACTTTTTATATGCCTTCTCGAATGAATACATCAACAAAAGCATCAAAAGAGCCATTAAAATAGCCACGCCACCTGTCACAATAAAAGAGGTGTAATTGACATAGCTACCATCAACAAGCGTTTGAATACTAAAATAAGCAAAATTGATTATGAACGCAGCCCCAAAACGAACATATACACGGTGAGTGAGCCTAGCAATTAGCAACGAAAACAAAATAATACCAATACCATAAAGTATTGATCCAATTTCATCAAACATTGGACGATGTTGAATAATGTTAACCAAGGTTTGCAGTACAATTACCCCAATCGATATGCCGAACGAATAATAAAAAGGATGTTGTTTAAAAAATTCATCTAACTTTTTCAATATAATTCCTCCATCCCCGTAGTATAACATACTCATTAATGCTTACTTTTAGAATTGAAAAGCATTAAAAATTGACCATATCCATTGTTTACGTTGTAGCTTTGTTAGAAGGCGCCTGCCATCTTGTGATAATTGTTTCTGATAAGATAGTTGCCGCAAAGTGTTGATAATAACAAGTATTTCCTTCTCTTGAGAAGTTTTTTGTGCATTTGATTGCGTAATCACTTCATTCACCAAATGGGTTTCGTCATCCGTCATATTTGGATGTTTGGCCGTATATTCCAACAAATATTTCCTGAGATCCTGCCTAAACATATAACCCCCTTAATTTTTTACTACTTATGATGTTGATTGTATCGTAAATCCTACTTTTTAACTGGATTTGAATATAAAAAGAGCCCCGAACCTACCTTTTTAACCGGTAAACTCGCAGCTCTCTACTAAAGTATTAACTGTTACTGTTTTTTAATTGTCGTCACAAATTTATCAAAGAAATCCCGTTCATGTAAATTACGATTACACTGTAAACTATCTACACAAATATAATTCCCCTTCTTCGTATATCGGCCGTCTCCCCGACGTTTATTTAACGCCAAGAACATCGACACATTTTCTTCATGATGACAAATAGCGCAATATCCTTTAACAACTGGACTTGAAACATCGCCCACAAGTCCCAGTAGCTGTTCATCCTCATAATACAAGATATACTTACGTTGTGTTGCAATATCATTCCAAGCAAAGAATGTATAATCGCGCCAATCAACCACCGTCAAATCAGGCAATGTTAATTTTTTCGTTTTGCGAAAGACCTGTGCGATTTGCTTTTTATTAGGTTCAACAAATGGTATAACAAATGGCTTCAATTCTCGAACCATCTTTTCAGTTGCCCGGTGACGCAAGTGACGGTCCATAATATTTGTCAATAATTGATCAATTTCTGGATGATTTCCCGGTACTGTTTCATGAATTTCCTCTGCTGCTAATTCTTGTAAGGCTGCAACAGTACTTAAATCATTCACCGCTTGATATTGATGAACTAAGTTATACACAATTTCATTGATTTTCATGTATTGATAGGGCTGCATAGTTAATGTCATTTTTATTTCCTTTCGTTTCTTCCGATCGGAATCATTAGAAAGAAAGTTTCTAGTGATTCAGTCAACAAATGTTAACCGCGTCACTAGAAGATACTAAACGTATCATCTTATCACCTCCTAGGGTCGTCTTAGTCTATCAAACTCCCTAGAGAAAAGCAATTTAGAATATAACCGTTAAATTCGTCGGTTGTGCAATATGAATTTCAGGATGATCCATAATATACTCGGCAATCAAATCTGGTGTTTCACGTTGCACCTCACGCACAATTTTATCTGGTGAAAACATCGGGAAATTTCCAGCACCACCAGCACGATAATTATTCATCGCCACTTCATAAGTTGCGGTCATATCCAGGGGTTGACCATCTTTTTCAACTTTAATGACACGTTGACCCATTGGTTGATGGATATCAAAGGTATAATCAATCCCACTCCAAACATCATAATTATAATGCTGTACCTTAGGGTTAGTGAACAATGGATTAATCATCAAATCCCCATCCGCTGATAGTTGGAAATAGCGCGCATTTACTTCTAAAGCATCTTTAATATCTTGCCCCGTTAATTTTTCTACTACTAAGGTATTAGGAAAAATATAATTGGTCATAATATCACGTTGTGTCACTGCATTACCTAATCCACGTACCTCATCATTAAATAAGGCCGTATTCGCAATCGTCGTATTAGTTGCTGACATTTGCACACGATTAACTAACTCAATAAACGGATGATTATGTGAACGCGCCTTAAAATGATTTGTCACCTGCATATTATCACCAACCTGACCGACCGGCGTATCCAACCATTGGTTTACCTTCTCTTGTAGTGGATCAATCATTGCAACAATATCACCACGTTCAGGTTCGTCGCCTGTTGCTAATAATTCTGCTGTGGCCGCCGTACGATGTTTCCTCTCATCCAGCGTTAGTGTCATCAACCCTACATGGTCGCCACGATAGCCTGGCTGAGTTGTTGGTACTCCGTGAACCACCTCAGCAATTTCGCGATGTTGATGACCTGTTACAAGTGCATCAACTCCTGCTAACTGTAATAATTGATAGCCCTGATTTTCCGAGGTAATGCGCTCTAATGGCTTACCAGTCTTTAAGTCTTCGGCAAAGCCACCATGATATGCCAATACTAATACATCAACCTGTGAACGTATTTTAGAAATATACCTCTGGGCAACAGTGACTGGATCAGCAAAAGTCAGCCCTTGAATATGTGCAGGCTGTTCCCAGTGTGGAATGTATTGTGTTGTTAGACCAATAACACCAATTTTGACGCCTTGCCGTTCAAAAATCTTATATGGCTGACCCACGAATGGCTGTTGGGTCGTTTCATCCAAAATATTAGCATTCAATAAATTTGGGGTCTGAGCAAACACTTTTTCAATATAAGCGCGTCCAAAATTAAACTCATGGTTACCGAGAATGCGGACATCATATGAAATAGCATCCGCCAATTCCTGATAAATATCTGTCTGGTCAGTCGCAACTTTTTCAATATAGTTAGCTAATGGTGAGCCTTGAATAAAATCGCCATTTTCAATGGTTAAGGAAATATCGCCAGCTAACTTTGCTTGTTGCTGATAGTCTGCAATGACGGATGCTGCCCGTGATAATCCTAAGCTGTCATTTAATAATGGCCGCCGAAAATCATCGGCTCGTATATGCCCATGAATATCTGACGTTGACAATATTGATAATTGCATATTTTTCTCCTTTTTATTAAAAAAAGCTGGTACCACAACGTGTGCCAGCTTCCATCATTCGTATAGTGATATGTTCATTAAACTAAACGCTTACGTAATTGCCCAGATAAGAAATCAATAACGGTAACCATCACGATAATTCCCAAAAGGATAATACCAACCTTTGGCCACTGACGGGTTTGCAAAGCGAAAATCAATGGCGCACCAATACCACCAGCACCAACAATTCCTAGAATAGCTGCAGAACGCACCGCAATCTCAAAACGGTAAAGCGTGTAATTCATAAATTCTGGCATAACTGCTGGAATCGTTGCTAAAGTTAAGCCATCTAATGCTGAACCCCCCGCAGCCACAATAGCTTCATTAGGACCTCGATCAATATTTTCAATGGCTTCCGAGAATAGCTTTCCTAACATCCCGATTGAATGAATTGATACGGCTAAGACACCCGCATAAGCACCAGGTCCGACAGCTTTGATAAACATAATTGCCAAAACAATTTCTGGAAAGACACGGATAATTGTTAAAATCAGCTTACCAATTGTTGAGCGTGGCGTAAAGAGCCCCTTCTTTGTACGAGCAGCTAAAAACGCAAATGGCAACGTTAATATAGCCGAAATAAAGGTTCCCAAGAAAGCGATTGCTAACGTTTCAACCAACGCACTGATCAAATCTTCACCATCACCAGAATACACATATGACCAATCTGGATGGAAAAGTCCGTGAATAATGGATTTAGTTACCTGCATCGCTTGGGGTTTAACTGTTGATAGTGGAATGCCTAAAAAAGCCCAGACAAATAGTAGTACCACTAAGATTGCTATCATCCATGGACCATATTTTTGCCACGGATTTCGTTGAATTCTTTGCATTATGCCAACGCCTCCCGTAGTCGATTAGAAATACCGTCAACGATAATAACAACAACCAAAATAGCTAAAATCACTACGGCTGTCCGATCGTAACGGAATAGTGACAATGTTTGATCCAAATACAAACCAACACCACCAGCTCCTAGATAACCTAGAACTGTTGAAGCACGCACATTGATTTCCAATGTATAAAGGAAATAACTTAAGAATTGATTCATAACTTGCGGAATAACCGCAAAAACAATTTTTTGGACACCATTGGCACCAACTGACGTTAAGGCTTCAATGGGACCATCATCAATTGTTTCAATAGCTTCATAAAACAACTTAGAAATCATACCAAAACTAAAGATAGTCAATGCACCGACTCCAGCCATTGGTCCGATACCAACAATGGCAACAAATACAGCCGCTAACAATAGGTCGGGTAGTGCACGTACTAAATTTAAAAAGAAACGAATAATCCCGCGTAAATACGTATTTTTCACAATATTTCGTGCGGCTAACAAACTAAATGGTATAGCGATAATCGTTCCTAGCAAAGTCCCAACTAAAGCCATCTGAATCGTTTCAGCAATTGGTGTAATAATGGCTGAAACAAATGTCCAATCTGGATGAATCATCCGAATCAGTAAATCCCAAAATTGATCCCAACTAAAGTTGGCAGTAGCACCAGTATTATAGCCTGATCCAATAAAAATTAAGACAAATAGGAGGACAGATAAAATGCCCTTAACATGCCACTTTTCACTGAATTGGCGTTCAGGTAAAGTTGCGTTCATATCCTACTCCTCATCCCCTGTTTCAGCGTAGATACCATCAAAGTCATCCGCACTTACTGCATCAATTGGCTTGTCATACACTAATTTACCATCACGCAACCCAACAATCCGTGTTGCATATGCCATCGCTAACTCCACACTATGTAAATTGACAACAACCGTCATGCCCATATCATTCAAATGCTGCAAGTCATCCATCACCATCTTAGTGGTCTTGGGATCCAATGACGCGATTGGCTCGTCAGCTAACACAACATTAGGTGACTGCATCATCGAGCGGGCGATTGCCACACGTTGTTGTTGCCCACCTGATAATTCATCAGCTCGTGTGTAATATTTATCCAACATGTTCACACGTTCCAAATTAGCAGCCGCTTTCTCTTTATCTTCCTTAGAAAATAAGCCAAACGTACTTCTAAACGTCGAGTAATAGCCCACTCGACCAGCTAAAACATTGCGAGCAACCGTTGCTCTTTTTACCAGATTAAAATTTTGGAATATCATGGCAATATTACGACGTTGTTGGCGTAATTCTTTTCCCTTAGACTTGGTAATATCAACATCATCAAGTAAAATTTCACCTTCACTAACATCGTGTAGTCGATTAATTGTCCTCAGCAATGTACTTTTACCAGCCCCAGATAAACCAACTATGACAACAAATTCACCTGATTTTATATCCAAATTGATATGATCTAATCCAACTGTTCCATTAGGATAAATCTTTGATACATCATTAATTTTGATGGTGCCTACACCACTACTCATACCTTTGCCATCCAATCTTATATAGCCTCACAACAATATATTTTAAAATATGTATAAAACAAGGCTCGCCATAGCATCATTGTATGACAAGCCTCACTTTCAGAAATGCTGTTGTATACGATTACTTAATATCTTCAACCTTGTTTTGGTACTTACGAACCGTATCAAAGTTTGAGTCTTTTGATTTTGTAACACCTGCCCAGCTATAGACATCTTTCATGACCTTCTTACCCTTATCAGTCTTTGAAACTTTAATCATAGCCTTCTGGATAGTCTTTGAGTCAGCCTTTGAAACACCTTTACGTAAAGTAATTGTGTCATTTGGAATCTTGGTTGTGTACTTTAACACACGGGTATCTTTAAAGACATCTGGATTATCTTCCTTAACTAAGTTACGCGCATCATCGAAAACAAATGCGGCATCAGTATCACCATTAACAACTGAAATCACACCTTGATCATGCCCTTTAACAGTTACCAAATCCGAATTTTTGACAACATTCATGCCCTTCTTCTTCAAATCAACAACTGGGAAGATGTAGCCAGCATCAGAAGTGGGGTTTTGGACGGCAATCTTCTTGCCCTTCAAGTCCTTAACATTCTTAATACCCGAGTCCTTCTTCACAACGACTAATGCACGATAATAATCAACGAGCTTATCTGTATCAGAACCATCATTTTTCTTATCGTTAATACCGTAACGTTGTGATTGCAAAATCACCTTAGCACCGTATTGCTTGTGGGCCTGTACATATGGATCTGGTGGTAAGAATCCCATATCGACCTTGCCTGAACCCATTGCTTCAACAACTGTATTGTAATCAGTTGAAATTGTTACGTGAACTGGAATACCTAATTCCTTCTTCAACAACTTCTCCAATGGCTTTGCTTTGGCTTGAATTGTATCTGCTTGGGATGAAGGTACGAATTGTACATTCAATTCTTTCAAATCAACTTTCTTTGATGCCGCATCGACTGATAGTGCTGGAACAGCTGATACGACCGTCGTTGCTAACATAGCAACTGTGGCTCCTGCAACAAGTCTCTTAAACATGCCCTATGTACTCCTTAAATGTTTGTCTTGTATACCTGTGCATACGATTTCTTAAAGGTCACTTAAATAATAACAACGAACGATAAATACGTCAATAGTTTTAATCGTTCACTTAATTTTAAAAATAAAGAATTAAATTTCATTTCATTTATTTAATGTTCGATTTTTGTGCAATTTACATAAAAAAAGCAGTAAACGAATATTTCGTTTACTGCTTTGAGTGATTTTAAATTTAATAGCCAACACCGGCATCACCGTAATAATCGGCGCCGCCACCAGTGGTATCAGTACCATCGTATGTGCCATCTGTTGTTGTTCCATAGGTACTATCTGATGATGTTGTACCATACGTACTATCAGTATCAGTTGACGTTGACGAGGATGTATTATCTGATGGTAGTCCATTAGCTGACAGTAATGATTCAGGAACATTACCACCATATAGTGTTCCTGTTTTTTTATGCTTCAATCCCAATGATGAACGCAAAGTATTGGTAACACGCTGTTTCTCACTTTGGGTAATTAACTCTGAAGAACCCGAAGTTAATGCAACTGAAGTTCCTTGTGCATTATCAGTCTTAATCGTTTTCGCCGCACTCAAATACTTTGAGGCAACGGTTAACATATCACCAAAGGTCAAATCTGTCTTTGTAGAATCAGAAATTGTACTCAAGAACTTTTGGTTCACTAGCTTTGTCGGGTTACTTTTGGCCTTATCCACAATAGATTGTAATACCAAACGCTGACGTGCTTGGCGACCGTAGTCACCTTGTGGATCATCATATCTCATACGAGAGAATGCTAGTGCGGCGGCACCATCCATTTTCGAGTATGTCTTCGTAGAACCATTCTTATTTAGTGTATAAGTAGATGAATTCTTTTTAAAGTTATAGATAATCTCACCATCATTATGAGCAGTATATGGATTATAACCGAATGTTAGTGGTGACTTCACTTTCACACCACCTAATTGGTCAATAACCTTCTCTAACCCATTCATATTAACTAACGCATAGTAATCAATAGGGACATTTAACCATTTTTGAATTGTTTTGATAGTTGTTTTGGCTGAACCATACTCATAAGCTGAATTCAGCTTTTGTGGGAATTGATTTTCATATCCAATTGGGGCAATAACTGAATCACGAGGCAATGACATAATCGTTACCTTTTCCTTTTTCGGATTAACAGTAACTAACATCAATGAGTCAGTACGACCTTTATAATTTCGATCTAATTCCCCTGTATCAGTACCTAGCAATAGGATTGAAAATGGCTTTCCTTTTTTAATAACCTTAGATACATTACGTGTTTTAGTTAACCCGGTTCCTTCAAAGGAGCTATCAATCGCATTTTTAGTATTACTATAAGCAATACCAAACATCACTCCAGCTGCTAAAACAAGTAACGCTATCACAAATAGGATGGCATTACGAATAGGGTGTTTTTTACGCGGACGCGGACCATGGTTACCACCCCCTGGCGTTAAGCCTTTAAGGTTTCTTGGGCCACCCTCGCGTTTTTTACGCTTATTCTGTTTAGTCTCAGCTTCACGACGAGCCGATCGAGTTTGTGGCTCATTATCCATGAGCATCTCCTCTCTTAACTTCAATAATTGATTAATGCCATATTATCTTGCTCAAAAATTAATCTTTTTGATTTTATAAAAGATTTCTTTGAAAAAGCTTATAGCAACTCATATATCTTACCATAATTTAAAATCTAATATGTACAATCTATAATCAAAATTAAGTAGTTTGTGATAATTTATACGACTAGACCGCGACTGGTGCTTTAATACTAGCATGTGGGTCGTAGTCATTAATTTTAATGTCCGCCATCGTATATTCTGCAATGTCCTTAACTTCTGGATTCAGCGTAATCGTTGGTAAAGGCCGCATCTCACGTTGTAATTGCTCCGTCACTTGTTCAATATGATTTGAATAAATATGTGTATCACCAAAAGTATGCACAAACTCACCGGGTTCCAACCCCGTCTGAGCTGCAACCATGTGTAATAGCAGTGAATATGAAGCAATGTTAAATGGTACTCCTAAGAAAACATCCGCTGACCGTTGATATAATTGTAAGCTTAACTTACCATCTGCAACATAAAACTGGAATAAAGTATGGCAGGGTGGCAGTGCTTGGGTGGGAACATCCTCTGGGTTCCAAGCTGTGACAATCAAACGTCGGGAATTAGGATTTATTTTGATTTGTTCGATTACATCTTTAATTTGATCAATAAAACCGCCTTGGACACGGCGCCAGTGTCGCCATTGTGCACCATAAACATCCCCCAACTCACCATACTTTTGTGCAAATTCATCATCATTTAAAATACGGTCAACAAATACAGCATGTTGTTTATCATACTGTGCTTTAAACGTCTCATCTACTAATGAGCGACGACCGAAGTCAGTCATATCGGGACCATCGTAATCTGCTGATTCGACCCAATTTTTAAACGCCCACTCGTCCCAAATATGATTCTTATGTTCCAATAAAAATTTGATATTTGTATCACCACGTAAAAACCATAATAGCTCACTTTTAATTAACCCAAAGGGCACACGTTTTGTCGTTAGCAACGGGAAACCTTCACTCATATCAAAACGTACCTGACGACCGAAAACGGAACGTGTACCTGTTCCTGTTCGATCCCCTTTTACAGCACCATTATCTAATATATCCTGTGCTAAATCTAAATAGCCTTGTTCATTCTTACTCATATTAGTCTCCGTGACCTTTCTGCTATAGATAAGCGGCAAAATCAATTTTTTGTAGGTCGGCCTTTGTCGCAACGACTTGTTCAATTGCAACGTTTTTATCCTGTAATAAATTCGCGACAAAATCATCATTATGATAGTTTCGCAAATAATTAATTTTTGTAATCCCTGCTTGTAAGAGTAGTTTTGTGCAATGTACACATGGAAAATCTGTTACAAAAACCTGTGCACCATCAGCGCTAATACCCATCTTAGCAAGTTGCATTAATGCGTTTTGTTCAGCATGGACTGCACGAATACAATGTCCGTCCACTACTAAATCGCCAACCTCTGTACAATGTGGTGTCCCTGAAACTGAGCCATTATATCCACTAGCAATAATACGGCCATCTTTAACAACTACAGCTCCCACATGAAGGCGGGTGCAAGTACTACGGGCTGCTAGCATAATTGCTTGTAACATAAAATATTTTTCCCAAGTTATTCGTTTGTCTTGCATTTTAAAGACCCCTCTTAGTCTGTCTTAGTTGTTCCTAATATTATCAAGGATAGAACTTAAAGAAAAGTCTTGAATTTTTTCAAATAATTAAAAACACTCTGCACTTTGGTATATACAATTTTTGTACCAAAATTACCAGAATAAGTCTATCAAATTTAAAAAATCATTGTTGCAAATAGCTAACACCGACATAATTGATTTAAAACTTTATTTATGGTAAAATTAAATTAAACTTACTTTGTCCAATTTTAGGCAAAAAACACGCAGCGATTTCATTTGTCGCTGGCTATGGGGGTGCCCCATGAGAGGAGTTCTTATGCCTGCAGCATTAGCAGAAATTAAGCAACAATTAGATGCACATATCGGTGAACCAGTGACTTTAACAACCCATGAAAGTCGTCACCGCACCATTGAACACCAAGCAATCGTTCGTGATACCTTCCGTTCAGTCTTTGTTCTTGATTTAGAACAAGATGGTCACGAATTTGATCGCGCTTCATTTAGTTATACCGATGTTTTAACTGAAAACATTGAAATCGATTTTGCATAATATAAAAAAACGTTAGTCACAATGAGCTTATCATTATGGCTAACGTTTTTTATTTATTCTGTTAACGTACTATCTTCTTTAACTAGACGTACCACTTCAAATGCATTAATATATGCTGCTTCATAATCAAGTGGTGTCAGCTCGAAGTTTTCCAGTTGTAATGTTTCTCCAGCTCTTATTTCAGGGAATTGTTCAATAACAAATCCTGTCAACGTGACCATATCTGATTTATCAAACGCGCGAATATCTGTTTTAAAGTAGCGTTCAAAATCATAAACTGTCATTTTTCCAGATATTTTATAATGCATCTGTTGTTTATCATCCGAACCTAGTTTTTCAACTAAATCATCCACGACCCAGTCTACTTCATCACGAACGGAACCAAACAATTCTTCGTAGATATCTTTATCGGTCACAATACCAGATGTTCCACCATATTCATCCTTTACAACAATCATAGGGGTTCGTTTTGAAATCATTAACTGCAAAACCTCTTGAATTGGCATGTTTTCAGGTACATTAGGCATATTACGAATAATCTTACGAACCGGCGTCTGCCGATCCACTTCTGTCTGACGCATAATATCGTAGTTAAACACGTAACCCAAAATTTTATCCTTATCACCATCCGCTACTACCGGAAAGCGTGAATGTTTCGTCTCAAAATAAGCATGTAAAGCATCATTAACACTATCTCTGACGTCCACAACAAATAACTGCGTTCGGTCAATCATAATATCATTGACAACTTTATCATTCATTTCAAAGGCACGTTCCATAAAGACATAGTCTTCATTTTGTAGCTGTCCGAGCCTAGCCGCATTACGTGATAAGCTCAAAATCTCCGCTTCTGAATAGACTTCATTTTCTTCGGATGCTGTTCGCAACCCCATTAGATGCGTAACACCCGTTGCTGATTTATTCAACAACCAAACAAATGGATAGAAAATGACGTGGAAAAAACGTAAAGGTCCCGAGACAAACAAAGCAACCTTAACTGGGAATTCAATGGATACGTTCTTTGGCACTAACTCAGTCAGAACCACTTCAATATAGGTCAACAAAACCAACGCCACAATCGAAGCAATGGCGGCCGCACTAGGACCCGTCATTTCCTTTAAAACACCACCAGCCAGTAATAAGTGGGCAATTGTTTCTTCACCCATCCAACCTAATACTAAACCGGTAACCGTAATACCGACCTGTGTTGTTGATAGATACTCATTTAAATTATCAACCATGTGAATCGTCGTCGAAATTTTACGTGATGGTCGGTCACGTTTTTCTTGTAACTCCACCAATGCACTGCGACGAACCTTTACTAAAGCAAACTCTGCCGAAACACACAACGCTGCAAACATTAACACTAAAATGATCACTATGATTGATAGGATTAATCTTCCTTCACTCAAATTAATTTCCTACTTTCGAATATAGTTTATTTATAACGCACATTATAGCAAAAAAACACCCGATAATTATCGAGCGTTTTATGAATTAGTCAACTAATCATATACTGCCTTTTCATTGACCTCTTCGTCCTCTTCGATATGCTCAACCGGCAAATCAACTACTTCAAATTCTTCAATGTAAGCATCTTTAAAATCAAGTGCGGTAATTTCAAAATTTGCAATGCGGATAGCTTGTCCAACTTGGAAGTTTGGATATTCATCCAATACATATCCTGTCAAAGTAACCTTTTCTGAGTTTTCGAAAGATTTAATTTCTGTTTTAAAGAAACGCTCAAAATCGTATAGCGTCATTTTACCAGATATTTTATAGTGCATGTTACCATCATCATCTGATCCTAGTTTTTCAACTAGATCATCGGCAACATCATCCACTTCATCACGAACTGAGCCAAATAATTCTTCATAAATGTCCTTATCAGTAACGATACCTGAAGTTCCACCAAATTCATCTTTAACAACAACGATTGGCGCACGATGTTCAATCATTTCTTGCAACACATCTGTAATTGGTTGCGTTTCAGAAACGACTGGCAAGTTACGCAAAACCGTTCGGATAGAAACATCAGGACTAATCCGTCCCTGACGAACCAAGTCATAAGAGAAGACATAACCAAGAATCTTATCCTTGTCATTATCTGCAACGACCGGCATTCTTGAAAATTTTTCTTCCAAATACAAGTTCAAGGCATCTGAAATAGAATCCGTCACATTAACAACTGTTAATTGTGTTCGGTCAATCATAATATCAATGGCTTCTTTATCATTCATCGCAAAGGCACGCTTCATGAAAGTCAAATCTTCTTCATCAAGCTCACCAGCGTCAGCAGCATCCCTTGATAGAGATAAAATTTCAGCCTCTGAATAAATATCTTCATCAGGATGAGTACTGAACCCCAACATTTTTGTAAAGAATGCGGCAGCACGATCAAATAACCAAATTAATGGATATAAAATGACGTGGAAAAACATCACTGGACGGACGATTGCCAATAGCATCTTGACAGGTTGATCAATGGCAATGTTCTTAGGAACCAAATCCGTAAACACCGCATGGATAAACGTAAAAATCAAAATAGCTGCTATTGATGCCACACTGTGGGCAATCGCAGCTGGCAATATCTCGGCATTAATAATCAGGGTGGCAATAAAATCTTCACCTAACCAACCTAAAATCAATGATGTCAATGTAATACCGACTTGCGCTGTTGATAGATACTCTGATAGATGATCCAACATGTTCAACGCGTGAGATATTTTAGGTGAAGGCTTCTCACGTGCCTCTTGCATCGCACGCAAAGAACTTGGACGCACTTTCACTAACGAATACTCCGTTAAAGTGAACAAAACCGCTAACAGCAAAATAATTAAAATAATCACCAAGTTAGTGATAATAGACGGACCGGAATCCATGATATACCTTCTTTCAAAATTAGTACTAGTTATGATTATACCAAAAACAACTACTTACTGTACACACCTGTTTTTACTAAAGCATTATGTAAATCGATAAATTTTTCTAATGATAATTTTTCTGCTCGAATTCGTGGATCCAAGTCAACATCAGTTAGCGCCTCCGTTAACCTTGCCTTCATCTCATCATCCTTACCAAAAGCAGTAATCAAATTATTCCATAGTGTCTTACGACGCATCGTGAAACCTACCTTAAATAATTTAAATAGTTGTTTCTCATTATGTGGTAAGACTTCTAATGGCTCACGTGGTGTCAAAGAAACGATCGCTGAGTCCACATTTGGATTAGGAATAAAGGCTGTCCGTGAAACTGTGAATGCTAATGTCGCATCAACACGGTACTGCACTGCCAAAGTTAGGGCGCCATAGTCTTTTGTGCCAACTTCGGCTGACAAACGACTAGCAACTTCTTTTTGCATCATAACCACAATATTTGCAAATTGTACATTTGATTGTAACACCTGCATCAAAATTGGTGTTGTAATATAGTACGGTAAATTCGCAACTAATTTCAAGGGTGCATCAGGATCACTAAAATGCTCTTGAATGGCCGTCTCCAAATCAACTGACAAAATGTCCTGGTTGATCACAGTCACATTATCATAAGGCGCCATGGTATGTTCCAAAACTGGCATTAAACGATCATCAATTTCAAATGCCACGACTTGTTTGGCCGACCGCGCTAATTGTTCCGTTAACGCGCCAATACCTGGACCAATTTCAATCACATTGTCAGTTAGTTGGACATCCCCAGCTGTGACAATATTCTTTAATATCTTAATATCCGTCAAAAAATTTTGACCCAAAGATTTTCTTGTATTAATGCCAAAACTATTCATAATGGCTTGCGTACGCATCGGCGTCGCAATATCTGGTACATCTGTCATTATTTTTCCTCATCTAATTCTTGCAGAACCTCTAACAAGGCTTGTTTTTTGATGCCAAACATTGTCAATCGATTCATTAATTGTTTACCGTTAACGTATCCTAATCCCATCACTTCAGCCACATGTTCACGCCTTTTAGCCGCATCATGACCAGCAATCAAACCTAAGCGTCGTAAATCTGCTAACGTAATATCAGACTTTGCAGTAACCGTTTCAGCAGTATAAACCGATTGTAGCGCATCACGTAAAACTGATGGCGTCGCATACTCAATGCCAAGACTATGATGTTTGATTTGGCGTCCCGCTTCATCTTTGGTCAAAAAAGCATGTTTTGCATCAGGAACAAATTCACTAATTAATTTCCGCAACCGTTCACCATTAAAATCGGGATCAGTAAATATGATCACACCTCTAGTGACTGCTGCCTGCTTAATAGCTGCTATGGTTTGCTCACCCAATGCAGATCCATTAGTTTCAATCGTATCAGCACTCACTGCATGCCGTAGTGCTTCGGTATCGGCACGTCCTTCGACAATAATAACTTCCTTAATCTTCATTAATCTGTTGATCTAAATGCCATAGTCGTCGTGCATTTTCTGTCGTAATTTCGGCAATTTCATTGTATGTTTTGCCTAACAACTCTGCGATGTGTGCAATTATGTAATGGACATACATTGGCTCATTAGGCTTACCACGCATAGGAGTTGGTGCCAAATAAGGTGCATCTGTCTCAACTAACAATCTATCCAAAGGAATTGATTTTACAGTCTCTTGAACATCCTTAGCATTTTTAAATGTTGCAATACCTGAGAATGAAATATACATACCTAGATCAAGAAACTGTTTTGCTTCCGCTGGCGTACCCGTAAATGAATGCATGACACCACCAAATTCTTCAACGTGCGCTTCCTTTAATAGATCATACGTATCGTTCATTGCGCTGCGTGTGTGAACTGTGACAGGTAATTTGAATTCATGGGCTAACGCTAATTGTTGACGGAAAGCCTGCTTTTGATTAGCTGCTGATGGATTATCATCCCAATAGTAATCTAATCCGGTTTCACCGACACCAATAACATTATCATCTTGTAGTTGTTGACGGTAAACGGCTAATCTTGCATCATTAATTTCTGAAATATCTTCAGGTTGCCAACCAATAATGGCATGCATATCTTGAAATTCACGTGCTAATTGAATAGCACGTTCATTTGATTCTGCATCATACCCCACAATATTCATTTCAACGATTCGAAACTCACGTGCACGTGCCTCATAAGCAGGTACATCATGCCAGAATGTATCGTCATTCAAATGCGTATGCGTATCATAGCCATCTGATGGTCGATTACCGGAATTATAAATTGCCATTTTTGCTCCTCTATTATCATTACTTTATTTTTTATTATTTATTTGATTTGAGTCTTTATTATTTTAGCAAATGTCTTTTAAAAATACCAAAAAGCTCATTCATACCAGTATATTAAGCATAACACGGCAGTTAATCTCACAACATAATAATTTATGTTTTTATAGAGAGCGAGACAAAAGTCGCTTTGAAGCCGGTGTGTAACGTTATTTGCGTCATTTTTGGCCGGACAAGAATGTCGTAAATCGCGTTACATTGAGGATTCAGACTTTTGGAACGCGTTTATGCTATAAAATTTATAGACTTATAATCAATGCATTTTTAGCAAAAAAGTTGGAATATTTATTTTGTCCCAACCATCTATTCTTCAATATTATTTGCTAATGTAATTGCCTCTGCATTAACAACTTCATCGTACAAAGTTTTTAACAAGTTTTGATTACTTTCTCCTTTAGAGCGCTGATCTTGAATATACTTTAATTCAGCTTGGAATGCATCCAACAAAACACGTTGCTGCTCTACTGAATTTGACTTTTGATTTTGGAGCATCGCTTGTTGCTGCGTATAAGCATTTCGTAAGGCAATCATCTGACGTGGATTGTCTGCTTCTTTTGGTAGATGATGGATATAGTCTGTCATTGCTGTATTCATGATGGTAATAACTTCATCCACAGATTCACTATGGCTGTAAGTGCGCAATCTACGGCTATTAATAGACTTATGTTTAAACAATCGCTTAATGATCCCTTGCCAAATTTTAAAACGTTGCTTACCAATTTTACCAAATCCATTTTGTAGTGACTGCATACGGTTATATAAAGCTAATGCTTGATCAGAAACTTCTCCCTGATTGATTGCGGTTGCCATCGCATTATCTGCAACTTCAAATAATGTACGATAAGCTCGCTTACGTTCAGTTTTATCTATCTGCAAGTCTCCATACCCAAGCTGGTCTTGTAGCTGCTTCATAACGTGATGTTTTGTATTTTCAGAAAATTCAGTATCACTCACGTAAGCAATCGCTGCATTGACCATGTTTGTATGAGCTTCGAAATATGCCGATTCATCAAATGTAGGTGCTGATCGTTTCAATAATTTCGGTAGTAAAATTACTGGTACTAATAAACTCAAAATAATAACTGTCGATGCAATCAGTAGTAAGTCATTCCTTTCAGTAAAAGCAACATCATGACTTAATGTAATAGGCAACGAAAATGCCATAGACATGGTAACTGCACCATGGACACCACCAATAGCAAATACAAAACTATCTAACTTTGTATTTATTTTATTATGGCGACGATCATTGTATCGACGTGCAAGGTATCTAAAGGCTGTCATCACAGCATACAGCGCTAAGCCCATACCAATAAGGGCCAGCCACGTTCTTACTGGTTGTAAAATATACTCTTTTGCAACTTTAACCAAAGACGTCCCTAGTAATACGAAAACTAACCCATTTAAAAGCTGCGCAATAATATCCGTTAATTGTAGGGTCAAATGATTCAACCTTGGTGCCATAAATTGGGTTTGTTGCTGTTCAACATTCGACATCACACCCATCACAACAACGGCAATAATTCCTGAGACGCCAAAAATATGCTCTGCAACCCCAAAAACGACAATTGGCGCAATAAAATATATCAACACGTGAGCAACTGTGTCATCATACTCTGCTTTCAATAAATGTTGGCGTAGATATATAAAGATAAAACCAGCTACACCACCAGCAATAACACCGCCTAGTGCAACAATTAAGAACTCACCAAAGCCATGCAGGAAAGAAAATTCCCCCGTATTCATCCAAAGAACTGCTAGTTCTAAGATTACCAATCCAGTGGCATCATTAAATAACGACTCTAAGCTCAGTGACCTTTTAATTTCCTTTGGCATATCCAATCCACTTGTCACTGACTCAAGCGCCGTAGCATCAGTTGGTGTTACAATCGCTGCCAAGGCTAGTGAAAACGGTAATGCCCAACCGATGGCTACGTGACCAAATACCATTAATACAACGACTGTTAAGACTGCCAAAACACCCGCTAGTCCAATAATCGAACGAAAATGCTTTGAAATCAAGTTAGCTTGCGTCCGTTGGCCTTCATAAAACAATAACGGTGCAATAACTAACATCATAAACCATTCTGGATCTAACGTGATTGCGAATCGATTAGCTACCGGTAAACTTGCTAATAAAATACCACCAACAATTTGCCATAAAGCTTGTGGTATTTTTGGAAAAGCCTGTGTCAAAAAGTTAGCCAAAATAATCGTGATACAAACGTACGCTAAGGCATAAAATGTTGCCATAAAAATCTCCTATTTCTTGGATTCCGTACACATTTTAATAAAAAAAGATTGAGAAAAATTCTCAATCCTTTTGCTCATTAAATATGATTAAATAATTATCCTAATTCTGCACCAGCGACAACTTCATCTGGCAAGATTGATAAGGTTACCTTACCATCCTTTTCTGCTGAAAGCAGCATACCTTCAGATAATTCACCCATCAACTTACGTGGCTTCAAGTTAGCGACATAAGCAACTTTCTTACCAACTAATTCGCCGTATTCTGGATAGAATTTTTTAATTCCTGACAAAATTGTACGTCCATCAGCTGAACCATCATCTAACTTAAACCGTAATAGCTTATTAGACTTTTCAACTGCAGAAACTTCTTTAATCTCAGCAACACGTAACTCAACCTTTTCAAAGTCATCAAAGACGATTTCATCCTTAGTTGTGATCTTCTTTGGGGCTTTAGGGTTAGTAGTTGAACGAGTTTGCTTACCACCATTTCCTGTCATGTTATCACGAATGTAAGCAACTTCTGCATCAACATCAACACGAGGGAAAATAGGTTGTCCCTTAGCAACTACCTTACCACCTGTAGGCAAGTCTTCAAATTGTAAGTCAGCAATTTGAACATTAGAATCTGACAAACCTAATTGTTCAAAAATCTTATGTGGTGCCTGTGTCAAAATTGGTTGTAATAGAGTAGCAACGACACGAAGCGCAGCAGCTAAGTGTGCCATAACGGAAGCCAAGACATCTGCTTTACTATCATCTTTGGCTAACGTCCATGGTGTTGTTTCATCAATATACTTATTAGCACGTGAAATTAACTGCCAAATTGATGCCAAAGCATCTGCTGTGTGCATTGATTGCATATTAGCATTATACGTTGCAATTGTATCCTGAGCTGTTTGCACTAGCTCGCGGTCAAAATCAGTTAATCCTGTCTTTAATTCAGGAATCACACCACCTTCGTACTTGTTAATCATAGCGACAGTACGATTCAACAAATTACCCAAATCATTAGCTAAATCGTAATTTAGCTTTGAAACAAAGTCTTCTGGGGTAAAAATACCATCATTTCCAAATGGCATGGCACGAAGCAAGTAATAACGCACTGCATCAATACCATAGCGATTTGCCAATGTATCAGGATAAACCACATTTCCCTTAGACTTTGACATCTTACCGTCACGCATCGTTAACCAGCCGTGACCAACAATTGTTTCTGGTAATTCTAATCCCAATGCATGTAGCATAATTGGCCAGTAAATCGTATGGAAACGAACGATTTCTTTACCAACTAAATGCACGTTAGCTGGCCAATATTTATCAAACATCGTTGTGTCTTCTGACATGTAACCTAACTTAGTAATGTAGTTAGACAATGCATCAATCCACACATAAATAACGTGGTCTGGATCTGAAGCTACAGGAACACCCCAATTAAATGCCGTACGTGTAACAGCTAAATCTTCCAAGCCAGGTTCAATAAAGTTTTTAATCATCTCGTTCATACGAGAAGCTGGTTGAATAAAGTTAGGATGCGTCTTGTAGTAGTTCAGCAACCAGTCAGCATACTTGCTCATATTAAAGAAGTATGATTCTTCTTGTACTAGTTCAACTTCATGACCAGAAGGGGCTTTTCCACCAATGACAACACCGTCATCATCACGATATACTTCAGCTAACTGTGATTCTGTAAAGTACTCTTCATCATCAACTGAATACCAACCTTCATATTGACCCTTGTAAATATCACCTTGATCTAAGAACTTTTGGAAAATCTTTTGAACAGCTTTTTCATGATAATCATCAGTTGTTCGGATAAAGCCATCATTACTGATTTCTAGATCCGCCCACAACTGTTTGATGTCAGCAGCCATTTGATCGACATATTCCTTTGGTGAAACATTTAGCTTTTCTGCTTTTTGTTCGATCTTTAGACCATGTTCATCAGTACCTGTTAGGAAATATACATCTTCGTTTAACAAGCGGTGATAACGCGCTGCGGCATCCGCAAGCACTGTCGTGTAGGTATTACCAATATGCAATTTACCAGATGGATAGTAGATTGGTGTCGTAATATAAAAAGTATTTTTCTCTTCTGCCATGTTCCGTTTTACCTCCCATCCTACAAATGAGTAAGATGTTAATTTAGTATCTATATTGTTTGTCTGAGAACAATTATAGCAAAGATTGAAACTTCTCGCAGAAAAATCGGAATTGAAATCGTAATAGATCTCAATTCTATTCATAATGACGAATTAAATGCATAAAGCGGCTACAAAGTAATTCACTTCTAATAAAGGATATGCATAAGTGTATCAAATAGTATCGTCGAATTTTATTTATAAACAAAAAAGTAGCTCACATTTTACTGTGAGCTACTTCCAATTGCATCGCGATGTCCTATCCTCGCAGGAGGCGATCCTCCAACTACTTTTGGCGCTACTGAGCTTAACTACTGTGTTCGGTATGGGAACAGGTGTGACCTCAGTGCCATCATCACGACACGTTTTTATTGAGTGAACTTAGTTCCCTCAAAACTGAATCATAATTACTTATTTTTCTTGCCTTACACCACTTGCTACTTGGTTAAGTCCTCGAACCATTAGTACTAGTCCGCTCCATGTGTCACCACATGTCCACTTCTAGCCTATCTACCTCATCATCTCTGAGGGGTCTTACTTCATTTCTGAATGGGAAATCTCATCTCGAGGCGAGTTTCACACTTAGATGCTT
>NZ_BJEC01000009.1 GCF_005405465.1 Weissella thailandensis
AAATACTAGACCCAAATTAAATTACCGTTTAACAATCCACTCTGGCCAGGGATTCCAGTATCAAAATTATGAATATGTCTCACGTTTGCAGAACAACCATGTGTTTCAAAGTATGAGTCGCAAAGCGACCTGTCTAGATAATGCTATGGCGGAGAGCTTCTTTCATCTCTTGAAGGTAGGAACTGTCCATAATAACCATTATCAAAACTATGACGAGCTGAAGTCTGCCGTCAATAATTATATCTATTACTACAACAATAAACGGATTAAAACAAAGCTGGCCGGAAAAACTCCGGTTCAATACCGAAGTCTTTCCGACCAGCTAGTTGCTTAAACTTCTCTCCAATTTTTGGGGTTCAGTTCAACCTCAGTTTATATGATATTGCCTATTTTAATATGACAATTAACGAATTTACTTAGCGCGTGCTGCAATGTAATCAACAGTATTATTAACTGTAATTAACTTTTCGGCGTCCTCGTCTGAAATTTCAGCACCAAATTCGTCTTCCATTTCTAAGACTAATTCAACAAAGTCAATTGAGTCTGCATCAATATCTTTTGTTAAGTTAGTTTCACCAGTTATACTAGCTGGATCTAATTCAAAATGATCAGCAACTAATGTGATTACCTTATCTAAAATTTCCTGTCGTTCCATGATAACTACTTCCTATTCTTAAATCATTTACCCTAAGCGTATCTTATTTTTATCGTAACGTCTAATCTACTCAGCCGATTTTGACAAATCAGACTTATGCTCTGCAACAAATGCCTCTGTCTTTGAAACAAGGTCAGTTTCTAACATAGTATGTATCTGCCCCATTGTGTTGGAAACTGCACTAGGTCCTGCCGAACCGTGAGTTTTAACAACTGGTGCTTTAACCCCTATAACGACTGCTCCACCATGTTGCGAATAGTCTAACTGTGACTGAATGTCTTTCATGGCTGGTTTCAACATTAATCCAGCTAATTTAGTTTTGACATTACCGTCTAGAATAGCATGCTTAATTAAGCGTAGCATTGCAAGGGCCGTTCCTTCAGTTGCTTTCAAAGCTGCATTACCTGAAAATCCATCGGCAACCACAACATCTGCTGGACCTTGTAGCAGGTCACGAGATTCTACATTTCCTACGAAATTCAAATAAGACTGTGAGGCACCATGCTTTAACAGTTGATGGGCTTCTTTATGAATTGGATCACCCTTATCTTCTTCGGCACCATTATTCAATAGTCCAACACGCGGGTTATCATACCCTAGAACCTCTTGCGCATAGAATGAGCCCAAAATACCATATTGATATAGATGAGTTGAGCGATTTTCAGCATTCGCACCAACGTCCATCATAGCAAAGGCATCATGCGGACCATCAAGCGCTGGTAAAACAGTCAATAGTGCTGGGCGATCAATACCGCGTATACGACCTACCGTGAAAATACCGACCGCTAATAAGGCACCAGTATTTCCGGCTGAAAAGATTGCTTCTGCTTTCCCATCTTTAACAGCTTGTGCTGCCATAACTAAAGAGCTTTGCTTTTTACGACGAATGGCTTTAACTGGTTCTTCACCCATCTCTACGATTTCATCAGATTGTATTAACGTCAAACGTTCTTCATTTTTTACTAATGGCTTTACTTTATCTAATTGACCAAATAGCAAAAATTCTGTATCTGGCATGTTATCACGTGCTTGTTCAATACCAGCTACGATCGCTTCGGGTGCATTGTCACCACCCATTGCATCAACAGCAATTTTATACATAATTGACTCCCTCACGGATTTATTTCTTTTTATAATTGCAATACTATAAAATGTAACACATTTTATCGTCCTGGTAAAAATATAAAGTAACTTTTAATCAAAATTACGATATCGACCCATTGTTTCTGATAACATTTCAGCCAATCCGGCCATCTCTGGCGATTTATCCCAATCAGGCTGTGAAACAATTTCAATTGCTTCCTCCTGGGCAACGTTCATCATAGCCAAGTCAGCAATGGGGTCACCAACCCTAAACTCTGGTACACCTGATTGACGATTTCCTAAAACATCACCCGCACCACGTAATTCTAAGTCCTTTTGAGCTAAGACGAACCCATCGGTCGTTTCAACCATCGCTTCCATACGATCGATACCATACTGGGTTTTGGGGTCGCTTACTAAGAAAGTATACGCTTGCCGTTCACCACGCCCAACTCGACCGCGTAACTGATGCAGTTGCGATAAGCCAAATCGATCAGCATCCAGAATCAACATCATGGTTGCATTTGACACATCAACACCAACTTCAATCACGGTTGTTGCCACCAAAACTTGAAATTGGTTCGCCTTAAACGCTGCCATAATACTATCTTTTTCTTCATTCGATAACCGTCCGTGTAATAAACCAACGTTAAACTTAGGAGCAAAGTAGGCCGACAGTTCTTCATAAACCGCTTGCGCATTCTGAACATCCAATGTTTCAGATTCCTCAATTAAGGGTGTCACAACATAAGCTTGGGCACCCGTCGCTAGCTGCTCTTTAACAAACTGAATAGCCTTTTCGAATTTATTATGACGTAACCAATACGTTTTAATTGGTTTCCGACCTGCAGGTAATTGGTCAATAATTGACACATCCATTTCACCATATGCTGTAATAGCTAAAGTTCGTGGAATCGGTGTCGCGGTCATGGCCAAAATATCTGGGTTGACTCCCACTTTTCGAAGAGTCGCCCGTTGTTGCACACCAAAACGATGCTGTTCATCAATAACTGCCAGACCAAGATTATGAAACGCAATATCTGGTTGAATCAACGCATGTGTTCCAATCAAAATATCAATATCACCATCCGCTAAATCTGATAATATTTGTCGCCGGGCTGCTGCTTTAGTCGCCCCTGTTAATATTTCGACACGTACTTCATTTGGATTAAAATAATTTCCTATCGTGCGCGCATGTTGTTGTGCCAAAATTTCAGTAGGAGCCATTAAAGTTGCCTGCATGCCCGCAGTAATCGTTGCGTACATCGCTAATGCAGCAACAACTGTCTTCCCCGACCCAACATCACCTTGTAGCAAACGATTCATATGTACAGGTCTTCGCATATCACGCACAATTTCGTTGACAACCTTTTTTTGTGCAGTTGTTAATTCAAAGGGCAACGTTTTAATAAACGCCTTTAACTTTTGATTATCAAATTCCACTGAACGTCCTTGATTTTGTCGATCCATTTGTTTGATAACTTGCAATCGCATTTGAAAAACAAAAAATTCCATAAACGATGCGGTACGCCGCGCTTTTTCGGCCATGAGTTCATCATCAGGTGCATGCATACCAAAAATGGTATCGTGATAATTCAATAAGCGGTATCTACGTCGAATATCTGCTGGCACAATTTCCTGGGTCAGTAAGTCACCATATTTACCTAAGGCCTGAAAGACTAAATCTTTAATCGTTCCTGCCTTTATCTCCTTTGAAGAAGGATAAATAGCTTCTAACTCATTTTCGTTGTTTTTAGGCATGATTTTAATAGCCGATAAACTTTGATGAGTCTTACTATAAGTGCCATAAACCGCAACTTCTTCACCAACCACAATATTTTTCTTTAACCAAGGCTGGTTAAAAAAAGAAATTTGAACCGTATCATGAGACACCGTCAGCCTAAAGTTTAAGCGTGTCTTTTTAAACCCCATCCGGCTAACAACTGGCGGGGAAGTGACCAAGCCTTTAAACGTTACTTTCTCGCCATCCAGCGTTTCAGAAGGTAATTTTTGTGCTAAATCATTGTAACGCCTTGGATAATACGTTAATAAATCATCAATTGTAAACACACCCAATTTATTAAGGGCTTGTTCACGTTTTGGACCAACACCTGACAATTCTGCAATACTATCCATTAAGCTTGGCATATTTCCCCTCCTTTCTGATTAAACGACTAAAAGGTCCTTAGTAACTTATGCACCAAAGACCTTTTAAATAAATTCTGACATGTTTTTTATTGTGCATTTAAACTGAATAACACATTAGATTACTATTCAACTGATAGCAAAATTGGGTATAGTGGTTGACCACCATCATGAATTTCAAATTCTAATTCATCATCTAGTGCTTCACCAGCTGTCTGTAGCGCTTCAGCTGCATTAGTTGTTGAATCCTGACCATAATAAATCGTAACCACTTCTGAATCTTCATCGACCATTTTTGCCAACAATTCTGACGCAGCTTGATCAACATTTGCCTCAGGAACTGCAACAACGATTTCGCCGTCTAATAGACCAATGGCATCCCCAGCTTGGATAGATAACCCATTAATCTTTGTATCACGAACAGAAGTCGTCACCGATCCAGATTTAACTTCAGGAATCATTGCAGACATAGCTGCTTCATTCTCATCAAGTGACTTCAATTGGTCATATCCTAGAACAAGCGCCGTCAATCCTTGTTGAATCGTCTTCGTTTTCACGACTTTAACAGGTACATCGGCTAGAGAAACAGCCTGTTCAGCTGCCATAAAGATATTACCATCATTAGGCAATATAATCGCACTTGCCGCATGACTATCTTTAATTGCCTGCAACAAATCTTGTGTTGCAGGTGCTTGTTTACTATCAATAATGACAGTTGCTCCTGCAGAAGCGAAAATTTCTTTGATACCTTCCCCTGCAGCAGTTGTAATAATTGCTATTTCAGGGCCATTTTCATTACCTTCATCAACTGATTGAGACTTTTGTTCAGCTGCAACACTAGCTGCTTCAGCTTGCTGATCACGCATATTATCTACTTTAACTTTACGTAGTGACCCAAATTGGGTTCCCCAGTTAATAACATCACCTGGGTCCTCTGTATGAACGTGAACTTTGACAACATCATCATCGTTAATGACAAGTAATGAGTCACCCAAGCCAGCAAGATGATTATAAAATGTATCATAATCAAATTTCTGATTATAGGTCGTTCCCTTAGCAATATCCACCATAATTTCAGTACAGTAACCATACTGGATATCTTCTGGATTCAATTCACCTTGCACACCAGCGTTGTGTAATGAAAGAACCATTGCATCAAGATTAGCATTGTCTAACTCGGTTTTTACTTCTTGACCAGACAATACGGCATAAAAAGCACTCAAAACAATCACTAATCCTTGACCACCAGAATCAACAACACCAACTTCTTTTAAAACTGGCAATAATTCTGGCGTTGAGGCAAGGGCTTTTTCAGCTGCCTCTAATGCATCGCCCAAGACTTGGGTAGCATCATCACTTTTTTTCGCTGTCTGATTTGCGGCTGAAGCAGCCTCACGAATAACTGTTAAAATAGTTCCTTCAGTTGGCTTCATAACAGCTTTATAAGCTGTTTCAGCACCACCCATTAAGGCATCCGCTAAATCACGAGCTGACAAAGTTTGCTTATCAGCAATTTTTGCCGCAAAACCACGAAATATTTGAGACAAAATAACTCCCGAGTTTCCACGAGCTCCCATCAATAGACCTTTTGCCGTTGCTTGAGCTAACTTACCGAGATGTGTATCATTTTCATTGCGTTCGTACTCGGCACCACTAGCCATCGACAAAGTCATATTTGTTCCTGTATCTCCGTCAGGAACGGGGAAAACATTCAATTTATTTATTTTTTCCGCATTATTTTTTAACGCATCCGCTGCTGCGTTAATCATTTTACCAAACTCATCGTTGGTAATTGTCGTTACAACTTCCACAGTATTTAACTCCTTATAACCAGGCTAATCCCCTAGCATACGTACGCCTTGAACCGTCACATTTACCTCACTAGCAACAACGCCTAACATAACGTTCAAATCATTTTTAACACGTGATTGTACACTCTTAGAAATTTCGGAAATTTTCATGCCATATCCAACAATAATATGAACATCTACCGTGACACCACCATCTTGTTGGCGAACAACAACACCCTTTGAGAAGTTATCACCGTTCAATATCTGATTCACACCATCACGCAACGGATTTTGGCTGGCCATACCGACAACACCATAGTTATCAGTTGTTGCCCCACCTACAATCGTTGCAATGACGTCATTTTCAATTTCAATAGCACCTTGTGCTGTTTGGATCTTTACTGCCATTAGAATGACCTCCATATAAAGCTAATACTATTCTACCACAAGCTTGGCATTAGTACCGGCTAGTAATCGCCGCAATCATTTTTATGCCGTATAAAAGAAAAAAGCTACCAAACGGCAGCTTTTTATCTTATACACGCTCAATTGAGCCGTTCTTCAAACCAGCCTTCAAAGTACGAGCTGATAGGTACACCTTCTTAGGTGCTGAACCGTTAATCTTAACCGTTACTTTTTGCAAGTTAGGCTTCCAGCTACGACTACTTGAGTTAAGGGCGTGTGAACGTTGCTTACTAAAACGAGTACGCTTTCCATTGACTACATCAACTGCCATATGTTTACCCTCCAATCTTAAGCTCTTTTAAATTCAGTGCTTTTATTTACTTGAATAATAATACCAAACCCTTACACAATAAGCAAGAGTTTTCTGTAAAGTATTTTTACTTTACAGTTTTTTTACTGATCAGCAGTTTGCCCAATTAAGTCTCGGCTTTGGATAACAGCCACGATACCACTTTTAAAAGAAAAATGATTGACTGTACCATCAAACTCATTTGAAGAAAACGAAAATGGATTCCCAGACCAGTTAGTTAATCGGTATTTTTCGTCGTCTAGAGTCAGTCCACTAACTGGCGTTAATGGCATGAAACCAAGATACTTCATCGTTGGCTCTTTTTCAATCGTATGCTCACCTGGTAAAAAGAATGAAATGCGATTAATCCGATCGATTATCGTAATTTTTTCAACTATGGCAGAAAAACGTGGTTGCGTAAAAATCCAAATATTCGATAATAATTGATCTATACGACCACCCGTTGCACCATAAATTTCAATTTCGTCTGGTTGGTAATTTTTTTCAACCAGACTTAACAATAGTTCGGTATCCGTGTCATCCTTTTCAGGCTTAACACTAACAATTTTAGGTAATTGATCAACTAACTTTTGTTGTTCTTCAGTAGTTACGGAGTCAAAATCGCCAACTGTTAAAATCGGAATTTGTCCTAAATTCAACAAGCGCAACGACCCACGGTCTGCAGCCGCCCATGGTCCGGCAAGTTGCCCGCTTTTTAAATCATCTGGCCATTCTGTGACTGGCCCACCAATCAACAAACGTATTCGTTTCATTAGTCAGCCGTAACTTCCTTCAATTTTGCAATCTTGGCTGCAGGATCCACTTTATCATAAACATAAGAACCAGCTACTGCTACCGTTGCGCCGGCGTCATAAGCCATCTTAGTCGTTTCATCATTAGCACCACCATCAATTTCAATATCGAAATCATAGCCCTTTTCACGTTTAATTTGATTCAAAGTAGCGATTTTCTCGATCATTTCAGGTAGGAACTTTTGACCACCAAACCCGGGGTTAACAGTCATTACCAATACTTGATCAACCATATACAAAACTGGTTCAATCAAAGAAACTGCTGTGCCGGGATTAATGACAACTTCTGCTTTGATACCATGGCCTTTAATTTGTTGCAATGCACGATGAATATGGTTCGTTGCCTCATAATGCACACCAATAATATCTGCACCAGCAGCCGCAAACTCATCAATATAGCGTTCAGGTTTAACGGCCATTAAGTGAACGTCCAGTGTCATATTACTTACTTTACGCAATGCTTTTACCCAATTTGGTCCATAGGCGATAGCTGGCACAAATGAACCGTCCATCACATCAATGTGTAATAACTCGGCCCCTGCATTTTCCACTAATGCTACATCATGGGCTAAATTCAAGTAATCCGCAGCTAAAATAGATGGTGCAACTTTAATTGTCATAATTTTTACCCTCTTTAAAAGTACTACTAATGTTTTTTATCATGTTTATTATAAACCGGGCGTCGACCCGCAATCAAATCATAAAATAATTTATAATTCTCATATCTGCTCGCCATAATTTTCCCTTCAGCCACAGCTTCTTTAACTGCACAACCAGGTTCATTCAAATGAACACACCCTCGAAATCGACAGTTACTTGAAAAATGGTTGAAGTCTCGAAAATACTGTCCCAATTCTCGGGCAGGCATATCAAAAACTTCAAAGGCTGAAAAACCTGGTGTATCGGCTACAAAACCATCAAACAAATTAATTAATGCAACTTGGCGGGTCGTATGACGACCACGACTCAACGCCTGTGATACCTCACCAGTAGCTAAATTAAGCTCTGGTGAAATATGATTTAGTAGCGTACTTTTCCCAGCACCAGTTTGTCCCATTAAAACATTTAACTTATCTGCTAGTAGCTGCTCAACCTGACCAAGACTCGTTTCGTCAAAAGCCTCCTCTGGTAAGATAACTTGATAACCAATCTGACGGTACCCATCAGCAATCGTAGCAAACATCTTTTTTTCTTCACTATTCAGTAAATCAGTTTTCGTAAAATAGATAACTGGTTCTATATTTTTCTCTTCAAGTGCGACAAGTTGACGATCCAACAAATTGCTTGACCAATCCGGCATTTTCACTGCCGTAACAATAATTACTTGATCAACATTAGCCACCGGCGGACGGACAATACTATTCTTTCGTTCGTCAATAGCAAGAATGTACCCTTCTGTAGCCGTTTCAGCACTAAAAGTGACCCAATCACCCACCAATGGTTTTAATGATTTTTTACGAAAATTTCCCCGCGCACGGGTTCGAAAAGTTTTGCCTTCTGCGGTTAAGACATCATAAAATCCCGCTAATGCTAACTGAATTTGTCCATGATATTCTGCCATCTAAACTCCTATCTAATTTAACTAATCTGACTCTGATGATGAACTAGATGATTGCGAACTCTCTGATTCTGGTTCACTAGTTGAATCAGACGTCGTATCCTCAGACTCACTGCTTGATGAACTATTTTGCGATGAACTACTACTCTCGCGTTCACTGTCATTATCACTTTCGTTCTCGCTACTGCTATTATCATTATTGCTTGATGATTTTGATTCACTACTTGATGAATGAGATGCCGCATTTGGACCATTTGAAATCGTCACCAGCAAGACATCACTTTTAGTCAGCTTACTACCTGGTGTCATTGATTGAGAAACGGCATAGCCAGCTGGAATACTATTTGAATAAACACTATTAAAATCGACTGAGACACCATTACTTTCCGCCCACGCACTAACTGTACTTTGGGCCTTACCAGTAAAATTAGGTACCGTATAACTTTTTGGACCAGTTGAGACTTTGAATTTTACCTTAGTTTTGCTTGGTACCACACTGTCTTCTGCATCCACATTTTGTGACACAATGTATCCCTTTGGTACCGTGTCACTGACTTCTTCCTTTTTCGTGACTGTAAAGCCTTTATCTTCTAGTTTGTCACTAACTGTACTGTACTTCTCATTGACGTAATCACCAAAGCGTACTTTGGCTGGTCCATTAGAAACAACTAAGTCAATCACTGAATTTGCTGCCACTGTTTTACCAACCTTTGGCTTAGTTTGAATGACCTTACCACGATCAATATCACTTGAATGCTTCGTCGTAATATCACCCATCTTTAATCCGTCTTCATCCAAAGTCTTTTCAGCATTAGCTTGTGTCATACCACGTACATCAGACACATGAACATTATCTGGTTGCATTGCACCATAAACACCAAAACCACCAATTATAATCACCAGTGCTAGTAATGCTAACCATATATATCGGCGACGTCGTTTATTTTTAGATTTAGCAGCAAATTGTTGCTTCTTTTTACTAGCGTCTACATGATTTTCTTTTACAAGTGGTTCAGGCTTTTTCGTTTCAGCTGGACGTTGACTTGCCACTTCCTTAATTTGTGCCAACGGAATAACTTTGGTCTCAGTATCATCTTCCTCAGCATCATTAGGATCATGCCAAACTGGTTCATTGATTCGATTTGGTGACAAGACAGTCTCTAAATCATCTAACATCGCTTGGGCTGAAGTGTATCTGCTCATCGGGCTTTTAGCTGTT
Organism: Weissella thailandensis; assembly: GCF_005405465.1. GTDB lineage: Bacteria > Bacillota > Bacilli > Lactobacillales > Lactobacillaceae > Weissella > Weissella thailandensis. The sequence goes on from NZ_BJEC01000009.1 coordinate 10,017, forward strand.
GCTTTGAAAATAACATTTTCCAGCGCCTGTGGCACACGTGGGTCGACCTCTCTTACTGATGGCATTGGATTTTGAGCGTGCTTAACGGCAATTGCCACCGCCGTTTCACCTTCAAATGGTACATGTCCAGTAATCATTTCATATAGCATAATTCCTAATGAATAAATATCACTACGATTAGAAGCAACTTCACCACGAACCTGTTCAGGTGCCATATAATGGACAGACCCAATTGCTGTATTTGTTTGCGTCATACCAAATGATGTCTGTGCTCTAGCAATTCCAAAATCTGAAATTTTTGCTTCGCCTTCATTACTTATCAAAATATTTTGCGGTTTTAAATCACGATGAATAATCCCAGCTTGATGGGCAACTGCTATTCCAGCCAGAATCTCTTGCATAATATCAACAATCCGACTAACTGGAATCGGCCAGTTCTCTGCAATATAGCGTTTTAAATCCATTCCTGAAACAAACTCAGTTACTAAATACTGTGAGCCACCTTCTTCACCATAATCGTATACCTGAATAATATTTGGGTGCAAGATAGCTGATGTCGCAGCAATTTCATTATTGAAACGTCGACGAACAGCCTCATCATCTCGCATGTCCAAACGCATCAGCTTTAACGACACGTCTCGATCTAAAATAATATCATGCGCACGATAAACGTTAGCCATACCACCTTCGCCAAGTGGTTCTACAATGCGATATCGTTCACCAATTAATTGATCTATTCGCATTTAGTAGTCCTCACTTTCTTGGTGACCAATAAGTACAGTCACATTGTCTGATCCGCCAGCATTATTTGTTTTCGTAATTAACTGCGTAACCGCATCAGCAATATCATTAGCTGATAAAACCGTTTGTAAGATATTTTCGTCACTAACATGTTTCGGCATACCATCTGTCGTCATCAAAACATAGTCATTTGGGTATAAATTAATCGCAAACAAATCTGGTTTTGAATCATCTGTCACACCTAATTGACGTGTAATCAAATGCCGGCCAGGATGAGTCACTGCCTCATCTTCTGTGATAGCACCTTCTTGCAACAATTCATTCGCCAAATTATGATCTACTGTTAATTGTCTCATTTGACGTTGTCGTATGACGTAGGCTCTGGAATCACCAATATTAGCAATTATTAGTTGATTTGCCAATATTACCGCAATCACTAAAGTTGTTGCCATACCATTTAGCGTTCGATAACGTTGGGCCGTCTTCACAATTGTGTCATTTTCACTATTAACCTGTTCAATTAACCACTGCTTAGCTGTTTCGACTGTGTCAATCGTTGATTGTTGCCATTGATTACCAATGTGGGAAACAGCCATCGTCGCTGCAACATCCCCACCATTTTGACCACCAACACCATCAGCAACAATAGCTAGCTGCGCACCTGATTGATTGATAAAAACACTGACATAATCTTGATTTTCGGCACGCATACGGCCAGTGTCAGATGCATATGCTATTTTCATATCTTATCATCCCTTCATCACTACAATCCATTATTGTTTAACTAATGTCGCTATAAAGAAACCATCTGACTGAAAATCATCAGGGTACACGTGTAACATGCCTTGATCATCCAAAACATCTAAGTTATTGACTGTTTTAGTAGGCACTAATTTAAACTCACTATGACTTGCTAAAAAGTCATTGATAACATCTTCATTTTCACTTTGCAAAATCGTACATGTACCGTAAACAAGACGACCACCCTTTTTTAACTTACTTGCAACTGCTTCTAAAATAGCACGTTGAATTTTCTGTAATTGGTAACTATCTTGTAATGTTTTTTCATACCTAATTTCAGGCTTCCGTCGTAACAATCCAAAGCCTGAACAAGGTGCATCCACTAAGATACGATCAAATGTCTCATCTTCATACTTTTCACTTACTTTTCGCGCATCCAAAACTTGTGTTTCTATGCGGTCTGCAACATGTAATCGATTGGCATTTTCTTTAATCAATTTAGCTTTGTGATCATGAATATCTAAAGCGACAACATGACCACCTTGTGCTTGGCCCAGGTACGTTGCAATTTGTGTCGTTTTACCACCTGGTGCAGCGGCAGCATCAAGCACTTTACTATCTGGCATAATCTCCAGACTAGGGGCCATTAGCATTGCTGATTCATCCTGTAGGGTTAACAAACCATCTTGAAAAGCCTGTGAGCCAGCAACATGACCACCAGAAACCAATAATGCATCAGGAGTGACTTCAGAAGATGCCACATGATACCCATCGTCTTCTAACAACTTCGTCACCGCTGCTGGTGAAGTCAGCTCATGGTTTACACGTACGGATTGCTTTGGTGCTTCATTAATTGCCGATGCAATAGCAACTGTCTTAGACCAACCAAGCTGATTATTTAACGTTTCAATCAACCACAATGGTAGCGACGTTTTGATTGATAAACGTTGTGTTTCTTCTTCAATGCCTTCAAAGTCGGCCAGACCTTGTCTTTGGATTGCATGCAAAACACCTGTAACGAACTTTCGCGTACCATCATGGCCACGACGTTTTGCAATATTAATGGCTTCGTCAAGAATCGCATGATCTGGAATTTTATCCAAATATTGCATCTGAAATAATGAAATATACAATAATTCACGCACCCAGGCATCCAGCTTCTGTGGTTGCTTAATAAACGGTGTTAGCCAGTACTCTAAAGTTAATCGATGTTGGATTACACCATAAACCATTGTTGTCAACAGATGAACGTTCTTCTCCGACAAATTGGCTTGCTTAATCATACTATCTAGTTGCAAATTAGAGTATGCCCCATTGTGCACTTTTTCTAAAACACGAACCGATAAAGCACGAGGATTAGTTAATTCCCAATTAGCAATTTTTTGGTTACTTTTTTTACTCATAAGTAATTACTTGATCTCCCTCTGCAAAATTTGCATGACCATTTAGATAGGCTGTGATTGTCATTTTAGGCTTACCAGCAGGCTGCAATTCATCAATTGCAATCACATGTCCATCGCCAGCCGCCAACCATAATTCATGCTTTCCTTTTTTCACAACCGTGCCGGGCTTTGCATCTGTCGTCTCATCAACCAGATGTGTTTGTTGAATTTTCGTCCGCGTGCCATTAATTGACGTATGGGCAATCGGAAATGGAAACAAGCCTCTAACCTTATTATGGATAACTTGAGCTGATTTCGTAAAATCAAGAATCTCTTCCTCAGGTTGAATATTGGGTGAAAAGCTTACTTTATCAACATCTTGTGGTACAGGTGTCACATCCCCTGAAATTAATTTTGGCAAAGTAACTAATAATAAATCACGACCTAATAAACTTAATTTCTCAAACAGTGAACCAGTATTGTCTTCAGGTAAAATTGGCAATTCTTCTTGCGCAATAATATCTCCCGCATCCATTGCTTTAATCATATACATAATTGTGACACCGGTCTTTTCATCGCCATTTAAAACAGCATAATGAATTGGTGCTCCACCACGGTATTTAGGTAGTAATGATGCATGAACATTAATAGCCCCCATTTTAGCCGCATCTAATAACTTGGTTGGTAGAAATTGGCCATAAGCAGCCGTAATAATGAAATCAGGTGCTAATGAAATAATTTGTGCCATTTCATCAGAACCTGATAACTTATTTGGTTGTAAAACCGGAATATCGGCCGCCACTGCAACTTCTTTTACTGGCGTTGGTTTAAGCATACGTTTACGCCCAACTGGTCGATCCGGTTGTGTCAAAACAGCCAATACATTATAGGCTGAATCATCAATTAAACTTTGTAAAATAGGGGCCGCGAACTCCGGTGTACCCATGAAAACAATACTTGTCATTGCTTTTTTAACTCCTTTATACATATATGTATGATAATATCAACCCGTTTGGGCGATATTATCTGTAACTACATGAAATTAATTGGCTCACGATCAATCATGATTGTGACACCCTGTTTTTGTAATTGCTGACCTTTTTGCATTAAGCTTGCAAGTGCCTGCATTAAATTATCATCATGTCGATATTTAATAACTAATCGATAATAATATTTATTTTTTATACGTGGAATCGTTCCTGTGGCTGGTCCCAGCATGATTGTTTCATTGTTGATAATATCTTTCAACCAATTAGCAATTTCATAGGCAGCCTTTGCTGATTCATCAACCTTTTCATGTGCAAATTTGATTTGAATCGTAAAATAATATGGTGAATATCGCCAAGCATGTCTAAGTGCCATCTCCTGATGGTAAAAAGCCTCATAATCCTGATGTCTAGCTAACTGAATCGCATAATGATCTGGATTAAAGGTCTGCATAATAACATTTCCAGATTTATCCCCACGACCAGCTCGGCCAGCAACCTGAGTTAGTAATTGAAATGTGCGTTCTGAGGCACGAAAATCAGGCAATGATAAGGTTGTATCAGCATTTAACACGCCCACCAAAGTAACATTCGCAAAGTCTAACCCTTTGGCAATCATTTGAGTTCCTAATAAGATATCAGCTTCATGGTTACCAAAGGCTGTCAACAATCGATCAACCGATCCTTTTTTACGCGTCGTATCAACGTCCATACGTAATACTCGTGCCTGCGGAACTTGTTGCTGTAATTGTTCAGCTACTTTCTGCGTTCCAGTACCAAACTGACGAATCCTTATTGAACCACAATTTTTACATTTCGTTGGTATAGTTTCACTATAACCACAGTAATGACAAACTAATCGTGAAACATCTTTATGAACGGTCAACGCCACATCACAATTAACACAACGTGGCGTGTACCCACATTCACGACAAACTAAAAAATTAGCATAACCCCGACGATTTAGCATCAGGACAATTTGTTCCTTTTTAGCTAAACGATCTTTAACAGTCGCTAACAATTGTGGTGAAAAAACATCATCACCACCCTGTTTAATAGCCTCTCGCATATCAACGACATGTGTTTCTGGTAATGTACTATTCGTTGCACGATGATTCAATGTTAATAACTGATAAACACCTTTTTGCGCACGTGCACGGCTTTCTAATGATGGCGTTGCCGATCCCAAAACCAACGTTGCCTGGTGATATTTTGCACGCCATTGCGCAACATCTCGTGCATGATATCTAGGGTTTTCATCTTGCTTGTATGATGATTCATGTTCCTCATCAATGATGATAAGGCCAATATTTTTAAGAGGTGCGAAAACTGCTGATCTTGCGCCAACCACGACGTGCACCTCTGATCGTTGTACACGTCGCCATTCATCATATCGTTCGCCATCAGATAGTCCCGAATGCATTACGGCAACATCATCACCAAAGCGGCCTTTCACGCGACGCACCATTTGTGGTGTCAAAGTGATTTCAGGCACTAACATTAGTGCTGTTTGCCCAACAGTCAATGCCTTTGCGATGGTCTGTAGGTAAATTTCTGTTTTTCCAGAACCTGTCACGCCCTCCAACAAAAAAGTTTTTGTATCATGTTGCGAGACATTATTTGCAATATTTATGTAAGCTTCTTGTTGCTCTGCATTTAAAGCCAAGGGTTGTGTGCTTTTCACAGGCGTACTCAGTTTTGGAATTCGATATGCCTCTAACGGCTTCTGAATAAGCCAGCCTTTACTTTCTGCTTGTTTGACTGATGCGTAATCTAATCGGTACGATTTAATCACTTCTTTAACTGGAACAAATAATTGGGACGATTGTATCAGGTAGGAAAGTAATCGCGCTTGTTTCACAGCAGACGGACGTAATTGTGATCTTTGATTTTTATAAAACTCTACTGACTTAATCGGTTTTAACGCATTAATTTTTTTAACTTTTGCTCGATTTTTTACAACATAACCAATTTCAATCACGCGTTGTTTTTGTAATTTCAACAAAGTAGGTACTAGCGCCATATCAACATTTTCAGCATCAAACGGTACCTCATCACGATCAACAAATAAATTTTTAACCTCTGGTAAGTCGTTCAAAGCTTCCGGTTCAACGAGTCGCAAAACCTTGCTATATTTAGCACGCATAACATTTGGCAACATTGTTTGCAGTACACTGATACGAAATGCAAAATTATAATTTGCAACCCAAGTTGCTAATTCTAATAATTCATCATTTAAGACTGGCTCTAATTCGACAATCTGCATAATATCTTTCAATTTGTCAGGTTGCTCTGCCTCATCACTAATTTCAATCACAAAACCTTGTACCAATCGATTCCCCTTACCAAAAGGAACGACCACTCGCATACCACGTACCAGCGCTTCTGAAAAAAGACTAGGAATGTGATAGGTATATGGTTGGTTGGTTTGCCTTGTTGGTACATCAACAATTACTCGCGCGTACATAAACTTTCTCCTTCCTAATCTTTAGCCAAAGTAATTAGTCACTTAATTTATTTTACCAGAATTCATGCAATCGACCTAATGATGCTTTGATTAATTACCAAATAAAAAGCCAGAACCAAAATAGTTCCAGCTTTCATAATATTATATTGAAATTACTTATTATTACTTATCTTGTAATGCTTGAACATCACGCGCAATCATAAGTTCTTCATCAGTAGCAACCTTCAAAACCGCTGCAGTTGAATCATCCGTTGACAAAATGATTTCATCATCTCGTGAAGCATTCTTCTCGGCATTAATCTTAATACCCATGAATCCTAAGCGGTTAATGATTTCTGCACGAACAGCGTCATCATTTTCACCAATACCAGCAGTAAATGTCAATGCATCTACACCACCAAGCTCAACATAGTATTGCCCAATGTAACGAATAACACGATCAATAAAGATCTCCAATGCCAATGCTGCATGATCATTAGTATCTGAAACAGCTTCCAAATCACGCATATCAGAAGAAAGTGATGATACTCCTAATAATCCTGACTTTTTATTCAAAACATTAAGCATTTCATCGTTTGATAATCCTTCACGATTTTGAATGTAGTAAACAAGAGAAGGATCAACATCTCCTGTACGTGTAGCCATCATAACACCGGCTAATGGTGAGAATCCCATTGATGTGTCGTATGACTTACCATCTTTGATAGCAGTAATTGATGCACCCGCACCTAAGTGCAAAGTAATCAACTTCATATCTTCTAATTTCTTACCAAGCAATGCAGCAGTACGTTGGGCAACATACATATGAGATGTTCCGTGTGCACCATACTTACGTGCACCATACTTTGTATAGTATTCATATGGCAAAGCATATAGGTAATTCTTCTTAGGCATTGTTTGGTGGAATGCCGTATCAAACACTGCAACTGAAGTAGCATTTGGTAGTAACTTTTGGAATACACGAATTCCCAATGCTTCTGATGCATTATGCAATGGTGCATATGCAGCTAAACGTTCAATCTTGTCAAGCGCTTCATCATCAACAATAACTGACTTGTTAAACCACTCACCACCGGCAACAATACGGTGACCAACACCAGTAATTTCTGTAAGGTCTGCGATAACTTCGTGTGCCTTTAATTGCTCAAGCAACAAGTTGATTGCTGCTTCATGATCAGCAATTTCTTGCACAAGCTCAGTTTTCTCCCCATTAAATTTCAAAGTAAAAATTGCATCGCTCATACCGATACGTTCTACTTGTCCCTTTGCAATTACTGTTTCTGCTGGCATTTCAAATAATTGAAACTTTAATGATGATGATCCAGCATTAATCGCCATTGTCTTAGCCATATATACTTATCTCCTCTTTCCATACGGAATTCATTATTAACTCAAAATAGTATATCACAAATAATCAACTTTCGTGTACATAAAGCCATCAACAAGATACTGCTATCACTTAGTATATAAGTGATTTGCCTTCATCCAAGCTGTCAATTCTGTCACAAACTTTTTGTTTTCAGGTCCATCAGTTAATTCTGGTGCCTTGGCTAACATGACAGGTTTTGCTTGTCTAGCATTGTCTCCAGAACGTTGTAATACCAAGATTACTTTTCCTAATTTGGGATCTTTGAATAATTTATCTGGTAATTGAATAAGAGACTGAAAGTACACCCCATCAGTTTGTATATAACTTAACAATTTTTTGCTTTGGTCACTCTCAAATAAATTTGCTGGTACGGTTAAAATTGCCAAACCACCTGGCTTTAATGCAGCAATACTTTGCTCTATTAATAGGTGATGTACAAATGTCAAGCCTTCCTCAGCTTTTGTTGCAAAATTTTCCGAAATTTCTTGAGGATAATAACCAATAGGTAAATCACCAATAACAACGTCAGCATCTGCCGTCATTTTTGTCGCCACACTATCAGTTAATGAAATTTGCCATGATTCGTCTAGTAACGCTGCAACACCACTTGCAACTGTCAACATCGTATCATCATTTTCAAATCCTTTAACGTGGACCGTTTTCCCCGCAGACTGTAATACTTGACTCGTCGTTGCCAATAAGTTTCCGGTACCAAGAGTTATATCCTTAAGTTGCACCGCCTCTTTTCCCTCAGTAAACGTATCAGCAACAAAGGCAATCCACATGCCGATTGCATCAGGCGTCACCTGATAATTAGCCTGTAAACCATCCTGATGAATCGTGCCAACTAGCAAAAATTGTATCACTTGGCGTCGGTTGGCCACTTGTAGATCTGAAAACTTTGCTGCTTGGACATCTGACTGAATATCCTGCCTTTGTTCATCAGATAATGATGCCCAATCCTCATCAGTCTGTTCTAACATCACTTCAAATAAAATAATTAAAGCTTCTATTGATGCAATATCTAGGAAATCCACTAGTTTCTGCTGAGCTGCCTGTAGATTTTTGACACTGCTTTCAATTGATTCGTACATGTCGTTACCTCATCTTTCATTCTAGAGACTAGTTTAGCTAGTTTCTTGATAACTGACAAGCGCTATATCATTTATTTATTTGTGGTACCCTGACTGTTTGTAATTCCGTAACCTTTACAATGTAGTGTCCCCTGGCAATGCCAATGACACGTGGTAAAACAAATAATCGTTTATCAACTTTAATTTCCTTGCAATTTCGTATATAGTGTACAGCTTGATAACGGCCTAACCAATATTGATACTCTTGTTTTCTGACCTGTTGTTGTGTCATTTGTTTTCCTAACCAAACTGTTAATCCCATCAATAAGCAACAACTCAAGGTAACTGTCTGGACTAAAATGATTGCCTTACGTTTTCTGACCATTAATATATATTTCTTCCTTAAAAATTGCCCCATTTGTAAACTGCAAGGTCATGTTATATAAATGCGGCCTTAACTGTTTAAAATTCACTTTTTTCACTTGCAACATGTAAGATAAAAATTTGCCGTCTTGACGATATAGGCACAAACAGTGCCCCCATAATCCAAGACGATACGTCTTATCTGTTTTCAAATTTTTGATTGTTAAAACATGCTCAGTGGCCTTAATAATTTGATAGTTCCAAGCATCATTTTCTAAGCGATCAATTAACCGTGTAACCTGTACCTTTTGGATTTCATAATTATGTTGCTGATTAACGAGTTTGAGCCCCTGTGTTGTGATGGCAAAGGTAAACAATAGACCACTAAGAATCATTAGTGCCACCATACACTCAATTAACGTAAATCTGTTCCTGTTAACCATGCTTTACGTTCCTTATAATATTTTTCCTTTATAACATTGATGGCATGTTCATCGGAACAGTTGCGTTGACTAACAGATTCAATCGATTGCCAACCGATCAACAACGTGCCCAAAACAACCACCATACTCACTAAGGCCTCCATTAAAATAAACCCCTTACGTTGTGAACCGATAAGCGCCACCTCCTAATTGAAAAATTAATGAAACACGTTCATTGGTCATACGATTGTAAAAACGAATTGTCCCAGCAATTACAGTGGTTGGTCGCCAATTAATGTGCACATAATTACTAGTACACCACCCCTTAGGTAATTTAATTTCTTCATCACCTATACAAAGCGTATCGCCCTCCCCATAGATATTAAAATCAAGCGCTCTTCCTAAAACAACTTTTTGCTGTTCTTTGATATACTTCTGGGCAAATTCCTGCTTTACATTTTGCCAATTTCGAGCATGTTCGTACTTCGGTAATATTGCTGGTACAGTAAGTACGACACAGATAGCTAATACAATCATTGTTTCGAACAACATGATGCCTTTTCGGTTCATATCACTTGCCTTGAACTACCTTATCACCCTTAATTTCAAAGTGTGCTTTTGTCATTTGCTGTACTTGTGAATTGGTTAAATAACCTGAATTCATTAAATTAGCTAGTGTAACTGCTTGGCCGTTACCGTCTTCATGTGCAATATGGTACATATTGATTTGGCTTTGCAATGTGTGCATTAGTGCCGTTCGTTGGCGGTCTTCAGCCGCTTTACGAATACTGGCAACATTAGGATAAATCAATACGACTAACAGGCCAATAATGAATAACGTCGTCACAACTTCAATTAAAGTAAAACCTCGACGGCGTGAAAATTGCTTCTTTTTCATGACACGATTCCTCCCATATTTTTATACATTGGTACCAGCGTTAAGTAATATAACCCAATAACAATCAGACCGATAATAGCAAAACAAATTGGTTGAATTAGCGTTAGATACTTTTTGATGCGTTCATCTAACAATTCAAATTTACGACTCGCTAATATTTGGAAATTTTCACCAATTTGTTGTTGTGTGTGCCCAAGCTTGAACAATAATGCAGATTCCTTTGGTAATAAATCGACAGATAACACAAAATCACGAATATCTTCCCCGTTACTTAATGCTTGCCAAGCCTTATCACTAATATAAGAAAGCAGTTCATTTTGTGAATTTTGGCGAATTCGCTCCACAATAGTCACCAGCTGCACCCCGCTCGATATTAAGAGACCTAATTGTAATGAAATATAATACTCGATACTAAGCCTTAATAGCGGGCCTAAAATAGGGCACCTCATCAGCAACTTCATTCGCATCTCCCACCGTTGCTTCGTAAACCACCAAAAACTAAGTGAGCAACTAATTATAGGCAGTGCACAGCCTGTTATAATCCAAAAAGTATTGAAACGTAAATTTAAAGTTGATAAATTCATACCCGCTTGCCTAAATTCAGGCAGTAAAACAGTCAAATAGCCAACAATTAATATAAGTAAAAGAACCATCAAAACCATTGGATATAACAGTATTTGGCGTAATTTACTAAATTGTGTTAATCTTATTCGCTCGCGAGCACCTAATTCTTGGAGCAATGGGGTCAATCGGCCATGAATGATTGCAAAGTCAAGCTGTTGTACAATTTCACTCCTGACATAAGGTGTCATGACTGCCGCAAAAGTCTTGCCAGCCGTTAAACCAGCCATAATGTTTGCCATATCCTTTACTGGCAACTTAAGTAACACCTGTAACATCTTTAATGAATTCTCTAAATCAAAACCAACCTTTGATAAGTGACATAAGTTTTCAAAAAATTCAACTTGAAGCTTGCGACGCCATTGCATTTGTTTCTGCATTTTTTAAATCCACCAATAATTCATTTAACTGTTTGCCACTAGTCATTTTTAAATGTACATACGCCTGGTTGTCGTGAGTCATCATTTCCTGATAACCCAAACCAACCACCACCTGATTTAATAAATCTATTGGCACACCGAATGCTCGTAAGCGATACCAAATACCTTTGATTGACATGGCATGCACAGTACTCAAAATCAAGTGACCACTCAGCGCTGCTTGAACAACGATATGAGCAGTCTCAGCATCTCGAATTTCACCAATAATCATAATATCGGGATGGTGCCGTAATGCTAACTTCAGTAGCTGTTCATATCCCATATGCGCAGCATTATTTACCTGTAATTGTAAAAATTCTGGTGCGACTAATTCGACAGGATCCTCAATTGTTAGCACCATTTGATTATCTAAATGATTAGTTGCAACATGATAAAGCGTCGTTGTCTTGCCAGAGCCCATCTGCCCCGCCAGTAAAATCAATCCTTGTTTTAATTTTAGAAGATCAGCTAATTCATTTAATTGATGCTTGGGTTGCCAATCTAAAATATTGTCCTGCATATCATAAATTAAGCGAATGACAATTGATTCACGATTTAAAAAATCTGCCACACTTGAAACTCGTAAGTGCAATGATTGTTGGTCTATCGAATAGTGCAAACGTCCGAGTTGCGGTCGACGAACCTCACTAATGTCCATATGAGCTGAAAATTTGATATGACGAATAAGCGCCTCACCGATTTTCGTATTAAAATGATGTACTTTTTCAATACCAATAGCCGAATAATAGATAACTTGAAACCCATCTGAATCTGGCCAAATATAAATATCACTTGCATGACGTTCTGAAGCAGCAACCATAAGCTTATAAAATGTTTTTTGCATTTGACTTTCACCTCCTAACATTAACAGAGACGTTGTTCCTCTCGAATTGTCCATCTTTAACAAAAAAGAAGCTGGAACAAAATACATGTTCCAACTTCTTTATACTTAAAATATTCTATTTTAAATTAATCAATAGCCATTACAACGAAGTTCAAAACGAACAATAATGACACGATCCACAAAATAACACTAATTTCACTAAACTTACGCTTTACACTCTTGATCAAGACATAGAAGATAAATCCAGCGGCAATTCCATATGAAATCGAGTATGACAAGGCCATGAATGCTGAAGTAAAGAAGGCCGGTATGGCAACTTCCACATCCTCCCAATCAATTGCCTTAAATTCATTCATCATTGTAATACCAACAACCACTAAAATAGGAGCCGTCGCAGCACTTGGAATTACATTAACTAATGGTGCCGCAATGATTGACAATAAGAAACCAATTGCAATCACGACAGAGGTTAGTCCTGTACGACCCCCAGCCTTAATACCGGCCGAAGCTTCAATAAATGTGGTTGTATTTGAAGTTCCAAAAATTCCAGCAAACATAGTTGCAAAAGTATCGGCAACTAAACCACGATCCATTTTTGACTTGAATCCTTTATTTTCATAGAATTCTCGTTGATCTTCCTTTGAAAAGATACCGCTTGTAATACCAGTTCCAATAAAGGTTCCAATCGCATCAAATAGCCCTGAAAGTCCCATTGAAAAGACTGTTAAAATAACTACCAAAATGTTTTTGGGTGACGTAAACATTGACCATAACCCATCAGAACCTAATGCTTGTCCGAAAATTGAACCAAAATCATGGAATGTTGAAGTAAATGATGACAAGCCACCAAGATCAGTATTGGTAACTCCCATTGGAATACCAATTAAAGTTGTTACAAACACAGAAATCAAGAAGGCACCTGGTACATTCGAAACGACTAATAATACTAAGATAATTAGCCCAATCAATGCTAAGATGACAGATGGATCAGTGAAGGTTGCAATCTCAGGGGTTGTACCACCATTACTCGTAAGGGTTTCAATAGTCTTAGCACCACCACCATTAAATGGTGTATTATTCAAAGAAATAATATTTTCTGCATTTACCAAATAATTGATAAAGCCAGCGTTCTTTAAACCAATGTAAGCAATAAATAAACCAATACCAGCAGCAATTGCATGTTTTAACTGGGCTGGTATTGACTTCACAATCAATGAACGAACTTTAGTCAAAGTAATAATGACATCAACTAAACCAACCAAAAATACCATTCCTAGCGCTTGTTGCCAAGTATATCCTAGGCCAAACACGATGGTATATGTAAACATAGCTTGCATACCAATTGACGGAGCAAGTGCATATGGTAAGTTAGCAAATAAACCAGTAATTAACGTACCAGTAACTGCCGTTAAAATCGTTGCCAAGAAAACACCTTGGCTTGGCATACCTGTCAATGAAAGGACTGAGGGGTTTAAAAAGATGATATAAGCCATGGCCACAAAGGTTGTAATACCCGCGATGACCTCGGTCCGTACTGTTGTATGGTTTTCCGATAGCTTAAAGAAACGCTCCAACATAATAAGTTCTTCTCCCTAAAAAAATCATGTTAACGTAAACTGCCAACATGACCAAAACACATTTGATATACCTAAAGCCATAGTAGTTTCAACAAAAGTTGTCCTAATCAAATGTTTAAGTCTGTGGCAGAACACGTTAACGACTCTATTCAAATAAATAATATTTTAACACTATCCCTAATTTAATTATTAGTCAATATTATTTTAAATAAAAAGAGAACTTGTTGATAAAACAAGTTCTCTTAATCGTTTTCGGAAAATAAAACGCCATTATTCAGCTGTTGTAAATACTGCTTGTACGTCTTCATTATCTTCCAATTCAGCAACTAGATTTTCCAATGATTCTTGCTTATCCTCAGGTACAGCCATTGGGTTTTGTGCAATCATTGTTACTTCATCCATACTGAATTCGTAACCCTTCTCTGCTAAAGCATCACGTACTTCAGGGAATGCCTTAGGATCAGTGTAGATTTCAAATTGATCATCAAACGTCTTCATGTCATCTGCACCAGCATCTAACATATCTTCCAACAATTGATCCTCATCAATTTCTGTATCTTCATCACGTTCAATTTCAAGATAACCCTTACGGTCGAATTGGAATGAGACTGAACCTGATGTTCCAAGCTCACCACCAAAGTGCTTGAATGATGAACGTACAGAAGAAGCAGTACGGTTAGTATTATCTGTTAAAGCTTCCACTAAAATAGCAATACCTGCTGGTCCGTATCCTTCATAAGTTAATTCTTGATAATTGGCACCATTGGCTCCAGATGCCTTATCTAAAGCACGTTGGATATTATCCTTAGGCATGTTTGCTGCCTTAGCCTTATCAACAACTAGTCGTAATCCTGAATTTGTGTCTGGATCTGCACCGCCTGCTTTAGCTGCCGTGTACAAATCACGAGCTAACTTTTGGAAAATCTTACCACGCTTTGCATCTTGGGCGTTCTTACGTCCTTGGATGTTATGCCATTTACTATGTCCTGACATTTCAGAAACCCCTTTTCTATCGAAAATTTATCGTCTTATTCTATCATATAATTGATGCAATGACTAGTTTATTTCACTCAGACAGACATAAAGTCTGCTGGTGTCAGCCCATCTAACCCAATATTAGGATCAATTTGATGGCTCTCAATCAATTCATTTGTGAGTAGATAATTATCATGTATTGACTTTGGTATTGTTTTTTTAATCTCATCATCGGCTACTTCACGTTCTTTTTTCACATGCGAAACAGGCTGCTCAGCCACAGTCGTTGCCGCCACCTCTTGTGGTTCCTTTGGTACTGCCTGTTGATTAGCATACTGCATAATCCGTGCCTGTAAGGTAGTCTGTCGATCGACGCCAGTGGTTAGGACTGCTTGTTGGTAAGCACTCTCCTGGCCCAATAAGACTAGCGACTCACTAGCTCTGGTTAAACCAGTGTAAAGCAAGTTTCTTTGTAGCATACGCGAAAAAGCACTCACCAACGGCATAATAACCAACTTATATTCCGTTCCTTGTGATTTATGAATGGTCGTCGCATAAGCTAGCGTAAGATGTTGCCAGTTTTCACGGGTATAAATCACTTCACCAGTATCAAACGATACCGTAATCACATCTTTTTTATCTGTATTCGCTTTATCTTTTGCTAGTAGAATCGTCGAAATATAACCGATATCCCCATTAAAGACATTATTTTCTGGGTCATTTGTCGTCTGCATGACCTTATCGCCAACCCGAAAATTGAATGTGATTGCCCCATTTTTTACTGAAATAGTTTTCTTTTTACTCGACAGGGGATTAAATATATCTTGCGCAATTTCATTCAGATGATTAACACCAGCCTGTGTGCGATACATCGGTGCTAATATTTGCATATCGGCCACAGAATGGCCTTTTTTTTGCCAACTCGTAGCAATTTTTTCTACTAGGCTTGGCACCCGTCTTAAATCAGCTGCAAAAAATGATCGATCTAATTTTTGTTCTTTAAAGTCATCTGGTAAGTGACCGTTTTTAACGTCATTCGCTAAGGAAATAATAGTTGAACCCTTACCTTGGCGATGAATCGTCTCAAGTTCACGATAATTTAGAATGCCACTTGCCAATAAATCATAAAAAACGCGTCCTGGACCAACAGATGGTAGTTGATCTTTATCACCAACTAATATGACTTGCATATCAGGCCGTACTGCTGATAATAATGTTGCAAAGAGCTGTGTATCGACCATCGACATTTCATCAACAACTAATAATTGCCCGGTCAATTCTTCAATATCAACATCATCTAAATTAGCCTCACGACCGGTTATACCCAGTAAATGATGAATTGTGCTAGCAAGCATCCCCGTTGATTCTTGCAATCGCTTAGCTGCCCGGCCAGTTGGCGCGGCTAAATGAATGCCTTGATCGATTTCATCAGACTTCATACCATCTTGTCTGAGTAACTTTTTTAACGTTGCAACAACACCACTAATAATCGTCGTTTTCCCGGTTCCTGGTCCACCAGTCAGAATAAATAATTGGTTAGTTAAAGCCGCGATTATCGCCTCACGTTGGGTTGTATCATATTTAAAATCATTGGCCGATTCAACTTCATCCAAATATTTAACAACTTGTTTTCTCGAATAAGTATGCTGTTTTCTTTCAGTTAAATCAACGAGGTGTTTGGCAATTTGATTTTCAGACTCATAAATTTCCCTAATATAGAGGTAACTACCATCTGCAACAACAATACCTTCTTTAGTCAATGCTAATAGTGCTTGTTTGATTAAATCATCATCCACCACTACCCGTTGTGCACGCTCAAGAATTTGCTTTGTGGTAGCTAATAAATCAGGTAATACCATATACGTATCACCGGACTCAAAAGTCTTTAAATTAATAGCAGCGATCACACCCGCATTAACTCGCCGTTCATCTAATGCATCAATCCCTTGTTGTAATGCAAATTGATCAATTCTTTTAAACGACACCCCATCAATATCGATAACTAATTGATAAGGATTCTTTTTTAAAATAGTTAACGTCTCTTGTTGATATTTTTGGTAAATCGTTGTTGCTAAATTAGAACCAAAGCCAAAATCATTCAATGCAATTATCGCCCGTTCCATACCGTCAGACTTCGCTAATTGGTTAATAATGACCTGTTGCGCTTTTTCTGAAATATCAATGTTTGCTAACACTTTTTCATTATCTAAAATTAGATCAATCGCATCCGTTCCTAAAGTATCAACAATTTTCGTTGCGGTTGCTTTACCAATACCGGGAAATTTTTCACTAGAAAAGTAGGCGACTAATCCTGATATTGAACTAGCTGCTTGTCGATGATAATTTGTTGCCACAAACTGCACACCATAGCGGGGATGTTCTTTCAGCTGTCCTTTAAACTCATAACTGGCACCTATTTGAATATCGCCAAAGTTGCCAGTAACTGTCATTTCATCATCATCAAATTCAAAATTTTTTCCCACGATGGTAATCCGCAACACCTTATAAAAAGAATTTTGCGCCGAAAAAACGATATTCGCAACTTGACCGATAACCGTTGGCTCGGTCGTTTCATCCGCCAAAAGATCAGTTTGAGTTTCGCTCATCACTTGTGCTCCCCAACATTACCTTGATTAAATCATCTAAACGACCAGCATCTGCTTGATATTGTTTTGGATTTATATTTTGAGCAGCCTGTAACCATTGATTATCCTGCTCATTCAAAGCTTCAGCCACGACACCTCGCCCAAAATTTGCTGAATAATTGGCATGATTTATTGCGAGTGCTGCATCAAAAGCTTCTCGTGCTGCTTTACTATCACCTAAACTCAACCAAATGTTGCCCAACAAAACCTGTGCACTTAAATCTTGGTTATCTTGTTGAACAGCTGTTAGCGCGAAAGCAAGTGCCTGTTTAAATTTGTTTTGTGCGTAAAAACTTTGTGCCTGCATCATGATGGCATCATACTTTAATTTTTCATCTGTAATCTTATTGAAAAAGCTGGTTGCACGCGTGTAATCAGCCGCTGTGTAATAAACATTACCAGTTGCATAAAACAGCTCTTGTTGCGCATCTGCATTGTCTTTAAAGATAGACAAACTTTTTAACGCTAAATCTTCCGCTTTAACCAAGCTGTTAGTGACTGTTAAAACATTTACTAAATCAACATAAGCTTGCCAATGATCAGGATGCTCAGTGATATCCTTAACCAACTGTTTGATATCTTTTTGAACTTCATCATCTATTTTAGCCATTTTCCCCTACCTAATCTAAATTGTATTTGATACATTAGCGGATACATTCAAATAACTTGTGTCATTTCGAATTAATTCCTTAAACTTAACACCATCATTCGTCTCTAGTACTGAGGTACTCGTATTTCCTAATCCACCGCGGTCACGTAAGTTCGCTAATGGAATGTCTAATAAGCCCCCCATTCCTGCCGTAAGGGCTGCGCCATGACTAAAGAATATTAAGTTTACATCAGGACCACCATATGCCTGAACAGCATAATAAACTGCCTTTCTAAAGCGTTCTTGAACATCCTCAAATGTTTCTGATCCTGGTACCTGACTAGCATCAAATTTTTCTGGGTGATGCCGTGATGCCTCATACATAGCTAGCCAATCCTGTTTAACTTCTTGAAACGTCAAACCTTCCCAAATGCCAAATGAAAACTCCTTTAACCCATCCAAAACGGTTAATTCTGGTTGGTCGTCCATATAAGCAATTGTTTGTTCGGCTGTATCCATCGCCCGTTTAATCGGGCTCGTAAAAGCATGGGCAAAACTAATATCACTGAGAAAGTCACCCAATTCAGCAATTTGAGCCACTGACTCAGGTAATAATGGTGAATCGCCGCCGGAACCTTGAAAACGCCCTTCAGCATTCCACACAGTCTTTCCGTGGCGGATAAAATATAATTTCGTCATGCAGTGATTCTCCAATCCATTTTAAGTAGTTACTATCCATTATAATCAAAAAAAGAGGTTGGGACAAAACAAATGTCCCAACCTCCATATGCTTAAAACGCATTAATGATACTTATTCTAAACCTTCTGTTAATGCTTCTGGGAAGTATTCACGGACGATTTCTGCCTCATGTGCTGATAACATTGGGAAATCTTTATCTGTTCCCAAGTCAGTATGGTACATTCTATCTCGTGGTGAAACCTCACCAACGGCATGCGCTACTTGAATCTTATAACCGTCGTATTCAATAACATCTGCAGGCGCATCTGCCGCATTAGCGAGATGCAACTGAGATACGAGCAATAATACTCGGATATCTTGATTCAATGATGTCACTACTTGTTCCTGTTCAGGGGTCAAGTACAACGTTAAGGCAGCCTCAGCTGGCTTACCAATCAACTTAGCGTTACGAGCCTCTTCCAAAGCTTTATTCGTGGCATTACGTAATGTCTTAAACGAAGTCCAATTTTCGAATAAGGCTTTGGTATCACCCAAATCTTCTGTCTCTGGCATATCAGTTAAGTAAGCAAAGTCCTCTGTCTCATATGGCAAATACTCAAAGATTTCTTCCGCTGTATGTGGCAAAATTGGCAACATTAACTTGTCCAAGCCAACGACAATCTTGTACAAAACGGTTTGTAGCGAACGACGCAAATGTCCATCTGGTGCTTCAACATACAAAATGTCTTTAGCAAAATCCAAATAAAAGGCTGACAAATCAACGTTAATAAAGTTAACTAATAATTTATGCACTGCTTGGAAATCATAGGTATCATAAGCTGCTTTTAGCTCCCCCACCAACTGGTTAAAGCGTGCATAGAAGTATTGATCAACTGGTGTTAAGTCGTCATATGCAATCGCATCTTCATTAGGATTAAAATCAGTTGTATTAGCTAACAAGAAACGCATCGTATTACGAATCTTACGGTAGGTTTCTGAGGTCTGTGACAAGATGTCCATTGATACACGTACGTCAGCAGACGTATCCACTGTTGATACCCATAGACGAATGATTTCAGCACCCATCTTCTTGATAACTTCATTTGGATCAATGATATTACCAATTGATTTTGACATCTTTTCACCATTACCGTCTAAGGTGAATCCTTGTGAAACAACTTCCTTATAGGGTGCCTTACCAGTGACCGCTACTGATGTAATCAATGAAGAGTTAAACCAACCACGGTATTGATCAGAACCTTCCAAAACCATTGTTTCTGGGAATTCTAGCTCTGGTCGAGTTGCCATAACTCCTTGATGTGAACTACCAGAATCAAACCAAACATCCATGATATCTGTTTCCTTGGTAAATTCTCCATTAGGTGAATGTTCATTCGTATAACCTTCAGGCAATAAATCTTTGGCCTCACGCTCAAACCATACTGTTGAACCATGTTCAGCCACTAAATCAGCAACATGATCGATGACATCAACATCAATAATGGCCGTACCATCTTCGGCATAGAAAATTGGTAGTGGTACACCCCAGACACGTTGACGAGAAATAACCCAATCGCCACGATCGCGAATCATGTTGTACAGACGCTTCTTACCCCATGCAGGCTTGAAAGTCACTTCATCTAATGCGTCCAAAATCTCTTGACGGAAACCATCAATTGATGCAAACCATTGTGGGACAGCTCGGAAAATAATAGGTTTCTTCGTACGCCAATCAAATGGGTAGCTGTGTGTAATAGGCTCAGACTGCACGAGGGCATCAACATCTCTTAACTTCTGCAATGATACCTCATTAGCATCTTCATAGAATACACCATCGAAATCTTCACCAGCTTCGGCCGTTAAGTATCCACGATCATCAACATTCATAATTGGTTTGATATCGTAACGCTTACCAGTCATAAAGTCATCTTCACCAAAGCCAGGAGCGGTATGAACCAAACCTGTTCCAGTGTCGTCGGTTACATAATCAGCCAAAACAACCAAAATATCACGATCGATATAAGGATGCTTTGTCACTATGTATTCAAGATCTTTACCTTCAAAAGTTGCCAAAATTTCTGGCTCTTCCCAGCCAAACTTCTCTGACAATGTTGTTAGTAATGATTCAGCAACTAGATACTTCTTGTCTACATTCTTTGGTTGCACTTGAACATATTTAAAATCAGGATGAACAGCCAACGCCTGTGAAGCAGGTACTGTCCATGGTGTCGTTGTCCAAGCAACTAGATAGGTATCTTCACCTAGTAGTCCTTTACCATCTTTGACTTGTTCAGAAATAAATGCTGACTCTGACGTTACATCATGATATTCAATTTCAGCCATGGCCAAAGCTGATTCTGATGACCATGACCAAAAGACTGGTTTCTTACCACGGAAAATCAAATCGCGCTTTGCCATACTACCAAACACACGAAGCTGTGCAGCTTCAAAAGAAGGTTGCAAAGTTAAATATGGGTTATCCCAATCACCAGATACTCCCAAACGCTTGAAATCAGCCATTTGTTTCTTAACTTGCTTATGAGCAAACTCATCAGCCATCTTACGCCAAATAACTGGGCCAACCTTCTTACGATCTTTACCAGCCTTTGTTAATTGTTGCTCAATGGGTAACCCATGAGTATCCCATCCTGGAACATATGGTGCATAATAGCCATTCATAGACTTATAACGTACAATGATATCCTTTGAAATCTTATTCATTGCATGACCAATATGAATATTACCATTGGCGTATGGTGGTCCATCATGTAGCATAAATGATGGCTTACCTGAATTTAATTTTTGACGACGTTCATAGACTTTATTTTCAAACCAAATATTTTCGCGTTGTAACTCTGTTTGTGGTAAATTACCACGCATTGGAAACTTGGTTTTACCAAGATTTAATGTTTTCTTGATTTTCATAAGTTTTTCCTTTCCTCAACCCATTGTTGATTACCAATCAATAAGTTGGTAACAAAAAACCCGCATCAGTCATTTTTGACTAATGCGGGACGTTTTTAACCGTGGTACCACCCGAATTCACAATTTAACCTAATAAATTGCCTCTTCAAAATGTATGTGTACTGTTTTTCTGCTGATAGGTATACTTCGTTACTATCTTAGGCTCACACCATCTCCTAAGTCGCTGGTTAGAATAAACTATACTTTTTGGTCAGAAACTTTATGCTATCTATAATAACTAATTAGTTATCCTTATTCAAGAAATTTTCTGAATCTTCACTTGATTCTGGGAAAATAACAACTGTATCGGCATCATCTTCCGAAACAGCTTCAGAAGCAGGCTCAGGCTCAGAACCAGCTACTGCTGATGGCTCTTGATATGAAGCAGGTTGTTGGAATGCGGCCCATTCATCAGTTTGCACCATATCCAATTGCGCTTGTAGCATACCTTCAATTTTTGCCTTGAAAGCACCCATTTCCTTATCCAAGCCTTCTTTTTCAGCAACTAGTGCTTCATTTTTGTTTTGTGAATCAGTCAATAGCGCATTTGCCTTTGCATTTGCCTCCATCACAATCTTTTGTGCTTCAGTTTGTGCTTGTTGCAATGTTGCTTCGGCTTCAGCCTCAGTTTGCTTCTTCAAACGGTCAGCAGCCTCTTGGGCAATTAAGATAGATGAATTTACTGATTGTTTCATCTCCTCAACTTGCTTAGCATTTGCATCAGCTTCTGCCAATTGCGTCTTCAATGTTTGATTTTCTTGCATCAAAGCATCATAATCTGTCACAATTTGATCCAAAAAGTCAGAAACCTCTGCTTTGTCATACCATTTGCTGCGACTTGTCGTGAATTCTTTTGCATGTATTTCTTGTGGGGTCAATGCCATGAGATTTCTCCAATCTATTTTTTAATAACGGCCATTGTTATTCGCCATTTATTTTTTTTAGTTAAACCATTAAGTTCGTCAATTTTCAAACGACCATACTGTCGTACCGAAACCAAATCGTTAACAGCTAGGACATAATCAGGCTTATTAATATCAGTCCAATTAACTCGTACTAAATCATGTTCAATCATCTGCTTCGCATGGTTCCTAGAAATATTATACCCATTTGCGACGATACTATCTAGTCGTAAAGAACTCACCGTTGTATTAATGATTGTCCATTCATTATCAACCACAGTAATGTGGTCACCCGTCACTTCTTTAAAGCGGACTTTCGCCTTACCAATGTGATCTAGCTGTTGTAAAATAAATGTCCCTATCGCCTTAGTGGCGACAAAATACCACGTTTCATTCTCACCCTTAATAATATCACCAATACTTTGCCGTGCAATACCATTATGCATGAAAGTACCTAAAATTGTACTATGATGTAACGTTGTAAATTTTTCAGGATACTTAATTTGAATAACCTTTAAATCAAAGTCGTCTAATACTGGCACATAATAGTTTGGTGCAATCAATAATCGTTGATTTTCGGCATTCGGATATCCGCCATATTGAAATACTTTTAAATCATCCTGCTGATTGACCAAAGTTGTTAGAATATAAATTTCTCTTGGGTTCAAAAAATTCGTCAAGACTGGACTATATTCATCCAATACCTGACGAACCAAGCCTTCCGCTGAATTAAGAAACGTGGCTTCATTAGGGCGGAAATGTTGTGCTACATTATCAACCATAATCTTCTCTATATCATTGTTCGAGCAATTGCTTGCAATCCCATTTCAGCTGCTTGCAATAGAATCAACCCAACTAAAGGCGTTAAATCGATAATACCAATAGTTGGTATAAATCGTCGCAATGGGTTCAAAATCAAACCTGATATTCGACCAAGTAATTGACCAAATGATGAATGTTGTGCCCCGGGTAACCAAGACATCAACACCCAAATAACGATGACAAATTCTAATGCTCGGAGTAGCAAATTTAATAATCCAAGGATTGTTAACATATTACCACCTATTAATTAAATTGTTGTCCGAGATTCTGGGAAATTGTTCCTGAAATCTCGAAGTTATGCGGGGTTGCTAAAAATATGCGTTCACCAACTCGCTCAATCGTACCGTCAACTGCAAATGCCGTGCCACCAAGGTAATCTAAAATACGCTTACCAGTGTTTTCATCGATTGATCCTAAATTAACGATAACCGCTTCACCGCCAAGTAACTGGGTAGCAATCGTTTGGGCATCTGCATATGTACGTGGCTCGTACAAAGCTATCTTAGCTGGATCATCTCTTGATCCATCCATTTTGAGAACATTTGCACGTCGCTCATTTGTTGGACGAGTGGCATTGTTATTTGATTCTGTGAAGTTTGTTGATTTTTGGTCTTCCTGACTATTTTCTGAATCATCGTCTTCATAATAATAGTTATCATCAACACCAAAAATATAATCTTTAAACTTAAATGCCATGACCAGTCTCCTTACTTATCACCACGCTTCATCCAATTGAAATAAGCTGGACGCTCAATTTCTTCTTCAGATGAACTTGGTTGAGATGGTGCTGATTGTTGTTGAGATGGTGCAGCTGATTGTGCTGGCGCACTTTGTTGCGGCGCTTTAGGCTGCTCAGAAGGTGTACCCCAATCTGCAAAAGGATCATTATTAACAACAGGTTGTTGTGGCTGTGGTTGAACTGGTTGTTCTGAAACCGCCTGGAAAGGACTAGCTTGCTTGTTAGCACCTAAGTTGATTTCTGGGCGTGGTGTTTCTGGACGGTCAATGCCAGTTGCAATAACTGTGACGACCAAGTCACCTTCCATTTCCATATCAATCGTTGTACCAAAGATAATGTCAACATCAGTGCCTGATGCTTGGGCAATTGTTTCAGAAGCTTCTTGCGCTTCAAACAATGACATATCAGCGCCACCCTTAACAGAAAGCAACACATTTGTTGCACCTTCGATTTTTGCTTCCAACAATGGTGATGCAATTGCCTTACGTGTTGCTTCGGCTGCACGGTTTTCTCCAGATGCAGAACCAATTCCCATCAAAGCAGTGCCTTGACTAGCCATCGCTGTCTTAACATCCGCAAAGTCAAGGTTAATAATTCCAGGCTTTGTAATCAAATCTGAAATTCCTGATACACCTTGTAGTAACACATCGTCGACCATCTTGAAGGCTTCCATGATAGGTGCCTTTTTATCAACGATTTGTAACAAATTGTTATTAGCAATGACGATCAATGTATCGACATTGTCCTTTAACTTTGCTAATCCTTCGGCTGCAGACTTACCACGTCTTGGCCCTTCAAAAGAGAATGGACGGGTCACAACACCAATCGTCAATGCACCAGAATCTTTAGCAATTTTAGCGATAACAGGTGCAGCACCAGTTCCAGTACCACCACCCATTCCGGCAGTGACAAAGACCATATCAGCACCTTGCAATGCTTCAGTTAGTTCTTGTTCGCTCTCTTTAGCTGCTGCTTCACCAACTTCAGGACGAGCACCAGCCCCAAGACCGCGCGTAGCTTTTGATCCAATTTGAATCTTATTCTCTGCTGAAGAACGATCAAGAGCTTGTGCGTCGGTGTTAGCAACGATAAACTCTACACCTTCTACACCATCAGTTACCATTTGGTTGACAGCATTTCCACCACCGCCACCAACTCCGATGACCTTTATTGTCGCACCGTATTCTTGGTTCATGTCCATTTGCAAATCCATATTGAGCTCCTTTTTTGTTAATTTATGAATTAGTCAAAGAACTCCGCAAAGAAATTCTTAATCCTATTTTTCTTCTTAGGTTGTTCTTCATCAGTTACTTCAGTCGACTCGGCCTTTTCAGGTTCAATTTGAGGGGCACGTTGTTGTTCGACTTTTTGCTTTTTCTTTTCGCCACGCTTCTCACGTGGTAATTGTGCTCCCATACTAGGCTGTCCGAGAACAACAAGTGGTAGCCCATACAAAGCTTGCTTTACAACCAATTGAATTGGTGTTTGCTGTGCTGCATAGTGTACTAATGCCCATGCACCGGCGTAGCCAGGATGGCGTAAGCCAATATCATCTGGCGCAAACAATTTTGTCTGCACATTATAAGCATCATGAATAGCTTCCGTCATACCACGTAAAGCGGCACCACCACCAGTCACAATAACGCCACCAGGCATTTGAAATGCACCAACCAAGTCTAGTTTTTCGCCAAGCTTTCCTAAGATTTGCATGACTCTGGCTTCAATAATCTGCGCCAGTAATGTTTCCGAAATTTGTTCAAGCTCTTCAGCACTAACTTTCTTGATAACAAGTTGATTTTCGTCTTGCGCTAACTTTGATAGTGCAAAACCAGAATCAAGCTTTAACATATCAGCATCATGTAGTCCTAATTCAAGAACTGTACTAATATCTCGAGAAATATTGTCGCTTCCTGCCGGGAATGATGACAAAAACTTGAGTTGGTGTTCATGGACAACGGTGGCTGAGGTTTGCCCAGCTCCCATGTCTAACAAAATTGTACCAAATTCTTGTTGGCCATCATCCAGCAATGTTTTACTATATGCTAATGGTGCCAAAACAAAATCACGAAGTTGTAGTCCAGACTTACTAATAGCCATGCGTAAATTACCCATGACATTTCTTGGTGCTGTATAAGCAATACCATGCATTGCTAGTCGCATCCCCACCATATCATTTGGATCTTGGATGCCATCAAAATCATCGACTACAAATTCTGTCGGAATTAATTCAACTACTTCACGGTCTGAAGGCAATTGTATCTTAACTGCTTCCTGTACAGTATTAGCCACATCTTCATATGAGATATGTTGACTATCTTTAACCGTTACAGTTCCCTTCACGTGCTGAATTTGAATGTTGCTTGCAGGTAAACTTGCAACAACTTCTGTTATCGGTTGTTCAGTCTGCTCGTTTATTTGTGCTACTGCTTGACGAATATCAGTCGCTGTTGCATCAATATCAACAACAACGCCCTTCTTTACACCGTGTGCAACAGATCGACCAACCGCTACAATATTAGCCTGTTGATCTCTAACATCTGCTGCTAGCACTTTAATGGTGTTAGTCCCAACATCAAGACCAACAATTAATCCATGGTTGGCCATCTTAATTCCTCCTTTGACTACCATACAAAATGTTTAAATAAATAAACAATTCTTTAAGAATAATACCATACTTTAGGGGCATTCTTCCAGACCTGCGCCTAGTTTTATTAATCATATGGTTTAAAATATGCTCCTACTTGCAAATCTGCTACCCCGGTTTTATTTAGTTGTGCAACCATCCCCGGATAGTACTTCATCTTCTTTGACATTTCGTCTGCACTAATCAACACTTGGTTACCATCATTCATGTAAATTAGTAATCGTTGATTATTTTGACTATTTGGTGACCAAACTATTTCTGATACTGCATGTCTTAATGGATCAGAAAGTTTGCCAAATTCTGACAATGTTTTTCGTAACTGTTTATCTGCCGTAAAACCATCATATATCGGCAAGCCACCAACTTGTTGATTACTTAAACCGCGATCCAACATACTACCATTCTCTAATATCGGGTAGTATTTATTATCAACCTTAACATAACCAACTTTGACAATTTCATCAACTTTTACTTGTAGCGTATTATCTGACTTCCTTGTCAATTTTAAATGACGAATTTGAGGATTTTTGCTTTTTGCCATGCGACTAAAATAGTCGCTTTGATTTAATGTGGTTAGTAGTGGTTGCCCCGTTTTTAAGCCTGCAGCACGTAAGATCGTTTTATCCGACAACTCATGTGTACCAACAACCTCATATTTTTGCACTTGATTTGCTGGTGAAATCAAGTAAATCAATCCAGCAGCCATAATCAATAAAACAATCAGCGTTTTAATCGCTGCCTTCTCGTGCGAAAATAAAAAGCGTTTTCTTTTTGGACGTTTATGCTTTGTTGTCTTAACCTCGTCATCATCGGGCTTAACTGCCTCATCTGAGATATCGGTGTCATGATCATCTTTGGTGCCTTGCTTATCATCCGCTTGTTTCGGATTGGATTGCGATTCTTTTTCATCTAAATGTTTTGACCGCTTTGGTTTTGATGACTCAACCTTCCCTGATAATAAAGCATTTAAATGCGCCTGAATATCAGAGGAATTCGCATGGTCTTTTTTATTATGCGGATTTTCTTTTTTATCAGTCATCGTAACCTCCTACAGACTCCTCACAGAAATAAATTACTTTATAACGCTCTTAATCAATGCAATAAATTGATCTGCAGCATCAGGAACACCCATCTTCATCGCTGCCTCTGCCATTAGTTGGCGTTGTTTCTCATCTGTCATCAATTGATCAATCGTACCAAATAGAGTTGTACCAGATAGCGATTCCTCTGTAATCATCTCAGCAGCCCCAGCATTTGCTAAACTACGTGCATTTTTCGTTTGATGATCATTAGTCACGTATGGGCTAGGAATAAGAATCATTGGTTTACCCAAAGCTGTTTGCTCCGCTAAACTTGTCGCACCTGCTCGGCCAACAACTAGGGAAACCCTTGGCATCAATTGCGGCATATTACTAATATATGGTACAACCGCTACATTTTCTGTCGTTTCAATCTTTTTCGTAGCCATCTCTTGCTTAACGTCATCGAAACGTTTTGATCCAGTAACAAAAATAACTTGATATGGTTTATTGGCAAAACTTGATAAAGCATCAATCATTGACGCATTAATTTTAATAGCCCCTTGTGAACCACCAAAAACAAGCACTGATGGCTTATTAGGTGATAAGCCTAAGCCTTCCCAATCAAAGCTACCCTGACCATCAACAACTTCTTGTGCTCTAGGATTACCAACAATCGTTGCTAAATTATCTTTAAAAGCTGGTAATGCTGCTGGAAAAGCCACCCCAACTTTGGTTACCTTGCGGGCCAAAAATTTATTCGTTACTCCTACGACTGAATTTTGTTCATGGATAACCGTTGGAATCCCCATTTGTTGCGCAGCATACAACACAGGACCAGAAACGTAACCACCAGTACCAACAACCACATCCGGCTTAAATGCGTCTAAATATTTTTTAGCTTCACGAGTTGCCTTCAAAAAAAGGTAGATTGTTTTAAAATTGTCTAGCGATAATGAGCGATGGAAGCCTTGTACCTTCAATGATTTGAAGTTAAAGCCAGCTTTAGGTACGATACTACCCTCTAAGCCACGTTCACTACCAATATATAAAACCTCTGTATCAGGTTCCAATGCTTTCAAGCGCTGAACTGTTGCTAATGCTGGATAAATGTGACCACCTGTGCCACCACCAGATACAATAATACGCATATCTAATCCCCTCTAATCTTTATTGTCTAATTTTTAAAATTTTTTATGGCATCGACAAACAAGTTTCCTCTTGTTTCAAAATCTGGAAATTGATCCCAAGATGCAGCAGCGGGAGATAATAGAATGACCTCACCTGCTTCACTTAACTCAAAGGCTGGTTTTACCGCACTAGGTGCATCCTTGGCGTGAACAACTGGTATCCCAATCGTTTTACCAACTTCAGCCAATTTATCAGCCGTTTCTCCGAATACAATCAAGCCCTTAACATGCTGCTTCATCGCAGTTAGAAGTCGCATTTGATCATCTCCTCGATCTAATCCACCAGCTAATAATACTACTGGCACATTAAATCCAGATAAAGCCATTTCCGTTGCTTCAATATCAGTTGCTTTAGAATCATTATACACTTGACGATCGTAGAACTTACCAACAAATTGTAATCGATGCTCTACTCCCGAAAAGCTCTTTAATGCTTTCGCAATGCTCTCTGTGTCAATTCCCATTAGTTTACCAACAGCAATCGCAGCTAGTGCATTTTCTATATTATGTGTACCAGGAACTCCTAATTCGTCAGCAGCCATAATAACTTCTTCTTGATAATATAAGTTGCCTGCTTTCAAATAAGCACCTGCTTCGCTGAAACCTTCCCGTGAGAAAGGTATAATGGTTGCTTTTGTTTGTTCCGCTAAATGACGCCATTCTTCTTTATCATAATTAATAACAAAAAAATCATTTGCCGTTTGATGTTTTGTAATGTTCATTTTAGCAGCAACATAGTTTGCCCGTGTCCCATGAAAATCCAAATGTGAACCAAAAATATTAGTTAACACCGCAATATGTGGCTTGGGAGCTGGCATACCCGTTAACTGGAAAGATGATAACTCAGTGACTAACACATCATCCGCTGTCATTTGAGGAGCAACTTCACTAACTGGGGTACCAATATTACCCGCAACTAGCACGTGACCTTTTCCCGACTGTGCCCTCAACACAGATGAAATCATCTCTGTTGTCGTTGTCTTCCCATTAGATCCCGTTACAGCAACCCAGTTTTTTTGAATATACTGTTGGGCAAGAGCCACTTCAACAACAATTGGAATTTGTTGTTCTTGGGCAGCTACCAATATCGGAATTGTGTACGGAATACCTGGATTTTTGACGATTATATCAACATTCTTTAATAGTTCAACTGATTGATCAGTGGTAAATTGCACATCATTTGCCTTCAATGCCTTTACTTTCTCATCCATAGTGTCTAGCTTAGGATC
Source organism: Weissella thailandensis (assembly GCF_005405465.1). Classification (GTDB taxonomy): domain Bacteria; phylum Bacillota; class Bacilli; order Lactobacillales; family Lactobacillaceae; genus Weissella; species Weissella thailandensis. The sequence goes on from NZ_BJEC01000009.1 coordinate 40,317, forward strand.
CGAAACAGTCACGTGGGCGCCTTCACTTTGCAATAAATTGGCCGCGGCTGCACCTGAACGTGCAAATCCAATTATTAATACGTGTTTATTCATTATTAAGAGCCCCTTTTTTAAGATATGTATACGGGGAATCGCACCCCATGATTATTTTTATTTATGAGAACCAGAATACAAGATAAAGTACTGCCATAACTAGTCCAGTTCCCCAAAAGAATAGATTTACTTGCCATTCATTCCATGGTTTCTCCGTATTACCAGTTAGACCACCTTTTTCAAAACTATGATGAATAGGAGTCATTAAGAAAATACGTTTCTTGAAGAAATGAAAACTAGTGACCTGAATAATGACACTTAGCGTTTCAATCATAAAGACAAAACCAATAATCAATAATGACCATTCATGGTGTAATACCAATGAATTCATTGCTAATCCAGCTCCCAGGGCAAGGGATCCGGTATCACCCATAAAGATAGTTGCTGGATAATGATTGAAGAACAGGAAGCCAAGTAAAGCGCCAATTATTAATGCGTCCAACAAGACCATCGTCATATCGCCTTGCACGATAGCAATCACTAGATATGCAACATACGCAATAATAGCTGTTCCTGATGCCAAACCATCTAACCCATCAGTTAAATTAGTTGCATTTGACCAACCAACTAGCCAGAAAATCGTAAACAAAGTGTAAGCAATCACACTATACCATTCGCCTAACCCGAATGGTAAGTTTAAGAAGAAATCAAACTTACCTAAGGCTAGTACGATCACACCCAAAATAGCAGCTGCAATTTCAGCAAATAGCTTGGGTAAAAATCGTAAGCCTTCATCACGATGGTTGAAGACTTTAATACTATCATCAAAAGCGCCTACAATTGCGAATACTACAATCGCAATCAAAGTTGCCCAACCCGTTGAAGCAGCATTTTTAGTGACTAACGCTAAAATAATAAAACCGATAACAACAACTGGAATAAACCCAGCGCCACCCATAGTTGGTGTTCCTGCTTTGGCAGCATGATCCGGCTCATGTTCCCCAGTACGCATAACCATTTGGGCTACTTTAATTTTTTTAAACCAATCTCGTAGACGCGGCACTACCAGTACCGTAACAATTAGACTAAATAATAGTCCCACTAAAAAAGTCGACATTCGACTACTCCTCTCACTCACCTATATTCCTAGTTTGACGTCTTAGGCTCTTTAAATTCTACCGTAATTTCATGATAACCATCAGATAATTTTGAATCTGCCTTGACTGATTGGGTCGTCACAAATCCATTACCCTTGATGTTAACCTTGATATCTGCCAACTCTGCCCAAGCTAATACATCACTTTTTGCCCAACCGGCCATATTAGGCACAGCAATATTCTTACCTGTATTCAAGAAAATACGTTGACCAACAATTGATTTTTCACCGCCAGTTATTGATTGACTTTTAATTGTTTTACCGTCACCCATGACAACCGGTGTCAGACGATTGGACTTTATCTCTTTTGTAGATTCTTTCGTTACACCACCGACAACCGTTGGTACACCCACCTCTTGATTATTAGAACTAACAACCACCTTATTGTCACTTTCAGACATATCCAAAGCTTGTGCCATCACCTTTTTGAAGACATCTGACATATCTTTTGCAATATTATCTGTATTTTTTTGTGGCTGCTTTGTCACAATATACATCATATAACGTGGATTGTTTGAGGGTGCCATCCCCATCCATGAGTGAATTTCATTAGTGTTATCTCCTGGTGATGAATATCCAGAAGAAGTAGCCACCTGAGCTGTTCCAGACTTACCAGTTGTCCGAACATCCGGAATGGCATAATCTTTTCCTAATCCATGCTTAGAATAGATAACATCTTCCAATTGTTTACGCGTCGCTTTCGCGCTAGACTTACTAATTGGTTTGGAAACAGTTTTCGCTTTAGGTTGTGAGACGACTCGATTAGTATTTGGATCCACTACCTTCTCAATAATTTGTGGCTGTAATTCCTTACCATTGTTAGCAATCGCTGAATAGCCTTGCATCATCTGTAACGGTGTCACAGATATGGCTTGTCCAAAAGCAGTGTTTGCTTGCTCAATTGGATACTTAAATTGCATGCCACCTTTTGCTTCATCGCTAAAGCCTGAGTTCGTTGATTTTAAAAACTTAAATTTATTCAGGTATTTACGCCAAGTTTGTGCACCCATTTCTTGCTCAGTTAGGGCCATCGCCACGTTAGAAGAGGCTGCAATTCCTCTTCCATACGTGATACGTCCCCATCCTTCACCATCATTCCAATCAGTAACCTTTTTGTCACCGATCTTTAACGTACCTGATTCATAAGTATCGTCTTCATCCCAATTATCAGAATCGATAGCCGCTGCCAGTGTGATTCCTTTCAAAACCGAACCTGGTTCGAACGCGGTCCCATATAACTGGTTCGTCCAAAGATCTCCAATACCTTCACCTGTTGTGGCATTATAAGATGGTCGTTGGGTCGTTGCAACAATTTTACCAGTTTTCGTATCCATGACCACTGCAAGTGCCGCTTTAGGTTGCATATCATCGGCGAGCGTTTGCATACTCTTTTCTAGAGTTGTTTGTAATTTTGTATTGATTGTCGTGTATATATCATAACCATTTTTAACAGCTAGATTTTTCTTTGAAACTGCACGATCATTGGTATCTGTTGAGGTTGTTTTGACACCATTGTGACCAGTCAATTGTTTATTCCAAGATTTTTCGATACCAGTTATTCCTGAAATGACTTTACCATCACTACTATTGTCATTTTTTGTTAAGCCAATTAGATCAGATGCAAAGGTCCCATTAGGATATAAACGTGATTCGCTTGGTGTGAAAGTTAATCCTGGCACATTAAGTGCTTTAAGTTGCTTATACTTTTTAACATTCAAATTTGAACCATCTTGTCCAAACTGGACTTGCTTTAAGTTATTCTTACGACCACTTTTAATTAACTTTTCGTACGTCTTGGCTTTACCACCAATGACATTTGCAATTTTCTCACTAACAGCCTTATCCTGGCCCTTCTTAACATACATTGGCTTACCTTTAGAAGACTTTTGACTGCTATCTAGTACAGCCGCCAATGTATAAGTTGTTGAAGATTCTGCTAGTGGGTTACCTACTGCATCAAAAATTTCGCCTCGTTTAGCTTGAATTTCATTTTGACTACGGTAGATTAGCTGGGCTGCCTTGTCTAACTTATGCCCCCGTACATCTTTTGTGATAGCGACATAAGAAAAACGGACCCCCAACACAACCAGCACCAGCATCATTAATATAAGCAGAATCTTGCCTGTATTACGACTGTTTTTATCCGGTTGATCACGTTTTGGCATCCGTCGTTTTTTTACCATGCTACTTTACGTTCCTTATATTTTGATTATTAAGTGTTAGTCCATTCTTTTCAGCAATCTTATTCAACCGATCCGGATTAGATAAATCACTAACTTCCTGTTTCAGGTCATTATTCTTATCGCGAACCTGTTCCAACTGTGCGGATGTCGTCGACAACTGCGTATTTGCTGTTGCACTCTTATTGGCCATAAAAATGACTAAAAAGGCCATAACGATAACCGTTAGAACCGCTGCGCCAACCATCATGAAATCTACTGTATCCCACTTAGGTTTAACCATTTTCACATTTTTGACTGCTTTATGTCTCGCATTTGTCTTTGGACGACTAATTTGTTTTGTTACAACATTACTATCGTTGTATTTGGGCAATCCATCCATAGTGGGCTTCCTCCATCATTTTTACTTGATACGTTCTATAATTCGTAATTTGGCAGAATGTGCACGTCTATTAGTGGCTAGTTCTTCGTCTGATGGCAAAATTGGTTTTCGAACAACCAATTTAAAATCTGGTTGCATTTCTTCTGGAATAACTGGTAAGCCTGATGGTAAATCAGGTATTGTTACTTTTTCTTTAAACATCGTCTTAACAAGTCGATCTTCAAGTGAGTGGAATGTAATTACCGCAATCCGACCATGGACATTCAACATCTCCAATGCCTGTGCCAAAGACTCTTCTACCGCTCCTAATTCATCATTCACAGCAATTCTAATGGCTTGAAAAGTACGCTTGGCTGGATGTCCACCTTTTCTTCTCGCTGCTGCTGGAATAGCTTCCTTAATGATATTAACTAAATCAAATGTTGTTTCAATCGGTTTTATTTCTCGTTCACGTTCAATTCTTCTTGCAATCTGTTTTGCAAATTTCTCCTCACCATAACGTGAAAAGATACGCAACAACTCATGAAATGACCATTCATTAACAACGGTTCTTGCATTTAATGCTTGTGACTGATCCATACGCATATCTAACGGTGCATCATACTTATATGAAAAACCACGTTGACCGTCATCAAACTGTGGTGAAGAGACACCCAAATCATAAACGATACCATCAATCCCAGAGACATCCTGCTCAACTAGCGCATCATGTAAATGACGAAAATTAGTCTGGATGAATGCCACTTTGTTAGCAGCTAATTCATCCGCTAGATGGTTTTCGTTATATTTAATGGCCGTGACATCTTGATCAAATGACCATAATTTACCATGATCCAACCGACTAGCTAATAATTTAGAGTGGCCACCACCACCTAGCGTTGCATCAACATAGACACCATCTGGCTGGACATTTAAGCCATCAATTGCTTCTTCTAATAATACTGTTACGTGTTTAAACTCCGTCATCGGTATTTAAGTTCCTTTCAATTCATATGAAGCTATTAAAATCCTAGTTCTTCCAAACCATCCGCAATATCGTCGAAGTTTTCTGCAGTTTCATCTTCATAAGCCTGCCACTTCTCAGTGCTCCATAATTCGAAGGTTGTGTCCCCAAGACCGAAAACAGTTACATTTTTTTCGATTTTTGCATAATCACGTAATGTTTGTGACAGGTTAATACGCCCTTGTTTATCAAATTCAACTTCAATCGCACCACCAAAAACAAAACGCTTAAATTGACGTGCTTTTGAGTTAGTTTCTGGCAATGCATTTATCTTTTTTGAAAAGTCTTGCCATCCCTCAAGGGTATAGGCACGCAATGAATGATCCATCCATCGGGTGATTACAAAAGACTCACCTAACTGGTTTCGAAATTTAGCCGGGATAATCAGCCGATTCTTTGTATCTAATGCATGTTGATACGTTCCCATGAACATCAGCTAATTCCTCCTCTCTAAATTTCGACATGTCACAATAACAATTCACCAATCTATTCGACAATTCAATACATTTAATTTACCACAATATCCCACTTTCAACCACCTTTCCCCACCTATTACCACCTTGTTTTTTAAAACATTTATTGTTAAGAATACCGATGTATCGGTACATAGTGACTTTTTTAACATAAAGTTTACAATTATGCGTAATTTTAACAACAAATTAAACACCAAATGATGCATCCAGAAACGGTGGGAAAAAGTGGGCATTAAAAACCTATGTGATGCTGTAAAAGGCATTTTTTCATGGCAAAGTAGCAATAAAAAAGGAGTTTGGGATACTGTCCCAAACTCCTTTTACTTAAAGCAGATTAATTATAGATTTATAGTTTCCGGCCATTTATATGCCATAACACCGACAACTACTTAATATAAATAACGCCCTTAAACTTCGCTAAAGCCACCATCAACTGGAATTTGCTTATCAATATCAAATTCTTCTTCTTGGCCACTAGTAAATGCAAAAACTTCTAAAATCAAATACAACAAAGCAAGGTAATAACCATAGAACATCGAATTTATGTGTAGCCAAACCGAAATTAAGAATACGATTGGCCAAACCAGTAACAACACCCAAAGTCCACCTGTATGACGTAGAAAACGACCAGCAATAACGCTAAATACCATATTAACAATAAAAAGTAATACGATAATTTTGAAATTAGCGGTTAGTTTCGTCAAGTTAATGACATATGGAAAAAGAATGCCAAAAATTGGCATTAAAATCCAAAAACGCCAATCAAAAGTTTTATTAAACCTTTTCATATAAAAACTCCTATTTCATTACTATATATTTAATTCTATAACATAACTTAAAGTACTCAAAGCATATAATGGTGCTGTCTCAGCTCTCAAAATACGGGGGCCTAACCCTACTGGCACAAAGCCTTGTTTCACTAATGCATCAACTTCTTGTGAAGATAAACCACCTTCTGGGCCAAATAAGAAACTGACGGAATCATCAGGTCGTAAGCCATTTAATTGTTGAACCAATTGACTAGTTTCCCCTTGCTTAGCACTTTCTTCCCAAGCCACTAATTTCACTGTACTATCAACCACTAAATCTGCTAGTGATGCAACATAACTGACATCAGGTATCCGTAGTCGATGAGCTTGTTCTGCTGCTGAAGTAGCTATTTTATTCAAACGGGTAATTTTCTTAGCCGCTTTCTGACCCCAATGAACAACCGACCACGCCGTTTCAACAACGATAATGTGATGAACGCCTAACTCCGTTGCCTTTTGTACAACCCATTCAGGCTTGTCACCTTTAGATAATCCAATAATAATTGTTGTATCAACTGGTAATTCAACGTGGGCCTCTTGTCGTGAAACAATCGCCATAATTGGACGCTCTAGTTCGAACCTTACGACTTTAGCAATAATAATTTCCTGCCGATTTGGTAATACAAATTCCGCCTGAGAACCTTCGCGACTTCGCAAAACAGTTATAAAATGATGTGCGACTTTTTCTGGTAATTGAAATTCTTCACCAGTAGGCACCTCATCCAAAAAATATCTCTGCATTAATCATCCTCATTCTTAAACTTTGCAATAATACCGTACCAGTCGCCTAACTTCATTGATTGTTCAACAACTAAGCCTTGCGCTGTTAATGCACTGATCATCTGATCACGTTTATCATAATAAATACCAGATAATAACAGATAACCATCTGGTTGCAAAATATTAGTAACATCTGGAATCAACATATCTAACACTTCTGCTAGCATATTAGCAATTACTATATCATATTTTTTATCAGGAACATCTTTTAACAAATCACTAACCATCAACTGCATGTCAGCAGCCTTTGGATTTAAATCAACATTACCTTGTGCTGATTTTACCGCAACTTCATCAATGTCTGTTCCTAGAATATCGTCAGCGCCTAATAAGCGGGCTGCAATTCCTAACACGCCTGAACCAGTTCCGAGGTCAATGACAGATTCTCCACCACGTACAACAACTTCCAATGCTTGCATCATTAACTTTGTTGTCGGATGCGTTCCTGTACCAAAAGCCATCCCTGGATCTAAAACAATCACTTCCTCATCGGATTGCACTGACTGATACTCTTCCCACTTAGGTACAACCGTTATATGACGTGTTACACGAACTGGATGATAATACTTTTGCCATTCAGTTGCCCAATCAGCATCAGCTACTGACTGTACACTAACTGTACCTGGATGTGCATCCAGTCCAAATTCGGCCAACTGGTCAACTTCAGCTTGAATAGTCTCTGTCATCGGTTGTAAATCAATTTCATTTGCAAAATAGCCAGTCACAGCTGCGCCACTCAAACGATGAACGATATCGTCTTCTTTTACCATCACGGTAGCATCAGCTGGTTGATAATGTGCCAATTCTGCAGAGTCATCAATTTCAACACCTTCTGCACCATGTGTCATTAATATGTTACTGATTGCTTCAATCGCCTCAGTCTGTGTCTCTACAACAATTTTTTGCCAACTCATGAATATCCCTCATTTACTATTACTTTGTTCTAATTACGTTTAGAATACCACAAAATAACGCAAACGCCCATCTTATACAAACAAACAAAAAATACACCTAACAATCAGCTATACCAATTATTAAGTGTATTAGTTTTATTTATATAATTTTAGTCAATTGTAACAATTGTCATCAAATTAGTCGTACCTGAAGTTGTTACAGGGATACCTGCCGTAACGATGATTGTATCACCCTTACTTGCAACACCGTTTTTAACAGCTTCGCGCTTTGCCAACTCAATCATTGCATCAGTGTCACCCACTGGTTCAGCAATCGTTGGTTGTACACCCCAGTAAATGTTCAACATACGTTGTACACCTTCTGTAAAGGTAATTGCCAAAATATCAGCATTTGGACGATACTTTGAAATCATCTTTGCTGTGTAACCTGAATTAGTTGCAGCAACAATTGCCTTAATATCCAAGTTACCAGCAGCATTGGCCACAGCTGATGCGACTGACTCAGTGACGTCAGTTGTATCAAAGTGATCAACATCATGGTGACCATTCATTGCCAATGATGTTTCTGCCTTCTCATCAATACGAGCCATCGTTGCTACAGCCTCAACTGGGTAAGCACCGTTGGCAGATTCACCTGATAGCATCGTTGCATCAGTACCATCAAACACAGCATTAGCAACGTCAGATGCCTCTGCACGTGTTGGACGAGGGTTCTCTTGCATTGAATCAAGCATGTCCGTAGCTGTAATAACTGGCTTAGCAGCTGCATTTAAGCGACGAATCAAGTTCTTTTGTACCAAAGGAACATTTTCTGCTGGAATTTCAACACCCATGTCTCCACGAGCAATCATTAATCCGTCAGAAACTTCCAAAATCTCATCAAAGTTATCAATTCCCTCTTGTGATTCGATCTTTGGGAAAATCATAACTTCTTCGTGATGTGATTCAGTTAACAATTCACGAATTTCAAGTACATCAGCAGCCTTACGAACAAATGATGCAGCAATATATTGAATACCATTCTTCAAACCGAAACGGATATCATCAGCATCCTTTTCAGTAATACCAGGTAGGTTAATTGCAACACCTGGGGCGTTAACACCCTTACGTGATCCCAAGATACCGTGGTTTTGTACTTCAGTTACCAATTCCTTGTTTGCATCATCTTTTTCAGTGATTACCATGTCAAGCTTACCATCATCAAACAAGACATGACCACCAACATGAACATCATCAAACAAACCAGGATAAGTTACAGCAATCTTCTCCTTCGTACCTTCAATAGAAGAATCCATTGAAATACGAACAACATCACCAATGTTAAATTCAATCTTACCAGGCTCTTGTACAGTGGTACGAATCTCAGCACCCTTGGTATCTAGCAAGAAACCAACTTTCTTACCAGCTGCCTTCTCGGCCTCACGAACTGCATTCATTCGTCCCAAATGTTCCTCATGATCACCATGTGAAAAATTGAAACGGACAACATTTGTACCAGATTCGATTATCTTTGTAATCGTCTCTACATCAGAGCTGGCTGGTCCAAGCGTTGAAACAATCTTGGTCTTCTTCATGATTAAAACTTCTCCTTAGTAAAAGATATTGCTACTTCTATCTATCTGCAATCATTGTACTATTTATCACTTTCTTTGTATACAAATTCAATTCGGCGTTTGTTTCATCAGTAGAACAGTTTTTATCCCCTAAAATTAGGAACCTTTTTATATTAAGCAATAAAGCGCTATCATAATTTTAAATCTTTTTTTATTCTTTATATATAAAAAAAGATTAGGACAAATTGTCCTAATCTTAGTAATTTATTTAATCTAATGATCGCGCATTAGTATCCAAATCAACGTCCGTTAGCTTGCGTAGCTTAGTATGATGCTTGATCTTATAACCAAAGTACAAAACTAAGAATAGTGGGATAGCTAAGTATGTCGTGATAATACCAGGCCAATTCCAGTCAGCAATCGAGCCTTTAAATGATGCTGTATCTTGTCCAACAACAACGATAATCGATAAGACCAATGCAACGATTGGTCCAAATGGGAACCACTTTGCTTTATAACGTAACCTATTAACGTCTCTACCTTGCGCAATAAATGCTCGACGGAAACGGTAATGCGAAATGGCAACACCAATCCAAGCAATAAAACCAGTCAAACCAGAAGCAGCAACTAAGTAATAGTACAATCCTTGACCAAATATCGATGTAACATAGGTAAATAATCCTACAGCAACCGTAGCTAATAAGGCAGGAACTGGAATTCCAGTCCGGATATTAACCCGCTTGAAAATCTTAGGTGCCAACCCGTCTATTGCCATTGAGTAAAGCATACGAGAAGATGCATAAAGCCCCGAATTAGCTGATGATACAACTGCTGTTAGAATAACTGCATTCATGATAGAAGCTGCCGCGGCTAGTCCAGCAGACTTAAATACCAAAGTAAATGGTGAGACAGCAATATTTGTTTCACTTGAGTGCAACAAGCTTGGATCCTTGTAATAGATAATTGCACCAATAATGAAAATAGATAAAATGTAAAATAGTAAAATACGCCAGAAAATTTGCTTTACAGCAGCAGGTACTGATTTTTCAGGTGTTTCTGATTCACCAGCTGTAATTCCGACCATCTCAGTCCCTTGGAATGAGAAACCAGCAACCATAAACACTGACAAAATACCGCCAAAGCCACCAACAAACCCATGATTGCCACCGGCTGACAGGTTATGCGACACATCAGGTTGCTTAAACATAATACCTAAAATAGTTAGTAATCCAACAATTAAAAAGGCAACAACTGCAGTGACTTTAATCATGGCCATCCAAAACTCCGTCTCAGCATAAGCCTTAGCTGAGAACAAATTAATCACTGTAATTAACACCAAAACAATCGTCGACCAAATCCAACTGGGGACATTTGGTAACCAAAATCCCATGACAACCCCAACGGTTGCAGCTTCTACAGCTACTGTAATGGCCCAATTAAACCAGTAGTTCCACCCCATCGCAAAGCCAAATGCTGGATCAACGAAACGGTCAGCATAAACTGAAAATGAACCTGAAATAGGCATATAAGTTGCCATTTCTCCCAAGCTGGTCATTAGAAAGTAAACCATTACACCAATAACAGCATAAGCAGTCAACGCTCCAAATGGTCCTGCCTGAGAAATCGTTGCTCCCGATGCAACAAACAGTCCTGTTCCAATCGTCCCTCCCAATGCAATCATTGAAAGATGACGGGTTTTCATTGTTCTCTTTAAATGTCCCGTCTGTTGTTGATTATCCGCCATAATTCCTCCTAAAACAAAGGCCTAACGCATTTAAAAACAAAAAAATCCTAGTTTACACATCTATCGTATAAACTAGGAACTCATTAGTTTTTAGTATTGTCGATAGCTCTCCGCAGCCGACTATTTTGCCGCGACAGTCTGCACACTATTAATATACACACCAACGATGAATATCACCATATCCACCATTTCGGCAATCGCCCCTTTCATCTAATATCCACGCCCGTCGGCTCCTTTAGACTAATTATGTTGACTGCAACCTCTATATCCTATTTAATTTGTAACCTTAATATACATGAACCCATTTTACTTTGTCAAGTTATATTTTAAGTAAAGTACAAGAGTCATTAAGCATTTTAGGCATACATGGGTTATTTGTAACAAACATGATAAAATCAATATAGTTAAACATTTGACAGACTAGATTAGCAAAGGAGTATGGGCTTATGATTATAGCTAGATCACACACACGTTTTCTGACGTTTCTGATTAGTTTGCTATTATTTATTGTAATTTCAATATTAACCTATAGACATCAGGGATTCTTGCACACACTCACACAAATAGACTATTCAATTGCTAGGGCCGTGGTACCTAATTGGCTAGAAAATCTTATTAAACCAGCTTATATTTTTAGTCATGGCATCCTGTCTGGTTTACTGATCTTTGTCATTGCTTTCTTTTTGTGGGGATTTAAGTTTAAAATTCCAGCAACCTGGATTTTATTAACCAGCTTAAGTGGTTGGTTATTAATCAACATTCTTTCACTATTTTTTAACTTAGAAGTCAATGGTACAAAAATAGTTTATCCTGCACATACAACATTTTTTATGACCTTATTAATCTCTTACATATTACTCATTATTATCCCTGAAATTAAACACGATTTCGGCCAATTTATCTGTCAAACCATTTTGTTATTAAGTTGGGTCGGAACATTTATGATGACTTTATTGTCTCCTAACTACAATCTGGTTTCCGCACTTGCCGGTTGGATTTTAGCTATTGCTTGGCTAAAGTTTTCCGAAAATTTTTACCGCGTTTATGCCGGTGAATTATATCGACGCAAAGGATTTAGCAATTCATGGTACTAATAAAATGAGAGCGAGACAAAAATTGCGTTACATTGAGGCTTCAGACTTTTGGAGCGCGTTTAAGCTGTTAAATTTATAAGCTTATAATTAATTTATTTTTAACAAATAGAGGTTGGGACATTTCTTTTGTCCCAACCTCTTTTATTTTATTAATTTAATCCAGTAATATGACCATCACTATCAATATCTATATCAAGAGCTGCTGGATGCTTAGGTAATCCCGGCATCGTTAATATTGACCCAGTCAACGCAACTAAGAAACCAGCGCCTAATTTAGGCATAAATTCACGAATATGAATATCAAAGTCTGTCGGTGCCCCAAATCGTTTGGCATCATCTGTCAATGAATTTTGAGTTTTAGCCATAATGATGGGCAATTTATCCCATCCGTATTTCTTAAAAGTAGCTAGCTGTTTTTCAGCCTTAGCAGATAATACCGCTTTATGACCACCATATATTTCTTGGACAATATGATTAATTTTTACCAATGCATCATCTTCTGGTTGATAAAGTGGTTTAAAATCCTGATAATTAGCTCGCTCGGTCGCCTGGACAACACCAGTAGCTAGTTCTTGAGCGCCTGAACCACCCTGTCCCCACACATTTGCAACATAAGCATCAACACCAAAGCTTTTCGCATAGTCACTGACTAGAGCAAGTTCCTCGGCTGTATCATGTGTAAATTTGTTAATCGCAACAACCACAGGCACACCATAGCGTTTCATACTTTTTAAATGCTGGCCTAAATTGCCAAGGCCTTGCTTTAAAGCCGTCAAATTAGGTTTTGTTAAATGTTGTTTGTTCTCCCCACCATGCATTTTTAATGCACGCACAGTTGCAACAACCACAATTGTATCTGGTACCTTTCCTAACAAAGGTGTTTTAAAGTCAAGAAACTTTTCACCACCTAAATCGGCTCCAAAACCAGCTTCCGTGACGGTATAATCAGATAATTGTAAGGCCGTTTTAGTGGCTAAAATTGAATTAGTTCCTTGTGCAATATTGGCAAATGGACCACCATGAATAAGTGCTGGCGTATGTGCCAATGTTTGCACCAGATTAGGTTTAATAGCATCCTTCAATAACGTCGTAATTGCACCCTCTACACCTAAATCGGCTACCGTTACTGGTTCTTTATCATAAGTATAACCAATCACAATCCTTGAAATACGTTGCTTCATACCGTCCAAATCATGTGACAATGTTAAAATGGCCATTAGCTCAGAAGCTACTGTAATATCAAACCCATCTTCACGGGGGATTCCCGATGTCGGACCACCAAGGCCGATCGTGACGTGCCGTAATGCGCGATCGTTAACGTCTAAAGCTCGTTTCCACAAAATACGACGTGAATCAAGGTGCAGCGGATTTCCTTGATATAGACTATTATCGATCAAAGCAGCCAAGGTATTATGGGCACTAGTCAATGCATGAAAATCACCAGTAAAATGCATGTTTATATCCGCCATTGGGATAACCTGTGAATAACCACCACCAGTTGCACCACCTTTTAGGCCCATCACTGGTCCCAAAGAAGGTTCACGCAGCGCCACCATCGTTTTACGCTTTTGCTGCATCAACGCATCAGCTAAGCCGACTGTAACCGTTGACTTACCTTCCCCTGCTGGTGTCGGATTGATTGACGTCACTAAAATTAACTTTCCTAGCTTATTCTGCTGTGTTGATTCGCTCAGCTGAACTTTTGCCTTATCACGACCATATGGCTCCCACTCATCGGCACTTAAACCAACTTGATCAACTATTTTTTCAATTGGCCAAATATCTGCAGACTGTGCAATCTCAATATCTGTTTTCATCCCCACTATTACCTCTTTATATACTCAATATCATGTATCTATAATTTATACCACTTAGTCTACTTGCTATTTCATATAATCTCAATACCTATTTTGATAAGCATCACCTGCTGATTATAGTTTAAAAACATCAGTGCCGATTATATCGTGGAACAGAAATTAATTAGAAACTTGTCAGACAAACTAAAAAGCCACTAATCTACCAATGTAACTTGATTAGATTAGTGACTCCGATGAATATTTATAAGAGATTACAACTAGCTTAACTCACTAGCAACTAACTTTTACTTGTTATCAGTACCAAAATACTTTTGTGATATTTTATCGATTGTACCATCCTTTTTGGCTTCAGCAAGGGCATCATTAACTTTGTTACGTAGTGTCACATCACCCTTACGCATACCAACACCGTAGGCATCAGTACCAAAATTAGTCTGAATCGTCTTAAATGCCTCTGGGTCCTTCTCATGCGCGATATAATATCCGGCATAATCAGCATCAATTAACACCGCATTCAAACGACCTACTTGCAAATCATTCAGAGCCTTATCAAAAGTATCATATTGCTGTGCATCAGAACCAACTGTCTTTCGTAAGCTATTCCCTTGCTCGTTATAAGTCAATAATCCAGATGATCCGGTTTGCGCACCCAAACGCTTACCTTTTAGGTCATTTAACTTATTAATTTGTTGGTTCTTCATCGTAACAATAACCTGTTGATCATGGTGATATGAATCTGAGAAAGCAACCTTCTTCTTACGATCAGCATTTTTAGTATAGCCATTCCAAATCATATCAATATGACCAGTTTTTAATTCGGTTTCTTTCATTGACCAATCAATTGTCTGAAAATCAGCCTTTAGTCCCATTTTCTTCAAAGTTGCTCGGGCTAATTCAACATCGTAACCAACGAGATCACCCTGGGCATTACGGAACCCCATGGGAACAAATGTATCATCAACACCCACAACAACGGTTTTATCAGCCGTTACTTGTCGCCAAGTATCTTGGCTATGAACGGTACGGTACCAAAAGAAACCACCAATTAAAGCTAAAACAATAATAACAATACCGTTACCGATAATTTGTCGCCGCCAATTAATTTTAGATTTAATCATAGGCTACCTCCTCGTGAAACATCAGTACCGAAATCAAACGTCTGATCTGCAACTGCTTGTGCAAATGGCAAATCGTGGGTAACAATTAATTGCGTCACCCCTTGTTCTTTCAAATGCTGAATCACCTTAATTACTCGGTCAGTTGAACCCGCATCTAATCCTGATGTTGGTTCATCATAAGCCAAGATTCCTGGTTTCATTGCTAACGCACGGGCGATCGCCACACGTTGTTTTTGACCACCTGATAATTGAAATGGATATTGATTGGTTTGTTCTGTTAAACCTAAATTATTTAATAATTCTTCTGCATTAGCATTTGCCTCGTTTTTGGTCATCTTCTTAACAAGTTGCGGTGCCAATATAATATTTTCTTTAACAGTGTATTGTGGGAATAGGTTAAAATCTTGGAAAATAACACCAACTTCTGCACCTTGACGATCACCAGAAATATTTAATGGTTCATTATTTAAAATCAATTCACCACGATCAGCCGGTAATAGGCCAGCCAAAATACGTAAAAAGGTTGTCTTACCAATACCAGATGGTCCCACAATACTTAATACTTCCCCATCATTTATCGTTAAATCCATATCTTTAAAAATTACACGTTCATCAAAAGCTTTGGCTAAATTTTTAATTTCTAACATAATACTTCCCCCCTTAACGATAATAGTTCATTTTGCTTTCCATCCGGCGCTGAACAATTGTTGCAATAGCAATTAACACTAAGTAAACCAACCCTACCAGCAAATATGGAACTAGTGTCACATCTCGAGAAGCCGCAATGTTTCCCGCACGCATCAGATCACCTAGTCCAATAACATAAACTAATGATGAATCCTTAACCAAATTAACCACTTCGTTCCCAACTGATGGCATCACAATTTTTAATACTTGTGGCAAAACGATTTTACGCATCGTTTGCAACTTACTTAAGCCCAATACTTTCGCACCATCATATTGCCCATCAGGGATACTCTGAATACCACCACGGAATATTTCAGCAAAATAAGCCGTATAATTTAGAATAAAAGTTACCACTGCCGCTTCAAAACGTGGCAAAGTCATAATATTCGCTAGACTTAAGCCATAGTAAACGAAGACAATTTGTAGTAACAAAGGGGTACCACGCATTATCCATACATACGCGTTCATAACCCATTTCAACAAATAAATATCTGAACGCAATGCTAACGATACTAAAATTCCTAAGGGTACCGAACCAACTAAGGTTAGGACAAACACACCCAAAGTCATTTTTAGACCACCTAGTATACTTGGTAAAATCTGTACAATATAGTCCATACGCAATCTCCTTAATAAATAAAAAAAGCCCTCAAGCAATCATACGGATTGCTTGAGGACGATTACTCGTGGTTCCACCTCAGTTTAATTAACCATTACTGGCCAATACTCTAATACCATTGATATCAAATGGTATTCATGGATAACATCATGACACGGGAACGATTAGGCTCCGATAATCTTGGGTGTGGTTCATCTAGTACCTTGGTTACTTTTCAGCTTCAGCGTAACTCTCTTTAACAAGATAACAAGACTACTCGTCCAATCAAATCTTTCTATAAATAACTGTTTACAATAATATAGTTTAAAACCAACCATAAGTCAATCTTATTTTGACATATTTCTTTGTGATCGCGAATCTAAGACTAAACGGCCATTCAAATCACGGGGTGTGACATCGTAAGATGAGATGTCTGGTTTTTTCGTAGCATTATATAAATAAATAACTAATTCATACACAACGATAAGTAAAACCAAATTAATAATGATAGTTGGGAACAAATGAAACATAATAAAGTTAGGAATGTTTAAGTTCACCAAACTGATAATACCAAATGCCGCATAATCATATGCCATGTAGGCCGTCAATGTCACAAACCAAACAGCTAACGATGACGAAAAACTATAAGATAGATATCTCTGAATGAACTCTGCTAATTTAAGCATCAGCAAAAAGCCGATAATAGCTGGACCAACTATCCCCGTATAAAAAATATCAACAAGCATACCTGCAAAGAAAGCAATCGTGTATAACCACTTGCGTTTAATTTGTTGTGCATGTCCAGTCATAACGGGCATTATCACAAGAATAAGCGATAACATAGGACTTGCCGACATTGGTTGTTTAAATAGTAATGGTGCCAAATATAATGATATCCCACCGTCAAGCATCACGGCGATGATAACTAAAATAAAATGAACCCATGTGGTACTTATATATTTCAGCATAATTATTCTCCATAATTGTTACAAAATTGGTAACTACATTATAGTAGCCTGATTTTCACTATCTCGTCAACCAATTTACATCAAAAAAATCCTGTAATAAAACATATTAGACTGCTACACTTAAATGAGTAGGTTAATAAGGAGAAATAGCATGCAAAAATTAGATTACTCAGCACAAGACAAATGGCCCCGTACTTCAGGTAATATGCAGTCACCAATCGCATTATCTGACGATTTAGCAATTAAAAATGATTTTCAAACATCATTATCTTTTGACTATAATCATATAGCTAATTATGTTCGCGACACTGGTGCAGGCATTGAAGTTGGTTTAAAAGGACATGCCCAATTAGGAAATCGTCCCTTTACGTTGAAACAATTCCACATTCATACGCCTAGTGAACATACAATAAACAAACAAGCATATGATGCTGAAATTCATTTCGTGCATGAAGCCAGTGATGGTCGTCTTGCTGTTGTTGCAGCAATGGTTGAGGCCGGTCATAAATCTGCAACTTATGAAGCCGTCTTACAACACATAAATGAAACAACGGACTTTAACATACCAGTAAATGATGTTATGCCTGAAAGCAAAGAATATTATCACTATATTGGTTCATTGACGACACCACCCCTAACTGAAAATGTTGAATGGTATGTATTAAAAACACCAGTTACTCTCTCACAGGAACAAATCACTCACTTAATGACCTTCTATAGCCATAACAACCGTGATTTACAAGCACGAAACGAACGTCCCATCGTTTCGTCAAATTAAACACATATTAATATATATAATAAAAAGCTGAGGCGTGACGCCTCAGCTTTTTTACATTATTTAAGGAATAGCAACACTAACAACAGGAATATTATTGAAATCTGTTGCTGGTTTGATATAAATTTTCTTTGACAAACCGTAGTTATCACTACCAACCTTCTCAACTTTACCAACGTATAGTCCAGAAGGTGTGACACCACCCAGACCACTGGTTGTTACTAAGTCGCCTTTTTTCACTGACACACTTGATGTAATCTGTCCCATCACAATGAGATTCTTAGATTGATTAAAACTAGTTACAATACCATCAACTGTCTCACCATCCCCATTTTGCACACGAATGGCAAATCGATCTGAACCTTGGCTATTGTCTGATAGCAACTCAACCTTTGCATTAGTTGTATTCACCTGAGTGATACGACCAATCAGGCCACCCGATCCCATAACAGATAGTCCCTTTTTCAAGCCAGCATTGGTTCCTTTGTCAATAATCAACTGTGTTTGCCAACTGTTTGGCGACCGTGAAGTAACAACCGCATTAACAACTTTATAATCTGTTAATGTATTACTGATTTTAAGTTGATCCTTCAAAGCACGATTTTCTTGCTGTAATACCTGCAATTGCACCTTTGTCTGTGCTAAGTCATCGACCTTCTTAGTTAAACGTCCATTTTCTTGGTAGGTACTCATCAATTCATCAATTGAATCAAACCCACCCTTAACCGCGCGTATTGGGGCATTCACAATATTAGAAGTCCAACCTGACACGTCAGAAATAACTCGAACCGGCAAAGAAGGTTCTTTTTCTGAATTGTGGGCACGTGCACCTAATGTAATGGCACCAATCGCCACAATAACAACTATGACACCAATCACTAGCCGACGTGATGTAAAGATATTCTTCATCTCAAACATGCCTTTCGTTTATCTTGCTTCACCATACTACATGAGCTAATGCCTAACAATTCTAGTACATATGAATAAACTACCCTGAAAATAACGGGGTAGTCATGACTTCACAAGTTTAGGCTTAATTATTTTTTAAAACATCAATCGACTTTAAAGCCTCACCAGTACCGATAACAACCGCATCCAATGGTTCAGGTGCAACAAATACTGGTACCTTAGTTGCTTCAGCAATCACCTCATCTAGATGAGCTAATTGTGCGCCACCACCAGTGAGGACGATACCACGATCAATGACATCAGCAGCAATTTCAGGAGACGTTTCTTCCAGTGTTTCCTTAATTGCAACAATCACCTCAGCGACCACATCTTTAATCGCATCAGCAACATCACTTGCCTGAATCTCAATCGTCTTTGGTAATCCTGTTACCAAATCCCTTCCCCGGGCAGTAGTTCCTTCCATATCTTCAGCCGCCTCAACGTCAGCTGAACCAATCGCCATCTTCAAACGTTCTGAGGTTTGTTCACCAATTAATACAGAATACTTCTGACGAACATACGTCATAATTGCTTCATCGATTTTGTCACCAGCCATTCTGATAGAACGTGATGAAACAATACCACCTAATGAAATGGTAGCGACGTCAGTCGTCCCACCACCTAAATCAACAACCATTGATCCAGTTGGTTCCATCACTGGTAAACCAGCACCAACAGCAGCTGCAAAAGGTTCTTCAATAACATATGCATCACGAGCTCCCGCTACACGAGCAGCATCAATAACAGCACGTCTTTCGACAGCCGTTACACCTGAAGGCACACCAATTGTAACGTAAGGCTTTGCGCCACGGCCACCTAAGGCTTTACCTAAATAATACTTCAACATAGCAACCGTTGTCTCATAATCCGCAATGACACCGTCACGCATTGGACGAATAGCTGTAATAGATCCTGGCGTTCGTCCTAGCATCTCTTTAGCCGCTGTACCAACTGCGACAACCTCATTGGTTTTTGTATTTCGAGCAACAACAGAAGGCTCACGAAGAATAATCCCCTTACCTTCAATGTATACTAATGTATTAGCTGTTCCTAAGTCTATTCCAACATTTCGAGTTCCAAATGAAAACACAGCACTTTCCCTTTTCTTTTTATATTTTTGATAATTCTCACCATGTACTTAAAACGTACCATGCAATTTCTTACTAAGTTTATCACATGTTGTCGACCTTAGTCCATAAATCGATTAGTGTTTCTAACGCAACTTTGGGTAATAAATCTTCCGTTCGATAGCTACGATAACCTTTGATTGAAATGATCATAAAATCTAAAAAATGGACCTGCATGATTTGGCTACACATCGCCATTTGTGACATTGCCAGACTGTCAGCAGCTGACGCTTTTAAATTACCACTAGGATGATTATGACACAAAATAAAACCATAAGCATTCGTTGCAACTAAATGGCGAAAAACATCGCGCGGATGGATATTCACACTATCTAAAGTTCCTAACGCTACTTGCCAGACATCAATAATCGTCATTTGAGTCGTCACCGCCACTACCCAACAAGCTTCTTGTGGTGAATTTGCATAACGTTGTACTAATAAGTCGCCTAACTGCCTCACTGATGTAATTTTAATCGTCATAGATTGACCTCCAATAACAAAGACGTTAAATCTACGACTTTTGTCGTCACTGTTTTAATTCTAGGCGTATAATGGGTAGTTGAGAAATTAAAAGACATTGAGGTATAACAAATGCGAGTTAGAAAATTCAGTCCATTACAAATTCCAGCAAAAATCGTCCCTAACACGGTGCGATTTTATCGTGAGGTATTTGACCTACCAACTGAATTTGGTATCAACGAATCACGGCATTTATTTTTTGATCAAAAAGCTATTGTATTTAACGAAGATCCAGATGCCGACCCAATTACTGTTCAAGTTGTCGTGCGTGACCATCGTGAGGCCGTAGAAAACCACTTCATTAACTATGAAGTGAAAGAAAGCAAACCTGCCACGGAAAGTGATGATGGCCGTCATGTTATTTTTTATCTTGATGATATTGATGGTAATCATATTGAAGTTATTGCGAATAAATAATCCACTCACTTCAAGATAATAAAAACATAATTAAAAGCCGAAACTCTTTTTACATAAGAGTTTCGGCTTTTAATTAGCTCACGCATTTCGTCGCCAGACACGCAATAAGTAGCGCCCGTTTTCAGACATATCATGCATTTTCAATTGCTCAGCTATCTGTATACTTTCTTCTGCCTGTTCCCATTCATGCTGGACTAAGTGACCTACTAAACTAGACCACCAGGCAAAACTCATCGCGTCACGTGGTTGTTCCACGATCCATGATGCAACTTCATCAAATATTTCATGATGATCTTCCCTTTGATCCAATAACATGACTAGAAATTTGGCAGTCATTATATTAAGCATTTCCATTGTATGATGTGGCCAATGCTTAGACCAAATAATCGTTAAATAATCAGCGACTCTTTCAACCGGAACTTCCGTGATGATTGGTGCCAACAAGGCAACATCCATCTCTCGCCAAATTGTGACCGCTTCAAAAGAATCGATTAAAATTTTTTTGGCAATCTGGGCATGTTCGTCAGGAACAATCCGTGCATGTAAAACATCTGCTAAACTTGCAACACGCAAATAACCACGGGCCATTGTATTACGAAACAAATGATAACCACGCCGACTAATATCTTTAATATCATCAACCGCATGTTTTTGATTTGCTTCTTGTAAGGCAATGATTAATCCCTCAACAGTATCTAATCCATTGACCAATTCTGTATTTACTTCTGTTCCAGTTAATAATAAATGACTCATCAGCGAAATAAATCCCTCAGCTGGTAAGTCATTCTCATTATTCAAATACCGGTAATAGCGATTACGACTAATGCCAATATTTGCCAATTCACGAACAGGAATATCATTAGCTTGACGAATAGCATTAATTCGATTGCGATTAATTAAACTCATGTAGCTATCCCCTATTTTGCTATCTCTCATATCTCATCTTATTGAGTGTACCACCTGCGCAACAACCATTCAACAAAGATTAACCCAGAGAGCAAAATATTCTTGATTTTTACCACATCTTTATCCAATTTAACGTAATTCCTGGCCAATTTGCATACCAAACCAAAAAACAATTAAACCACCTATAAAGGTCATGATAGTCTTAAAAATTAACATTTGATGGTGACCATGTGGTTTTTGTATCGCATCAGCAATATCTACAATTGGTGCCGAAAAGGTTGATAAACCACCTAAAACTCCTGGTGCTAAAATTGTATGCATCCAGCTTGGTAAGATTAAGACGACCACAATCCCCATAGATAGTGCCGCTAGTAAATTAATGCAAACAACCATTAATTCTGCCAATTTACCAAACCATCGAGGCGCAACTGACAATAAACCAAAACGAATTAATGCACCCACCATGGCACCCAAACCTGTCAACATTATTTCTACCATGATGCCACCAGCTTATGACCAATTACACGACTGATAAGGACAACTGTCACACCACCAACAATGCTGATTCCTATATATCCTAGCGCTGGCAAAATTGATAATTGACTGATATCTACTAGTGCAGTTGAATAAGTTGTATAGGCACCTAAAATACCAACCATGACAAAATCTGCTGTTATTTGTTTTAACTTGGTTAGCTTACCAAGTAAAACGACCAACAAAGCAGAGATAAAAGTACCGCTCAAATTCACAATGATCGTTTCCCATGGAAAATGATTGCTGTGAAACAACATCATCATGATAGCTCGTAAGACCCCACCTATAAAGCCACCAAACGCAACTGCAAGGCTATTCAATAGTAAATTTTTATTTTTCATTTTCTCTATTTTAGTAACGATTAAAGTAATCCAGCAAATCCGTCACCGTCATCTTCTCCTTTGCATCCCCACTAACGTCTAATGAAATTTTTCCGTCTGACATGATAATTAATCGATTACCGTATTCAAGGGCATCTTCCAAATGATGCGTAATCATCAAAGCTGTCAAATTTTCTTCATGAATCCGTTCATTTGTTACTTGCATTAATTGGGAACTAG
Source organism: Weissella thailandensis (assembly GCF_005405465.1). Classification (GTDB taxonomy): domain Bacteria; phylum Bacillota; class Bacilli; order Lactobacillales; family Lactobacillaceae; genus Weissella; species Weissella thailandensis. The sequence continues at coordinate 63,412 of NZ_BJEC01000009.1, forward strand.
TCTTAGGATCTAAAGCCGCTGTATGCTCATCTAACAACAACACTTCAGGTCTAAGTTGGGTAGCCATTAAAAATGACAAGGCTTGCCGTTGTCCACCTGATAAATCACCTGCATCCATATCTAACCTGTCTGACAAGCCATTTCCCATTGTCTTCGTAACTGCCACAAAAGAAGCTTTCTTTTCATCAGTTAAGCCACGATTTTTTAGGCGACGACGTAAACCTCTTCGTTCAGCAAGCAATAAATTTTCCGCTACTGTCATTCGTGGCGCCGTACCAAGCTTTGGATCTTGGAAAACGCGAGCCAAAAAGTGCGTACGTTGTGCTTCATCTAATTTTGTGACATCACGTCCACCTAAAAAAATATGACCACTTGTTAATGGTAAAGAACCCGCAATAACATTGAACAACGTTGACTTACCAGCACCATTAGATCCCAAAACCGTCACAAAATCACCATCGTGTAACGTTAATGACACATCATCTAATATTGTCTTTTCATTTGGTTGCCCTTGATTGACAACGACAGTGGCATGATCTAATCGTAATTTTTCTTTTAAAGCCATAGTTAATTAACCTCGTTTTAAAAATGAACTTAAACGCAACTTAGCGCGTATTCCTGGCAACATCAGAGCCAGACCAAGTATAATAGCACTGACTAATTTCAAATCATCCGCGTTAAAGCCGATATAAAGCACAACAACCAAGACAAATCGATAGAAAATCGATCCGATGATAATTGTAATCAGACGTTCAGTTAACGTTAATGTATCAGTAAAGACAACTTCACCAATAATGATTGAAGCTAACGCAACCACAATCGTGCCGACACCCATGTTCACATCTGCGAAACCATTATTTTGTGCAACCAGAGCGCCACCCAGGCCAATCAAACCATTCGCAATCATTAACCCTAAAATCGTCATATTATCAGTATTGATACCTAACGATCGCGCCATTTTGGGATTATCACCCGTTACAATAAAAGATTGTCCAAGTTCAGTTTTCAAAAAGCGTGCTAAAAAAATGGTTAATAATACAATAACAATTAATCCAATGACAATTACTGGAAAATTACGAGGCAAGACATGCAAAAAGTCATAAGAAAACAGACTATTCTTTCCTAGTAATGACCGATTGGCTTGCCCCATAGTTCTTAAATTAACTGAATAAGCAGCTGTCATCGTTAAAATACCAGCAAGTAAGATTGGAATCTTACCCTTTGTGTACAATACACCTGTCACAAGGCCTGCTAGACTTCCCACCAACGCTGCACCGATGGTCGCTATAATTGGTGAGACGCCACTTGATATTAGGGTCACCGCAGTTGCAGCACCTAACGGAAACGTCCCTTCTACGGTCATATCGGGAAAATCCAAAATACGGAAGGTTAAAAATAGCCCGAATCCTAGGGTTGCCCAAATTAAGCCCTGACCAATTGCTGAAATTAAAAGATTCATAATTGCCTCACTTTACAAATTTTGCTTGTTTATATTTATCTGGTAATTGGATGCCCAATTTATCTAACTGTGAACGATTAATAATTAAATCACCCTTTTTGATAAAGCCAACTGGTATATCCTTTGGTTTTTTTCCATTTAATATTTGGGCAACTTGCTTACCAGTTTTTACACCTAGCTTTTTCTGGTTAATTGACTCGGCAGCAAGGCCACCATCTCTAACCATCGTATCTACTGTTGGGAAGACCGGAATCTTCGCCGCATTAGTACTATCAATCAGCGTGGGCATCGCACCAGCAATTGTATTATCTGTTGGTACAAATACCGCATCGACCTGATGATTAGCAACCATTTGCTTAGATGTTTGATTTAAATCGTTAGAAGATGAAATTGTGTATGGTTTAGGTTCAATACCAGCCTTTTTTGCTAATTTCATCATCTGTTTTGCTTGTCTCGATGCTGAATCATCCGAAGATGTATATATAACACCCAGATTTTTCATATCAGGGACAAAAGTCTGTATCATCTTTAATTGCGATTGCAACGGTGCTTGGTCGGATACACCGGTGACATTACCACCCGGGTGTTGATAACTTTTAACAAGTTTTGAATGGACAGGTGTCGTTGATGCTGAAAAGACAACTGGTCTATCGGTAACTGTATTTGCTAAGGATACTGCTGCTGGTGTTGCAATTCCTACCGATACATCAGCCCCTGCATTATCGAACTTTGAAGCCATAGTTTTTAAATTTGATTGATCGCCTTGTGCGTTTTCGTAAATTATTTTGACATTGCGTCCTTTATGAAATCCTTCACTCGCCAATCCTTTGTATATACCTTCATTTATGGCATCCAATGCAGGATGTTTCATATATTGTAAGACCGCAACTGTTGGCATTGCCTTCTTTTGATTTTTAGCAACGGTTTCATACCCGCCAGCAAAAAGCGTAAATACAGTTAACACCCCAATTGTACCCAAAATTTTTTTGTTCATTCGTTTACTCACTTCCACTACTATTTAAATCGACAAAATAAAAAACACGAGCAGATACAATAGTACCTTCTCGTGTTTAACATGAAAAGGACTATACACTAAGTCGTGTAACCCTTTCCAATAATTTTAGGAAAATTAGTTAGCACAGACTCAATACTTCCGCTCCCAAAGGAACCCACGTACCGAATCTATGCGATCATAGTTCGTACGCGTTATCTGCGCCACCAACCATTTAATTGGAATTTAAATTTACCCATAACTAATTTTCTCCTCAGCTATTTTTTATAATAATACCACGCCACTTGTACTTACGCAATACTATTCAATTTGATAATCATCATCTTCCATAGCCTCAACCTGACCAAGCCGATAACCATTACCAACCTGCGAGAAGAAATCATGATTTGAAGTCGTTGTTGAAATACCATTCATAACGATAGGATTAACATCTTCGGCACCATCTGGGAATAATGGATCTTGTCCTAAATTCATCAATGCTTTATTTGCATTGTAACGTAGAAAAGTTAATACCGACTCTGTCCAACCAATGTCATCATAAAGTAACTTGGTATAATTCTCCTCATTACTGTACAAATCTAATAGCAAATCATATAACCAAGTTTTTAACTCATTTTGTTCATCTTCACTAAGTTCATTAAATCCCATTTGGAATTTATAACCAATATAAGTACCATGAACTGACTCATCACGCAAAATTAATTTAATAATTTCAGCTACATTGTTTAACTTATTATGTCCTAAATACCAAAGTGGTGTATAGAATCCTGAATAGAATAAGAATGTTTCTAAAAATACTGAAGCAACTTTACGTTGTAATTGACTACCACTTTGATAAATTTGATTAATCCGATTGGCCTTATATTGCAAAAATTTATTACTATTTGTCCAATCAAATATTTCATCAATTTCAGCTGGCGTGTGTAACGTTTCAAAAATTGAAGAGTATGATTTTGCATGAACAGATTCCATAAACTCAATGTTATTTAGAACAGCTAGCTCATGTTGTGTCCTAGTCGATTGCTTCAAAGATGCCATACCGTCTTGTGATTGTAATGTATCTAGTAAAGTTAATCCACCAAAAACATGACCAACCAAATAATGTTCTTGTTCAGACATCTTACGCCAGTCATCCAAATCATTTGATAGAGGGATTCTTGTATCCAGCCAAAACTGCTCAGTCAACTTTTCCCATGTTGCTTTATCAACCTTGTCTTCAATAGCATTCCAATTGATTGCTTCATATGCTACTGTCATTTGCTCACCTTATCTCTCATTTGTATAACACCTTAAATTGAACAACTTTCACATTCATTGACACCAAATTCTTCCATATCGTCAGTATATGTACGAATATAGTAAATTGATTTGATACCTTTCTGATAGGCATATAATCTTAGAATGTTTAAATCACGCGTCGTCATCTTCTCTGTATGTCCGTCTTTCCAATCATATAGACCCTCAGGAATTGTTGAACGCATAAATAATGTTAATGCCATTCCCTGGTCAATATGCTGCTGCGCAGTTGCATAGACATCAATCACCCGACGCATGTCCATGTTATAGGCAGATTCATAGTATGGTAGAGTATCTGTTCCCAAATAAGGTGCTGGATAGTAAATTTTTCCAATTTTCTTTTCTTGGCGTTCTTCAACACGATTAATAATGGGATGCAATGAAGCAGTTGCGTCATTAACATATGAAATCGATCCAGTTGGTGCAACTGCCATGCGATAAGCATTATACAAACCATATTGCTTAACTGATGCTGCTAAAGCCTGCCAATCCTCTTGAGTTGGGAAATGATGTACAGCAAATATTTCTTTAACTTTATCAGTTTTTGGTGACCAATCTTCGTTAATATACTTTTCAAAGTATGCACCACTAGCATAAGTTGATTTTTCAAACTCGTAAAAGCTAGTCTGTCGCTCTTTAGCAATATTATTTGAAGCAACTAAACTATAGTAATTCAGCATTAGGAAGTAAGCATTCGTAAAGTCCAATGCTTCTTCATCCCCATAATACATATGATTTTTAGCAAAAAAGGCATGCAAGCCCATTGCACCTAAGCCAATCGCATGTGTCTGACGATTTCCCAATCTAACTGAAGGAACAATATCAAGATCTGTTTGATCCGAAACAAATGTCAATGCACGTACCATTGCATCTACTGACTTACCAAAATCATTTGTAGCCATCATATTAACAATATTTGTTGAACCAAGGTTACATGATACATCTGTCCCTAACTCATCATACGTTTGCTCATTATTAATTTGTGATGCTCGCTGAACCTGTAAAATTTCTGAACATAAATTAGATGAGATAACCTTACCCGCAATTGGGTTAGCAGCGTTAACGGTATCTATGTTAATAACATAAGGATAACCAGACTCCTGCTGTAATTTCGAAATTTCTGTTTCTAACTCACGAGCCCGAATTTTCTTCTTATGAATTTGCTTATTAGCTACCATTGCATCATATTCGGCTGTAATGTCGACATAGTTAAATGGCTTACCGTATACACGCTCAACATCATACGGAGAGAATAAGAACATATCTGAATTACTTTTGATTAATTCATAAAACTTATCAGGAACAGTTAATCCAAGTGACAATGTTTTGACACGAATCTTTTCATCAGCATTTTCCTTTTTAGTAGCTAAAAAGTTCATGATATCTGGATGGAATACTGATAAATAGACAACTCCTGCCCCATTACGTTGACCCATTTGGTTAGAATATGAAAATGAGTCTTCTAATAGTTTCATAACAGGAACAACACCTGATGCGGCATTATTAATGCCCTTGATAGGTGCGCCAGCCTCTCTAAGATTAGACAAAACGATACCAACACCACCACCAATTTTAGATAACTGTAATGCCGAATTGACAACCCGGCCAATAGCATTCATATCATCGGTCGCCTGCAAAATAAAGCATGACACCAGCTCACCACGACGGGCACGACCAGCATTCAAAAACGAAGGCGTTGCCGGCTGATAACGTTGATGAATCATCTCATCAGCTAAATTCATAGCTAAAGTCTCATCACCATTTGCATAGAATAGGACATTCATAACAATGCGATCATTGTAATTTTCGATGTAATAGTCACCATCATTCGTCTTTAACGCATACTGTGCATAAAACTTATAGGCAGCCATAAAAGACTTAAATTGGAAATGTTGTGAGTCTAAATACGCATACAACTTCTCAATAAAAGCCATCGTATACTTATCGACCATTTTTGGATCAACATAATCATTAGCGATCAAGTAATCAAAACGATCCGCTATTGAATCAAATTTCTTTGTGTTTGGCTCAACATTTTCTTTAATAAAAGCTTGTAATGCTTCAGTATCTTTCTGTAATTGAATACTATTATTCTTTGGAATATTCAACTGATTATTTAAATCAAAATAAGTAACCTTATCTAGATCCAGCGTTGCTAATGACATATAACTCCCCCGCGTAGTACCTAGTGTAAAGCGGAATCCTTTTGGTTGCACCGACACCTAGGTATCTTAACTAATTGATTAAGTGATTAAATTGCTTTGCTTAACTTGGCAAGCAAATCTGGACGGAAACCTTTAACTGGTTCCATGTCTTCCGAAAAGACAACAGGTACTGATTGATAACCTTTATCCTTCAAAAAAGTTAATGCATCTGCATCATTTTCAACGTTCTTTTCTGAGTAGCTAATACCATATTGTGTCAATGTCTTCTTAGTCATGAGACATTGAATGCAGTTATTCTTTGTATACACGGTCACATTTTGCATATTTTCACCTAAACTTTCTTCTTCTATAAAACCTAACGGATTGTTAATATGTCATTGAGTATAAACCACTCAACTAACAGTTTGCAAGTTAATAATTTAACCAAAAAAAGGCTTGACATGGGCGTCATAGCACTGCATAAGCCTTTGTAGTGATTATTACAAAAAGATTAAATAATAACTTTCCGTTACATATATGATTGCTAATTATCGTAAACTTTTTTAGACTAAATATTATAGAAAAATCTGGAGGAAAATAATGCCAATCCACCTATTATATAGTTCAATCTCTGGCAATACACGTGCATTCGTTACAAAGCTAACTGAATATGCCAAAACTCAAGGCCATTTCACTTTGATACCAATTGAAATTTCAGATGCAACTTCCGATATTATCGAGACGAGCCCTTTTTTTGCCCTTGTACCAACTTATTTGGATGGCGGTAATGGCATTGATAATGGCGTATTTGAAATATTAACAGAGCCCTTACGAGAACAACTAGAAATTCCAGAAAATCAACAGCATCTGCTAGGAATTATCGGATCCGGAAATAAAAATTTCAATGCACAATATATTCTAACTGCGCGTCGTTATGCCGTACAATTTAAAGTTCCCTTGATTGCTAATTATGAACTGCGCGGAACTTCAAATGATGTACAACGTGTTTATGAAGCAATTCAACAACGGCTAACCGAAGTACAATCGTCACATAATTAGGTAAAAGAAGAAGTAAATCATGCAAGTCACCAAACCAAAAACTAAGAAAGTGTCATTAACCAAGCAACGACGTGCGGAAACTTGGCAACGATTAACAAAAGAACAACAATCAGTTATCAAAAAGCATATTCGTTATCAGCAAACTTCATTATTTATGAATCATGAGCTAATTGGTCATGGACGGCACTGGTCCCTCGTCGCCTTTCATGAAAACACGAATTTCGACAGTCCTAGCAGTCCCCAACTATATTGCGACTGTGGTCGTCGTTTAAAGTATCAGTACGTCTTAACTAACAATCTTGGTGAAGAAATAAAACTTGGCATTACTCATTTCGCTGATCATATTGGTATTCCAGAGGCCGTTGCTCGTCAATTGCAGGCTGAAATTCACCAATTAAATTTTGGACTAGATGAGCTTTTGCAGCGTATTCGTCGTCATGCCGGTTTGAATCAGGAGATGCGTAACTGGTTCATCATTCATCAAAATGAATTTGACGACTTACCACCTAATACCGTTGACTTTATCACTCAAAATTTACCGCCTGAACGAGAAATACAAACTGACATCGTGCGCGCCTATAAAAAGGCTACTTATGTTAAAAAAGAACACGTGCAACGTAAAAAATCTAAGTTAAATAAAAAAGCTTGGCAGGAAATCTTTCGCGAGATTTAGAAATGGAGTCACTATGATTAAAATATACGTCGCCCCCACTGTAAAACCAAGATTTGCTTTATTGGTCGATGACAGGCGTGAGTTGGTGTCTCAAGTATATACAATACTATCCCAAACTTTGCCAACGACAATAAGCCAAGTAAAACTACCAAATATGATGGCTCTTCATACAAAACAAACGCAACTACTAGCAAATGAGAATTATTGGTTGTGGCCAATTGACGAAGCGACAAACCAATTTCCATCTATTACCGAAAACCATCTAAACAATTAAAAACATACTAAAAAAGGCTACGTCTGAAAACTAGGAAAAATTCCTAGTGAGACGTAGCCTTTTAAATTTTATGAGTAAATAAAGTAACCTTTAACGGTTCGGCTTACCACCAACCATTAGCGGCACGGAAAGAAATCGCACTGTCAATTGAACCGTAGCGTGAATTTGCATAGTCCAACATACCCTTTGTTTGGTTTTCAACAGAACCTGTACCCCATGATTGGTTAGTTTGACCTAATCCATGGTATTGGCCGTTTGATGCGTTGACATTTCCACCTGATTCAGGCATTACAACTGATTCCCACAATTCTGATGTTCCACCAGCAGCAATAAATTGGTCATAAGTTGAGCCTGAGGCTGAACTTGTTGAAGCTGAATTAGAAGCTGTTGATGTCTTTGTTGTTGTCGCAGCACTTGATGCTGGGGCAGCAGCTTGTGAAGGTGCTTGGCTAGCAGCAGGTGCTACTGAAGTTGCAACAGATTGTTGTGTCGTAGCGGCACTTGATGCTGGCGCAACAGCTTGCGTTTGTGCATTAGCTGCTTGGTCATCTAGCTCAAATTGCTCACCCACAAAAATCATGTTAGAATCTGCAATCTTGTTTACATTCAAAATACGATCAACTGTGGTGTTATGATCTGCGGCGATTGATGATAGGGTGTCCCCTGACTTAACAGTGTATGTATCAGCTGATACATCAGTGGCCATTGCAGCAGTTGCAACACCAGCGACAGTTAATGCAGTAAGTACTTTCTTATTCATGGTAAATTCTTCTCCTTGATATTTGCCTAAATGGCAATTAATCTACTCAATCCACTGCAACGCAGGTATATCACTGCGTTGGGGACTGAACCTTTACGACATGTATTAGTTTACCAAGCTCAACCCGATATTCGTTACAAGGATGCGACATTGCGTTACACATGTATCACAAACCAACTTTTTGTGAGAAATTAAACTGTAATATCATCACTGTAAAGGGCTCTAATGACTGTCACGCCAACTTTCTTAAAATACTAATTAACCGGTTAAATAAGAAAATTGAATTTGCTAAAAACCCTAAATTTCTTGCAAGATTTATTTTTATTCTAAATAAAAGTTTATTAATTACGACAATGTAACAGTAGTAAAGTTAATTTATTTTATTTTTATTTACTTATTGATAAAAAAAGCAGCTTGGTCTTCACTGACCAAACTGCTTTATAAATATTTTATGCTTTTTTGATAATTTCTCGCTCAACCAACTCATTCAAATAAAAACGATACAGTGATACTAAATCTTCATGATGATCATTTTTAAAAATATTCACCGTTGCATTACCACTTGGATTAACCGTTTTTATTTTAATACCAGTTAATTGTTTGTTCACGACAACTTTTAACTTAATCGCATTGTCTAAGCCTTTTTCTGGCTCTAATGACCTTTTCATCACATATGAACCCGCATTGTTCTTCACAAAACCTGTATCACCTAATGCATATTGCTTTAATTGTGGGTTGAATTGATAAACAACATCGTCTCCAGCCACTACCACAGTTGTTTCAAATGCCATGTTTATGATCCTCCTACTATTATTAAGCCTGTTCCTTAAAGAAATTGATTAAGACTTGTGCAGATTGTTTGCCGGCTTCGATAATAAATTCATCAAAAGTCATACCGGCATCCCCATTTGCGTTATCTGAAATCGCACGAACAACAGCGAAAGGTACATCAAAATAGCTAGCGACTTGCGCAATTGATGCTCCCTCCATCTCCGCTGATTGAGCTTCAGGAAAGTTCGACAAAATAGTCTGTTTTTGTTCATTACTTGCAATAAACGAGTCGCTCGTCACAATTAATCCATTAACTAAACGGGCATCTGTTACTTCGTGATAAGCTTGCGATAAACCTTTTGCTAAATCCTCATCCGCCTTAAATCGTGCTGGTTGTTGCGGCACTTGGCCATAAACATATCCAAAGGCCCGTGCATCCGCATCTGCATATGACAATTGGTCAGCAATGACAACATCACCAATTCTTAAATCAGTTCCCAAAGCACCTGCTGACCCTGAATTAATCACTGCATCAACGCCAAAATTAGTAATGAGCAAGGTTGTCGTTAGCGCAGAAGCAACCTTTCCAATTCCCGATTCAACAACAACGACATCAACGTGGCCAATTTTCCCGTGATGAAATAATTTACCAGCAATAGTTGTCGTTTTCTCATCGACCATTGATTCAACCAATGCTGCTTTTTCCTCTGCCATTGCATTTATTACACCATATCGCATTAAAAAATATCTCCTTTATTTTATGATCTACTATAGAAAGAATAAAACTAGGTAAGTAATTACAATCAACACAATCAATACGATGATTGCCAAGTTTAGACGGTGTCGTAATCTTGCCGTTTTGCCATTCTTTGTTAGTTTTCGTGTTTGTGAATCTAATTCATATCGGCCATGATGCGTTAGACGATGCTCTTCACGTGTCAATAATTCAGGGGCAACTGAACTAGTAGGTTCATCCTCAGACACTGTTTTAACATCCTCTGTACCAACGTTTGAGCGCTGCCGACGAGTTGTTTCTTGTGATTTTTTTTTAAATAACATCGTATTTACCTATTATTGTAAAGTACGCCAATAAAGGTATGCCATATTCGTTTTGGCATCCTCTAATTGCCCATTCTCAAATAATGCCGTTGCTTCTTCATAAGTGACATAAATTAGGTCAATTTTTTCATCATCATCTTGCGGTAATTCTTGGCCCACAGCAGATAAATCATTGGCTAAGTACAATGTCATATATTCATTTGAAAAACCAATTGAAGAATAAAATCCTGTTATTTTTTCTACATGATTGGCTTGTAGTCTTGTTTCTTCATTTAATTCACGATTAACCGCATCAAGTGGTTTTTGATCTCGTGTATCGATTTTACCCGCAGGGATTTCCAACGTTAATTTCTTAACTGGGGCACGCCATTGTTTTTCTAGAATCATCTTATTGTCTTTCGTTAATGCTAGAATCGCAATTGCATCGGCATGATAGACAATATCACGTTTTGCCTGGCGACCATCAGGTAACGCAACAGTCTGTTCCGTTGCCCGAATGATGTGTCCCTTATACTTTTCTTCCTCATTTAAGATTGTTTCCTTAAATTCGTTCGTATCTACTGACAAATCTATCATGTCATCAACCTCCCATTAATTATTGATTCAGTACTTCAACTGCTGCTGCTTGAGGACCACGTACACCTGGCACAACAACTAGTTTTACTTCTTGACCAACTATTAAATCACGTACTTTTGGTGTTTGAATAGCTGAAAAATGGACAAAAACATCATCTTCACCTTTCAATTCAATAAAACCAAATCCTTTATCTGATTGCCATGTTTTGACATAGCCACTAATTTTTTCCATCTGTTTGACTCCTTATTCTTAAGTACGAGTTATAAAATAGGCATAGGCGGTAATACCAATTAAAATGACATAACTTGCAAGTGTGCTGATACGCCACCAAATAATCCAAAATCGACGCGTTACAAAATTTTCACGGATAAACCCTTGGTATAGGGCCAGTGCAATCCCCCAAACAACAAACATCAATAGCACGGGAAACAACATATTGATATGCCAAACTTCAAAAGTGGTGACAGCAATACTCCACCACGCAAAAACAACAGCAATATCTGTAATCTTTATGTTTTTTGGCCAATGATTCTGGAAAAATACTTGTTTAATAATCCAAAGAACAATTAGCAAAATTAAAGCAATGAAAACCGTAACTGGCCAATTAAATAATGTCAGCATCCTTGCCTCCTTAAATTCATTAATCTATTCATTATACCTTTAATTAATCTCTCTGTGGTACGTTATCCTATTTTTTTGATACAATAGACTAAATGAAAAATTAGAGGTACCGTAATGCAAAAAAATAACAAAAAGAAAAAATCAACAATGCAAAAGGTTATTCAAGGATTTGTCATCTTCATGCTTATTCTATCATTTGCCAGTGTATTTATTACATTGTTGCAGATTTCTTTTTAATCAACTTAAAACAAAAGTGGTTGAGACAATGCAAATGTCTCAACCACTTTTTGTTTTTAACATATTAATTAGCAGCTGATAAATGTTAGGCATCTACGTATTCCAAAAGGTCACATCGTCAATGTAACACCTTGTGCTTTTTAATCTAATCGTTAAATTGCCAAACCCCAGCAACATGCAACTGGTTCAACAACTGCTCAGAACTTGAGCCAACAGCCAGAACATGCCCCATTTGAGGTAATAAACTAGGTAACTGATACATTGAGATTTGCCAATGTGGTTGAATTTGCCAATGTCTATACAACTTATCCGCTTCTTTTTCGGTAATTGGCATATAAACAGCAGATTCTTCAAAAATAACTTCAGCTAGTCTTTGACCAGTAACTGCTCTTAAATGTTGCATGGTCACACTAATATTAACAGAAACATCGTACAAGACCGTTGTCTTGGACAAGCCAGGAATAACATTACGTAAATACAACGTGCCATTCTCAGACACTAAAAATGTCACATCATAGGCACCGATATAATTCAAGGCACGACCTAACTTTTCAGTGACATGCTTAATTTCCGTAACAATTTCATCTGAAACATCCCCCACTGTCCAAGCTCTTGTTAAACCTTGTTCAGGTGTTTCTACTTGTCGTAATGGATATAAGGTCGTGTCATCATGCGATCCACGAACTGCTGTCATAACGAAAGATTTTGTATTTTCGAGCCAAGGTTCTACTAGCAATGTCCCACCATCAATTAAAGGTGCAACTAACCCAAGATCCCAATCACCACGTAAAATGACTTGATCATCAATATGTTTATGCTTAAAAATAGGCTTTACGATAATTGGATAACCCAATTTAGCCCCTGCTTGTGCAATTTCATCCAATGAACTACCTGTTTCATATGGCAATATATTCAATGATTCATTTTCATAAAATGCTTTGGCTAAGGCATGATCATCAGTGATATCTAGGATTGTCGTGCCTTGTGGCACTGTTTGATTAGCCAATTTATCTGTAATCTGTGTTGGTAGCCATGCTGATGTATAGGTAATCATGTTAGATAGTGCTGCGAAACTTTCAATTTCGTCATCATTATCCTTATCCCCCAAGAAGCGATAGTCAGCATCCTTGAATACTGCAGATTCGGCAGTACTACTATATGCTGCAACTTGGTACCCCATATTATGAGCAGCTTGTGCCAAGTAACGACTAGTAATGCCTTCACCAATTATACCAATAGTTGCGCCCGGTAAAATTTCATAACTCATGTTCTCACCCTTTTCATCCATTTCTATTTATCATCATACTTATCCAAATGATAAGTTTCAATCATATGAATTATTTTATCCGCATAAGTAGGGTCTGTTGCGTAACCCCCAGTTACTAACCCATTTGCTGCTGTCTCATAATCTTTGGCTTGAATAACCGTTGCATATCGCTGTGGATTGTCTGACGTCCCATTAACGAGTAACTGCGCGTGCGCTGCCATTGAATCCTGCCAACTGCTATACACACGAAAAGAATCATTAATCGTAATCCACTGATTATTCTCATATTCTTTCGTTGCCAGTTTCACACTTGGTTGTTCCGCCGAAGACTTTACACCAAAAAAGTTATTATACTTAGATGATAATTCAGATTGACCCCAATTTGATTCTAAAGCAGCTTGAGCGATACTAATAGATGCTAGTAACCCATATTGCTTTTCGAGTTTTTGTGCTTCAGGGGCAATTTTTTTAATAAATGCTTCACGAGAAACTGGCACCTGCGTCACCTCTTCTGTTGGCTTTTCCTTATGCAATTGTTGCCAATGTATATCTGTTTGCCAAAACCCCAGTCCTAGTAAAATGATCACACAGATAAATACTCGGCCCCGGTGCAATTGACCTTTTTCAACAAAGAAAGTCCTTATGAAACTTTTCTTTTTTTTCGTATGCCTTTTCTTTGTCTTAACCAGAAAATCACCCTCTTATATATCAGTTAAACTACCATGATCCATTTGTAATAACTTTTTAAATCTTGGTTCTGTCGTCATCAATTGTTCAGGCGCACCCTGCATCGATATTCTTTTATTTTCGATAAAAATGACATCATTAACAAATTCAATACCAGTTAGATGATGGGTTACCCAAATAATAGTCCGATCAGAAAGCGCGTCAAAAATAGTCTTTAATACATTTAATTCAGTAATTGGATCTAGAGCAACAGTTGGTTCATCAAGCACAACGATTGGCGTATCTTGCAATAACACACGTGCTAATGCGAAACGTTGCTGTTCACCACCAGAGAAACGATTTCCCATCTCAGTCATTGGCGTCTCCAAGCCTTCTGGTAAACTACCAACCAAATCAGATAAAGCAACTTGTTTTAACACATGCCATAATTCTTCATCAGTTGCTGCTAAGTTTCCTAAGCGCAAATTATTAGCAACTGAACTAGCAAATAGGTGTGGCTGTTGATCCAAAACTGAAATAATAGATGAACGTTGTTGTTGCAATGTATTAATACTCTGATTATTAATCGTAATTGCACCACTATTAGGCTGTTCATCACCTAATAATAACTTTAAAAGCGTCGTTTTTCCAGCACCAGACTGACCCAAAATAGCTAGCTTTTCACCGTTTTTTATTGTTAGGTTTAGGTTCTCTAGAACCAATCTACTGTCATTATACCCAAAGTTAACTTGATTAAACTTAATTTCCGGATTTTTAATTTCTTCCGTTGATTGGTCGCTTGTTTGCTGCCCTTCATTTTTTGATTCAGCAGCCATATTGTTTAATCTTTCAATAGAATCTTGATATCGTGGCCATTCACCAATTCCTGTACTAATAGATGTTAAAGCATCTTCTGCTGGAAAAATAGCTAACACAAAAGCTGCAATCCAGTTAACGGCAAAGTTATCATCACCGAATTGACGAGTGGCAAAAATTAGCAAAATAACCGCAGCTGCACCAATAACCAAGGCACTGAACATGTCACGCCACCAATTAAAATGAGCTTGCTTTGACTTAATTTTATTAATACCATCAAAATCATTTTGTTGGCGATCAAACAGTTCTTGTGTTCGACCAGCTAACACCCAGTCTTGTAATCCCATGACTGAATCAGTTAAATCAGTATATAACTGACCCTCCAATTGTTGTTGCTTAAAATCACGGGCTCCATTAACGGCCAAAGTAACCATAGGTGCAACAATTGTCGTCATGCCTAACACGAGCAAGATAGCCAATGCAAAGCCCCAATTAAAGACACCAACACCGATGGCAATTAGTACATAAACAACTAAGCCAATGACGGTCGGGAATAACGTTCGCAGATAGAAGTTCTCTATTTTAAACAGGTCATTGTCGAGAACATTTAAAACTTCTCCCGTTTGTGATTTTGCATACACAGATTTTGTACCAGTTTCCACCAGTTCATAGAGACGTCGCCGAAATACTGAAACAATCTTTAATACCCAGTTATGCGAAACTAATCGTTCAGCGTAACGAAAACTTGGTCGTCCAATACCAAAAGCACGTGTTAACACAATTGGCACATACACCATCAAAATATTTTCGGGAATTTGTGCCGATCTTGAAATCAAGAAGCCTGAAGTAAACATCAAAGCTGCCCCAGAAAAAGTAGTCATAAAGCCTAAAAAGATAATTAAAACAAGCAGCTTTTTATATGACTTCAGATATGGAAATACCCACGTATCTTTTTTTATTAATTCAAACATTTTATGCATTTTTGTCACCTCGCATTGCTGATTGCAAACTTACAAAGTAACCATTATGCGACTTCAAGTCTGCTAACGTTCCCTGCTCAACAATCTCACCTTCACGCATAACAATAACCCAATCCATTTCAGTTAACCAGTGTAATCGATGCGTCGCAAAAATAACCAGTCTTTGTTCGAATAACGGAACCATCGTCTCTTTTAAACGAACTTCTGTTTCAATATCCAAATGGGCAGTTGGTTCATCCAATAATAGCACTCGTCGATCCTGATCTAACAAAATTCTTGCCAAGCCAATTCGTTGTGCTTGACCACCAGAGGTCTTCATTGCCCCTTCACCAATTAATGTATCTAGCCCGCTTGATAAACTATCATACCATTCACCTAGTCCAACCGTATGCAATGCTTTAATTAACTCATCATCATTTTTTTCAGGCGAATAGAACGCTAAATTACCGCGTAACGTGTCATGGAAAATATATGGCTTTTGTGGCAACACTTGTAATTGATTTTGCCAATCTTTTTGTTGTAGATGAGGAATATTTTGGTTATTTAACTGTACTTCACCATCACCAATTAAAAAACCGCCTAATAAATTCAAAAGCGTTGATTTACCAGATCCAGAAGTTCCAACAATGGCAACTCGCTGGTGGCCCTTAAATGATAGATCAATATCTTTCAAAGCTGGTGCGGTTGCTTCAGGATATTGATAGTTAACACCCTTAAGATGCAAGGTATCCTCGGCTTGCCATTGCTGTTGTTCACTCTGATAAACATTTGTATCATCAGCAAGGTCTTTATCAAGTAAGTCCATAATATCCGCAAACGAGTTTTTCCCATTAAGTGTTGCGTGATAATCATTAGCAAAATTTCGAATTGGTAAAAAGTATTCTGGCGCTAAAACTAAAATTGTTAACGCCGGTAACAATGGCATCGTACCGTTCATTAAACCTAATCCCAAAAAAAGGGCGACGATAGCAATCGACAACGTTGTAAAGAAATCCAAGGCAAATGTTGATAAAATCGCAATTTTTAATGTACTCATCGTTGCTTTACGATGTTCTTCTGAGACATCATAAATGTTGTTAGCGTATTGCTTAGCTAATCCAAGTTGCTTCAAAGTAGTCAAACCGCGTAATGAATCCACAAAATGATTAGACAGCCTATTAAACGTATCATATTCTCGATCCGCCTTAGCCTGGGCTGCATAACCTAAAATAATCATAAATAAGACAATTACTGGATAAATGAAGAATAAGAAAACAGCTTGTTTCCAATTAATTGTAAAGATGTATGCCAAAATCACCCATGGAATAATCATCATATCAAACAGTTTAACCAAAACTAAGGTAAAGTAATCATGTACTTGATCAATACCTTCAACAGCTAACGAAACTGATTTTCCAGTACCTAAATCAGAAATGGCACTGGGACCTAACTTTGCATACTTTTGGGTTAATTTACTTTGCAACATCCCCGTTGTTTTACCAGCAAATGGTTCCAAGGCATATTCTTTAAAAACCCCCATCAGTTGCCGTAAAACATATGAACCAATAAATATTAATACCACCCAAAACACTGACTTTAGTGGATGTTGTTGCCAAAGTCTGGTCAATGCAATACTAATAGCGCGGCCCTGTCCAATAATAGCAAGGGCTTGAACAAAGGTCAGGATACACAACACCCCTAACGCCTGCCGCGCTCCAGAAAACTTAAATAACCGTTTATCTAACATAAAAATAATTCCTTTCACTTCAAGAATAAAGCAAATATGTATAAAAAGGTTGGGACAAATATTGTTCCAACCTTTTTGGTCCTGTTAATCACTAAGTCTAACAAGTACTTAATATGAAATCTTCTCAACCCGAATACGATCACGGAAAACGTAAAAACTCCAGATTTGATATGCCAACACAATTGGCAAAGCCGTAAGTGAAATGATTGTCATCCACTTTAGTGTATATGGTGTTGAAGTTGCATTCTTTAGTAAGAGTGACATACCTGATTCATTTCCAACAATGACACGTGGGAATAATCCTGTAAACAACAATGCCACGACTAAGATAATGACTAATCCTAGAGCAATAAATGCCCAAGTATTTTGTCTTTTAAGAGTTACTGTCCAAGCAGCTAATGTTAATACAACAATCGCTGCCAGCATAATAACTGTTATCAATGGCTTTTCCGTAAAGAAATCAGTAAAGACAAATAGTGTCACCGCAAATGCGACTTCACCAACCAAAAGTACTGGGTATAGTACTTTTAGTTGTCTTTGAATACGATCATGTAGTGAACCATCTGTAATCTTAAGGCGAGCGTAATTTAGTCCATGCACGTATGAAAGTAATGACATGGCAACACCACCAACAATTGAGAAAATATTGAAGTAATCCCAGAAATTAGCTGACATGTCACCATTAGCATTCAAAGGCATTCCTTGAACTACATCAGTAAATAGCACACCGAATAAGAATGGTACAAACATCGATGTAATTGATGAAATAGTTGTCCATAAATCACGGTATTTTGCTGTTTTCATTTGCTCACGGAACTCAAATGAAACACCACGATAAATCAAACCAATCAATATCGCAAATAGAATCAAGTAGAAACCTGAGAATAATGACGCATACCAGAATGGCATAGCAGCAAACATTGCCCCACCGGCTGTAATTAACCAAACTTCATTACCATCCCAATGTGGACCAATTGAACGAATCAACGCATCTTCTTCTTCTTCATTCTTAGCTAGTGTCTTTAATGACATACCAATCCCAAAGTCGAATCCTTCAAGGAAGAAGAACCCTGAAAATAGTACAGCAATTAAAACAAACCATAAAATTTGATATCCTGTCATCGCTTAGGCCTCCTTTCCATTTTCAAATGCTGTAGGTGAAAATGGATCGACATCTTCTTCAGTTTCAGTTTCATCAACTGATTCTGGGCCAGCAATCATCACACGACGTGACAGCATAACCATGATTAGTCCTAATACTGTGAAGGTTGCAAAGTACAAAATATTTGACGTTAGCAATGACGCAGCAGAAACATTTGGTGATACAGCATCAGCCATCGTTAACACACCATAAACAACCCATGGTGCACGACCTAGCTCAGTAATTAACCAACCTGACGTAATAGCCACAAATGGCAAGTACGTTGCAATTCCAAATATCCAAAGAGCCCACTTGTACTTTGTAATATCAATTTTAGACTTCTTACGAGTGAACCAAAGTGCGACTACCGCTAACAATCCAAATGCACCGGCTGATACCGCCATGATTCGGAAACTATAGTACAACGTATTATTTGGTAAGTAATAATTCATATCATGTCCAAATTTTACATCGTACTTTTCATGAAGTTCCTTGTTAAGTTCATGCCAACCTTGACTACCACCAGTTAATGAGTGGTGAGCTAGAATTGACAACATGTAAGGAACGTCCAGTGACCACTTCACTTCATTGGTCTTTGGATCAGTATAAGAAATAACAGACCATGGTGCCTGTTCATCATCGCCACCAACATTCTTATCAATACCCTCTGTCGCAGCAAACTTCATTGGTTGATCTTCTTGTAGAGCCAATGAGTGACTATCACCCGTGTAAGCTAACCCGACAACACCAACTAGTGCCACCACTGCAGATACTTGCACTGATTTCTTAAAGAAATTAACTTCATGGTGTGGTTTACGCAATAGTGAAAAGGCAGAAACTCCCATGACCACAAATGATCCTGCCATAAATGTGGCAAAAATAACGTGGGGGAACTCAAGCCATAATTGATGGTTTTGCAACAATGCTGGGAAATCTACCAAAACAGCTCGATCAAATTTATGATCAACTTCGAAACCAACTGGATTCTGCATGAATGAATTAGCTGCTAAAATCCAAAGGGCTGAAAACGCCGAACCTATCGTCGTTAACCAAATAAACAATAGATGCAATTTTTTATTAAAACGATCCCATCCAAATGACCACAAGCCCAAGAAAGTTGATTCCAAGAAGAAAGCAACTAAGGCCTCAACAGCCAGTGCTGGACCAAAGATATCACCCACATAACGAGAATATCTTGACCAATTCATACCGAATTGGAACTCTTGGATAATTCCAGTAACAACACCTACCGCAAAACTGAGCATAAAAATCTTACCCCAGAATTTTGTCATTCGTTTATACTGGTCATCCTTTTTTATAACGTACAAAGTTTCCATTACCGATACAATAATACCAAGCCCAATTGACAACGGTACAAAGAAAAAATGAAAAATTGTTGTCATTGCGAACTGGAATCTTGCCAGGTTTAAAATGGAAAGACCTGCTACCAAGTTCATACAACTAACCTCCTACTCAACAGATATGTTTTTAAGCGCAATAAGTGCTCATATAAGATTAATTGTACCTATTTTATGCATCTTTTACCACTTTATTAAACGTTTTTTTGCACATTTTTTTGCCAAAATATTATTTATTTGTGAATATTTTCATTAAAGTTTCAATTGACACACGTCGTTAATATTTCGTATCGCTTTCATCGTATTATTAAATGGACGTTCTCCGATATTTCGCTTAAAATAAATTAAAATAACCCATTTGGAGGAATAATTATGATGACGAAATTATTGGCATTGTCCCCGTTAACCGATGAAAATATAGAATCATTAAAAAAATATCACATTACGGTTGTTACGCCAGAAACAATGATGCCTGACGATTATGCCAAGATTGATATTATTTACGGTTGGCGGTCTAAAGTTATCAGTAAAATCCTAAAAACTTCCAATCATAAAGTAAAATGGATACAATCTTTTTCGGCTGGCGTAGATTTTATGCCTCTTGCCGATTTAGAAAATCAGCACATTACCCTGACCAACGCCAGTGGACAAACGGCAGTACCAATTGCTGAAAGTGTGATGAGTTATATTTTACACTTCGCTCGTGGTTTACACGTTTATCAAACACAGAACCATTGGGAACCCTTTGAAAAACAATTTACACTAAAAGAATTGCCAGTTATTATATTTGGTACCGGACGTATTGGACAACAAATTGCTACCTATCTACAGGCATTTGGTACTGAAGTATACGGTGTCAATACAACAGGTCATCCAGTCGGTGGTTTTAAAGAAACGTTTGCTATCAATGATTTAACACAAGTGCCAGATCATATAGCTATCGTTATTAATGCCTTACCTAGTACGCCTACGACAAATAATTTCTTTAATAAATCACAACTGGAATTATTTAAAGATCTATTCCTATTCATTAATATCGGACGTGGTTCCACGGTCAATGAACGGGATTTACTGGCTAAACTTAATGACGGTAGCATTCAACACGCTGCTTTAGATGTAACTAAAGTAGAACCAATTCCAAATGACTCGCAGTTATGGCATCAGGATAACTTGTTATTAACACAACACTCAACTTGGGCGGGAGAATCAGATTCGCTATTTAATATATTCATGAAAAATTTGCCAGACTTTCTGGCTGGTCAACCACTATCTTACAACGTGGTTGATTATAAGCGCGGTTATTAGTATAAAACACCTATCACGATAGTTTTAGTAAACTATTCTGATAGGTGTTTTATTAATTTATTTCAAGATCTTCTAGATACTGTTTAACATCATCTTGTAAATTAATATCTTTAGAAAACTCCGCAGCTGCATACATGAGCATTTTTGCTTCTGATTTTTCTTTCAATAAAGATAACTGTTCACAACACTTTACTCGTAATTTTTGTAGTTTGACAATCTGATGAAAATGTTCACTCGTTGGTAAAATTGCCAATGCTTGTGTAATACGTTCCATTGCCTTTTGCGGATCATCAATCGTTAAATATAATTTACTTTGATGATAATACGTGTGTGCAATAACCTTCCCTAGTTCAGCACGCATGGTTGGCCGGTAGCCTTTGATAATACCACAGGCACGTTCAAAATATTCTGATGCATATACATACTCACCTTGTTTTGCCCACGTTGCCCCCATTTCTGTGTAAATTTCAATTAATAGCTCCATTTGATGCTTTTCTGCATCACCAAGCGCAATTTGTAATAATTGCATGGCAACGTTTGTCTGATTTTGAGACAATGCAATTCTAGCTCTTAATAGATTATATTCTGGCAATGCAAACACTGGTAACCGACGTAGTAAAGTTGAACTCTCTAATCGGTTAGCGGCTTGTTCAAATTGGCCAATATCAATAAAGTAACGGATAACCGTTAACGGCGTTACCGTTAACTCATTAATTTTAGCAACACTGGACACACGTAACTGTAAACGTGCGCAAAGTTGTTGTTTCATCAGTACGTTCTATTCGAGATAGCAAGGACTGATGACAGATACCCTCCGCAACATCAGCTTGTGAAATTCCTAATTGTTCGCGACGACGTTTTAAACTACCTTTTAATAATTTCATGTCTTTGATCTCCGAATCAAAAATATATTATTAGCATATATGTTAGTTAAATAATAAACAAGTCTTTTTATATTAGTTTTTGGAGTTAATGATAATTCAAATACATAGTTTATGATATTTTTCATAGGTAGAATCACGCTATACTACTCTTTTATTGCACTTTTAGTTTTAAAGCCCTAACAGTGTTACATAAAATAATTAATTTTCACATTTTTAAATATGCTAATTTTCACAGGCACTTTTTCGTATATTTCAGGATAGGGAAATCAGTCAAAGGATATTGCCAAACCCGCTGCCATAATGATCACCTTATTTTAAATTGCAAAGAAGCAAAAAAATATGCATTCATCGCTGCATTCAATTTTTAGTCTTTGGAAATGTGTTGCTATTTAAGTCTAAACGCATTGACAAAAACCATATGCTTCCTTTTTTGTCTATCTTATATAAAAGCTTAATTTAATCACTTATTTTTCTTGTTTCTAAAAATAAAAAGTTGAACAATAGCAACTGTGCACTATTTCTCCGTATAACCTACCCAGTAAAAATGTTATCAATAATGTAACTAAGCAACAATTACGTCCTTACAAGGGCTGTCATGCTTAAAACATTTAGCTGACTATACCTACTGTAAACAATGCTAAGGTATACAAATGAGCTTTATCCAATTAATTCATTTTTTGTTTTAGAAACAAAAAAATTGCTCTCCCGAAGGAGAACAATTCTAGTTATCAATTAATGTTATTAAGTACGGAGACAGAGGGATTCGAACCCTCGCGCCGGTTTCCCGACCTACACCCTTAGCAGGGGCGCCTCTTCAGCCTCTTGAGTATGTCCCCATGTCAAAAGTAATCTTTTAACAAAATGGGACTGAGAGGACTCGAACCTCCGACCTCACCCTTATCAGGGGTGCGCTCTAAACCAGCTGAGCTACAGTCCCATACTACAAAGCGGACGACGGGAATCGAACCCGCATTCCCAGCTTGGAAGGCTGGAGCACTAGCCGTTGTACTACATCCGCATAACACTATTAATATAATGCTATGGCGCGGGACGGAATCGAACCGTCGACACTACGAGCTTCAATCGTATGCTCTACCAACTGAGCTACCGCGCCAAAATAAAACGGTCACAACGGGATTCGAACCCGTGATCTTTCGCGTGACAGGCGAACGTCATAACCAACTAGACCATGCGACCAACAGATAAAAAAATCTGATTTAATTGCGGGTGTAGGATTTGAACCTACGACCTTCGGGTTATGGGCCCGACGAGCTACCAGACTGCTCCAACCCGCTATAATAAATAATAATCATCAAATGATGACGAAGGAGAATGTGGGATTCGAACCCACGCGCCGGTTTCCCGACCTGACGGTTTTCAAGACCGTTCCCTTCAGCCAGACTTGGGTAATTCTCCATAAATACCTAAGGCCTAAATGGACCTTGTTGGACTCGAACCAACGACCGGACGGTTATGAGCCGTCTGCTCTAACCAACTGAGCTAAAGGTCCAAATTCTATGAGCCAATCGCGGCGGGGGGAATCGAACCCTCGACCTCCCGGGTATGAACCGGACGCTCTAGCCAGCTGAGCTACACCGCGAAACATAACACTTAGTGTCATAATCGGGACGACAGGATTCGAACCTGCGACCCCCTGGTCCCAAACCAGGTGCTCTACCAAACTGAGCTACGTCCCGAACATGCTAACTAGCAATAATAAACAAACTAACGTTTGTAATGCACCTAGAAGGATTCGAACCTTCAACCTTCTGATTCGTAGTCAGACACTCTATCCAGTTGCGCTATAGGTGCAAATAATATGCCGGCTACCGGGATCGAACCGGTACGATGTCCCCATCGCAGGATTTTAAGTCCTGTGCGTCTGCCTATTCCGCCAAGCCGGCAAAGCGAACAACGGGATTCGGACCCGCGACCTCTACCATGGCAAGGTAGCGTTCTACCAGCTGAACTATATTCGCATGATGCCGACTAAAGGGTTCGAACCTTCGACCTCCGCTTTACAAGAGCGATGCTCTACCAACTGAGCTAAGTCGGCAACAAATAAATAGTTACCAGTTTGACGAAATAGATACATATTATTAAAGTGGGTCGTCTGGGGCTCGAACCCAGGACCCATGGATTAAAAGTCCACTGCTCTGCCAACTGAGCTAACGACCCAATGGACGTTACAGGGATCGAACCTGTGACCCCCTGCTTGTAAGGCAGGTGCTCTCCCAGCTGAGCTAAACGTCCATTGATGCATCGCGATGTCCTATCCTCGCAGGAGGCGATCCTCCAACTACTTTTGGCGCTACTGAGCTTAACTGCTGTGTTCGGTATGGGAACAGGTGTGACCTCAGTGCCATCATCACGACACGATAGTTACTAAAAGCAACCACGAGATTAATTATCTCAAAACTGAATCATAATGTCAAGTCTTTTTTTATTTTGCCTTACACCACTTGCTACTTGGTTAAGTCCTCGAACCATTAGTACTAGTCCGCTCCATGTGTCACCACATGTCCACTTCTAGCCTATCTACCTCATCATCTCTGAGGGGTCTTACTTCATTTCTGAATGGGAAATCTCATCTCGAGGCGAGTTTCACACTTAGATGCTT
>NZ_BJEC01000010.1 GCF_005405465.1 Weissella thailandensis
AAATACTAGACCCAAATTAAATTACCGTTTAACAATCCACTCTGACCAGGGATTCCAGTATCAAAATTATGAATATGTCTCACGTTTGCAGAACAACCATGTGTTTCAAAGTATGAGTCGCAAAGCGACCTGTCTAGATAATGCTATGGCGGAGAGCTTCTTTCATCTCTTGAAGGTAGGAACTGTCCATAATAACCATTATCAAAACTATGACGAGCTGAAGTCTGCCGTCAATAATTATATCTATTACTACAACAATAAACGGATTAAAACAAAGCTGGCCGGAAAAACTCCGGTTCAATACCGAAGTCTTTCCGACCAGCTAGTTGCTTAAACTTCTCTCCAATTTTTGGGGTTCAGTTCAGATAGATTTTCTATCTCAGTTTTTTTATTTGTCTTTAGGAAAATGATGACAAATAAAAAAACTATTAATCCTTATTAGGAAATGTGGTAAGTCGCTAGTCGAAAGGTTATACTTAAAGACAATTGCTAATTTTAAGCACATATTTTAAATGAAAGTGAAAATACAAGAGCTATTTTCATCAGCGAAGGTACGTTTGTGGTAACAAAAGAAATTCAAACGGGTGTGTTTGTCCACGTTTTACCGACAAAACAATTTGCAACAACGCACATCGCGGTTAATTTTACGCAACAATTAAATCAACAAACTCTCAATGCACGTGTCCTAGCAAGTAATATGCTGGAAACGGCTTCTGCAAAGTATTCCTCGCAAACCAAGCTTGCTCAGGCACTAAGCGAAATGACTGGGGCAGCCTTTGGGACAGAGATTTTTAAAGTCGGTCAATTACATACCATTCGCTTGCAATTAAATTTGGTTCACGAAACTTTTGCAACGACAGATAGTGATATTCTGCGTGATGGGTTCAATTTTCTAAATGAAGTTATTAATCGGCCAATGGGTGACGAGTCAGTTGGTTTTTCACCAGTCATGTTTAATCGACAAAAAGAAATTGCCCTTGATGAAGTTGCTGGTCTTCGCGAAGATAAACCTTACTATGCCTTACGAGAAGCCTTGCAAGCTTACTTTGGCGCTGCAGATCAAGCATTGCCAGCTTTTGGAACCATTTCTGGTTTGCAAGCTACCACGCCACAGCAAGCTTGGCAGGTTTGGCAAGAAAGTGTCGCAAATGATCGCATTGATATTGTGGTCGTAGGGGATATTACCTTAGCCGAGGTACTTGCAGCAACAAGGCAATTTAATTTTGCACCACGTCATCATCAATTGCAGGCAACCTATCAGCAAACGTTATTGCCACAAGTTAAGCAGGTCAAGTCACAGGATGATGTGACTCAAGCGCGTTTAGTGTTGGGCTATACATTAATGTCATCTGGTGATGAACGTTTCATTGCCAATGTGTTTAATGGTCTATTTGGTGGCCTGGCGATTTCAAGATTATTTTTAAACGTTCGTGAATCAGCGGGGCTAGTTTATGGTATCTCATCTGATTACAATCCATATACTGGATTATTGGTCGTGGAAGCAGGTGTTGATCAAGTCAATCTAGCTATTACAACAACAAAAGTTAATGAAGAATTACAACGTCTCCAACAGGAATTAGTTCCTGATGAAGAATTGACAGTAGTAAAACAATTATTAAAAACATCGTATACGATGACATTGGATCAGCCACTTTATTTAGCAGATCGTCTGTATAATCAACAAGTTTTAGATCAACCAATCACCGATGATGCTTGGTTGGAAAAGATTGACGCGGTCACGGCTGAACAAGTTCGAAGTTTCGCACAGAGCGCAGTTTGGCAATTGCAGTATGCAATGGTTGGGGGAGAAGTGAATGTTGGCTAAATCAAAAAAATTTTTACCAGCTGAAAGACATCTAACTTTGTCGAACGGTTTGCGGGTGCATCTGCTCCCACGACCAGACTTTCACCAAGTGGTCGCAATGGTCACGGTAGACTATGGTGCTCGTGATCGCCTGTTTATGGATCAAGGGCAACTCATTTCACAACCAGCAGGTGTTGCTCATTTTGTTGAGCATCGACTGTTTGCACAGCCAGATTATGATGCGTTTTCACGATTAAGCGAACTTGGGGCAAA
Source organism: Weissella thailandensis (assembly GCF_005405465.1). GTDB lineage: Bacteria > Bacillota > Bacilli > Lactobacillales > Lactobacillaceae > Weissella > Weissella thailandensis. Next base: position 2,078 of record NZ_BJEC01000010.1, read on the forward strand.
TGCCAATGCATTTACGACCCAGACACGAACAAGTTATTATCTGTCAACAACCGTTGGTAATCAAGCAGCATTGCAGGAATTAATGACATTCACGCAAGAACCGTATTTTGACTTAGCAATTGTCCAAGGTGAACAAGAAATAATTACGCAAGAAATAGACATGTATGAGGATGATATTAATTCAAAACTATACCGTCTAATCCTAGCGCGTTTATACCCAGATGATCCTTTAGGACAGGATATTGCGGGTACAGTCGAATCAGTTCACCAAATCACGCCGGAACAGTTGCAGTTAGCATTTTCATCATTTTATCAACCAGATAATATGGATGTGGTGGTCACGGGAGCTTTTGATGAGACCAAGTTACTGTCATTGATTGAAAACTCACCAGCAGGGCAGCGCGTAGGAGCCAAATCAGTTACCAAGTTGGTGCCAGAATTAAAACCTGTCATCACAACGCCATTAGAAGTGCCTTTAAATGTCGTACGGAATAAAGTGGTATTGGGTCAACGATGGGAACTAGATTTCGCCAAATTGTCGCGACGTGATATTTTACGGGTGACAATTATTGGTAGTCTCGCTATCGATCTTGTCTTTGGTGAGTTTTCACCAACGTATATGACTTGGTATAACGATGGCCTCATTGATGATAACTTTAGTGCCGACTTTGACGCGGAACGACACTTTGCTTATTTGACAATTGCTGCTGAAACGGCAGAACCAGAGCGCGTCATTGCAGCAGTTTCGCAGGTTTTGAATGATTTAACGGCGCAAGTTGTCCAACTTAAGACTAGTTTTAAGTTGGTGAAGAATGATGCCTTAAGTCGTTTGATCAATAAATTAAATCAAATAGAAGAAACGGCTATTCGTTTTGAAGGCCAAACATTTGATGAAGCAACCTTGCAAGATGAAATAGCTATTTTGCAAGCGCTAACAGTCAATGATATGATTACGGTATTAACACAGACAGCGGTCAGCCCAGTGGCCAGCATAATCGCTCGACCTGATATGTTGTAATTATGTTAAAATGAAATAGAATGCAATTATATTTATTATGCTAAATTTTAAAAGTTAGGATGAGGGATTATGAACGAAGAACGCAATAGCGCTATCGGACAAGAGCTCCAACAGGCTCGACTTGATAAAGGGCTATCACTTGATGATATTCAACAATCAACGAAAATTCAAAAACGCTACTTAGCGGCGATTGAGAGTGGCCAATTTGATCAATTACCAGGTGCTTTTTATGAACGCGCATTTGTCCGTCAATATGCAACGGCGGTTGGAATAGATGCGGTTGCCTTCATGCAAAAATATGAAAATGAAGACGCTGAAACACCACAACCTGATTTAAGTGCAGCACGTGTTGATGCAGATAATGTGACTCGGGCGGGCATGCATAAAACTGAAGAGACAGTTGCTGATAAAACACGAAGCATGATGCCAAAAATCATTATTGGTGTGGTCATCGTTGCGATTATCGCGATTATCTGGGCAGTGGTTTCATCGTTTGCTGGTTCTGCTAAGCAAGAATCAAAGAATCAGTCGACCGTCTCAGTATCAACATCACAAGTTGCTAACAAGGATTCTTCTTCAAAGAAGGCGTCATCAAAGTCATCAGCAACGACATCTTCTGATAGTGAGTCAAAATCATCAGCATCAAGCAGCTCAAAGAAGGCATCATCAAAGTCATCTTCTGAAAAGAAGGAAAAGACAGCTAAAGTTGACTTGGGCGAAAGTAATGTAAGTGGGACGACAGTTAGCTACGACTCAGTGAAAGCCCCTAACAAGGCAATGAAGATGCAGTTGAAGGCGGAAGATGGTTCTTCATGGATGCAAGTTAGTGATGCAGCTGGTACCGTATTGTGGAATGGTACTGTGGAAGATAGTAAGACGCAAGAGGTTGAGATTCCAACATCAGCAAATGGTGTGCAGGTTTCAATTGGAAATGCCTTAGCAACAAAAGTATCACTAAATGGTAAGTCAGTAGACTTGCAATCTAATAATGCGAGTGTTTGGCACTTGAATATGAACTTTACACGATAAAAACGTAGGAGCAAATAAAAAATGAATTTACCAAATCAACTGACTGTATTTCGAATGATTTTGATTCCAGTGTTTATGTTAGTATTGTCAATTTCACCTGATTGGGGTGTTTTGTCGTTTGGCGGTACAACATTACCTGTCGCACATTTAGTCGCTGCAATTATATTTATTGGCGCATCATTAACTGATCTTGCCGATGGTAAAATTGCTCGTAAGCGTCACTTGATCACAAACTTTGGTAAGTTTGCGGATCCATTAGCTGATAAGTTACTCGTTATGACAGCCTTGATTTATTTTGTTCAATTTGATTGGGTACCAGCTTGGATGGTTGCCATTATTGTTATCCGTGAGTTAGCAATTACTGGTTTGCGTACGTTGATTGTTGAAAATAATGGTAAGGTTTTGGCAGCAGCTATGCCGGGAAAGATTAAGACCGCTTCACAAATGGTCTCAATTTCTTTCTTCCTACTACATGATGTTTTCTTCGAAATGATCAATGTACCATTCGCCATGATTATGATGTGGATTGCCTTAATCGCAACGGTTTATTCAGGAATTGATTACTTCTATAAGAACCGTGGCGTATTCGCCGATGGGTTTAAATAGAGCGAGACAAAAGACGTTTTGAAGCCGGTTGTAACGATGATTGCGTTATTTTGGCTCGTAGCAAAGCGAAGAGACAGAATTACGTAATCGTTGTTACATTAAGGCTTCAGTCTTTTGGAACGCGTTTGAGAGAGTGAGACAAAAAGCGCCTTGAATCTCATAATAAATGAAATTTAAGTATAAAAGCCGGGACGAAATGTCCTGGCTTTTATATTCCATAATGGTCGTCGAATATCAATTTTTGATTTATACTAATAAAAGACATTTATAGAACATGTTGCCTCTTTATTAATGGGGAAGGAGGTTGGCAATGCAACAAGAACAAGTTGGAAAAAGTTTAATTACTCGTCACCAAACGATTACATCAGCTGAATCTTTAACAGCTGGGTTGTTTGTGGCAACATTAGCTGAAGTTAGTGGTATCTCTGCAGCGCTACCAGGGGCTTTTGTGACTTATGCGGCAGCTGCTAAAACGAAATTAGTGGGGGTGCCCGCAGAATTGATTACGCAGTATGGTGTCGTATCTGACCAAGTGGCGCAAGCTATGGCCAAGGGTGCGCAAGCAAAGTTAACAACTGATTGGGCGATTAGCTTTACTGGCGTTGCTGGTCCGGATGCGCTAGAAGGACACCCAGCTGGGACAGTCTATATTGGTGTGGCAACGCCGTCTGGACAAACAATGGCGCAGAAATATCAGTTTAGTGGTGATCGGCAAGCAGTCCGTGAGGCGAGTGTCGCAGCTGGCTTTGACTGGTTGGCAGATTTATTAGCCAAAGAATCGTCAATTGATTAGATGTATTGAAAAAAAGTGTTAATTAGGTTACACTAGAACTGCGTTAAGTTAAAGTTAATGAGTGGAGGCCCAAAAGATATGGCTACAGGAAAGAATATTAATCCAAATAAAAAATTAGAAGGTAAGATTACTGACCCTAAAGAACGTCAAAATGCATTGAATGATGCTTTGAAAAAGATTGAAAAGTCTTTCGGTAAGGGCTCGGTTATGAAGCTTGGAGACAGTCGCTTCACCAAAGTTGAATCAACACCAACTGGTTCGTTAAAGTTGGATGTGGCTTTGGGTATTGGTGGTTATCCAAAGGGTCGTGTTGTTGAAATATATGGACCTGAATCATCTGGTAAGACGACCTTGGCTTTGCATGCGGTTGCGGAAGCACAAAAAAATGGTGGTATCGTTGCCTATATTGATGCTGAAAATGCGATGGATGTGGAATATGCCAAAGCATTAGGTGTTGATGTTGATGAACTACTATTATCTCAACCAGATACTGGTGAGCAAGGATTGGCCATTGCGGACGCTTTGGTAGCATCAGGTGCGATTGATATGGTTGTTGTCGACTCTGTTGCCGCTTTGACACCTAAGGCAGAAATTGATGGTGAAATCGGTGATTCGTCAGTTGGTTTGCAAGCACGTATGATGTCACAAGCGCTACGTAAGATGTCAGGTGCTATCTTAAAGACAGGAACGACGGCTATCTTTATCAATCAATTACGTGAAAAGATTGGTGTGATGTTTGGTAATCCTGAGACAACTCCTGGTGGACGTGCATTGAAGTTCTATTCATCAGTACGTTTGGATGTTCGTCGTAAGGGTGGTATTGATGCAACTAAGGCGGATGGTGATAATATCAAATCTGTTGGTAATTTGACACGTATTAAGGTCGTTAAGAATAAGGTTGCCGCACCATTCCGTGAAGTTGAAGTTGAAATTCTCTTTGGAAAGGGAATTTCAAAGACTGGTGAAATGATCGACTTAGCAGCTGATAAAGAAATCATCATTAAAGCTGGTTCATGGTTCTCTTATAAAGGTGAAAAGATTGGCCAAGGAAAGGTCAATGTTATTCGCTGGTTAGAGGAACCAGAACATAAAGAAATTTACGATGAAATTTATGATCAAGTTCGTCTGGCTTATATTGGTAGCCATGATGGATCAGCTGATGCACCTGAAGCTGCACAAGAAGCAGATGGTGATGAAGTGCCATTGGATATTGAAGAAAAATAATCTATAATTAATAGGAAAAAACTGGGACATCATGTTTGTCCCAGTTTTTGTCTGTAAAAATAACTAGCGAAACAGGCCAAAGTGGTGTAACATAGAAACACTAATTTTTATCGGGGGAGCATAACATGACGCCGTATGACTCAGAGCAAAAACGCCTAGATTCTGTACTAGAAAAAATTCAGGACGCTAAGGCAAATAATAAAATGCAACAAACGAACGCCAAGGAAAAGAAGGCGGATGTTGATTCTGGCTGGAAAGATGTTCGTTTTAAGACATCAACGTATGGTAGCTTGTTTGAGACAGCGATGTCGGTCCGTCAACAACAACAAATGTTACAAGAACGTGAGTTGGCGATGGATTCAGCCGAACATCAAGCAGTCGTATTGGATCGTTTGACTGAACGCCCCTATTTTGCACGCATTGATGTGCAAGAAAAGGGAGCAGAAAAGGTTGATCAAATCTATATTGGTTTAGCATCATTTTCAGATGGACCAGATAATTTCTTGATTTATGATTGGCGTGCACCAATTTCTTCTATCTATTATGATGGTGGGTTAGGTCAAGTCTCTTATGATACACCTGATGGTAAACAAGATGCTGAAGTCTCTTTGAAACGTCAATTTCAAATTGAGGATGGCACAATTGTCACGATTTTTGATACTGACGAAGCAGTTGGTGACCAGATGCTGCTTAATGCGGTTTCAGGTGAATCAACGACTAAGATGAAGTCAATCGTTACGACGATTCAAAAGGAACAAAATAAAATCATCCGTAATACGGCAGCGGACTTGCTGTTTGTGCAGGGAGCCGCTGGTTCTGGTAAAACATCGGCTGTACTACAACGAGTGGCTTATCTGCTTTATCGTTATCGTGGTCATTTAACTTCAGGACAAGTCGTACTATTCTCGCCAAATCAATTGTTTAATGATTATATCGATCAAGTGCTACCAGAATTAGGTGAGCAAAACATGGTGCAAATGACCTTTTATCAGTATGCATCACGCCGTTTGCCTAGGTTACAGTTAGAAACATTGCAAGAACGTTTTGAATCGCAACCAACAGGCATGGCCAAGCAAATTATTGACTTAAAGGGGACAAGTGCCTACTTTAAAGCCATGCAAGCGTACGCGCAATCATTAAACCAAGCCAATTTGAAACTACGGCCGATTAAATTCCGTGGTCAAGAAATAATCAGCAAGGATAAAATTGCGGAAATCTACTATTCATTTAATGATAACTATAACCTTGGTAATCGTCTGCATGCGACGAAAGAACCATTGATGAAGATTTTGCAAGGTAAATCAGGTAATGAAGTCCATGCTGATTGGGTAGAAAATGAAGTGCAAAATTTGAGTAAGGAACAATATGATACGATGCTCCGTGACAATCCACGTGAATTTGATTCAGACGAAGCGGAGTATAAATATATTGCGAAGCAGTTGGTAATGAAAGCATTCACGCCGGTTATCCGTGGTGTTAATCGTAATCATTTCATCAATATTAATGAGCAATTTGTGCACTTCTTAAAATCAGTACCTCAGCTTATCAATTTGGCTGACTATGATATGAGTCAGGCAGAATGGCAAACTGGTGTCAAGCACACCGTTGAACAAATGCGCCAAGGTATTTTGCCAATGGCAGATATGACGCCTTATATGATGTTGTTCGATCTCATTAAGGGGAGCCGTGGGGAACGTGATATCCGCTTTGTCTTCATTGACGAAATTCAGGACTATACGCCTTTCCAGTTGGCGTTCTTAAAGTTTAGTTTTCCAAAAGCTCGCTTTACAATGTTAGGTGACTTGAATCAGGCCATCTTTACCAAGGAAAACGCCGTTAGTTTGCAGGATGAATTGTCACAGCTATTTGATCCTGATAAGTCAGAGTACATTGAGTTAACCCAAACATATCGTTCAACCCAACAAATTACGGACTTTTCAAAAGATATTTTGATTAATGGTGCGCAAATTGATGCTTTTGAACGCGCGGGTGATTTACCAGCGGTTTCAATCGTGCCAACTACTGGAGCAATGGTGACGGAAATTGTGCAACAATTAGCCGATAATCAAGCTGCAGAAGAGACGACGGCGATTATTACGAAGACTTTGGCGGAAGCTGAAATAGCCTATGCGGCTTTACGTGACCAAGCGGATGTCACGATTATCCGAACAGAGAATCAACGCTTAGTACCAGGAACAATTATTGTGCCTGCTTACTTGGCCAAGGGACTAGAATTTGATGCCGTTATTATGTGGAATGCGTCGCCAAAGGTGTATCATGGAGATGATGAACGACAACTTGTTTATACCATTGCATCTCGTGCAATGCATCAGTTAACGATATTTGCCGTTCAAGAATTGACGCCACTATTAGCGAATGTGGCTGATAACTTATACGAGATGAGGTAGTCTACTATGGCGACAGCACCGTTAAATTTTGCTGTTTTTAATAGAGAGAATTGGCAAAAATTAGCTAATCAGTATGTGGTGCCAGAAAAGATTGATATGACACCACAGACATTGCAGAACATTAAGGCATATAATGACCGCATTGTGATGGCCGATGTATTTAATATTTACGGACCGTTGGTGACCTATATTAAATTACGTTATGACCAGTATCGGCATGATATAGCAGAACGTGCTGATTTTCTTGGTCGGTCAGCATCACGAGGACCATTTATTATCGGTATTGCTGGTTCAGTGGCGGTTGGTAAATCGACAACAGCACGTTTGTTACAATACATGTTGCAGTCAGCTTTCCCCGAGAAGGAAATTGCTTTAACGACAACGGACGGATTTTTATATTCTAATGAAAAATTACGGGCTGCTGGTATTTTTGACCGTAAAGGTTTTCCTGAGTCTTATGATATGGCAGAGTTATTAGCTTTTATGAATGCATTGAAAGAAGGTAAACGGACTGTCCATTCGCCTAAGTATTCTCATGATATGTCCGATGTGTTGGTAGGTGAGTATGATGAGTTTGATAATCCAGATATTTTCATTATTGAAGGTATCAACACGTTACAAAGTGGGGCGAACACGCCAGTATACGTTTCGGATTTCTTTGACTTTTCGATTTATGTGGATGCCCAAACAGATTTGATCGAGCAATGGTATATTGAACGGTTTAAGGCGTTGCTATCAGCTGCCAAGGATAATCCGGCTGACAATGAATTCTTTGCTGAGTATACAAAGATGCCAACGGAACAAGCGGTAGCATCTGCTTTAGATGTGTGGCGCCAAGTAAATTTGCCCAACCTAAACGAATATATTTTACCAACTCGTGAGCGTGCCGATTTAGTATTGCATAAACAAGCTAATCACGAGATAGATACGATATGGTTACGCAAATTCTAAAAACATTACTTTTCAAAATGACGATAATGTAACAAAAAGCCATAAAGACGCCGAACATTCGTGTTCAGCGTCTTTATTTTTTATTTTTAAGGAAATTTTAGAGATTATTTTTCGAGTTAACTATCTTAATGTTTTCTTTATAAATACCTATTTTATAGGGGATACTTTCTAATGTTACAAAAATATTTCGTGTATTGGCGGCTTTGAATTAACCGTTTAAATTCATGTAATGTTTATGTAACTTGCTATAAGCTGAAATTGTTAAACTATTACTTGTCGTTGGGTAATGCCCAATTCATCAACCTGCGTAGTCACAGGTATTAAATATAGTAATCAAAATTATCCATTAGGAGTATTATTAATTTTTATGAGTAGTAAAGTGAAACAAACAGCCTTAGCAGTTGCCGGAGTTGCGTCAGTCTTTGTTGCTGGTTCATCTATTGTTAATGCCGCATCAACTTATACAGTTAAAGAGGGCGATACTTTATCAGAAGTTGCCAACAAGTTCAACATGACAGTTGATGACTTGGTAAAGTCAAACGACTTGAAAGATGCGAACATGATCTTCGTTGATCAAAAGATTGAAGTGCCAGATTCAGCAGACCTTGCTGAAACTGATATTGATGCATCAACTGATTCTGCAGCTAACGATGCTGCTTCATTGGCAATGTCTCAAGCAGCATCATCAGCTGCTGCAAGTTCAGCTGCCGCAGCATCATCAGCAGCCGCTGCTGCATCACAAGCTGCTGCTGACAAGGCTGCCGCAAGCGAAGCTGCTCAAGCAGATACGACTGCAGCTGCAGAGCCAGCTCAACAAGCTGCACCAGCAACTTCAAATGAGTCATCTGCTTCAGAAAGCACACCATCATCAAGAAATGAAGCTGGTGGATCAGTTAAGGCACAATTCTTGGCTAACGGTGGAACTGAAGCTTTGTGGAGTTCAGTTGTTATGCCAGAATCAGGTGGAAATCCTAATGCCGTTTCACCAAATGGTTACCATGGTCTTGGTCAAACCAAAGAAGGTTGGGGATCTGGTAGTGTTGCCAGCCAAACTTCAGGAATGGTTGATTATGCCACTTCACGTTACGGTTCAATTGAAAACGCAACGGCCTTCCGTCAAGCTAACGGTTGGTGGTAAAAAACACTTAATGAATAATAATCAGAAGATTGAGCAATTAAATTGTCTCAGTCTTCTTTTTTTATGAAAAAAGTTTTTGAAAGTTGTGAACACATCACAAACGACTGTTCAATAAGTTATATTAATCTGTAAGGGATTTCATTGCTTATGGCATAGCGATATTGATAGATGAATTGATGACCACGATTGGCCAGTACAGTTGTTTCCTGTGAACACAACTACAATGTTTGTTAAATTACTTAACAAAAAACCTTGATTAAATAGAAAACGAGTTTTACAATGATACATTGTGATTAAAACAAATGGAGGAAAACAAATGGCACATGATAAAAGTGTGACTTTGGATATGGACGGTAAGCCATTTAACCGTACAGCCATGGTCGCCGTATTATTAATCGGTACTTTTGCTGGTGTGTTGATGCAAACATCATTGGGAACGGCTATTCCAACCCTAATGAACGATTTTGATATTTCGTTTGCAACGGCGCAACAAGCAACAACTTGGTTCTTACTAGCAAACGGGGTGATGATGCCCGTTTCAGCTTTCTTATCAACGCGTATTAAATCAAGAACATTATATATTATTGCTTATGCACTTTTAACTGCAGGAATGGCTTTGACGGCCTTTACACCTGCTGATTCAAATATGTGGTGGATGTTCTTAGCTGGTCGTATCGTAACTGCCATTGCCGTTGGAGTAACGATGCCTTTGATGCAAGTGGTAATGCTTAACATCTATCCAATTGAAGAACGTGGTGCTGCCATGGGAATCAACGGTATCGTGATTGGGCTAGCGCCTGCTATTGGTCCTAGTTTGTCTGGCTGGATTCTTGAAAAGGACCACACGTTACTTGGTTGGACAATTTCTTCTTCATGGCGAACAATCTTTATTTTGCCATTGATCGTTATTGCCATTGCATTTATTTTGTCATTCTTCTATGTTAAGAATGTTTTGCCTACTAAGAAGATCAAGTTGGATGTTGGTTCATTCATCTTGTCAATTCTTGGTTTCGGTGTCTTCCTACTAGGATTTACAAATGTGGCTACAGCAGGTTGGGGTGATTTCTCATCAGTTATCTTACCAATCATCGCTGGTTTGCTACTAATCATTTTGTTCATCTGGCGCCAAGTTAAAATGGATGTACCATTTATGGACGTCCGTGTCTTTAAGAATAAGCAATTCTCATTGACGACCTTAGGCGTTATGTTGGCTATGATGGCCATGATGGGTGTTCAAATGATGTTGCCAACTTACTTGCAAAACGTGCATGGTATGTCAACATTGAATTCTGGACTAGTTTTGTTGCCAGGTGCATTGATGATGGGATTGTTGGCACCATTGACTGGACGTATGTATGACCAAATTGGTGCAAAGCGTCTAGCAATTGTCGGCTTTGCTATCTTGGCTTTGGGAACTTTGCCATTTATGTTCATTACGACAACGACTTCAGGTGCTTTCATTACAGCCCTATATGCTTTGCGTATGTTTGGTGTTGCGATGGTTATGATGCCATTAACGACAATGTCAATGTCAGTTTTGCCAGCTAATGAAGCACCCCATGCGACAGCTTCTAATAACACGGCCCGTCAAGTGGCTTCGTCAGTTGTTGTTGCCTTGTTGACATCAGTGACACAAAATATTATCAATAACAACGAGCCAGGCAAGGCTTTGCAGACAGCTAATCCATTACAATATGGATCAGATATGCTTGATGCCTCGATGAAGGGCTTCCGTGTATCATTTGCCATCGGTTTCGGCTTCGCAATTCTTGGTATTATTGTGGCGCTATTTGTCCGCGGAGGTCGTGTTGTACCTGAGGGTATGACAAAACATGTCTCATCAGATGAAAAGGAGGATTAGGCAACATGATTATTATTGTTTTAGCAGTATTTGCAGTATTAACATATATCTCATGGTTCTACATTAAAAGTGCGCCAACACGTCTTATTATGGGCCTAATCTCTTTTGCTTTATTAGGAGCAACTGTGTTGTTGCTAACCGCTAATATCAAGTCACATTATGGTATGAAGAATGTGACAACAACTACCGAAAAGACAATTTATTCAGCTGGTGGTTCAAAATCACCCGCTGGTATGTTGATTACACAAGAACTTGGTACGAAGTCAGGCAACTATGTCATGATCTATGCGGATAGTGAAGATGGTAAAGCTAAGCCACATTTTGTCCCAAACAAGAAGAACATGGCCGAGGCTATTAACAAGAAGGCAACTTATAAGACTGCTGATGTTGATAAGGCTACCGTTAAGACGGTGACAACTCGTCGTGAGTGGCAAAACGACTTCTTTAAGTGGTTGTTAGACTTTGGAGGCGAAGGTCACTCATTAGTTAAGCAAACAAGCACTGTGACTGTTCCTAAGAACACTTGGGTCGTTTTGAGTGCTCAACAAGCAAAACAAGTGACAGCAAAGCAAAAGGCAGCTGGTCAAGATAAGGCCGCTGCTGCTGCGCAACAAAAGCAAATGCGTGATGCCATTCAAGCTAAAGTTGCTGCATATATGAAGGATAATCCAAAGGCAAGCGCCAATGACGTTGCCGATTATTCTCATGAAGCAACTGCGGAAATGACAGCAGATGCCATGAAGCAAATGATTAAATAGTAAGTAAAAACATTTATTAACAGGTTAGGTGATTGGGTCGTCTGAATTAGGGGATACTGATAGCTTAACTGCTTAGTAAATGTTTTTTTATTATCAATGTAATCGCCTGCTATAACCGGTATCATCGCTAGTCATGCGATAATAATTTCGCTATCAGTTAAAATGTTTGTATCATTAAGTAGGAACACGTGTTATACTTAAAACATAGTTTGAAAGATTTTGTTTTATGTTTCTCAGAAATAAGGGCATCTTCGTTTTGGATTATTAATTTTTATGGCAGGATGCCAGGAGGTTTCAGACATGGAACAAGGAACAGTAAAGTGGTTTAACGCAGACAAGGGTTACGGATTTATCTCACGCGAATCAGGCGACGATGTATTCGTGCACTTCTCAGCAATCCAATCTGATGGCTTCAAGTCATTAGAAGAAGGTCAAGCTGTATCATTTGAAGTACAACAAGGTGACCGTGGTTTGCAAGCTGCTAACGTTACAAAGTTGTAATCGTTAATCAGTTTAAAAAATAAAAGAGCCTGGGAATTTTCCTAGGCTCTTTTATTGTGGTAATAGTGACACATTATTTCTATGGAGAGTGTGCAATGGTAGGGTGGACAAAGCAAATCGAGTTGCCAGCGGATCAGCCGGCGGTCTCAATTAAAGAGCAACTTACCATGTGGCATGTGCCACGACGGATACGAGGCAATTTTCGAATCGCACGTCGTATTTATTTGAATGGTGAGTATCAACCGACTTCAACTATTTTAAAACCACATGATGTGTTGTTATTGCACTGGTTACCGACTGACTTTATAACGCCGGATTCACATTATGTCCCTGATGATTCACAATCCTTACAAATCCTATATGAAAACGACGAGTTATTAGTTGTTAATAAAATTAAAGGTGTTAAAACGCATCCCAATTCTCCTGGTGAAGATGGTACGATGATGAACTTTGCCCAAGCATACTTGATCAAGCAGGGGAAACGGGCATACATGGTTCATCGTTTGGATGGTCAAACGACTGGGGCCTTGATTATTGCAAAAGTACCATACGTGGTACCAATGTTGAATCAACTGTTACATGATAAGACCATCAAACGTACTTATTTGGCTTGGGTCGACGGCCACCTGACACAGCCAACAGGGACGATTAACCTACCAATTGGTGAACATCCAACTAATAGTCGTTTGCGTCAGATCAATGGTATCAATGCGAAACCCGCAGTGACTCACTGGACAAAAATTAAAACGGTCTATCAACAGACACTAGTACGGTTACAGTTAGAAACTGGGCGGACCCACCAAATTCGCTTACATATGGCAGCAATCGGGCACCCATTGGTAGGGGATGACTTGTATAATCCACAGTCTAATTATGCGGGTGGTTTATTGTTACATTCTGCCAGTGTGCAATTACCGATTCCTTTTTCAAATGACATCAAGTCGATTGGGGCCCGGTTACCGCCTAGTTTCCCGGTAAATCTTAAGTAATTACCCGAAGTTATTAAGAAATTTCAAAATTTTCCTTCGAAATGTAATGATTTTGTTAAGAACTTCTGTTATTATTAAAAAATGTTGTATTAAACAAAAATTAAATACGCATAAACGCGTAACGAATTAAGGGGAAACTTCTTCAATGGAAATCAAGTCACACAAGAAAATGTATAAGGCAGGTAAGCAATGGGTATCAGTTGCAGTAGCAACTACTGCAGCGGGTGTCGCTTTTGTTGGTGCTAATGAGTCTGCTTCTGCAGATGTATGGCAAGCTAACACTGTTGATCAAGTTGCATCACAAGTTTCATCAAATGGTGGTGTTAACAATTACCAAATCCAAAACGGTGATACGGTTTGGGCATTAGCCATGGCAACAAATGATTCAGTTGATCATTTTGCGACAACTAATGGTATTATTAACCCTGATTTGATTGTTGCTGGTCAATCATTCAATGGGGCAACTGCAGCAAATGCTCAGTCAGCAACGTCACAATCAGCTGCTGCGCCAGCCCAAACTGCTTATACACCAGCACCGGCAGCCAATGAAGCATCATCAGTTGCACCTGAAGATGATACAGCAGCTAGCCAAGCCGCTGCCAGCCAAGCCGCTGCAGACTCTGCTGCTGCTGAATCAGAGGCCGCTGCCAGCCAAGCCGCTGCTTCATCACAAGCTGCTTCTGAAGCCTATGCTGCATCAGTTGCTGCTAGTGTTGCTTCATCAGAAGCTGAAGCTGCCTCAATGGCCGCTGCTGAGTCAGACGCAACGGCAGCTAGTGAAGCTGCCGCCAAAGCCGCTCAATCAGAGGCAATGGCTGTAACTGCTAAGTCAAGTGCGGCTGCACAATCAGCTGCCTCAGTATCATCATCAGCTGCTTCTGACAGTGCTGCTAAGGCTGCTGCTTCATCAGAAGCCGCTGCTAAGCAAGCAACTGCTAACCAACAAGCTACTGAAGAGTCAACAACAGCATCTTCATCAACTGCTGGTAACGTTGACAATGCCACATTTGATGCTTTAAAGTCTAAGCGTAGTGGGATGACGACTGAATGGTCATCTGACTTAGCAGCCCAAGCGCAAGCACGTGCCCAACAAATCGCTAACAACGGTGGTTCAATTCCTAATGAACACTGGAGCAACGGTAATGAAGTCATTTCAATTGGCTTTGGTGCTGGGTCATCAGTTGTTGACGCTTGGTATAACGAAACAAATATGACGACTGCATCAGGAACTGGTCACCGTGACTGGGAGATGCGTGCAAGTTCAACTCACTTTGGCTTTGCACAAGTTGGTGACGTCATTGTTGGTGTTTCTAACTAATTAAATATTGCAATTAAAAACGAGGTTTGGATGTCAAAGTCCAAACCTCGTTTTCATTATTAGATGTTTTTTGTCACACTCTGTCTTAAGCCCAATTACCTTGGCGGAAAACAGGGACTAGTTGGCCATCTTGAGTGATACCGTCAATGTCCATGTCGGCGGAACCAATCATAAAGTCAACGTGTACGATTGAATCGTTTTGGCCCTTTGCTTGACGATCAGTAACTGATAGTTGGGTACCGTTCTTAATGTTTGAAGGGTAGGCAGCACCAAGTGCTAGGTGATCAGAGGCATTTTCATCAATTAAAGTCGTATAGAAAACAATGTCCGAGTTAGAGATTGGCGAATCATCTGGTACTAATGAAACTTCACCCAATGATGCAGCGCCTGCATCTGTTTGAATTAATTGTTGTAATACGTCTTGACCAGTCGTTGCTTCAGCAGCCACGACCTTGCCATCGGCAAATGTTAATTTAATATCTGTAATTAGGACACCTGAATATGATAAAGGCTTCGTTGATTGTACTGTACCGTCAATATGGCGATAGTCAGGTGACGTAAAGACTTCTTCAGTTGGCATATTTGGTACAAAACGGTTACCAGCTTTGTTGAATGATTCAGCAGCTTCCCAGACATGGTCTTCAGCTAAGCCAACAGTTAATGATGTTTTTTCAGAATGGTATTGAAGTGCCTTGAAATTTTGTTGGTTCAACCAGGCCGCTTTTTCGTTGAGCGTCTCGATATGTTCTTGCCAATCAGCAATGACATCATTATCTTCTGAAATGCGGTTGATCTTGAAAATTTCTTGCCATAATTTATCTTGCGCTTCATCAGCTACTACATCTGGAAATACTTTTTGTGACCATTCCTTACCAGCAGAAGACACAACTAGCCAGGCCACGTCATTATTCATTGTGGCTTGACGAACGGCCGTATTAGCTCTTTGATAGGCTTGTTCGTAAAGTGAGACCCGATCGCTGGGAACATCGCTAAAGCCATCAGGATCATTCGAAACAATGGAAATTCGTGAGGTTTGGTTAGCCATTAGAGATTCGGCACGGACAGAAACCCAAGCAGGAATATTGGTTAAGGTTGCTTCGCTGGCATGTGTCAAAAATTCGCGTTGCAAAATGGTATCTTTCCATTCAACAATGACTTGATTAGCACCTAATGCATAAGCGGCATGCATAATCCGGTGGACCAGGTCAGCTTGATCAATTTCGGCATAGATAATGACATCTTGGCCGGGTTTTACATTAACACCAACACGGGTAATTAAATCGGCATATTTATCTAATAACTGATCGAAATGTTTAATTGTCATGATTTTTTCTCCATTTTTTAAGATAACTATCATTTTACAGGTATAGTAGGGTTTCGTCACGCTCTATATAAACGCGCTCCAAAAGTCTGAAGCCTTAATGTAACAACAATGGCATAATTCCGTCTCTTCGCTGCGCTACGAGCCAAAATGACGCCATCATCGTTACAACTGGCTTCAAAACGACTTTTATCACGCTCTGTCTTGAATTGTTGGTTAGTTGCAAATCGTGATATAATGCAACAAATACTTATTGAAGGAGTATAGCATGAGTCGAAAGAAGATTATGTTATCGGTACTCGGACTCGTTGTGGTCATTGTGGCTGGTTATGGGGCCATCATATGGTTTAGTGATGATCGGACGTATACGAGAGAATTAAATAAAGCCCGTGATGCCGTCGCGGTTCAGGACTGGCAGACTGCCAAGAAACATTATCAGGCGTCGCGGCAGGTACGTGTTTCGGTTGAGAATCGGACCGCCAGTGAACAATTGAATGATTTAGAGCGAGCAGATACAGAGATTAAGAAGCAAAATTGGGAGTCAGCCCAAAGTTTGTATCAGCGAGCGATTGATACTGATGGTGGGGTGGCCTTACTAAAAAAGGCTGCTAAAACGAATCAACGGTTTGTAACAGCTAAGAAGGACACTGGTAAATATCAATTATCAGCTTCGTCGTTGCAAAAATCAGTGGATAAGAAGGATAGTGAGCTCAAAGACTTAAAGAAGCAAATGAGTGAGTCGACAGCTGCAGCTCAAGCGGCTCAAAGTTCAGCTGACAAGGCCTTGGCAGATGCGAAAGCAAATGCAGATAACGCCAATAAGCAAGCCGAGTCGGCTGCATCAGCTTCCCAAAAAGCGGCAGATGATGCTAAGAAGGCGTCAGAATCAAGCAGTAAAGATGATGACGATGACAAAGATAAAGACGATAAAGATTAAAAAAGTAGGTTAACGGTGTATCCTATTAATTAGGGGGTATGATTAATGACAAAGCAAACAGCTATTTTTGCAGGTGGATGTTTTTGGTGTATGGTCGAACCGTTCGAAACCTTACCAGGAATTGAAAAAGTACGATCAGGCTATACCGGTGGTACGATGGTTGATCCAACGTATGACGAGGTAGCTGCTCATATTACTGGCCATACAGAAGCAGTTAAGATTTGGTTCGATGACGACATTGTGTCATATGAGTCTTTGGTCGAACTTTATTGGCAACTGGCCGATCAAACCGATGCCATGGGACAATTTGCGGATCGTGGTGACGCTTATCGACCAGTTATTTTTGTTAAGGATGATGCACAACGTCAAATCGCTGAATCTTCTAAGCAGGCATTAGATTCATCCGGGCGTTTTGATCAGCCAATTGTAACAACAATCGAAGATGCTAAACCATTTTACGATGCTGAAGAAGAACATCAACAGTTTTATAAGAAAAATCCATTACGTGAAATGATGATGATGATGCCAAGAAAGAGGTATCAGCATAAGTATTGGTCAGATAAGGAGGATGCAAATAATGGCAAAGCCTAATGAAGCAGATTTACGTGAGCAATTAACGCCAGAACAATATGCGGTCACTCAAGAGGCGGCAACTGAAGCGCCATTCAATAATAAATATGATGCCTGGTTTGATGAAGGTATTTATGTTGATGTTGTGAGTGGTGAACCATTGTTTAGTTCTTTGGATAAATACGATGCTGGTTGTGGGTGGCCATCATTTACCAAGCCAATCGAGAAAAAATCAGTAAAACGCCATCTTGATACATCACATGGGATGTACCGAACAGAAGTTAAGTCACAAGATGCTGAATCACATTTGGGTCATGTCTTTACTGACGGTCCAATCGCACAAGGTGGGTTACGCTATTGTATTAATTCAGCAGCGCTAAAGTTTGTGCCGGTCGCTGAATTAGCGGCCCAAGGATATAGTGAGTATGAGTCACTATTTAATAAAGAATAGATATTCACTTAAATGGCGATAAGCTGTTTTCAAGCCACTTTCATGGATTTGTCATGAAGGTGGCTTTTGACTCGGGATTAGTCCAGCGCGTGAGATAATTTATCGGCTTACCCGCATGGTGGACTATTAATTGGAAACAGGGTGGACTTAATGAAATGGTACTAACATTGACTATATTTTTTTCATCGGATAAAAAATTAGCGAAAATAAATGGATAAATAAAGTTATGATGGCTTCATGACTAATCGAATGGAGAGAGTGGACACAATGAATTGGTTACTTTCAAAGAAAGATGAGCATCGATTGGCTCTACATCAGTACCTAATCACTCATCATAGTAAAAGCTTTTTAATTAAAGATTTGATGGCAGCAATGGGCTGGTCTCGGTACTTGACACTACAAGCTGCGCAACAGTTAAACGTTGACTGTCAGGCAATTACCCAGTCATCACAAGACTTTGTTATTCTGTCTGATGCTAACCGGACGATCACCTTGCATGATTTACAGTTAATCAGTGGCGCTGCCTTGAAAGGATATTATTTACGACAGTCACTAAAATTTGACCTTCTATTAGATGTCTTTCTAGAAGGCTTCATTCTAATGAAGTGATTGCCTTTCGTCATTCCTCTAGTACGACGGTGGTCCGGTTGGTAAAAGAAGAAGTACGTGAACAGTTGTTGCAGCAGGACATTCGGATTGCGGATAATTACCAATTATTGGGTGATGAGCGTCAAATTCGAACCCTGATGATTGAGCAAATTTATTTAGCTTTTGCTAATTCGCCGTTACCGTTTAGTCAAGAGACGCAACAATATGTGAAACAGGTCCAAAATGATGTGGTGCCTTTATTGACTAAGCGGGCAACGATTAAGCGTGTACTAGAAATTACGATTGGTGTCTGGCATACACGCGTGATGAACGGTCATCATATTCAATCAACGGATGAAGATTTGCTTAAACCAACCGAAGAGTTGCAATTTTCTGCCAAACAACTAATGGGACAGTTTGCTTCATATCTAAGACTACGGTTAGATCCTGAAGATACTTGGGTGGACGATGAGCTCCGTTATGGTTTGTCGGTATGTTATGCGTTGGGTATTGGGCAAACGACCGATTATTTATCGGATTTAACAACTGATAATCAAGCAACTGTTACTTGGGTCGTTGAACGAATTGGTCGCGCTTACTGGCATTATTTTATGAAAGAACTGCCTGAAGAACAAAAACAAGCCATCAAAGCATTGATTGGGCCAGTTTTGATTCGTTTATGTTATTTCCCACCATATGATATCCAACCTTTGCCTGACGTTGATTTTCAAATGCAGACTTACCCAATTCATACAGCTTTTACGAAGCAGGTCATTCACATGTTTACACATCGGTTTGATTATAGTGAAGAACAGTTGATGGGGATGTTGTTCAATCCGTTGCTGAGTACCTTCATTAAAGTGTTTACGGTGAGTGATATTTTCCCGTTGATTACAGTAACGATTGATTTGATCGATATGCCTGCGTTAGAGAACTATTTAACGCAAATGGTTAGTCAATGGGATACATTAAATATCAAAATCACCAATGAATTAACTGAAGATACGGACTTTTATCTATCTAATGTGATGATCAGTCAAGAAATACCCGGCTTTGCTTGGCAGACTATTCCAGAATGGTCAGAGCGTTTAGCATTACGTCAAAAAATGATTGATTTAACAATGCGCCGATTTTATAAATTATAATACATAAGTATTATAATTGGTGGTTAACCAACGGTTCTGCTACAATTACAATGAAGTATCATAATTAAAAAGACATGTGGGCGATGATTTCATCGGAGCATTTGTAATGGGAGATTATTATGAATAAAACAGTTGTTATTGGCACTACTGTTGTGGTTATTACGGTAGTTGCTGGTGGGGGAACTTATGCTGTCTTGCACACACCAAAGCGACAGTTCGAGTCTAACCTAGTGAAGATGACTAAAAGTAATGATAATATTGCAAATTTTCGCGTAAAGGCTAATGGCACGAGTGACGATACGGGTAATGTTAGCGGCACGCTTGAAGCAGATTCACAGAATGAAAATAAACTGGCCGTGCATTTAAAAGTAACTGATAAAAACACACCAGAAGCCATGAATATTAAAATGGATAAAAAACACATTTATGTGTCTGCGGACATGCTGACAAGTTCGGTGAAAGGATATGGCTTAAAAGGTCTAACTAAAGTAACCAAATCACTGGATAAATATTGGCTTGATTCATCTCAAAGTGCATCGTTAAAAGACTCGTATAGCTCTATTGATACGAAAGAGGTACGTTCAGACGCGACCGCTGTGACAGAATGGTTTAAGGACTTAGATAGTAATAAGTTCAAGAAAGTGTCTAATGGCTACAGAGTTAACTTGAATAAAGCAGATATGAAAAGTTTGATGACGAAGATTTCAAAAACAAAATCAGGTAAGGAAATTTCGAAGCCTGAATGGCAAGAGGCCAAATCAGCGCTTGATCCAGTCAAAAACTTCATGCTCAAGTTAACTGTTGGTGATAAAGGAAATTCATTTGCAATTGATTTTTCGGGAAAAGAAAATAATCGCAAAGAACAATTAACCTCTAAAATCAACACAAAGCGAGATGATAAGTTAAAGGTAAAGATGCCGGCCAAATCATTGATCAAAACTGAGTCACAGTTATCGGAATTACTAGAAGAAAAAATGTTGGCTTACTATAGTGATCAAATTGCATCATCAATTGATGAATTTAATTCATCAGTTAGCTCGTCAACAAATGATGACGTTTTGGATGCGTAGTCGGTAGTGATAAGCTTATAGATAAGGAGGAATATGTATGTCTGAAAAAGTACTGGTTACGACAACGGAAGCAATTGCTGGTTACCATGTTGTCGAAACAATGGGTGAGGTGTTTGGCTTAACAACCCGTTCACGAAATGTGGTGTCATCATTTGGTCAATCAATGAAGGCTATTGTTGGTGGTAAAATCAAAGGTTATACGAAGTTGCAAGATGCAGCCCGTGATGAAGCCATCGATCGTTTAAAGACTGCCGCTGCCGAAGTAGACGCTAATGCTGTTATCATGATGCGTTTTGACTCATCATCAGGAGCAATTGGTGACTCGGTTACGGCCTATGGCCTATGGGACTGCTGTGAAGATTGAGAAGGATATCGATTAAATAGAGCGAGAAAAAAGTTGTTTTGAAGTTGGTGTGACACATGCTTTGTGCCGTCTTTGACTGCAGACTGCAGCAAGGCGGAGAATAGTAAGGGCGTAAATTTTGTTACATTGAGGATTCAGACTTTTGGAATACGTTTTTAATATAAATTAAAGCGTTAGTGGATTGTTACACTGACGCTTTTTTGTTGGAAAATCCAAGTAAAACCGCTAGTTTAAGGCATTGTTATCCAGTTGCGTATAAAAAGAAATTGAGATAAACTTAGAACGTTAGTAGTAATTTTTTACAGACTTATAAAAAATTTTGAGATTATAGCAATAATTCATGTTAATGGGCATTACCATGAATTAGCTAAAAGATTGGGGTATTGGAATGGGTGAACAATTAAAATATTTAACTGTACCTGAGGTGCAGAAAATCATGTTGACTATTCTGGCTGACATGATTAAATATTTTAATGAACATAATTACCATTATGTCTTAACGGGTGGTAGTGCCTTAGGGGCGGTCCGTCATCAAGGATTTATTCCTTGGGATGATGACGCCGATGTGGCATTACCGAGAGACGAATACGAAAGGTTCATTCGTGAGTATCGACCATATAATTCACAGTATGAATTGTTAACCCCGTATAACACTGAGAATTGGTTGTATGCTTATGCGCGGGTGAGTGATACGCAGACGCAAGCTGATGGTAAATGGGCACTTGTGCATAATGGCGTTTATGTGGATGTTTTTCCGATTGACGCGGTACCAAAATCTAAAATCGGCCAAAAAATGGCGTACTATCGGATGAAGTATCTTGATGTGATGCGTAATTCAACTCGACGAATCGCTATTTCAAAACAAGAACCCGGCTGGTGGTTGAAACCACTGCTTATTAAATATGCGCAACGGCATACGACGGGGTGGTGGGTGCAACGCATGGATAAGTTAGCGCAAAAGATGAATCAACGCCATGTTGCGTGTTCAAATATCTATAGTTTGTACATTGTCCAGGGATTGAATAAAACAAGGGAAAATTTTCCACTAGCTGTTTATCAACAACGACAATCAGTCCCGTTTGAAAGTTTAACTGTCTACATACCGGCAGCTAGCCAATATTATCTTACCCAGATGTATGGTAATTGGCAGGCTCTGCCACCAAAAAAGAAACAAAAAACGCATGCCCGTTTTTATAATAAAGGAGTAGAAGTACATGATTAGTTTATACATACTACTCATCGCTAGTGTTGTTGCCATTTTCGGCCTATTTGTAACTATTTTTGCCCGTGTTAAGAAAATTGATCGTTCTAAGAGAATGGGGCATTTTTTCCTGACATTCGGGATAATCGTTGCTTTATTTGCTGGTTTTTCAATTAATAAAGAAAAAGAGGCGCATCAAGCAGCCCAAGATCATCAAAAGAAAGTGCAAGCAGAACAAATTTATGATGCTGAACTGGTTCATTTGAGTGATAAAAAAGTGAAAATCAAAGATGGTGAAGCCAAGGTAACCATTCATGTATCTAAGAATACGGCCGTGAAAGTATCTAGCAATCATGAACAGCTCCATGACTTAAACTACAAACCTAATAAAAGTAAAAAAGATATCAAGGTGACTTTTGTGATGCCTGGTAAGTACACTGTTAAGGCAACACGTGGTCAAAACAAAATCACGAAGCATATTACGGTTCAAAAGGATGATCAAAAAAAGGTCGGTGAATCAACAAGCACGTCAGTTAGTGAAGCAGAAATTGTTGAACCAGCCAGTGAAGAAGTTGTTGAAGAACCAGCTGTGACTGCAGAAACGAGTACTGAAGAGGCAATTGATCCAGGATTGACTGAAGATAGTGCGGAAACTGATACTGCTGAAGCACATGTGGCCCCATCTTATGATGAGACACCAAACTATACGCCAACTTGGACGCCGGAAGAAACTCCTGCAGATACGCCAGCTAGTGGTACTGGTGAGGCGACAACCGACACTGGTGCCGCTGATACTGGTACACAAGGTAGTGAAGCGTCAGATGATGCAGCTGGTACGGAAGATTCAGTTGTTGATGATGGTAGCACAGTACAATGAAGATAGGTTAGAAAAATGGTTGAAAACAAAGTAACCGTTGCAGCAAATCATGTCACGAAGCGCTTTGATTTAGCTGAACGACAATCAGATAAAGTGAAAGCTGTCTTCAAATTTTGGGGAAAAGGTATTCCTAATTTTTGGGCAGTAAAGGGTGTGTCCTTTGAAGCACATGCCGGTGAAACCATTGGGGTAATTGGAACCAACGGGTCAGGTAAATCAACCTTGCTAGAAATGGTAGCGGGATTGACCCAACCAACCAGTGGGCAAATGACCATCAACGGCTCAACTTCAATCATTGCGATTGGGGCGGGGATGCGTCCCAAATTAACTGGGCGCGCTAATATTCGTTTGAAGGCCTTAATGCAAGGAATGACGGAAAAAGAAATTGAAGCCAAGATGGATGACATCATCGAGTTTTCTGAGCTAGGTGATTTTATTGACCAACCGGTTAAATCATATTCATCTGGTATGAAATCTAAGCTAGGTTTCGCCATTTCAGTTTATTCTGATGCTGATATCGTCATTATTGACGAGGCCCTCTCTGTGGGTGATCCGACGTTTACGCAAAAATCAATGGAACGTACGAAGCGCTTTAAAGAAGGGGGTAAGACAATATTCTTCGTGTCGCATTCTGCGGCACAAATGCGTCAAATGGCAGATCGTGTGATTTGGATGCACTATGGTGATATCCGGATGGATGGCCCAATTGACGAAGTGATGCCAGAATACGAGCGTTTCTTAAAGCATTTCAATCGTTTTTCAGAAAATGAACGTCTGGCGTATCAAAAGCGTTATAAAGAAGCGCAAAAAACATTTACGCTAGGACATCTAAAGCAGCTAGAACGTAATCGCCAAATGTTATTGGATCCATCCACAGCTTTGAAACGACAAAAAGAAAATGAACAGTTCTTTACTGAAGGTAGTGAGAAGATGGGGTGGTTCACTCGTATTTTCTTGCTTGTCATTACGATATTGACGGTGGGATTGATGAATAAGCAATTGTTAAACATGTCATGGGCTAATGTAGCAGCACATCCGACGCATTTGATCACGAACTTTGCACCGTCAAAATTGGCACAGTTAAACCAACGTCATGGACGTACGGGAAGTAATGAACGTGCTGAGACACCTGTTTACTCGGCAACGCAAAATACGTATACGGTCAAAGATGGTGAAACGTTGGCTGGTATTGCCGAGAAAGCAAATATTTCGATTGAGGCGATTATGCAAGCAAATCAAATGACTGATCAAGTGGTCAATCCGGGGCAAGAAATTATTTTGCCGGTTGAGAGGTAGTTATTGTGAAAGATATTTGGAAAATTTTTAAGGAATTAGTGAAGAGTTGGCCGGTAATGCAACGAATCGCTCGTTACAATAATGATCAGACCTACCGGGAAAACTATCTGGGAGATTTTTGGCACTTCGCTGATCCACTTTTACAGATTGGAATTATGGTTTTAATGTTCGCAATCCGTAATGGTGGTGATAAAGGTAATCCGCATGCAACTGGCTTGGCAGGATATATTGCTTGGATTGCATTGGGAATGGTTACTTATTTCTTTATGCAGTCAGCGATGAGAAAGTCAGCAAAAAGTATCCAATCACAAGTTAATATTCTATCGCGAATGAAGTTTTCGCTGTCGGCGATCCCAATGACTGAAATTATCACTGAATTACGACGATATTTCGTCATGTTGGGAATTGCTTTTTTTGCAATCTTGTTCATGAATGTTAAACCATCCATTTATTGGCTACAATTTTTTTATTATTTCTTTGCGATGATGGTGTTCTTATATGCATTATCGTTGGTGACGTCAACTATTACGGTATTAGTTCCAGACTTTTATAATGCCTATGCAGCGATCTTACGTGTCGGAATGTGGATTTCTGGAGTGATTATTCCGGTTGATAGTCCCAATTTCCCACTATTGTTGTCAAATGCATTGAAATTAAATCCATTGTATTACATTATTCAAGGATTTAGAGAAACGTTGTTAGAAAACCCGATTTGGTTCTGGCATAATATTACGGCCAATCTATTGTTCTGGGGGATTGTGCTTATTCTCCTCACAGTTGGTGCACATATCCATATGCGTTTCCGTAATCGTTTCATGGACTTTGTATAAAGGAAGAAAAAATGAAAAAGACACTAGGAATCATTCAAGTATTAGCAATTTTGGTTATTGGTATCATGATTGGGGCTTTTGCGGAACGCAGTCATGCATTTGGCTACGCCGATAACACGCCGATTATTCCAAATGGTACTTATAAGACATCAAATGCGAATAAATGGCAAACCATGGAAGTTTCAGACTCTGAAGTCAAAGATGCAAAAGGTAAACATCTAGTAGTAGTCGATAATCGCTTTACTAATCGTACCCGTGGTCGCTTAGTTTTGGCTAGTCCTGATAAAGGTAATCGTTCATGGTCTTACTATATTGCTAAGGTAAAAGAAGGTTGGCGGGTAAGTCCAATCATTAATGGTGAACCTGACCATGATTCGGACTTCATTGTTTACGTCAATTAATGTAGAAGAAGTTCTCATACCAGGATTAACTCCTGGATACATATTAAAAATTAGAGGGATATTCATATGAGTAATCAAGTAAAAATCATTATTGATAAGTTAGGCGCTGATGAAGTTAAGACAATAAAACGTTATATAGATAATTTGCGTCAACTGATCGGTTCTGATTTTACATTGACGATTTTAGATCCACGGTATAAAGGCGACTATAACCAGTTGATTAATGAGTATGAAAAGCTTTCGGGTGACTTCCCGAACATAAAGATTGAAAGTTTCTATGTGTCACAATATTTGAAGAGCAATCGACGCGACAACGTCAATCAATTTACACAAGACTATATTGGCAACCAAAAATTTACTGTTAAAAAGAAAGGCGGCCAACGCCTTTTTATGCAAGATGGTGAAGTACGGATTGCCATCATTAATAATAAAGCTGGTAAAGTCACGGCGGTTGACTTTGCTAAGCCAGGTCAAAAGAAACCGCACCAACGTGTCTCGGTTAATGCTGCTGGTAATATTCAAGTGTTACGTCATTTTGATGATAAGACCCATTTGCCAGTTGTTGATGAGTATTTAGACACGGACTTAAAGACACAGTTGACAGTCCATTTTGATGAGCGTGGTTTACGCTCAGATTATCAGCTAGTTGGTTGGGATGAACCCGTAGTATATAGCGAAGTCGATTTATATGAACAGTGGTTTAATCGTATTATTCAACCAGATGATTATGTGATTAATATGAATCGCCACTATGATGTGTTATTTGAACATCAGCATGACGTGACCAAAGTCTTTCTAATGTAGTGATTGGGTGGCAATTGAGATGGATTTGAAGAAAAAAGTAAAACGTGTTGCACATATTTCAGAGGTTGCCATGACTTATCGGTACTCTGACTTGAAAAAAACACGCGAATATTATATACGCCATTATGATCAGGCTACGGTTGATGATCAGGTAGTATTGTACGAAGCCCGTGATGGGCAGTCAATGACGGATTCCCCATTAGCAATTTTTCGTTATCTGAGTTCTCATGCACAGTATCAATATCTGCAACATGTGTGGGTCGTGACGGATGACAGCCCAGAAAATCTGGCAAAAATGGTTGCGAATGTACCGTCTGATGTGCAGTCCAAAATTATTTGGGTGAAGCGCAATACGATTGCCTATGCGAAATGGTTACTAAAGGCAAAGTTTTTGATTACCAATTCAACATTTCAGTCGTTTTGGCATAAGAAGCCAGCGCAAGTTTATCTAAATACTTGGCATGGTACGCCGTTGAAATATATGGGTTATGATATTCCTGGTTCAAAGACTTCCTTAAAAAATGTGCAACGTAATTTATTAATGGCGAATTATATTATTTCACCGAACGCCCATACATCGCATGTGTTTTTAGATCGTTATAAATTAAATGGCTTGTACCAAGGCGAAGTGCTTGAGGGTGGCTATCCGCGGATTGATTTGACTTATGCGCATGAGCAAAAAAGTACTCTGGCATATTTGCAACAAAGTGGTGTGCAACTAGATTTAACGCAACTCATTGTCATGTACACACCAACCTGGAAGGGAACGTCAATTACAAACCCATCTGGGAGCATTCAGCAAATTTATGAAGAGATTAAGCAATTAAAACAGTTAAATCCTGATAAAAATATTTTGGTTAAAGTACATCCATATGCTTATCCATTGGCTAAACGTCATGAAGGGTTACGCCCATATTTAGTGCCGGATGAAATGGATGCTAACTTGATTTTAGGAATCACTGATGTCTTGATTACTGATTATTCAAGTATTTTCTTTGATTATTTAGTGACTGATAAACCAGTTATTTTCTATGCTTGGGACCATGAATTATATAGTAGTTATCGTGGCATGTATTTTGATGATAATGAGTTACCTGGTCCAATTTTAGATGATATTGAATCAGTAGGACATGCATTGCAGCATACTAATCAAATTAGTGAACATTATCAGCACAAATATCAACAAATTAAAGAAAAAGTTGTCCCATACGATGATGGTCAAGTCACTACTCGCATCGTTCAAACAGTCTTTAATCAACAAACAGTGTCAGGTGTAAAGCATATCCCAGCAAGTGGCTTGGATAAGACAAAATTGCTGATTTATCCCGGTGGTATGGGAAATAATGGGATTACGACTAGTGCCATCAATTTAAGTCATCATATTGATTATGATAAATACGATGTGACATATTTGTTGTGGGACAACGATAATGAAGAAATTATCAATAACGTTGCGCAGTTAGATGAACATGTGCGCATTATGTACCGCTTTGGGGTCACTGCCTTAACCCGTCCGGAACATCGACAAGACCGTTATGTCAGTGAACATGGAATCAAACGTTGGTCTGATACGAATATTCCAAAAATTGGTTACCAACGTGAAGCAGATCGATTATTTAATAGTGTTCAATTTGATACATTGGTTGACTTTTCGGGATACTCATTTAACGGCTCAAAGCTATTTGCGGTCATGCCTAGAAAGCAATTGGTTGTTTATCAACATAATGATTTATACACCGATTCACAGAAAGTAATTAATGGTAAGCAAGTGCATGCCAAGAAGTTAGGCGCTTTATTTACGCTCTATCAAGTTTTCGATAAAATCGTTTCTGTTTCGGAAACTTTAAAGCAAATCAATGAGAAGAAGCTGTCAGAATATGTTCGGCCAGAACAAATGGTGGCAGTGCCAAATTCATTGACGCTACCTACAGAGGTAGATCAGCAAGCAGATAATTTACCTGTTATTGAAGATTATCAAGCGGCTGCAACTATGCGTGTACAGGATGTTGAGATGTATATGTCTTTGGCGGATATTGCACAGGGTGTAACCGTTATTAAAGCAGTCAATCGTAATGATCATATTCGTGTTCTTGGGCGAGCCCGCATTAATCAGCAAACATTCTACAAGCTTGCGATAAATGACTTACCAAGTGGTTGGGTTGCTGCAAAGTATGTCGATGTTCAGGAAGTTAATGAATTATTGTACCAAGAACCAGCTCATCAAATTGGTTGGGTGTATAACAATAAGCGACGTCTGTTCCAGACACCATATTTAAAAGGTGAAGATACTAGTGATGTCATTGGCCAGGCAAAATGGTTAAACCATACTTTTGTCAAAATTGTTGCACAAGCTGAAACGGGGGATGGTCGATATTACCAAGTCCAGCTACCAAAAAGTCAGCAATTAGCTTGGTTAAAGGCGTCAAGCATCTTACCGATGCAGTCCGCATCGAAGTTTGCCTTTTATCAATGGTTATGGAACAGAATGTCTAATAAAGTTACTGAACAAGTATATAATGTTGGTGTCAAACAACTATTTATGATTAATCATGAGGTTGTCTTGACTAATCAACCATTAGGGTTGGGTAAACGCGGGATTAAACAACGCCAGTTAAAAACGGTTAATAGACTTTATTTAGCAACGGCATTCGCCCAAACGACGACAGGTAATTATTACCGAGTGAAAGTCGGTCAAAAACAATGGTGGCTTGCTGAAAAAGATATGAATAAACAATCTATTGATGTGTTACTGACGAATAACTATCACGTCAATTTGAGTGACTATCTAGATGTACCTGTTAACCAATCATTAATTTTTAACCGGACCAGTGAACAGATGATTCGTTTACATTTCAATACTTTACCGGATGATTTGGTAATGGTGGCTGGTTATCGAACTACCCTGTTAGTTGATAATCAATCAGTTTATCAACTATACTCTGAAAAGTTTGATGAGTCGGTGATGGTACCAGTAAATGAGGTATTTGTGTTAGATACGACACACTTTGATGAGGTGTATGCTGTCAGCGGGGACATCATGGTTGCTTATCAATCAATGTTATTAAGTCAGGAGCAACAACAGATAGTGGTGACAAATCATATTGTGGAATTAGCTCGGGTATGGAATTGGCAAACGCAAGCGTTTATGATTTATGGTCAGTTGGATAATCAATATGGTTGGTTTGATGAATCGGTATTAACAAATGATCATATGAAACCACTGTCTGTGCAAGAAAAAATGCTACCTGATGAACAATCAGGTGTGAAACTAGCAGCTGATGTGTTGCCGGTTGATGAGATTCAACCAGTTTCTAAAATTGACCAACCATGGATTACACGAAAAATTTCTGTATGGGATGATGATAAACATTACACACAATTGCTTCGACAAAATGGACAAACTATTTTGCTGTCCGATACTGGGGATGCAGTATTAGCTGCGGATGTCCAACAGGCAGTTTCAGACTCTTTGCTGTATCAAAATGGTCGTCAGTGGGCGACGTATAGTCATTTTGTTTTTGTGGCTGTTGGTCGTTTGTCACCTGAAAAGAATCAAACAATGCTATTAGATGCTTTTGCAAGGGTTTATGCAAAACATCCAGAGGCTGAGTTAATTATCATTGGTGATGGCGTTATCCGTGATGAATTGGAGAATAAAGCTATGCAGTTGGGTATTGCCAATGTTGTCCTATTTACTGGGCAAGTTGATAATCCTGCGGACTACTTGGCATTGGCCGATGTTTTCGTACATCCATCACTTTATGAAGGTCAACCAATGGTTTTGCTAGAAGCTTTAATGCAGCAACGGTTAATTGTGGCAACTAATATTGCGGCGAATGTTGGTGTGATAGGTAACCAAGAGTATGGTTTAGTAACGCAGGATGTGACTGCAACTTCATTTGCGCAATTAATGTTGTTTACCATAGAGAATCAGACTAAATTAGAAAAATTTGATATTAACGTTTATCAAGAACAGGCGCGCCAAGCGTTTAATGCTATACTGAAATAATAAATACTAATAGGAGTTAGAAATTATGAAAAGAATTATTACTTATGGAACGTTTGACATGTTGCACTATGGTCACATCAATTTATTGCGTCGGGCAAAGCAATTAGGTGACTATTTAATTGTCGTTCTGTCATCTGATGAGTTTAATTGGGATTCAAAGCAAAAGAAAACGTATTTTTCTTATGAAAAGCGTAAGCAATTATTAGAAGCTATCCGTTACGTTGACTTGGTTATTCCAGAGAATAGTTGGGATCAAAAAGTTTCTGATATGAAAGAGTATCATGTGGATACTTTAGTTATGGGGGATGACTGGGCAGGTAAGTTTGACTTTATTGAAGAGCAAACAGACACAGAAGTCGTTTACTTACCACGTACGCCAGAAATTTCAACATCACAAATCAAAGATGACCTAAATAAAAAGAAATTGGCCACAAGTGTGGATACCTCAAAAATTGATGTTTCAGGGAACTAGTCGCTAAATAACCAGTAGTAGGGAAGATAACTCGTATGACAGTTAAAAGCAAAGTAAAACGGTTTTTGAAGTATTTGCATATTGGGAAGTCAACTAATGACTGGACGGATAAAAATGTTATTGTTTTTGGTGATAGTATTGTTGCCGGCCAAGAGTTAGTGCGTGAAGAAACACCGTATCGTGATGCGGTATATGCAAAACTAGCCTCATATTATTTGCGTGCCCATAAGTTAGAAAACTTTGCCGAAACTGGTACGGGGCAGTTTAAAGGCCAACACAATCTTGACCAGCTAGCTGGTTGGACGCACAGTTTTGAAGGTAGTATTCAGCATTATTGCCAAGACATTCGTCAGGCTGATGTGATGTTGATTGCTTATGGTAACAACGATTGGAAACAACCTAATCCGGATGGCTCATTGCATACATTAGAAGAAGTTAAAATGAAATTGCGTGAGAACATCCAGCGAATTAGGCGACTTAATCATCATATTCAATTAGTGGGTGTTTTAGAAACGTTAGCATTTCGTAAGCACAAGCCTGCTTGGCATTTAGAAGGGCCTAATGGTTTTACTTATGAAGAAATGGTATCAGCATTTATTGAAGTGTACCAAGAACTTCAGGTGCCGATATTTGATATCCGTGATTATCACTTAGGTAACCATATGGACGAGTATGTTGATGATCGCGATCATTTTACTTTATCAGTGCATAAACAGATTGCTAAGTGTTTGACAGATTTTGTAAGGCATGGTTATCAATCGCCAACACAACGTTTTGGGGAAACTGTGAAATTTATTTTTACAGAGAATTTGTTTGAAGATTCGCAAATGCGTTGGGAGTTATTTAAGCAGATTAGAAACCAAGCTGAGCAAGGGCGACGTTCTGAGGTATTATGGTTTGGATTATCGGAAAAATATCAATCACAATTGGATAAATTATTTTCGGAAAATGAATTACCAGCTGATTTGAAGATAACTAATATTTATCAATATTATGCGGCACCATTAAGGTATTCTGAAAAGGTAGACGATTTATCCTTGAAAGAAGGAAAGCTGTTTAATCAAAATAGCGTAGACTTTATCAAGTTAGATGGTGATAAAATTTTTTTAAAGCAACTAGATACTACTAAATGGTCTAATGGTATGACCAAAGATTATTTTAATAACATGTGGCTTCAACACTATATTTCGTTAAAAGATGAAGTGTTTCTAGTGGAGGAAAACAAATTAAAGAGTGTTAACCCGTTAAATTTGTACGATATAACGTAGGAAGAGGAATAGATAAATGAGATTTTTTTCTGAAAATGACCAAGATATAAAACTTAAGAAAACTAAAAATTTACCAGGATTTGAAATAACTTTAACAGAAAATTTGAGTATAAAATCTCAAATTAATAATCCCTTTTTTACAGGACTAAGGGGAATGAATATCATTCAGCTACCTAAGAAAATGAAGGGGTTTCGTGATAATCCGGATTTGCAAAACTTGCTGGAACCGGTAAAAGTTCGAACAGGCATTAAGGCAGATTTAAATGATTCACAATTTTTGATTTTTCAACCTAATTTGGAATTTTTAAGGGCTCATAAGTTATGGGCAAATAATCAAATTTTTGGACATGATGAGGAAATAGTTCCAACTATTCTTAATTATGGATTTCATGATGTAACTTTAACTAAGGATATGGTAATAGGTAATATTATTGTTTTGAATGCCATTGTTTAGATTCCTTTCAGTTAAGGAGGTTGGGCTGAATATGAGAAAAATTTTTTTTATAACTAGTACTTTACCCAAAATTCATGGGGGTAGAACTAAGTCGTTATTACAAAGGGCACATTTATTAAATCAAAAGGGAATTGATATAACAATTGTTTCGACTAATTATAATTCGGAATATGAAGAAACGTACTCTTTTTTTAGAGAACAAAATCGAGTATTGGGTAATACTTCCTTTGAAAATATTTATGATTATTATAAGCAAAAAAATAGTACGAAAAATGTTAAAGTGACTTGGAAGGAAATGCTATCAAAATATGTTGGTGATTTTTCGGAATACGTAAAGGTTAAAAGATCATCGCAGAATGACCGTACTTATTTTTATAGAGATGGACTTCCTAATTTTGTGGTTAAAGGTCTTGACTCTGGAAACATTGAATTTTTTGCTTTATATAGAGATTGGAATTTTGAACCATTTAAAATTTTTTATGTTAATAATAATGGATTTGTTCATAAAATAGAGACTTTCGGCGAAAATAAGTCGAGAATTCTACAAGAATTTGTGACAGAGGAAGGTCTTAAGTATTTGTCGAAAACATTTAAGAATGGAAATACAGTTACAAGCATAAATCTAAACACTGCGTCTGAATCTGTTAATTTTTCGAATGAGAAAGAGCTATTTTCATACTTTTTTGGTGATATCTTTTCAGAAAATGATGTTGTTGTCAACGATGCAAGGCTTTTAGATAAACCGTTACTCGAAAATAAGGTTGGAAAAAGAATTTTTCAATTACACAACCCACATTTAGAGGACCCTTTAGATACCTTATCAGGCATAAAACATTCCTTTAAGAATATTTTGAATGCAAATTTGCCTGAAAATAGTGTTATTGTCACTCTTACGCAGAAACAAAAATTAGATATTACTTCAGAAATTCCGAGTTTAAAAAATAAGATTGCTGTGATTCCTCATTCTACTAAAAAAACTAGGATTCAATATGATAAGAGAAAAAATCATTTTGGTGTCATATGCCGATTACATCCACAGAAAAATTTAAATGATGTGATTATGGCCTTTTATTTGTTTGATCAGGAAATTAAGGGGTATTTCCTTGACATTTTTGGAGATGGGGAGAGTCGATCAGAATTAGAAAATCAAGTGAAAAAATTGGGATTGGATAAAAAGGTAATTTTTCATGGCAATGTGCAGAATGTAAACAAAGCATATCAACAAATTTATGCATTGTTGATAACTTCTAATTTTGAAGGTTTCCCATTAAATGCATTAGAGTCACTTTCTAACGGAACGCCTATCATTACTTATGAAGTGAATTATGGACCCACTGACATTGTAGACGAAAAAAGCGGATGGGTTGCAAAGTCACGTACTCCGGAAGAATTTAAAAGACAAATGATTAACGCTGTTAATAATCCTAAAAATACTTTAGAGGTTCAAGAAAGAGCATCTTACTTTTCTGAAGAAAACTTTGTTTCAAGATGGTTAGAGGTTATTGATCATGATAATTGAAAAATTTACTAGTTTACAGAAACTGAATGATAATATTTGGAAAGTTCAAAACCAAGATAGTGATTTTTATGTGACTTTTTTGGATAGAACTTTCCCAAATTGGAATCGCTTTTCAATAAAAAAAGTCAAAGATAATTTATTATATTATGATGGAGAAAATTTAAAATTTAGTTTTCGCATTAATTTAGAAACAGGAATATTTAAGCATATAGATGTTTATTTAAGAAATGATATTAGGCCATATCGTCGAATCTTTTTAACTAATGGTTTTATAAGAAAGATTCGATACTATGAATTCAATAGTTGGGTAAAAAATTATGATATCGTGGTGGGCAATAAGTTAAAGGCTATATATACAATTGAATATTTTAATAGCGAGGAACGATACATAGATGATTATTATAAGCCAGGATCTTTATTTTATGATAAGGAAGACTTTTTAACGCATATGTTTTCAGAGAAATATAATCGAGGGGAGATTGGATAGTCATGATAGTGAAAGAATTTAATTATACCCCAAAAGGGAATCTGGATTTTATAGATGATACTGGTCAAGATGTAACTGGTGAAATAAACATACTTTTTCCATCAGGAAAAGTAATAAATAATTTTAATCATAAATATATTAAAATTCCAGAAGAAATGTGGGGATATAGAGAAGTTACTTTAACGGATAAGCATGGACGCCAACTTTTTTTTGATGATAGTCTTATAAATACTTATTTTACTAATGAAACTGAACAAACGCTCAAATATGTTTTTTTCCGTGCAGATGTGATGTGCTTTGGAATCTATCCCAATAATGATAATAAGTTAATAAATTTAAATAAAAAAGAAAAAATTTTTTTTGAAGGTAATTATCTAGGAGTAAAAGTGCCTTATAAAATGGAGATGCCGTATTTTTTTGAAGTTTTCACAGAGAATTCGGTTAACCTAGTTAATTATAGAAAAAAGTCAGATAATGAGTACCTGCTGGACTTAACGTCAATTGATTTGAATGAGATTAAATCAATTTATTTTAAAGATTATAAGTTTAATCGTCAAATTAACTATTGTATATATGAAAATAAAGACGAAGCCTATCAACAAATAGAGAATTCAAAATATGATCAAGTAAAATTAGAATTTACTGAAGATGAAAGATTTTCTAACAAAAATGATTGTCAATTAATGGGGCAGTTAGGTGAAAATCATTTTAGTATAGATGAAAATTTTAGATTAGATGAATCTTTTCTAAAGGAATATAGAGATAAAAGCGATAAATCGTTGGAAGTTTTTGAAATTAAGCAAGGAAAAATTTCACAAGTGAATTATAGTATTTCATCTAACCTTAAGAAAAGCAATCTGTATTACCTCTTCAAAAATAATATTATAATTTTAGGATCTAGAGTAGTTACAGGTGACTTGAAGAAAAAAATTGTGGCCGCTGAGCCTTTAAAGGTGAGCTTAGAAAGCGCTTCTGATAAATATATTGAGTTAGTATTTCCTGAAAAAATTTGGACATTACAAATTATTACAACTTCAAATAACTTGAAGGGGCCTTTTTCTGAAATACCTAATAATATAATAGAGAACAAGGTGCATATAGAATTTAATGATGTTTTTAATGATTTGGGTGTTGTTAATGGCGTCAGGAATATGAATATATTCGCAAATGTTAGTTTTGAAAATGAAAGAAGTTCTAGTCTTTATAAATTACAGTTAGCTAACAATAATGGAATTAATAAGTACCAATTATTTGATAATAGGAGACCTTTACCTGGTGGTGTAGGAAAGTATCAGCAATATATCCAGGTTTTTAAACAAGAAAATACAGATTTAATTTTCTTAAAGGGGCCATTACATAATTTAGTTAACAAAACATTTAATTTAGAAGCACAAGTTAAATCTTTAAAAAGGGAGCAAGATAGTTATAAACTTACTCTTCAAGTAGAGGGTGAACTTCTTGATAAGTGTAATATTCAGTCTGTTAGGTTAATAAACAGAAATATTCTCAATCCTAAAGAAAATGATTACACTGTAAATATAATATCTGAAAATGAAGATTCAGTTGTAATTGACTCAATTATAGACTTAGAACACAGCTATATTCCATTTTACTGGGATTTGTTTGTCGTTTTAGGAAATGAAAATATTAATTTACCAATTCAAGTAAGCAAATTGACAGATAGTGTTAAAGATTTAGTTGATGTGGATGTCTTTGAAAAAGAGATAAGAACAGCAGTAAACACAATTTTATATCCATATGTTACTGCTGGTGGATCATTAGCATTTACCTATAGAAATATTGAGCCGTATGAAAATGAAGTAAATTTCAATAGAGAGATTAAAGCTTATAATGTATACAATCATTTTAAAAAATATTTAGATAAAAAAAACATTTGGATAGTTTTTGAAAAGAATAGTTTTGGGGCGCATGATAATGCCTTTCACTTTTTTAAATATATGTATGAAAATGAAAAGCATCCCAATACTTATTATGTAATCAGAAAAGATTCTCCTGAGTATAAAAATTTGAGTAAAATGCAGGATAGAGTTCTTGTTTATATGAGTTTTAAATACTTTTTGTATATGTT
Source organism: Weissella thailandensis (assembly GCF_005405465.1). Lineage (GTDB taxonomy): Bacteria > Bacillota > Bacilli > Lactobacillales > Lactobacillaceae > Weissella > Weissella thailandensis. The sequence goes on from NZ_BJEC01000010.1 coordinate 38,825, forward strand.
TTCTGCTCGTGTATTTATTTCGTCAGACACTAAATTTCATGCATACAATTTGCAACGCAGAGACTCATTGTTAGCTAAGTCTATGTTACAAAAGAAAAATGTGTTCTTGCAGCACGGAATGAATGGAATAAAAAAAGTACCGGTTTTTCATAAAAAAAGAGGCCTTTTAGATTTGATAATAGCGCCCAGTGATTTTGAACGCGACAATATAAATATAAAAAAATGGGGATATTCTCCAAATGAAGTTGTTGCAACAGGGTATGCTCGATGGGATTCATATATAGATAAGACTGATGAATTATCATACCATCAGATATTTATGATGCCTACCTGGCGTAAATCAATGGAGGGTATGAGTCGTGAGGAATTTTTAAAAACAAGGTTTTATAAAGAGTATCAAGCCTTTTTAAAATCACCTAAATTAAAAGAGGTTTTGAAAGCGAACAACACTAGACTTGCATTCTTTTTACATCCATATTTTAAAAATTACGTTGATCTTTTTGATATTGATGAAAGTTTTACTGATAAGTATGGGTATCTAGATGTAGATATGGGAAATGAAATCATGAAGAGTTCAATGATGATTTCAGACTATTCAAGTGTTGTTTGGGATATGTTCTATTTAGAGAAGCCAGTAATATTTTATCAGTTTGATCAGGAAGATTATTTGAAAAGTGAAGGCGCTTATCTAAATTATGAAAAAGATTTGTTTGGAGATGTTGTCTTTAATTCTGATCAAGCAGTAGATTCCATTATTAAGTATGTTGAAAATGGTTTTTCCGAAGAAAATCAGTATTCAGCTATGCGTAAAAAATATATGAACTTTCACGACCACCAGAATTCCGAAAGAATTTACCAGGCTATTTTGAGCAAGAAAAAATTATTAGGTATAGAAAATAAGTGGACGTTGTTGAGAAGGGTTTCAAGGAAGTTGTGGAAACTAAAGAAAAAAATTTTAAACTATAATTCTAATACTAACTAGATAGAATTATAAATGGGTGAAAGGTGTAAATAGAATGATTAGAATAGAAAAATTCTTATTTTCAGCAGAGGAAATTTATTTACAATTTTCTGAAGATATTTTTGTAGAACAAGTATATGCAATCAATAAAATGGGGGACAAGTATTTTGTTCCTTTAAGAAAAACAAGTTCTGGTCAAATTACATTATTCCCCTTGAATGAGTTGCCAGATTATGGTATGTACAGTTTTTTACTTATTGACAGCAATGGTAATGAATATCAATCTGTGTTTAGCGATGATGTAGACCGTGCTATAGTTGGCAATCAGGCTAGTAAATGGAAATTTTCCAATGATAAAAAGTTTTTTATACAGAGCAAACGTCCTTCTATATCAAAAAGTGAAAGGGATATAGTTGTACTTGAGAAAAAATTTGAAAACGGTTTATTAGATTTACGTCTACCTAAAAAAATAGAAATTAGTAGTCCAGAGATTTGGGTAAGGAAACAGGAGAAAACGAATCAAGCATTGTTAGATAGCTTTTATTTGCCTGTAATGTTTAAGAATCATCACTTAATTATTGATGTACGCAATATTACTTTGGATAAGGATGTTAAATACTATCTTTTCTTGAAGCAAGCGGATATTTTTTACAGACTCTATGCTCCTAAGATGAAAACGGAGCTTAATAAATCGTCAAGGTATATTGAAATTGGTGAGAATCTTGGATTTGCTAACTATTTTTATTACACTATTCACAATAGATTGGCGTTAGTATCTATTTCTGTTAAGAAAGCTCATGCGCTTGATTTACAAAAAATGGACTACCATAATAATCCATATGCCAGACATTATTTGCCTCAAATGAACGGTAATATTAACGTTATGGATGTGGCAGGGTTACATCAGATTGATAATTATAGTTATAAATTAAGGTTAAAGAATAATAATCAAAAGTTTAATAAATTATTTTTAGTTGATACGAATAAGAGTCAGTTTGTTGGGATTCCGTATAATCAAGTTCAAGAAGATATTTACTTATACTTACATGATGCGCTAGATTCTTTTAAAGACTATGAATCAAAATTAAAATTACTGGGAATTTATTCTGATAGACACTCGTTGTTTAATCTTACTTATTTTCGTATCGGAGACTTAAAAAATCACCCGGGCTACTTGAGGTACTATAATGCAGTTGATTTCAATGTGACAGAAAACAATATGGCTAGTCGCTTCTTTATTAATGATAATGGCGTAATTTCTGTTCATAATAAGTCTAAATTTGCTTTGGATAGAAAAGAGAGAAAATTACCTTTATCGCTAACTGTTGATCATATTAGTCAGGTGCATAAAAAATTAGTAATTAATTTATTTTTTAATTTGAAGCTGTTGCCATGGATGAATAAGATACAGATTCTAGATATTTATTTGTACAAAACTGCTTTCATTAATGAACATCATAAACTTGATATTATTGATTTAGACTTTGATAAACAAAATATAAAAGTTACTTCTGATATAGGAAATTTAATTTCACATGATGAGTATGGGTATTATAGGATTGCTTTAAAACTTAAAATTAACGACAAAATTTTTGATATCAAGGTCAATATGCCTTCTTCAGATTTAAAAAAAGAATTATCCCAGGGAAGAGTTATGTACAAAGATAATGGAAGGACTATTTTTCCATCTGTTGAGGGTAATACATTAAGCTTAATTGCAGATAATCTTGTTGATATTGATAATAAACACAATATACACCTAGAAAAGCGGTATACAAATCTTTTTAAAGAAAATAAGATACATTTTACTCCTGGTACATTTATAATTTTTGAAAAAGAAACAAATTTTGCACAAGATAATGCTTTTGCTCTATTCGAGTGGGTTCAAAAACATGATCCAGATAATGAAATGTATTATGTAATTAGAAAAGATAGCCCTCAAGCGGATAAACTCGTTAAGTATCCTAACAGAGTTTTGTATACAGGTACACAGAAGTATTATGAAATGGTTACTAAAGCACACATGCTTGTATCTAGTGATAGCCCTCTTCATTTGGTTGGTGATGTGAATAGACGCAATGCATCACCTTTTTATAAAGAAGTGATCATGAAAAAGCCATTTATTATGCTACAGCATGGTGTAACAGCAATGAAAAGCCATGCTAGTAATAAGCCTTGGAACGTAGCTTCAGGAATGATTGATTACTTTGTTGTAACTAATACCTTAGAACAAGAGGTTGTGCATCAAAGTATGGGGTATTCGTATGAACAATTACCAATTCTAGGATTTTCCCGTTGGGATTTGTTTGGAGAAAATACTTTAGTTGAACAGCAATTTAATAACAAAATTATTTATGTTCCTACCTGGCGACAATGGCTAAATAAGGCAACAGATGAAGAATTTGTGAAAAGTGAGTACTATCAAAAGATTAATGAGTTACTGGAAAATAAGAAATTGAATGATATTTTGAATGAGCATGACACCGAGTTTTATGTTTATTTGCATCCATTTATGCAACGACTTACACATAATTTAAATTCTAGTAATTCAAGGATTCATATTTTATCTAGTGATAATTATGACTTAGGAGATTTGTTGAGAGGGGCATCATTATTAATTTCTGATTATTCATCAGTTGTATGGGATTTTGCTGTACAAAGAAAACCTGTGATTTTTTATCAATTTGACAAGTCAAGGTATTTAAAAAAGGTCGGTTCATTAGTGGACTTAGATAATTTACCAATCGGAGAATCCTATCAATCAAGTGATCAAGTTGTTAATAAGGTTTCTTATTATTTGGATAAAAATTTTGAAATTGACAAAGCTACTGAAAATAATATTAATTCTATTTTTGGATCGGATGTACAAGAATATTCTAAGAACATATATGACTTTATAAAAAAAGTTTCTAACGAATATATGTATACAATGTGGAGTAAAAAATAATGAAGATATTATCTATGGGTTCACCTGCAACCACATATGTTTTTAATAAAAAAATAAATGATACTTATGGTGGAGAGCATATAGTAAAAAAAGTGAAAGAGTTTTATACAATTGGGCATTTAATGTCTAGTTATGCTTCCATAAAAAAATTTGCGGATAAAAGTAATATTTCGCCAGAATATAAAGAATTTTTAAATTGGAACTTTGAAAATAATGGATTCTGGGAAAAACTGAAAAGTTTTCAACCAGATATATTATTGATGGATCTATTTTCTGATATATACTTTGGAAATTTGGTACTGTCGGATGGTACTTATGTGACCCGAAATATTCGTCTTAACAAGACTTTTCCAAGCGAAGCAGTACGAGAAACGTTTAACGATAAGAATTTTTATAAAAATTTACAGTATCATGTAAAACTATTTCTCAGGAATGTGAACTCTTTATCTCCAAAAACACATGTCATTTTTAATAATGCTAGATTTCCTGAGAAAATGTCAATTAATGGGTTATCTCAGAAAAAATATAATCATGATTTTTACAAATTTTCAATAGATACAATAGATAGATACAATAATGCATGGGCCAAAATTGATAATTTGATATATAAAAATGAAGGCTGTCGACGTGTGAATTTTGATAAGAAACATAGTTTTGCCGAGCAAAATTTTAGTAATGGGAAACATTGGTACTATTTTTATAATCAAAATTATTATAGCGATGTTCAAACGCAAGTAGAGGAAATCGCTGCAACATGGGATTTAGGACCAACTGTGAAGAAAATTACTGCTGATGATAAGATTAGTGCGCAAATAGATGCTAATGTTGTTTTATTAGATGTTCCTAGTAAACATACAGACTTAAGGGCTTTTAGAGAAAATAAAAAAGCTTATGAACAAGTCAAAAAAATTATAAAGCAAGATTATGTATTACATGGCAATATCGGCAACTTATTTCGCTTTATTAAAAGAAAAAATTTGGTAGGAGTGTATCCAAAGTATTTGGATTTACATTATCGAATTATTCCTCCAAAGGATAAAAGAACATACGGTCCAAATAGACTATTAGTGAGGTTTTTGGGATTCTCAGATCAAAAGTCAACTTCGATTTTCAAAAGAAATTTTAAAGCTGACTTTACTACATTAAAAGATAGTATAGCCAAAAATACTTATATTTTAGAGATTGGTGATATGAATCTTGTTGCTGGCTCCTTTTATACTAATACAGAAAATTTTCCAGATTATGAAAAACAAATTAGCGAGTTGGTAGAACTAATAGCAGATAAGTATTTAGTTGATTCTAGTAGAATTGTTATGTATGGAACATCCAGGGGTGCGACAGGTGCTTTGATAAATGGTGGCCTAAATAATTATAAAATATTAGCGGCAGATCCTGTAGTAGACGGTCAAGCGTGGTTTGATAAGGGAGATTTACACTATACGGCGAATATTCGAAAAATTAACTTGATGAATGATGTGTTATCGTCACTGAAAGACTACAGTTTATCAAAAGAGAATGTTTTAGTTATGGGAACTTCTAACGTAGGTGTTACATTTTTACCTAATTTGCAATTGCCCTCTGATAAAGTTACAATGGTCGACTTAAATATGGATATTTTTGATCATGCTGAATTAAATGGTAAAAGTGTGCCGTTACAACTGGCAATGATTAATTACCTATTAATTAAGGATGATTTAAGCATTAGAAATTCAAATGAAGAAATTCTAGGTGGAGTTGTACTGTCTATTAAAGACTTAAAGCATGATTCTGTTAACTTAAGTAACGTAAATAAATTCAGAATACGGATTGATGATTTTATAACTAACGAAGATTTTAATGCAGACTTTTTAAAGGGCTTCATTTTAATAAAAACTGATGAATTGTATCAGTTTTGGGAAAAATATTGATTTTATATAAGTTTTAATTTTTTTGCAATAAGATTATCTGATTGATTATGTTAAATATTATATTTTGCGTTAAGGGTGATAAAAATCGTAAAATAGACACGCAGAGTTTGCGAATTATGGCTTGTGAATCTGACAGTTTCGTCAGATTCACAAGTTTTTTTTGATTGATTCTGTGTAAAATAGAATGGTTGTGACAAAATATGGAATACTAATTTAGATTAAACATACTGACTTAACACATATTTACGTATATAATTAAATCAGTAATATTGAATGGATGAGATAACATGAAACATACGTACACATTATGGAAAAGAATTAAACATGAATTTCTCTGGCTTGTGGCTGGGGTAGTCATTGGTGTTGTGGTGTTTGGTGCTGTGGCTTGGCAAATAAACAAGCACAAAAGTCATTCACACACGCCAGTGGCTCAAACAGTCAAAAAAGACCAAGAAACCTTGACCATTAAATCATTAACTAAAGAAAAACAAATTGTGCTTGTTAATTTAGGTATGTCTGAGGTATTTAATGAGGAAAAGTCATCGCAATTGTTTGGTAAAAATATTGTGGGAACCAACAGGAAGAAATTCATGCAAGCCACTTTTGATGCGAAATTAGGTATCAATGGTAAAGACGTTGATATCACTTCAAATGGTAAAGACTCATATGTCATTACAGTCCCTAAATTTATCTTTATTGGCTATAATAATCCTAATTTTAAATTATTAGATGAACATAACGGTGTCTTTAGCTCATTCACGTCAGATATTAGTGAAACTGATATGATTAATAAAGTATTGAATGATAAATCAAAGCAGAAATACGTAGAGGAATACGATGGTTTGTTAAAACAGTCGGCTAAAGAGTTCTATCGGGAACTTGCTCACAGTATTGATCCTGATGCTAAGTTATCATTCAAATTTTCAAATAAATAAATTTATATAATTTATTTTAAAAAGCTGGTACTAGGGAGGGGAGATTATGGCTCATTTAGAAGTTGACTATTATTCACAGGTTTTGGGTATGGATCGTACGATGAATGTCATCTTACCTGAATTATCCGATCACAATCCAACTTGGACAGCTGAAACGTTGCAAGATGTACCTGTATTATATTTGTTACACGGAATGTCTAATAATCAAACGACTTGGCAACGCCGCACTGATATTGAACGATTGGTAAGACAAACACCAATAGCAATCGTGATGCCTTCGACAGATTTAGCATGGTATACCAATACTAAGTATGGGTTAAATTATTTTGATGCCATTGTTAAGGAATTACCTGATAAAGTAGCCAGCTTTTTCCCACAATTATCGACGAAACGATCAAAGAACTTTGTAGTTGGGTTGTCGATGGGTGGCTATGGTGCTTTCAAGCTAGCTTTGGCGACTTGGACCAATTTAGTGGTTCTGAAAATGATATTTTAACATTGGCGGAAGACTGCCAAAATCGGCCCAAACTGTATGACTGGGTAGGTGGGCAGGACGAATTTAAGCAGATTAACGATACGGCGGTTACGAAGTTAAAGCAACTGTCATATGATGTGACCTATGAAACAGCACCAGGTCGTCATGAATGGTATTATTGGGACAGGCAGATTGAACGAGTATTGGAGTGGTTACCGATTAACTATGTGAAAGAAGAACGCTTGTTCTAATCGAATAGGTAATGATTATTAGGTTACGTTGTTTAATAAAATGTTACAATAATAGTTAGGCAAAGGGGCTAGAGTTTTATCTGGCTCTTTTTTAGAGAATACATATGATTAAATTGTTGGTGTTAAGAGTGGAGTAAGATGAAAAAGTTTTTAAGTAGAACAAAGTTTGTGGGACCGTCTTTTAATAGCGTCATGAAGCTATTAACTGTTGGCTTGATTTTCAGTTTTTTTACAACAGTGCTTTTGCAATTCGCAATGCATTTTCAAGTTTGGGGACGTCGCGGTGCGCAATCGACTGATATGAATGTCGTCGTACATTATGTTTTGGAATTCTTAACACGATCGCAAATGGTCTACTCAGTGTTAGCGTGTTTACTGTTATTCATTTTCATCGTTGTGCTAGTAAACAGACTATTTATTGGAACCGCTATTTATTCTATATTAGCAATTATCGCGGTTGTTGCTGAATATATGAAAATGAGTACGCGTAATGAACCCATCATCCTTAGCGATATGGCTGAGTTAACGGCTGTTAGTGGTTTAACGAAGATGATCGATAAGGGATTATTGATTGGCGCAATTATTGCTATTGCCGTTTTACTGGTTGGTGCGGTACTAATTGAGTTATATATGCGTCGTAAGCGGGCAGGTGTGTTTGCAGAATCTGTACGTAATATGATGTTTCTTCAATCCGGTAGTAGACTAGGTGTACTATTGATTTCTTTTGGTTTATTAGCAACACCATTTGTGGTAAATGCTGATCAAAATAAGGCAATTCTCTACCATTTTGGTTATCAGCGACAAAACAACATTATGGTTGATGATGCAATGATTAATGGACCAATCATGACGTTTGTTTCAAATACTTCCAGTGTGATTATGCGTGAGCCTGATGATTATTCGGCCAAAGAGATGGCGCGGTTGCAGAAGAAATATACGAATTATGCTAGTGAGTTGAATAAAACACGTCAAGATAACCTCAAAGGGCAGACTGTTATTTCCATTTTAAGTGAATCACTAACGAACCCGAATGAAGTACCAAAATTAAAGTATGAAGGTCCCGACGTCTATAAGAATATCAATCAAATTAAACAAGATGCTGTCTTATCTGGTACCATGTTATCTTCTGGTTATGGTGGCGGAACGGCAAACATTGAATATATGACGATTGCTGGTTTTCCTTTGGCGACCTTTGCGCCAGAAATGGTTGTGCCTTATACGCAATTAGTACCATATGCGAATGAGGTACCAACGTTGCCGAACTTATTTGATCAACGTGAAGTCCTCCATCCATATCCAGGTATGTTTTATAACCGTCGTGATGCTTATAAGGATATCGGTATTCAGAAATTCTATACAACCGATGGTTTGAAGAATAAGTATCCGGATAAGTATACAGGTAAGTTATCGTCGAAAACGGATTACCCAGCTGATAAGAATGCTTACCGCTTCTTATTGGATAAAATTGACGATACGCAAAGTAAAAAATCACAATTTTTGCAGTTAATGACGATGCAAAATCATTTGATGTATAAGGCGAATGAATATCCTGGTAGTCCGTACAAGGTATTGGAACCCGCAGTTTCACAAAATACAAAAGACCAAGTGGAAACATATATTACTGGGGTTCATGAAACCGATATGGCAACCAAAAAGCTGATTGATAAGGTTGAGAACATGGATCGTCCAGTAACGTTAGTCTTCTATGGCGATCATTGGCCAGTTGTATTTACGTTTATTGACCAAGAGACGCAGATGAAAAAAAGTCATGAAACTGATTATTTTATTTATCAAAATAAAGCAGCGCGTGACAATAGTAAGCAATCAACGTTACGTCGTGATCAGCGTCCATACGCATCACCAAGCGATTTCCCATCACTATTATTGCAAGCAACGAATAGTAAGGTGACACCTTTCTTTGCCTTACAAACAAAGGTGGTTGATAAATTGCCGGTATTTGCTAATTATGCACGTGATACTTTTGTAGATAACAATGGTAAAGAGTTAAAAACAAAAGACTTAACATCGAAGCAAAAAGAATTATTACACGACTTAAAACTAGTCCAGTACGACTTAAGTGCTGGTGAGCATTATTTGAGTAGTGACTTTACACACAAAAAGTAAACTATTAAGCAACCGAGTTCTTGTAGAATTCGGTTGCTTTTTTAGAAAGTTAGGGATAAAAAATGGTATAAATGGTTATATAGACAAAGTGATTTGAGGGGAACAATAGGGGGATATATTATGGCAGTTAGTCGCATGTCGTTTTATTCGGAAAAGCTAAAAATGAATACCAGTATCAATGTCGTGTTGCCGGAACATCCAACCGAATTCGGTAAGATATTATTGTTGCTACATGGTATGGGGGAAGATGAGAATGCCTGGTTAAATCAGTCGCGTCTGACAGATTATGCTAGCCAAACAGATATCACGATTATTATGCCACGCGTGGATCGTAGCTATTATATGAGCCGGGCGGGTGAAAGCCAGTATTTTGAGTATATCAGCAAGGAAGTCTTGCAACGCTGTCGGTCGTGGTTTCATTTATCAAGTAAACGTGAACGGACATTCATCGCGGGTACGTCGATGGGTGGCTTTGGTGCCTTAAAGACGGGGTTAACTCATCCTGGCCAATTTCAAGGCATCTTTCCAATGTCAGCAATGCCTGATGTTGAACGAAAATGGCGTGAAAATCCAGAACGCGATGCTTGGTACCGTAGTTTATTTGGTTCACCAGACCAGGTTCGGCATTCTATTAATGATATTGCATATCTGATTACTCAGCAGCAGCCAGAACAAGTACCTTTCATTTGGCAATTCTGTGGTGATAAGGATCCTTTTTATGATATGAATGTGATACTGAATAATCAGATTGAACAGCAAGGGCTGCAACATAAATTTGTGCAAGCTGCTGGTGGTCACGAATGGCGCTTATGGGATGAAGCGGTTCAGCAGGTGATCAGGATAATTGAAAAAGACTTGTTAAGGTAAAGGAATGGTAAAATAAATTGAATATTATACTTCCTGAAATTATCTTAAGAGACAACAAATTTTAATAGTGGATACTAAAATACTACTCATTTTCAGCTTGAGGCGTGTACCTCAATTCATGAAATGAAAGTAGTATTTTTTTAGGCCATTATAAAATTTTGGCTGGTACAACAATTTTTTGTGTATCAATGGGTTCTTTATTCAATTGTTTTAACATTAATTCTGCTGAAATACTGCCCATTAGAAATGGATTTTGTGTGATTAATTTTGAGTCTGGGTTAATCGCATGTGCAGTCTTAGTGTCCGCAAATCCTGTTACAGCAACATTGTCATTATCAATGAGCCCATCGAAGGTTAATAATGATACAAACTCTAAGAACCAGCGTTCCTTTAGTGAAAAAATCAAAGTTTTTTCATTGCTGTTTGTTAAAAGATTTTTGATGTTATTATAAATTTTCTTTTTGTTGTAATTTTCTTCAGGAATTTCAACAATTTCAACGTTAGAAATGATTGATTGGATACCTAAAAAACGATCTCGTCTAGTTGAAACACTGTCAATTGGTGACGTTAGAATAATGACACGTGAATAACCAGCATTTTTAAATAGAAGAGTTGCATTTTTAGCACTCTCATAATTGTCAGTTAAGACTTGTGGCCAGATTGATGTGTCAATATTACGGTCAACAATTACGACTGGGGTGTCTGCATTAACATCTGCAAAAATATGCGACATATCACTGTCGTTTGGCTGAAAAATGATGCCATCAAAGTTGTATGTACTTGTTGTTTTAATGATTTCACGCTCTTTTTCTATGCTAGCATTACTATCAAAAAGTACAGCCATATATCCTTTTGATTCTAGAAATGAACTGGCACCTTTGAATAACTCTGTAGAGAAGTAATCGTCAATATTAGAAACTAATACAGCAATTAATTTGCTTGAGTTAGTGACCATTTGTCTTGCAGCAGCATTGGGAATGTAGTGCAATTTCTCAATTGCATTTTTTATATTATTCGCAGTCTGTTCAGACATCTTTTTAAGATTGCCATTTAAATAACGCGAAATAGTAGTTGTAGAAACGCCGGCCAAGTGAGCGACATCTTTCATGTTAGCTTTTCTTTTTCTTTTTTCGTCGACCATAGTTCCCTCCATTAGTCTCATTAATCCTAATTATAAACCAATTTAAAAATAGGTTAAAAAAGGATTTTAATGATATAAACATATCACAATTTATAGCAATTGAGGAAAAAGAAAAAAATAACCAGAATTAATTTAATAAATAAAAGTATTGAAAATGATAATTTTATTTTTGAACAATTAGGTCGTTTTAGGCAAACGTTAAACCAAAAATACATATTTTTTCAATTATTTAATAAAAATTGCTTTTAAATAGCATATTTGAAGCGCTTGCAATTTTTAGGTGTAACGTTTACCATAGTGCTTGTAAGGCAAACGTTAAACCAAAAAGAGAGGGCGATCCTATGGTGTGAAGTATTTGTGTTGATGTTGATAAAAGAGGGTAAATAAATATTTAGATACAAAAAATGGGGGCTATTATGACAGTAATTTTAAATACATGGATTTTTGAGAAAGACGTTAAGCAAGGAACAAACCAAGCGCAACTAGTTAGTCGTGTCAAAGCATTGGGGGCTGATGGTATTGAAGTTCGTCGCGAATATTTTAAAGATTTGGATAGGGAATTTGCACAGGTTGGACAAACAGCTAAAGAAGCTGGCTTAATCGTCAACTACAGTGTGCCAGATGTAGTCTTTTCAGAAGATGGTTCGATTAATCCAAAATTAATGAACTACTTTGAAGAAGGTAAAATTCTGGGAATATCAAAAATTAAGTTTAACACTGGGCATTTTGATAAATTTGATGGTGATTTACAATCAGCATTTAGTGAATTACCACTAGATCAAATTGAAATGAACGTCGAAAATGATCAGACAATTCTGAGTGGTAAAGTTGCGCCGATTAAAACATTTTTGGAGGCAGCTCATGAAGCTGGATATCCTGGAATAGGTTATGTGTATGACCTTGGTAATTGGGCATTTACTCATGGGGATGCTATCGCTAGTGCAGATGCGTTGCGTGAGTCGACAAATTATATCCATTTGAAGAACACAATTAATGTAAATGGTGAATTAAGTACATCAGATGATTTAGATGAAGGCGTTTATGATTGGCGTGATATTTTAACGCATTTACCGCGTGAAGTTTCGTTTGCATTGGAGTATCCAATGGATTCAGACGAGCAGATTAAACAACAAATTAACTTATTGAAAGCCGAGATAGGTGATTAATATGAGTTCGACAATTATTTCAATACTATTATTGATTTCATTTGCCATCTTTATTTTCTACATTTTAAAAGGTGGAAATTTAGTAATTGGCTTCTTCGTAATGGCTATCCTATGGTCAATTATTGGGCTAGTACCTTTCAATACAGCAATTCAAAAAGTTTTTGCTGAACCAGCATTAAACTATGGGCCAACAATTATCTATATTGTGTTTGGTTCATGGTTTGGAAGAGTATTGGTTGAAAGTGGCATTGCACCAGCGATATCGGAAGCAACTAACAAGGTCGGAAAAAAGAGACCATTGATTGCCGCAATTTTGGTTATCATCGTAACGGCCTTTATCTTTGTTAGTGCCTACGGTGTTGGATCGGTTATCGCAATTGGTGTTATTTTACTACCAATTCTATTGTCTGTTGGTGTGCCACGTGAAATTGCTTTAATAGCTTTTTCATTGGCTATTGGAGCACCGATGTATGTCAACGTTGTTTTGTACAATCAAATTAAAGCATTCTTTCCAGATGCAGTTTATGGAGGTAAGTATCTGCAATTTGGTTGGACTGCGGCTTTAGTTCAGTTAGCTATTGTGATTATCTTCTTAATCGTGATGAGTAAGAAGTTTAAGCCACAAAACGCAGAAGAAAATTTGAAAGTGATAGGTGCTAGTTTTGGCGATGATGGTCAAGAGACTAAGAAAGTACCTTATATTGCCTACATTGTACCGATTATTCCAGTTGCAATGAATATGTTATTCAAGTGGGATGCAATTCCATCACTTGTACTTTCTGTCATTGTTGCCATGATTTTAACCGGTAAGATGAAGAGCTACAAGGAAACAGTAAACTTCATCAATAGTACTGTCGCACAAGCAATTAGTGACATTTCAGGATTGATTATTTTCTTGATGGCATTAATCATGTTCAGTGGTGCTGCAACATTAAATGCACAACACTTCGAACCACTATTTAACGCAATATTGCCGCATAGTCATTTAATTTTGGCAATTGCACTTGGTGTATTAGCACCGTTAGCTTTGTTCCGTGGTCCATTACATGTTTGGGGAGCTGGTGCTGCAACAGCGGCTGTTTTGACTGGTACCGGATTGTTCAGTGATGCATTCCTGCTTCCATTGTTATATGTACCAACTTTGATGGCTGTTTCAACAGATATCACACAATCATGGAATGTTTGGGGATTAGACTACATGAAGGTTAAGTCAAAAGACTTCTTGAAGTATGGTGTTCCAGTGATGTGGTTAGTTTCAATTATCAATGAAGTACTTGTATACGTATTCTTTGGCTAATTAGAGAGAAAAAGAGGGAAAAAAGATGAGTGAATTTATTACAATTGGTGAACCGTTAGTGACATTTGCGTCAAAGGATGCTGATATTTCATTAGCTGACGCAATTAACTTTCATAAAATTATGGGTGGTGCAGAATTAAATGTCGCAATTGGTGTTTCACGTTTAGGTCATAGTTCAGAATATGTCTCACAAGTGGGTGCGGATCCATTTGGACAATTTGTGAAGAAAACAATTTTAAGTCATAATGTTGGTACAACTTATATTTCCGAGGATGCTGATCATTTTACGGGCCATCAGTTGAAGCAATTAGTAACACAGGGTGATCCAGCAACGTTTAATTATCGTAAAGACTCAGCTGCATGCCACTTAACAGATGAAGTGATTGAACAAGTTGATTTATCTGATGTAAAAATTGCTCATATGTCGGGAATTTTTCCAGCAATTTCAGATGTTGCTGAAAATACTTTTCGCACATTGTTCAAGCGACTAATTGATAAAAACATACTAACGACTTTTGATCCTAATTTACGCCCAACATTGTGGTCATCTAAAGAAAAGATGATTTCAACAATTAACGAACTGGCTGGTATGGCAGATATTGTATTGCCTGGTATGGAAGAAGGTAAAATTCTGATGGGTTCAGATGATCCTGAAAAAATTGCTGATTTCTATCTAAAGGGTGAACGTACTAAGACAGTTATTGTTAAAATTGGTCCATCTGGTGCATATGTGAAGGCGCAGGATGGTGAAAGCTATACTGTTAGTGGATTTAAAGTTGAAAAGGTCGTTGATACTGTTGGTGCAGGTGACGGATTTGCATTAGGTGTAATTACTGCGCTATTAGAAGGAAAATCATTAAAGTCGGCTGTATTGCGTGGTAATGCGGTTGGTGCATTACAAGTACAAACACTTGGTGATAATGATGGTTACCCAACACCAACTGAATTAAAAGAGTTTTATATTAAAGAAGGAGTGTCCGAGGAGTAATGAAATTACAAGTAGCAATTGATAGGGTGTCATTAGATAGAGCGATAGAAATTGCGCGTAGTCTAGATGGTAAGGTAGATATTATTGAGTTGGGGACTTCTATTGTAAAAGATTATGGTCTAGAAGCACTTAAGCAAGCAGATTTTCATCTTGATAGTTCAGAACTTCTCATTGATTTAAAGACAATTGATGAAGGAGAGTATGAATTTAATAAGGGATTTGAAACTTCAGCTGACATTCTAACCGTTATGGGTAGTTCATCAAACGGCACTTTAAAACAAACTTATCAGATTGCACAAGATGTAAAAAAAGATATTTTTATAGATTTGATGGAAATTTCTGATGATAAATTAAATCAAATGCCAGCGCTACCGAATGCTATTTTTGGATTGCACCATTCGAAAGATTCTGTTGAATCATTTGATGCAGTAGATACGATTAAGCAATTTCATAATGAACATTCACAAATTAGCCGTCTAGCCGTTGCTGGTGGTATTGATATTGAACAAGCCAAGAAAATTGCTGAACAAGGTATTGCAGATATTATTATTGTTGGCGGTAAAATCACTGGTACATCTGATCCTGTTAGTGCAGCACAAAAATTTATGGAGGCAATCAAATGAAGTTGATTGAAGAAGTAGTTAGTGAAGTTAATGAAGTTATGTCACTAGTTGATGAAAATCAATTAGAACAAGCGGAAAAATTGATTGATAAAGATAAGCGTATCTTTATTTTAGGAGCTGGACGCTCAGGATTGATGGCAAAAGGTTTTGCGATGCGTCTTATGCATATTGGATATACTGTCTTTGTTATCGGTGAAACAATTACACCATCAATTCAGGCGGGCGATGTGCTAGTCTCAGTTTCAGGATCTGGGAAAACTGGCAGTGTTTTAAATCCAAGTAAGAAAGCTAAGGAAACTGGCGCTACTTTAATATCAGTAACAAGTGACCAGCAATCACCTTTGGGACAGATTGGGGATGCAACAATTGTTGTTCCTGGTGCAACCAAAACAGGTGATGGTCTGAAATCTATTCAGCTATTAAGTACATTATTTGATCAAAGCGTTCACATTACGTTAGATGTTTTGTGCTTAATGGTTAGTCGCCGAGATAATATTTCTAATGATTCAGCTAAAGCAACTCACAGTAATATGGAATAGTAAAGACTAGCCAAAGGGGGGATAGTATGCAAAAAGTTGATACATTATCACGTTTGGGGAATGCTGGTGTTATATCAGTCGTGCGTGGTGAAACAAAAGAAATGGCTTATAAAACGGCATTAGCTTGTATTAAAGGTGGTGTTAAAGCCATTGAGCTGACTTTTACTGCACCATCAGCGGATGAATTAATTAAACAAATTAATGCTGAATTTAGCGATGACCCAGAAGTTATTGTTGGTGCGGGAACAGTGCTTGATGCTATTACTGCTAGAGTAGCTATTATGGCTGGTGCGAAGTTTATCGTTAGCCCGGCATTTGATCGTGAGACTGCTTTTATATGTAATGAATATCAGATACCGTATTTACCAGGTTGTATGACGATTAACGAAATTAAAACGGCATTGCGTTATGGTGCTGATATCGTGAAAGTCTTTCCCGGTAGTTCTGTTGGTAAGAATTTTGTTAAGGCAATAAAAGCACCGCTCCCATTTGTTAATGTCATGCCAACAGGTGGCGTTAACTTAGACAATATGCACGAATGGTTTGATTTAGGCGTTGTAGCAGTTGGAGCAGGCAATGATTTGACAGGAGCCGCATCAATAGGCGATTTCGAAAGTGTAACAAACCGCGCGAAGGATTATCACAAGGTATATTTACAAATTAAAAACTAAACTAGGCAGAATACTAATCTCTTGATAAAAAACAACTTTCCACTTATATAGTAGAAAGTTGTTTTTTTACTATAGAATAACAGTCATCTGTATGGATTTCTCCAAGCATAACATATTTTATGCTATACTAAAAGTAAGTGGGGGTTCTATGCAGAAAGACGACAAAAAAATAAAAATAAAATTAACCGAACAATTTGAACAATCAGCACTGGTTGGTGGTACACTATGGTCAATCGGATTTTTGAGTAGACGGATTATTAGTCAACAAAAATACCGACAACTAAGAGTGAATGATATTTTTACAGTGGGTAAAGATATCAAAATAAGTGCGGATAGAGTGCTAATGTCGAGGGTTAATTACTTGGTTTGTGATGCTGATCGAACAACCGTAACGTTGATGAAGCTAGATCATGCCGATTACCAACGATTTGTGGTAACAAAAAAATCAATTAAACGCACGTTAATTCGAAAGGATTGGTGAGTTATATGATAAAGAAAAATGTGATTATTACAGGTGCATCCGACGGAATTGGTGCAGCAGTAGCTCGTGGACTGAATAAAGCAGAGTACAATCTCTACTTAGTTGGTCGTAATAAGGCGAAGACCGCTAAAGTTGCTAACGAAGTGGATGCGCCATATTTCACTGCTGATTTTTCACAACTTGATCAGGTTAGACATTTAGCAGAATTATTGCAACGAACTTTAGGTGATCAGAAAATTGATATTTTAGTTAATAATGCTGGTGGTTTGTTTGGGACACATGCATTAACAAATGATGGTTTTGAGCGAACTATCCAAGTGGATTATCTTGCGCCATTTTTATTGACCCAATTATTAATGCCAAACTTTAATTCAGATCAAGCAGTTGTCCTCAATACTTCAAGTATTGCGCATCAGCTGTTTGGTCACATCAATTTGAATGATTTGAATAATAGTCATAAAAAATATAAAGGGAGCAAGGCCTATGGCGATGCCAAACTAGCAAATATTTTGTTTGCCAATGAATTGGATCGACGTTTCCATAAAAATGGTTTATCAGCCGTTTCGTTCCATCCTGGTATGATTCGCACAAACTTTGCTAATGATAAAAAGAGTTGGATGTATCGCATTTATCATACAATGTTGAATAAGGTTGTCATGCAAAGTGCACAAGAAGGAGGCGACACGTTGCGTTTCTTTATTGAAGGCACACCTGGTGAGACCTGGGAGTCAGGGGCTTATTACAATAAACGTAAAAAAGCAAAGAAGGTTAACCCACAGGTCAATGATTTGACCTTGCAACAGCAATTATGGGATAAAACGGAAAAGCTTTTACAGGGTTATATGCAATAAATTTTAGTACAAAAAGTAGTTGAGACATGCGTTGTCTTAACTACTTTTTTAATGTGCGCAAGACTACGGATAGTTTATTATGATAAAATAGAAAAATGTTTTTGTGGCAAAAGTTTGTGAGGTGATTGGGTAAATATGAAATATTTAAAAACATTATTGGCTTTTAGCACGTTCTTTGTGATGGCATTTTGCGTACCTAATCACGCCATTTATGGGCAGACTAATAATACAGTTGTCAGCATGGATTTGAAACAGAATATTCAATTACAAACTGGTAGTGATCAAATCAAAGGGACGATTTATGATGACAATGAGAAAGGGGCGGTTGCCTACACACTCATTGTGAAAAACCAAAAAGACACTTTATTAAAGAAGTCCGTCATTTTAAATCAAGCTTTTACGGCAAAACTATCACGTTCTTTACGCAAAAATGATCAAATAACAGTAAGTTTACAAGATAAATCAGGTCATGCTGTGGCGAATACAAAGTGGATGAAACAAGCGCAGTGGCAAGTTTTAAGTAAGCCGAAGGAAAAAATTAAGACCAGTAACTGGTCGAATGTTTTTAAAAATAGTCGTACGGCACCCAAAAAGTACCGAGTTGTGCAGGCGCCTGATACCGGCATTTCCTATTTAAAAAAGCCAAAATACACGGCAGCCAAAAATAAATTTTCTACTTTACAAGCAAATGACCGCTCGGTATCACCGATTAAAGGGTACCAGACAGCGTTATTGTTACCGACTGTATCAACAAAGCTAGTTAATTGGCAATTACCACAGGGAAGTGTCATGCATGGTCGTTATTTGTACGTGATGTATGAGTCAGAGAAGCGAAAAAATTATGGCCGTATTGTGCGGTATGATGTCCAACAATTACAAGCGCTGGGTGTCTGGCAAACTGGTCAGGCAAATCGACTTAGAAGTCTAGAGCAACGCATTAATCAACATCGCTTTGCGACAACGAGTGATGATCGTCTGATTCAGGCAATTAAGGTTGGCCCAGAATTTCATATGGGTCATGGTCAGGCGGTTGCCTATAATGCTAAAGATAATCGCATTTGGTTGGTGACCCTAGCTAAAAAATCACGTCAACAACGTCTGGTTAGAATTAAATTAGATACGCTGTATCCGAGTGATCAACACAAATTTAGATTTC
The DNA here is from genome assembly GCF_005405465.1 of Weissella thailandensis. Classification (GTDB taxonomy): domain Bacteria; phylum Bacillota; class Bacilli; order Lactobacillales; family Lactobacillaceae; genus Weissella; species Weissella thailandensis. The sequence continues at coordinate 58,205 of NZ_BJEC01000010.1, forward strand.
GAGATTCTAAGAATCATCAGTCATTTCATGGTGAACAAACATTCAGTATTGATGACGATGGTAATGTGGCGATCGTTGGTATGATTTCAAATAAGACGAAGAAGAATCTGGCTGCTGAGAACATCAAGGCTGGTGATTTAATGTTATACCGTGGAAACATACGTCACGGTAAACTACAAATGTATATGTCACGAACGGTTGTCAGAAATAAGCCAGGTTACTTTGGTCAATTTTTATCTGTTAATAATCAAACAGATCAGTTATTTTATCTGACCGATGGCGCTTATTATGCACTTCCTGCTTCGAAGTGGGGGCGCGGTGAATTAAATAAGTCAGATATTAAGAGTGGTGTCTATGTATCGCCAAAGCAAGCAACTAGAGAGTTTGAATCACAATTCTGGGATCAGAATGGTCGTTCTTATTTAATTGTTAATCGTGGTGCAGAAATAATGCATGAAATCCGTTAATTTCATCAGATTTTACATGATTACGCTTCGCCAATAGCATATTTTTGTTATACTTAAAATATTAAATAGGGCAGAGGGTTAATATGGGTCGAGCACAAAAAATTAAAAATCGTATCAAAAATTCTTCCTTTTTTGGAAGTGCATATCTGATTACCGTCGGGGCTTTCGTTAAAATTCTACAGTTATTTATTAGGCCGAACGAAAAGCAAATTTTATTTATCTCTTATAGTGGTCGTCAGTACTCAGATACACCTAAAGAAGCTTATAATATGTTGCGAAATGACCCAGCATTTAAGGACTATGAACTGGTTTGGGCAATGAATAAGCCCAAAATTTATGTGCAACCCGAGTTGGGACGTAAAGTGTCGTCTAATTCACCGACTTTTTTCTACCATTTATTAAAGTCTAAATATTGGGTTGCTAATTCTAGTATTGACCGTCTTATACCATTTAGTCATAAACGACACATTTATATTCAATTTTGGCATGGTGTGCCACTGAAGACATTGGGTCATGCAGAAATTGGGTTATCTAAGTTGGTACAATATTGGTATGATCATGTACAGTTTGATTTTATGTTTACATATGGGGATTATGACCTAGAAAAATTTAAAGAGGTCTTCCCAAAAACAAAAAGACTTGTGGAACATGGTCAGTTGCGTAAAAATATCGTGACACGCTATCAAGAAAATATAACGCCAGAACGAGTGAAATATCAGTTAGGTATTAAATCGGAGAAACCCGTGTTACTTTATGTGCCAACTTTTAGAGGTTATCAAGCCCGTGAGCAGACAACATTAACACAGGCAACTTTAGAAAAATTGTCTGAGACCTATACGGTGATTTATCGGGGTCATTATTTTTCAGAGGCTGTTAAAAAAGGTAAAGTCATTACGGCAGATAATTATTCACTGTATAAGTTATTTATGATTACTGATGTGTTAATTACTGACTTTTCAAGTGTGTTCTTTGATTTTGCCGTCTATGGGAAGAAAATTTTTCTCTTTCAACCGGACTTTAATGAATATCATGTCCGGCGGGGCGTTTATTTAGATGCCCAAGAAGATTTAGGATTGCCTGTTGCGTATTCTGAAGCAGAATTGATGACGCTATTACAAGCAGATGAGTATAATTATCAAGTGCTAGCAGATATCAGCCAACAATATAATTCACATAGTGGTGAAGAAGCAGCAACCGCATTAAAAAGTATTTTGATGCATTTATCGTGATACAATGACAAGGACGCTATCAAACTTTTAAAGTTAATAGCGCCCTTTAATTTTAAAAAACAGAGAACGATTAAGGAGTAAAAAAATGCATGCTAGTGCAATAAAGAAGGGATGTTATTACCTTATTCCAGGCTTAGTTTTCGCAATTATCTTAGCCTATGTCGGCCGGTTTGGCTTTTTATATGCAGGAGCGGATTTACAATTCCATGCTAGTCGTATATTTGAATTTTATCAACATATCAAAAATGGTAATTTGATACCAGTTATCTCAACATTTTCTGCTAATCAAATTGGTAGTATCGTACCAACTATGTACCCGTCATTCCCGGTTTATATCGGGACGGTATTGCAGTTTATTTTCCCACCAGTAACAGCAATGTATGTGTTGATGTGGGTGCAACTAATAACCCAGTTCAGTATTGCCAAGTGGGTCAGTAAAGAATTAGGCCTGTCACTAACAGAAAGCACCATGGCAGCGTTTATTTATACAATGGCGACGCCAACATTATCTCAAGTTATTCAGCAATGGTTATTTGGTGAAGTTTGGGCGATGTCGTTTATGCCACTAGTGTTACTGGGATTAATTAGGTTGGCTAAAACAACGACTGATAATGTGGTGAAATTGGATAAAAAAACCATTTCATTATTAGTCATTGGTTTTACTTTGGTTGTTTTGTCTCACGTACTGTCATTTGCAATCGTTGCAGGTTATACAGCACTTTTCACGTTGTTTTTATTAATTTTCCGAAAAAATCGCTGGAATGTGTTAGCTAATTTGGCAGTTGCTGCGGTAATCACGATTCTATTGTCATTGGTATTCTTAATGCCATTCATTATTGCTATGCTAGGGAATACATTGGCAACCCCAGCAGCAACAGAGTTAACTATCTGGGCAGCACCAGATTGGCATGAGTTCGTGAAAGCAACCTTTACCATTGCTGCTGATGCTCGTTTTAAAACAAACACAGTTGGAATTATTGCTTTCCTAGCCATCTTCGGTGTGGTATTAACTTGGCGTAAACAGGATCGTTTTACAAAAATTGCGACGCTGGTATCAGTCGCTGTTATTTTTAGTGGCTCAAGTTATGTTTGGAATTACTTGTATGATACGAAGCTAGGTGTTATTCAATTCCCACACCGTGTCTTCATTATTGCTATCTTCTTGCTTAGTGTCAGCGCAATTTTGGCAATTCGCAACGTCATTAGTAAGAAATGGCTACAACAAACGATTTATATCGGATTAGCACTATTTTCATTTGCTTTTGCCGTATTTAACATCAAATATGGCTTTGTCGATCGGGTCAATGCTTTAGCAGTGCAAACCGATTATAAGTCAACGGCGAAGCATCCGGTCAGTTATGCACCGATGGCGAATTTTAAAGTAAACAATGATGACTTTGAAAATTTGATGGGTTATTGGGATACTTATGGTGCGTTTGACTACCTGCCTGAGCATGTCGATTTTAATAAATCATTACAGAAAAAGGCAATCGTTCAGAACCATGAGTTACTACAGACCAAAGCAACCTCTGAACCTAATGGCCTGATGTATCAGGCAAAGTTAGCTAAGAATACAAAAACGACCATTCCGATGGTTGGTTATCAAAGTTTGAACTATGAGATTACTGATCAAAATAACCATCGGTATCAATACAAGATAAATAAGAATAAGCAGTTGGTTATTAAGACAACGAATCATCCAGTAAGTCGCTTGACTGTTCATGCAAAAACACCAGTAACGACTTATGTTGCTTGGGCAATTAGTTTAGCAACCGGTACTGGATTGATCATTTATATTATCTGGTATAAACGTCGTAAAGCATAATCATAATATTTTTAATATAAGCAAGAAAGAATTTTTCTCTTTCTTGCTTTTTTCTTTGCTAGCACAAGTTTTGTCAGACTAGAAGTGTTAAAGTATATGTATAATTTACAAAATATTAGGGGAGTAATGGGCATGGAAAATCATAATAATTTGTACCGAACGATGTTGTTCGGACTGAGTATATTAGCAGGTGGACAATTGGGTTATGCCACAATTTCTGCTGATGAGACACCATCATCGCAGACTACAACTAGTGAGCAGGTAACGACGAGTGAAGTGATCTCCGAATCAGAACCATCAAGTCAAAGTACGACGACGGTTAGTTCGAGTCAGGCAGACGAAGAAGAACCGTCTTCAAGTAAAACTGAGTCGACAGACGAACAAGGCGGTTTAAGTAGTCGTGCAATCACACCATCGACGAAAGTTGACCACAGATCAGGTTATGTCTATGCACCAGAAGTTTCGCAAGCTAACGGTGGTTGGAACTGGTTAGAAGATGGCCAGCCATATACAGGCTTTAGAAAATATCAAGGTGCCTATTACTGGTTCCAAAATGGTGTTCGTCAGAATAACCAATGGGAAACAGCTTGGGGTCACAAATATTACGTTGGTGCTAATGGCCGGGCTGTGCAAGGCAAGCAATGGATCAATGGTAAGCGATATAACTTTGGAACTAATGGGACATTTTATTTACGAAATGATGACGTCTCAGGATATATTAACGTACCAGGTGTTGGTTGGCGTTGGTTAGAAAAGGGACAACTTTACTCAGGATTCCGTTATTATATGGGTGCCTATTACTGGTTCCAAAACGGTGTTCGCCAGAATAACCAATGGGAAACTGCCTGGGGCAACAAATACTATGTTGGTGCTGATGGTCGAGCTGTGCAAGGTTTGCGGGTCATTAATAATCAGATTTATAATTTTGGAACTAATAAGACATTTTATCAACGAGCATTACCTTCTGGATACGTCAATGTTTCTGGCTTAGGTTGGCGTTGGATCGAAAATGAACAACTATTCACCGGATTCCGTCATTATAAAGGTTCATACTACTGGTTTGAGAAGGGTGTTCGTCAGAATAATCAGTGGGAGACTGCCTGGGGTAATAAGTACTACGTTGGTGCTGATGGCCGGGCTGTCCAAGGTATTGTGACTATTAATGGTGTGAAACATAATTTTGGTACCAACGGGACCTTTTATGAACGAGATATGCCTAAAAAAGTGGCAAAACCATATTATTATTCACAGTGGGATAAACGATGGTCAAATACTTGGTTAAGTGGTGGTACTTTCGGCGCAACTGGGTGTGTGCCAACTAGTGTAGCCATGGTCCTAAAGGGTTCATATGGTGTTAATGTGACGCCACGTCAAGTTGGAAATCAAGTGAGTCAGTTTCACGAGTCGTATGGTGCTTCGGGACTCGATCTAAAAACAATGGTTAATGCGTATGGACATCAAGCACAAAGTTTAAGTACAGCTAATGCAGTGAAATCAGCATTGAAACAAGGTAAACCAGTTATTTTCTTCGTGAACGTTGGAATTGGGCATGCTGTTGTAGGTTATGGCTATAATCAAGGAAACACGGAGATTTTTGATCCATATAATCACCAATTTTATAGTGGTTGGAATAGTGTTGATGGCATTTTGAGTAAATTATCAAAGGACTCACAGGATTGGGATGCAGGAACTCCTGCATTTGCAATTAATTAGAGGTGATTAATATGAAACGTAAACATATTTTTTGGAGCATAACTATCGTTGTTATTGTGATTGCCATTTTTGCAATGTATTTTATGTTTAACCAATCAGCGGATGAGGGTTCGCAGGATAATGGGCCTTCCTCAAATACGTCAAGTGTAAAATCTTCTAGTCAATCACAAGGATCAAGCGTTAGTAGTACATCGTTGTCCGGGGATGAAAGCCTGACGTTAGAGACTAGTTCAGAGACAACCAACGGTACTGATGATGAGCAATCAACGGATGATTCTCAAGTCGTAAATGTTCGTGAAGCTCGTATTAAACTTTATGAGGCAGGAATAGATTCTTCAAGCCTCGATGATGCGACGATTACTCAGTATTGGCAAGCAGCCAAGGAACAACAGACTGATTTCCCAGCATATGTTAAAAATCAGTTGAATCAGTAAGCTGACTATTTTTTTAATACATGTAAAATAACTGGTCTTATTTAGATTACCAAATATTGTAATATGATTAGGCACTTACAAAAGGTGTAATTATACAAAATATGAGGTAATTTTTTGATGCACTATTTTAAACAACTGATACTAATTTTAATAATTAGTATCCTCGGTATTGCGGTTTTAGTACATCATGTCTATGCGAATGGTGTGCCAGGCATTACGGCTGGACAAGAAGGGACGCCACGGATGGACTTTGTGGATGTGTCATCATGGAATGGTCGTTTAACAACAGCAGATTTTGACAAGATGAAACAGCATGGTGTTAAAGGAGTCGTTTTTAAATTAACGGAAGGCACTTACTATGTGAATCCAAGTGCTCGAGACCAAATTGCGAGTGCCCAAGCAGCTGGATTGCGCATTGCGGTTTATCATTATTCTAAGTATCAAACACCGGCTAGTGCAGTCAGTGAGGCTGATTACTTTACGACACAGGTCAAAAATTATCAACTACCGAATCATACAGTGTTAGTTGATGACTTAGAGGATGTTGCCACTCGGCAAGGGGATGTCACACAAAATGCGCGATCATTTCGTGACCGTTTAGCAGCTAATGGGTATCAACGCTATATGTTGTATACGTCGCCAAGTTATATTGCAGAAACGCAATTAAAGCCTTACCAATTTGGCTTGCGAAATATTTGGATGGCGTCATATCCATACCAACCAACTGCGAATAATCTTTGGCATACACAGTACGGCGCGTGGCAATGGAACTCAAAAACAAGTTTTCCTGGCGTTGTCGGATTGTTTGATGTGAGTGTTGATTATGGCTCACCATTTTTACAACAAGGTACCAGTACAACAACGACTAGTAAGCAAACAGTAAATAATATTTTCTACTCAACAGGTAAACCAGCAAAGGGCTATCTAAATGATGGTACAGGTTGGTATTGGTTTGAAGGTGGTAAACGTTATACTGGTTTCCGTTACTATAAGGGCACTTATTACTGGTTTAATAAGGGTGTAAGGCAAGGTAATAAATGGCAAACGGCTTGGGGCAAGCGCTATTACGTTGGTGCTGACGGCCGAGCAGTGCAAGGTATTCGTCAAATTGGCGAGTATAAGTATTACTTTGGTAATAACGGGACGCACTTTTTACGCACGAGCCAGCAGATTAAGCTAGGTAAGCAAACGTATTATGCTAACGCGCAAGGCCAATTGACACCGTGGCAAGGTTATGTTCAGTTTAATCGTGGCTGGCAATGGTTCGAGAAAGGATTACCATATACTGGTTTCCGTTTTTACATGGGAACATATTACTGGTTTACGCATGGTTTCCGCCAACATAATCAATGGCAAACAGCTTGGGGACATCGGTACTATGTTGGTGCTGATGGTCGAGCAGTGCAAGGACACCAGAAGATAAATAATCGTGACTATTATTTTGGTAATGATGGGACCTTTTATCTGCGATAAAGTAACTGATAATGGCTATTTTCAGAAGTTTTGAAAATGGCCATTTTTTTATGGATAATAAGAAAAGTTCGCAAGAATTGTTAAAGTAAGCGTATAATGTTACTAGTTAAACTGAATTTAGAAAAGCAGGTTAGAATATAAATGATTACAATTAAGTCACAACGTGAAATAGATGGCATGAAAAAATCCGGTGAAATTATTGCTGGTATGCATAAAGGACTTCGTGAATTAATCAAACCAGGACTTTCAACTTGGGAAATTGAAAAATTTAGTCGTCACTATATTGAAAGCCATGGTGGTCGTGCAGCTCAAATCGGCTTTGAAGGCTTTGAGTATGCTACAACTGTTTCGGTGAATGATGAAGTGGCACACGCTTTTCCACGTAAAAAATTAATTTTAAAAGACGGTGATATCGTTAAAGTTGATACGGTTGTCGATTTAGACGGTTACTACTCTGACTCTGCATGGTCATACGCTGTTGGCAATGTATCAGATGAAGTGAAGCGTCTAATGGCTGTTACTAAAAAAGCACTTTACCTAGGTATTGATCAAGCACAAGTGGGTAACCGTATCGGTGATATCGGTGCAGCTATTGATAAATATGTTACCGATGAAAATGGTTATGGTAATGTCCGTGAGTATATCGGACATGGTATTCAACCAACTATGCATGAAGAACCAGCTGTACCTCATTATGGAACGGCCGGCCATGGTTTGCGTTTAAAGCCTGGTATGACCATAACGATTGAACCAATGGTCAATCTTGGTGGTTGGAAAGTAGAGACCTCTAAGGAAGACGGTTGGACTGTTACGACTGAGGATGGTTCTTGGTCAGCACAATATGAACATGTTGTTGCGATAACCAATGATGGACCAAAGATTTTGACGTCACAAGACCCTGAATATGACGCAAAATATCTATAAAACATTAGCAAACAAGAAGGAGGTTTCGCTGTGTCAGAAACCGGATACTTATTTACCAAACGATTTTTAGATATTTCTGTTTCACTATTTGCATTAATTATTTTATCGCCAATTTTTCTGGTAGTATCAGTATTCTATTTTTTTGGTGAAAATCGTGGACCTATTTTCTATCAACAAAAGCGAATTGGACAGAATCATCATGAGTTTGGTATTTATAAATTTCGCTCAATGGTAGTGGGAGCTGAGGAAAAGCTGTATGCCAACAAAGAACTTTATGCGAAATTTGTTGAAAATGGGTATAAATTACCAACAGAAGAAGATCCTAGAATTACCAAATTTGGTGCCTTTCTACGTAAAACTTCCATTGATGAATTACCCCAGTTTATAAACATTTTGAAGGGTGAAATGAGTATTGTGGGACCACGTCCTGTGGTTGCTAAAGAATTGGTAGAATATGGTCAAGATGTTGACAAATTTTTATCAGTCAAACCAGGTGCAATGGGACTTTGGCAAGCAAGTGGTCGAAGTGAAATTCAATATCCAGAACGCGCGCAACTAGAAATTGGCTATGTTGATCAAGCTGATTTGTGGTTCGATTTCAAAATTTTATTTATGACAGTCATTGCGGTCTTTAGGGGAAAAGGTGCGATGTAAATTTTAAGAATTTATGATAAAACTATAAAACTCGCTACATCTCCTGTATACTGAAACGTAGCGAGTTTTCGCATTTAACTGATTATACTTTAAGTCAGAAATTTTATACTAAGAGGAAATAGTGAAATGGACAATCAATTTACTATAACTGATTTGATCAAGCATTTATTACGCAACGCCTGGTGGATTATTGTATTAGGTATTATTTGTGGTGGTGTGATGTATGCTATGAACAAACAGCCAGCTGTGACGAGTGTTAGTGCTTCACGGGATATGTACGTTGGTAAGGATGATACCAATGCTAAGGATCCAAATTCACGTGTCATGGGAAATTCTTGGATGCTAAAAACGTATCGTTCTATCGGTAAGGATCAGCAAATTATTGATCCCGCTGTGAAACAGTTAAAAAAGCAACATGTTAAAATTACTGCTGGCGAGTTACGTCAAGCAGTGACATTATCAACACCTGATAGCACATTGTTAATCAAGGCAGAAGTACGCGGTGTTAAAAAGGGCAATCAAGCAGTTAAAATGGTGAATGCCTATACGGATTCTTATGCTGCTAACGCGCCTAAGCTAATTTCAACTATGCCACAACCAGAATTGATGTCAGCGCCTAAGAAAGCTCATGTTGATTCGATTGTGTCAGGATCACCTAAAAAGTCAGCTGTCTTTGGTTTGGCTGCTGGTCTGGCAGTAGGGATTGTATTAGCTTTCTTCACGGGTATTTTCAAAAATTTTAAAGCAACAAAAGCTTAAAAAGGGGTGAAATATGGTTAGTTGGTTAATGCCTTTTGCGATTTTGCCAAAAACATATACATTCTTTTTCTTTGATTTATTTTCTCAAATTGCTGTTGTTGTATTTGGTCTGTTTATATTAGTTAAACTATACTTACAGCCTGCACGTTTAGAGGATGTTTTACCGAAAACGACCACTTTACGTATTTGGGGTGTGTTTATTGTTGCTCAACTAATTTTAATGACCTATCAATCATTTGCAGTAGGGTCGACGACACGCATATATGGCTTATTACATGGATTAATGATGTTTATTCAAGTCATCTTGTCGATTTGGATTGCTTATACGATTCAAAAAATGCTTATTCGTAGCTATGCAGATGCCGTAAAGTTTATGAAATCTGTCTTCATTACAATGGCCGTTTATCTTGGCTTAATTGTTTTGCCACAGATTCTCTATCTATTTGGTTTGACATCATTATCTCATTGGGTCAACCCAATTGCGCATCTGTTTGAACGTCATTGGGCAAATCGTGATTTCTATGACAGTGGTAGTTATGTTGCAACCTCAATGCGTGTCAATGGTTTTGAGCCAGAGGCGGCCTATTTAGCATTGTTGGTGGGAATTGCATTCAGTCCATTTTTGTTGATGTTGATACAAGAACCATTGAAAGCATTTAAGAATCGTTGGATTTACTGGACGGCACTGGTATTAGGTGCTGCCAGTTTAGGTGTATTGTTGTTAGCAAAGACAACCACGGGTTTCTTATTAATTGGTATTCTAGCGTTAGTATACTGGTTAGCGGCACCCAAAAAACAAAAGATCAGTTTATTTTTCCTAGGAATAATTGCGCTATTAGGCGTAGTGGTTGCATATGTTGCTGTACCAAGTATCCATAGTTTGTTGAATACTTGGATTTTCCAAAAAGGTGGTACGGATAACCGTCTTGGTGGAACAATTGCTTTGATTAAAACATGGCTACAGCATCCATTATTTGGTGTTGGTTATGGCTATGAAGGACAATATATTGTAGATAACTTGCCAGAGTGGTCAAAAAACAATTTTGAGTATATGCAAGTTTATCGCAAGCAAGCTTATCCAATTTTGAATGATCTTTTCGGTTGGCTAGCAAGATATGGTCTTGTCTTCTGCTTAACTTTTGCTTGGCTATTGTTTAGTCTAATTAAGCGTTCCTTAGTTATTTTGAAAAAAATAACCGGTCAATTTGACGAGCGTAGCATGTTCTACCGTATTTCAATTAAGGCATTTTATATGACTGTTGTTGTGGTTGTGGTAGTTAGTGCAGTCACACCATCAAATGTGATGTCATGGCCGATTTTGTTAATGTTGTTCTTTTACTGGCGGGTGGTTCATATCGCTGAGAATGATGTGTTTGCAAAGGAGTCAGAAGAATGAAGATTTTAATTGCAACCCATAAACCATATCAAATTCCTGAAGTTGCAGGATATCAACCGATTATGGTTGGGTCGGCTTTATGTGATGAAGTGCCAACAGGGTATTTGCGTGATGATCAAGGTGAGAATATTTCAGAGTTAAATCCATTTTTTAATGAATTAACCGCATTATATTGGGCAAAGTATAACTTGCAGTACGAAGATGTTATTGGCCTAGCACATTATCGGCGGTATTTTGGTACAAAATCTGGTCATGATTTAGCTGATATTCTGGATCAAGAACAAATATACGCTGCATTAGAACAAGCCGATGTCTTGTTACCAAAACAACGTGATTACTACATTGAATCACAAGAAAAGCATTATTTAAATGCTCATAAAAATGAGCCTTATTTTGCCATGCAGGATGTCATTAAGGAGCAATTCCCTGAATATCTACCTGCTTTTCAACAAATGGGACAGAGTAAGAAGGCGCATCTATTTAACATGGCTATTATGAAACAGGCTGATTTTCAGTCATATACGGATTTTATGTTTGGCGTGTTAGATCAAGTTGCCCGACGGATTCCTTATGAATCATATGAGGGTCAGGACCGGCGAGTGTTCGGCTTCTTGTCAGAACGTTTGATGGATACTTGGTTATATACAAATAAAAAAACGTTCCGTGAGTTCCCGTTGGTAACAACGGAAAAGACGAATTGGCTCGACAAAGGGACCCAATTTTTAAAGCGTAAGTTTTTTAAAGATACAAATAAGAAGGTTCACTTTTAAAACACAATATCCTGGATTTATGGTAAAGTAAGTTCAGGATATTTTTTTATAGATATGTAGAGGAAATGAATAAATGACTTTAAATGATAAAAATTATGATTACTTAGTTGTTGGAGCCGGTCCGTTTGGAGCAATCTTTGCTTACGAGGCTGCGAAACGTGGTAAGCGTTCACTTATCATCGAAAAGCGCTCACACATCGCCGGAAACACTTATACACATACTGATCATGGGATTACTGTCCACGATTTCGGTGCTCATATTTTCCACACGGATAATAAAGAGGTTTGGGAGTACATCAATCAGTTTGCTGAATTCAATGGTTACCAAAACCAAGTGGTGGCTAACTATAAAGGTGAACTTTATAACTTGCCATTTAACATGAACACCTTCTATGAAATGTGGGGAACGAAGACACCCGCTGAAGCTAAGGCTAAGATTGAAGAACAAAAACAAGCTGCTTTAGCTGAATTAGGTGACCGCGAGCCACGTAATTTAGAAGAACAAGCCATTTCATTAATTGGTACAGATATTTACCAAAAACTAGTGAAAGGTTATACAGAAAAGCAATGGGGACGTAAAGCAACAGAACTGCCTGCATTCATCATTAAGCGTTTGCCTGTTCGTTTTATCTATGACAATAACTACTTCAACCATCGTTACCAAGGAATTCCGGTAGGTGGTTATACACAAATCTTTGAAAAGATGTTGGACAACGATTTGATCGATGTTCGTGTCAATGAAGATTTCTTTGATCACAAAGACGAATATATTGCCGAGTTCCCTCGTATCGTTTATACCGGTATGATTGATCAATTCTTTGGTTACAAGTTTGGTGAGTTGGAATACCGTTCAGTTCGCTTTGAATCTGAACTAAAGCAAACAGATAACTACCAAGGTAATTCGGTGATCAATTATACAGATGCAGAAACACCATATACACGTGTAATGGAGTGGAAGCACTTTGATGGTTTGTCAGATGATGGCGTAACGATCATTACCAAGGAGTACCCACAAGAATGGGATCGTTCTAAGGAAGCTTATTACCCTGTTAACGATGAAAAGAATACAAATCTGTATAAGGAATATGCAAAGGAAGCACGTCAGCATAAGGAACAATTTATTTTTGGTGGTCGCTTAGGCCAATATCGTTATTACGATATGGATCAAGTGTTCAATGCTGCCTTCAATACAGTACGTAAAGAGTTTGATATTCCATCAGATTTTAACTTCGCACATGATGAAGAACATTAATTTTTGATAGATTAATAGATAATCAAGGCGCAATCACTCTCAGTGTATTGTGCCTTGTTTTGTTTATAAGAGTTTGATATACAATGACGGGAGTGACATGGAAAATCCAGTTAACGTAAGGAAACAGCATTATTATTATTTGGACATTTTAAATATTGTTGCAACATTTGCAGTGGTATGGTTGCATACATCGGGTTACGCTTTTAATTTTTCACCAAGTGATTCAAAATGGTATCTTAGTGTATTCATTCAGGTACTATTTATTTGGGCAGTGCCAATATTCTTTATGATATCGGGTGCTAACCTACTAAATTATCGTGAACGTTATGATACCAGGACATTTTTGAAGAAAAGAGGGTGGCGAATATTATTACCGTTCATTATCTGGTCGACTATTTGGTATGCTTGGAATCATTTTATAATGGGGAATCCCGATTGGTCATTTAAGGGACTGATTAATGGCATCGAACAGGACCAGATTCAGCCTATTTTTTGGTTCTTTTACTATATTATTCCAGTGTATATCGCTATGCCGTTTCTATCACTTTTAGCAACGAAAGCTAATAAAAAAGTCGTTGAATATATTATCTGGCTGTATATAATCGGAACTGGCATCATCAACTATGGGTATAGCTTGATACATCGACCATTTAGTCAACTTGTATCAAATATTCCTTTAGCGTTGAGTATGGGAATTGGTATCTTTTTCGTTGGTTGGTATCTGCATAATTTTAAGACATCGGATAAACAACGGCGGATAATATACGGTCTATCTTGCTTGAGTGTGTTATTTATGTTCTTATTGACAGTTTTCCTTTCAATCAGGCATGGTGAAACTGCTCGTGAGGTGTATAACATCTTTTCAATCGGTGGGTTTATCTTGCCGTTAGGTATCTGGTTATTTTTCCAACACCATTTTCCAATGACGTGGCAACCAAATCTTAGAATAGGCTTATGGTTGAAACGTCTTTCTGGATCTTCTCTTGGCGTATATGTTGTTCACGAATTTATCATTCAAATAGTGACTCATTTTCTACATATCAATCCGGATTCATTATTTCACTTACTGGGATTACCGTTGATTGTCTGGATTATTTGTCTCATTATTATACTTATATTTAAAAAAGTCCCAGTCTTAAACAAAATTATTCCGTAATCAAAAGAAATGATTACAAACAGAGGATGGAACCATGCAAGTCGTTAAAAATTATTTATATAATGTGTTTTATCAGCTGCTAGTTGTTTTAGCGCCCTTAATCACGATGACCTATCTGTCGCACGTATTGGGTGCCGAAGGGATGGGGGTCCAAGCCTGGACTAACTCAATCGTCAGCTATTTTCTGTTGTTTGCGACTTTAGGAATTACACTCTATGGTCAACGTGAAATTGCTTATGTGCGCGATGACATTGACTTGCGTAGCAAACGTTTTTGGGAAATTCAATTGTTGCACACCTGTGTTAGTGTGGTTGCGATTATTGTTTATATTGTGTTTGTGTTTTCAATGCGCCATGTTTCGGGTGAATTTAGTCAGAATACCCATCAACTTTATTTACAAACATGGGTCATTGTTTCTGGTTTATTAGATATCTCATGGTACTTCATGGGGTTAGAAGATTTTAGAAAAACGGTTATTCGTAATTCTTTGGTAAAAATTGCGATGGTTATTCTAATCTTTTTGGTTGTTAAATCACCTGACGATGTAAATAACTACATTTTGCTATTGGCGCTGACTCAGGTGGCTGGTAACATTACCATGTGGTTTTATATTCCGGGCCAAGTTAAATTCCCTAAGTTTAAAACATTAGAATTTAAGCAGCATATGTTGCCAACTTTGGGTTTGTTTATGCCGACAATTGCCACGCAGATTTATTTACAATTAAACAAAACCATGTTGCCATTATTCCAGCCAGACTCAATTGGATTATCGGCATTCTATGAAAACGCGGATAAGATTATTAAAGTTTCATTGGCACTAGTGACAGCATTAGGAACGGTTATGTTGCCACGTGTTGCCAATTATTTTTCAAAGGGTAATCTTGCAGCAGTGAATAAAGCCATTTATAAGTCGATGGACTTTGTCACCGCGTTATCTGTACCGTTAATGTTTGGTATGATGGCTTTAGGTCCTAAAATGACCATTTGGTATATGGGACCATCTTTCCTACCAGCTGGTTGGACAATTTCGATTTTGTCACCGATTATTGTCCTGATTGCATGGAGTAACGTTTTAGGAACCCAATATTTAATGCCCATTAGTCGGACAAAGGATTTTACAATGTCAGTGACGATCGGTGCATTAGTAAATATCTTGCTTAATTTTGTGACTATTCCACTTTGGAGTTTGTATGGTGCTGCGGTTGCAACTGTTTTGTCAGAAGGTGTCGTGACCTTATATCAGCTGATAGTCGTTCGTCATGACTTATCGATTAGCACGTTATTCTCCGGAACATGGAAGTATCTGGTTGCTGGGGCAATTATGTTTGCCGTTATTGTACCTATGACAATAAGGCTACAGGCAAATCCGACTGGTACGGTAGTATGTATTCTGGTCGGTGCAATTATTTATTTCGCCATCATTTTCATATTACGTGCCAAACTCGTTACGGAAAGTATTGGTTTTGTAAAAAAATTTATAAAAGATAGGAAATAAGCGGAATTTTGCTATAATAGAATGCAGTAAGATTTCGAAAAGGGGAAGAAATGGCTAAATTATCTTTGATTGTACCGGTCTTTAATGAACAAGACACAGTAAAATTATTTTATGATGCAATAGAAGAGGAACATAAGAATTTTGCCGATTATGAATTAGAATATTGGTTCATTGATGACGGATCTACGGATAACACAATGGACGCTGTGGACAACTTGATTGCAGCAGATAGTCATGTTCACACAGTATCGTTTTCCCGTAATTTCGGTAAAGAATCAGCTTTGTATGCTGGTCTTGAACATGCAACTGGTGAATATGTTGCTGTGATGGATGTTGATTTGCAAGATCCACCATCAATGTTACCGGAAATGTTAGCTGGTGTTTCGTCTGGTGAATGGGATGCAGTTGGTGCCCGTCGTACAAGTCGCGAAGGGGAACCGGTGGTTCGTTCGTGGTTCTCAAATCTGTTTTATAAATTGATCAACTCAATGTCTGATACACACATTGTTGAAGGCGCTCGTGATTTCCGTGTCATGGGTCGACCAATGGTAGATGCTATTTTGAGCATGCAAGAGTACAATCGTTTTTCAAAGGGAATCTTCTCATGGGTTGGTTTTAAGCAAAAATATTTGAATTATGAAAACCAAGACCGTGTTGCCGGTAAGACTTCTTGGTCTTTCTGGGGACTATTTAGATATTCTATTGAAGGATTTATTGACTTTTCACGGGCACCATTGTTGCTTGTGTCTGTTCTAGGTGGTATTGCTTTCGTTTTGGCATTGCTTGGCGCAATCCTTGTTTTCATTCGTGCACTACTATATCCTGATACGTCAGTCTTTGGTTGGCCATCAATGGTCGTTATTATCTTAGCCTTGGGTGGTATCCAACTATTGAGTCTTGGTATCGTTGGTCGTTATATTTCAAATATTTATTTAGAAGTGAAAAAGCGTCCAATCTATGTTGCTAGAAAAGTGAAGTAATCTAAGCATATTTTTAGGTCGCAAATGTATAAATGTAATTGAGCTTTTAAAATAGGTTCTTTTATAAAAATAGTAATAGTTGGGAGACTATCTGATATGACTGTGAGTGCGGTTGTGGTAACGTATAATCGGCTACCAATGTTAAAAGAGGTCATCGAAGCCTTACAAAATTCTGAGACGAAGGTAGATAATATCATCGTCGTTGATAACAATAGTAAAGAAGATACGCAAGAATATCTAACAAGTTTGGGCGATGCTATTCGGTATGTCCGCCTAAAGGAAAATATTGGTGGATCTGGTGGCTTTAATAAAGGTATTCGTTACTTTATGGAAGAAACAACGGATGATTATGTCTGGTTGATGGATGATGACACTGTGCCAACATCAACAGCCTTGACTGAATTGGTCAATTCAGCTAAGAAGATTAACAATCAATTTGGTTTCTTAGCTTCTGATGTTCGCTGGACAGATAATTCACGTGCGTTAATGAATTTGCCATCACCTAAGAAGCGTTTCCATAAAATTTCATTGCATGCAACGGAATTAGAACCACTACGAAATGCAACTTTCGTGTCGGTGATGTTCAGCCGTGAAATGGTTGCAAATATTGGCTTGCCAATTACGGAGTTCTTTATTTGGGGTGACGACATTGAGTATACTGAGCGTTCAGCGCGTGTATTGCCTGGATATATGGTGCCAACTTCACGTGTCATCCATAAGATGGCAAATAACATTGCCTCAAATGTTTCATTAGACACAATCAATCGTGTTCCTCGTTATTTCTATGCATTTAGAAATCAAATGTACTTTAGTCGCCAACGTGGCTTCTTATTATATATGAGAACACATTTAAAGGTTTTGTATGAAATTTTGAGAGTATTTCTTAACCACAAGCCAAATATGCGTTTGCGTTTGAAGATGATTGTTAAGGGTACTGTTACAGGTTGGTTCTTCCGTCCAAAGGTTGAATTTGCTAAAAATAAAAAAGTTAATCATTAATTAGTTACAGTAGTTAACGCCGTATTTTGACGTTAACTACTGTTTTTTTAACGCTTAATTTTACTGATAAAAAGGCCAATAATATCCATTAGTATAGAAATAATGAATATCATGAGGTATTTACAATGTTAGGAATAAAAACAATTTTAGCGATTGTCGTATGTTTATTAGGAATCAATCATGAACATAACGTGATGGCACACGCGTTGTCTTTTCATACTGGCCATCCAAAACAATATCGTGTATTGACTGCTGTGCGAAAAAAGGATGAACAGTCGAATTTGCCACAATGAACTGAACCCCGTAAGTTGGAGTAATTTCCAAAACTTACGGGGTTTTACTATGTTTTCAAAAGAAGTACAAATTGAAGCAGTCACGATGTACCTACA
>NZ_BJEC01000011.1 GCF_005405465.1 Weissella thailandensis
TGTAGGTACATCGTGACTGCTTCAATTTGTACTTCTTTTGAAAACATAGTAAAACCCCGTAAGTTTTGGAAATTACTCCAACTTACGGGGTTCAGTTCAGGTAGAAGAAATTCTATCTCAGTTTTTTTACTAAAAAATAATATAGATAATTAATGTCTGGTATAATAGAAAGGTGTATATATAAAAGAAGGTAGGACTATGTTTAAACAATTACAAGCAGACTTAGCAAAAGAACACCATATTCATTTTAATGACTTAAAGTTGTTGGAAGAAGCGCTAACACAAGCAAACTATATCAATGAGCACCCGGGTTACACTGGGGGCGATTATCAACGTCTTGAGTTTTTAGGAGACGCTATTATGCAACAATCCACGGCGGTCTACTTATTTAAACGTTTTCCAAACTGGGATGAAGGTCGATTGACAGAGTTGAGGATTTCAATGGTCCAAACAAGAGCGTTCGCAGCTTTGTCACGTGAGTTGCATCTAGATCGTTATGTGCAATTAGGTCGTGGAGAAGAATTATCTGGGGCCCGAAATCGAGATTCATTGTTAGAAGATTTATGGGAAGCATTCATCGGTGCTTTGTTCTTAGATCAAGGACAAAAAGTTGTTATGGACTTTTTGAAAGAAATTATGTTTGTCAAGATTGATGAAGGTTTCTATGATCAATTTGTAGATTATAAATCTAAATTACAAGAGTTTTTGCAACGACATGGAACAGTTAAAATTTCTTATGAAAAGCTTGACGAGCGAGCTATTTCTAATAATGAACAAGTCTTTACGATACAAGTATCCGTTGATGGTAAACCATTAGCAACTGGTGAAGGGAAATCTACCAAGGATGCCGAAAAAGCGGCTGCCCGAAAAGCTTACCAAACTTTAATGAACAACTAGGACTATGAAATGAAATTAAAAACTTTGGAAATAACTGGTTTTAAGTCGTTTGCTGAACGAACTAAAATTGAATTTATGCCAGGTATTACCGGGGTTGTCGGCCCCAATGGATCAGGAAAATCAAATATTATTGAAGCAATTCGCTGGGTAATGGGTGAACAGTCTGCTAAGGGATTACGCGGTGATAAAATGGCCGATGTTATTTTTGGCGGTACGTCAGAAAGGGCGCCTTTAAATCGTGCTGAGGTTGCAATAACTTTTGATAATACTGACCATTATTTAAATTCAGATTATTCAGAAATCACAATCACACGAACGTTATACCGCAATGGTGATTCAAACTATCAAATCAATGGGGTGCAGGTACGGCTGAAGGACATTCATGAATTGTTTATGGATTCAGGGCTAGGTCGTGAAAGCTTTTCTATTATTTCACAAGGGCGTGTTGAAAGTATTTTTAGCGCAAAGCCAGTTGAACGACGCAGTATTATTGAAGATGTTGCGGGTGTTTATAAATATAAGCAAAATAAAGATAAAGCAGAAAAAGAACTAGGCGATGTCCATGATAATTTAACACGTATTACAGATATTTTGTATGAATTACAAGGACGCGTTGAACCGTTGGCGCAAGAATCAGCAAAAGCGGAAGATTATTTAACAACCAAAGCCTCTTATGATCAGTTGGATCAATCACGAATTGTGCTTGAGTTACTTGATTGGTATCAAGAAAAAGACGAGTTAACGACCAAATTAACAACGGTTCAAGATGACTATGATACGCAACAAAAAGTTGTGCATACTAAGAAAAAAGAGCTGGAAAAATTTAGGCAAGAACAAATTGCGTTGAATGAAAAACAACAAAAATTGCAAGAAGTCTTGTTAGAAAGTATCAAGCAAGTTGAACAATTGACTGGTGAACAAAATTTGCAGTCAGAACGTCTTAAAAATCGAACTGAAACAACGACTGACTTAAATAATCGTTTAAAAGTAGCAACTGAGCGTTTAACCTCACTTGAGGAAACATATCAAACATGTTTACAAGAGCTAACGGATCAGCAGGCTAAATATACGCAGTATCAACAAGCAATCCAGCAAGCAACTGATAGTCATCCGCGAACTAAATTAGCAAAGCTCAATACCACTATTGAGCAAGTTCGTCATGATTTAGTTGCTATTATGCAAGATTTGACGAGTGCTAAAAATGAGCAGAATTATTTAGCTCAAGAAAACCAACGTAGTGATGCAGAATCATTACGACTACGCCAACGTCAAGCGAAAATCGATCAACGGTTAACTGAGGCGAACAGTTTGGTTGAAGAGCAAAATCAACATGTTGATCAGACAGAGAAAACATTAACCGAGGCTCAGAGGTCATTTGAAGAACTTAAGAAAAAAGGCCAAGAGTTGGAGCAACAACGTAATACTGAGCGACAAGCTTGGTTTACGAAGATGGAGCAGGAACAACGGTTAAGTACACGGTTGCAATCGTTACAACACTTATCAGAAAATTATGATGGTTATTATCAAGGTGTTAAGAACTTAATGAAGGCGCAACAACAATTTGAAGGTATTCAAGATGTTGTTGCGAACTTGATTTCGGTTGATGATCAACACCGGGTTGCTATTGAAACAGCATTAGGATCAGCATTGCAACATGTTGTTGTTCAAAATGAACAGGCTGGAAAAACGGCCATTCAATATTTAGCTAAACACCGTTTAGGGCGGGTTACTTTTCTGCCACAAACGACAATTAAAGCACGTCAGTTACCTGATTATCAGATAACAACGGCCCAGAACCTACCTGGATTTGTAGGAATTGCATCGAGCTTAGTGACAACAGCAGCGGCCTATCAAAATATTATTGCGAACCTATTAGGAACCACAGTGGTTGTTACCGATATGTCAGCAGCTATTCAGATGGCTAAGCAATTAAAACATCGTGTCCGTTTAGTTACTTTGGATGGACAAATCATGAATGCTGGTGGATCAATGACCGGAGGAGCCACGCGTCAGCATGGTAATGGTTTACTTTCTCAAAAAACTGAGATCGACCAATTAACGCAACAAGAGTCTGAATTACATAAGGCTACGCTGGCACTAGAACAGCAAGTTAAACAAATCGATCAGCAGCTTAAGGAAGTTACAGAAGCATTCAATCAACAGCAGGCACGAGTGTTATCAGCTAACGAAGAATGGCAAAATAATAAAGCTAATTTACAATTAGCAAAATCAACGCTCAAACAAGTCAAAAAGGAACAAGCTGCGTTACAATATGACTATCAGTTGGCTGCTGATTCTCAGCACAAGAAAGCATCTGTTGATCAGAACGAACAGTCTATTGCAGAGTTGTCTGCGCAACAACAAAAATTGCAACAGAATTTGGATGACTATTTGCGGCAACGATCAGACCTGGAGTCTGAGATTGCACAAGCAGATCAGCAAATCAGTGACTTCAAATCAGCTTTTGCTAAAGCTGAGGCAACGTTATCTTCATTGACTACTCGAAAAAAAGACTTACTTGAGCAGAAAAATGCTGAACAAGATCAGGTTAAAACCATTCAGCGGCAAATTACTGATTTGAAGCAAGATAAGAATGATGTTCAAAAACGTTTGGCACAACAACTAAAAGATGTGCAACAACAGAAAATGATCGCCGAACAGGATTTGGAAACGCTAAAATTTGAGTTACAGCAAGTTCAGGAGCAATATGATACAACGAACAGTGAATTAAGTATTATCCAAGATACAGTTAGTGATATGCTGACAAGTATTTCGCAATACAATGGTCGTTTGGGTGAACTCCGATCATCTATTAATACTAATGAACAGTTGTTAGAAACAACTTATGATACGTCATTTGAGTTTGCAAAATCTGAGATGTTAAATCTTGATATTGCGACAATTAGGACAAAGTTGAAATTGTTAAAACAGGGCTTGGACGAAATTGGTCATGTTAACTTAAATGCTATCGATGAGTATCAAACAGTTAAAGAGCGGTATGATTTTCTGACGCAACAAAAACAAGACCTAATTGCGGCTAAAGATAATTTACAAGAGACAATGTCTGAGATGGATACGGAAGTGATTACACGGTTCCAATCAACATTTGATGCGATTGCAGAGCAGTTTGCTAAAATCTTTGTTAAGATGTTTGGTGGCGGTCAAGCGTCATTGGTCCTAACAGACCCAGAACACTTATTAACCACTGGCATTGATATTAAGGCGCAACCACCTGGAAAAAAGTTCCAACAAATGAGCTTGTTATCGGGTGGGGAAAAAGCGTTAACCGCAATTAGTTTACTATTTGCAATTCTTGCGGTTAGACCAGTGCCGTTTGCAATTCTTGATGAAACTGAAGCTGCGTTAGACGAGGCGAATGTGGATAGATTTGCACATTATCTTCATGAAGTAAACCATCGTACACAGTTTATTGTTATCACTCATCGAAAAGGAACTATGACGGAAGCTGATGTACTTTATGGTGTAACAATGCAAGAGCCAGGAGTCTCAACCATGGTTTCAGTTAATTTGACTGATCTGGATGAAACACTGGTAGAAAATTAGGGGGATATGAATAATCATGGGATTATTTGATTTTTTTAAAAAGAAGCCAGTCAAACAAGTTGAAGTTGAAATCTTATACCCAAGTAATTGGGAAAATGGGATGCCACCAGTAAAAGTTGTCGCTGTTGAAATATTACAACCAACACCTGGGGAAGCAATTGACATTGAGTTGCCCAAGGCCGATACTACAGAAACAGAAACAGAAACAGAAACAGAAACAGAAACAGAAACAGAAGATGCTGGTGAAAAACTAGATACTGGTCTACAAAAGACTAAGAAGACTTGGTCTGAACGTTGGAATGCCTTTATGGCCAATTTTCGCTCAGTCGATGAAGACTTCTTTGACGACTTAGAAGAAACACTAATTGGTGCCGACGTTGGTGCACAAACAGCATTACAATTAACAGATGAATTACGCGATGAAGTTAAATTACAAAACGCTAAAAGTAAGCAAGAAATTTCTGAGGTAATTATTGACAAGCTGGTTGATCTATATCGTAGCCAGGGAGTTAATGAAGATGCCTCAATGCACTTTGCACCTGAAGGACCAACTGTGATTTTGTTGGTCGGTGTTAATGGTGTTGGTAAGACGACCACAATTGGGAAACTATCTGCTTATTATAAGCGGGCCGGTAAAAAAGTTGTTTTGGCGGCTGCCGATACATTTAGAGCTGGGGCCACTGAACAATTAGTCGCATGGGGTGAGCGTAATGATATTCCTGTTGTGACTGGATCATCAAAGGCTGATCCGGCGTCAGTTGTTTTTGATGGTGTTAAAACGGCTATTGATACTCAGGCCGATATATTATTTGTTGATACAGCTGGTCGTTTACAGAATAATGTTAATTTGATGCAAGAATTATCAAAAATGAAGCGCATTATTACACGTGAATTGCCAAATGAACCACAGGAAGTATTATTGACATTAGATGCAACAACTGGTCAAAATGCTGTACAACAAGCAAAACTATTTAAGGATTCAACGGATGTGACCGGTATCGTGTTAACAAAGTTGGATGGAACAGCCAAAGGTGGTATTGTGCTACCAATTCGAAATGAGTTGCACTTACCAGTTAAATGGGTTGGATTAGGTGAAAAGGTTACGGATATTCAACCATTTGAGGCAAATGACTTTGCCAAGAGTCTATTCGGTAGTTTGTTAACGGAGTCAAAATAATGGAACTAGAAAAAAGTATGCGGCTTAATATGTTGTTTGACTTCTATCAGCCCTTACTGACAGTAAAGCAAAATAATTATTTGCAACTATATTATGCGGATGATTATTCTCTGGGTGAAATTGCTGAAGAATATCAAGTTTCTAGGCAAGCAGTTTATGATAATATTAAAAGAAGTACCCAGTTGTTAGAGAATTATGAAGACAGATTACATTTGTACGATGACTATCAAAATAGACAACAAGCAGCTGACCACTTGAATGACTATATTCAACAAAATTATCCTGATGATGAAGCTTTGATTCGCTTAGCATCGAGATTATTGACATTAGAAGAGGAGTAAAGCAATGGCCTTTGAAGGTTTAACAGATCGACTACAGAAAGCCTTGAGTGGCTTACGTCGTAAAGGGAAAGTTACAGACGCAGACTTACGCGAGACGATGCGTGAAATCCGGCTAGCATTATTGGAAGCCGATGTTAACTTTAAAGTTGTTAAGGACTTTGTACGCAGTGTTCGTGAAAAAGCAGCTGGTGCTAAAGTCTTAGACGGACTTAATCCAGCCCAACAAATTGTCTCAATTGTTAATGATGAGTTGACGGCAATGATGGGTGAGTCAGCCGTAGAACTTAATAAGTCGCCTAAGATACCAACAGTGATTATGATGGTTGGTTTACAAGGTGCTGGTAAAACGACGACAGCTGGTAAGTTAGCACTGAAATTAAAAAATGAACAAAATGCACGACCATTAATGATTGCAGCCGACGTTTATCGTCCAGCTGCCATTGATCAATTAAAGTCATTAGGTGAACAAATTGATGTGCCCGTATTTGATATGGGGACGGATGTTAATCCACGTGACATTGTTAAAGCAGGAATGGAAAAAGCGGCTGAGTTAAAGTCGGACTATGTTTTCATTGATGCGGCTGGTCGTTTACAAATTGACGAAGAACTGATGCAAGAGTTGGCTGATGTTAAGGATATTGCGCAACCTGATGAAATCATGTTGGTTGTCGATGCGATGACTGGTCAGAACGCGGTAGAGACCGCTGAAGGATTTAATAATCGCCTTGATATTACTGGTGTTGTTTTGACGAAGTTGGATGGTGACACCCGTGGTGGAGCTGCCTTGTCAATTCGTGCGGTGACTGGTAAGCCAATTAAGTTCGTTGGTCAAGGAGAAAAAATGACTGATCTGGATATTTTCTATCCAGACCGGATGGCTAGTCGAATTCTTGGTATGGGTGACTTATTAACTTTGATTGAAAAGGCCCAAAAGGATTATGACGAGAAGCAAGCCAATGAAACAATGGAAAAGATGAAATCAAATACGTTTGATTTCAATGATTTCATTGATCAGATGGATCAATTGCAAAATATGGGATCAATGGAAGATATTATGAAAATGATTCCAGGTATGGCGAATAATCCAGCTTTGAAGAATGCCAAAATTGATCCGAAAGATATGGCACATATTCGCGCAATTGTGATGTCTATGACCCCTGAAGAACGTGAAAATCCCGATGTTTTGAATCCATCACGTAAGCGCCGTTTAGCAGCAGGAGCTGGTCGGCCAGTGGTCGAAGTCAATCGTATGGTTAAACAATTTAATCAGATGAAGAAGATGATGAGCGGCGTGATGAATGGTAACATGGCTGGTATGGAACAAATGATGAATGCTATGGGTGGTGGTGCTAATGGTGCCGGCTTCCCAGGAGCTGGTGGCGGTATGAAAGGTAAGATGGCCGACATCGCAATGAAACAAATGGCACGCAAAATTCGCAAGAATAAGAAAAAGCGTCGTTAATTTTAAAGTGTAAAGGAAAATCACTTTACAGCATTTGCTAAGTCTGTTATAGTTATAAATGTAGAAAACAATTGGAGGAATTATTTAAAATATGGCAGTTAAAATTCGCTTAAAGCGCATGGGTTCAAAGAAGCACCCTGTATACCGTATCGTTGTTGCTGATTCACGTTCACCACGTGATGGTCGTTTTATCGAAACAGTAGGTACTTACAACCCACTTGTACAACCATCAGAAGTTAAATTAGACGAAGAGCTAGTTTTATCATGGTTGAACAATGGTGCACAACCATCAGATACTGTTAAGAACTTGCTATCAAATGCAGGCATTATGACAAAGTACCATGATGCAAAGTATTCAAAGTAATTTGATACATTAAAAAAGGAATCCATTTTTGGATTCCTTTTTTTGTGCCTTTTAACTATTAGTATGTTTTAATTGTCATTCAAAACCCTTTTATTTTGCGTATTTACCAGATAGTTTCTAAGTCATTAAAGACGCGCAATGTTAAATGATCACCAGTTAGTTGCCAAAGACTGACCGCACCATTATCGGGTTCCGCATGGTCACCATCAAGTTGTGCAAAGTGTTGACCTAACGTACTCAATAATCTGCCGTGTGAAACTAAAAGTACGTTTGCATTTTCAGGGCTTTCGGCAGCAATTTGCTTAAAGCCATTCATCAGTCGTTGCCAAAATATAACAGCTGTTTCGGCATCCCCGGTCGGGTCGGCCTCATGAATGGCGTTTATTATTTTGAATGGACCAAGTTGACGAGTTAACTGGGCAAACGTCGTTGTCGTGGATAACCCACGTTTTTTGGCAATTGCTTGCGCCGCAACGTTGTTAGAAATACCGTCAAAATAACCAAAAAATTGCTCTCTTAATTCAGGTAAGGATTGTAATAATGAGGCATCAGTATGATTATTTTGTTCTAAAACCATTTGCGCCGTTGTTACCGCACGTTCCAAGTCAGAAGAATAGGCGCGATCAAATATGATGTGTTGTAGGCGCTCACCGGCGGCTTGGCCATCTTGGATGCCTTTTTCGGTAAGTGGGGCATTAGTCCAGCCTTGAATACGATTGTATTTATTGATGTACGTTTCACCGTGCCTGACGATATAAAGGTTGATACTCATTGATTACTCTCCTTAAAATGCCGTTGTTAGTTAGATTTTATCAGATAATTCTCAAGATTTCCTATTCAGTTAGTTTTCTTTTACTGGTATACTACAATTAATATGACTATTGAAAAGGAAGAGAACATGGCACTTTATAAAGTAGGTAAAATTGTTAATACGCACGGTATTCGTGGTGAAGTACGCATTGTGCCAACGACAGATTTTCCTGCAGAACGCTTTAAAAAGAACCAAAGTTTGGTTATTCAAGCACAACAAGGTAATGTAACAGTAAAAATTGCGACAGCACGTCAGCATAAACAGTTTATGCTGGTTAGCTTCGTCGATATGGCAAATATTAATGACGTTGAGCAATACAAAGAGTGCGAGGTTTTTGTGACTGACGAGTTGCAACAGGGCTTGCCTGATAATGAGTATTATTATCATGAAATTATTGGCTTGAGTGTTATTGATAATGCAACCAATGAAAGCCTTGGTCAGGTGAGTGAAATCATGCCATTGCCAGCAAATGATGTCTGGGTTGTTCGTGCGCGGGGTAAGGAAGACTTATTCTTGCCATTTATTGCGGATGTTGTTACCGACATTGATTTAGATGGCGGTACTGCCAAAGTAAATTTGTTAGAGGAAATTTAAAATGCGAATTGATGTATTAAGCCTATTCCCAAATATGTTTGCGCCAATGCGAGAATCTATTATTGGTAAAACAGTTGAACGGGGCTTGGTTGATTTTAATGTGACTGATTTTAGAGATTATACAGAAAATAAACATAATAAGGTTGATGATGAAATTTATGGTGGTGGACAAGGCATGCTTTTAATGCCACAGCCATTATTTGACGCGATGGATGCCGTAGAAAAGCAAGCTGGCAGCCGTGGTCGCGTTATTTTGATGGATCCAGCTGGTAAGACTTTCAATCAATCCATTGCCGAGGAACTTGCGCAAGAAGATCATCTGACGATTATCGCGGGTCATTATGAAGGTTACGATGAACGTATCCGGACGTTAGTTGATGATGAAATTTCCCTGGGAGATTTTGTATTAACTGGTGGTGAACTAGGGGCGATGACTGTGGTTGATGCCACAGTACGTCTATTAGATGAGGCTCTTGGGGATGAACGTTCTGCTGTTGATGAATCATTTTCGACTGGCTTACTTGAATATCCACAATACACACGGCCAGCTGATTTTAGGGGCTTGAAAGTGCCAGATGTTCTACTATCTGGTCACCATGCTAATATTGCAAAATGGAAGCATAAAGAGGCGTTACGTCGTACCTATCAACGACGACCAGACTTGCTGGCTGATTATGAATTAACGCCGGCAGATCAAAAATTGCTAAAGGAAATCAAACAAGAAGAACAAATCAACTAGCCATTGCTTGTTAACAGATTATTAATGTGGTATTATTTTAATCAGTGCTTATAGCACAAAATAAAACCCGATAATCCGCTGGCCGAGTGGTGCAATGATTGTCGAAGAGGAGATTTAATTATGCGTCAAAACGCTTTGTTAGAGAAGTTGGTTGCTGACCAATTACGTACAGATATCCCAGAGTTCCGTGCCGGAGATTCAGTTCGTGTTCACGCACGTATCGTCGAAGGTTCACGCGAACGTATCCAAATTTTTGAGGGTGTTGTTATCAAGCGTAAGGGTACTGGTATCCAAGCTACTTACACTGTTCGTAAGATTTCAAGTGGTGTTGGTGTGGAACGTACATTCCCATTGCACTCACCACGTGTTGACAAAATTGAAGTAATTCGTCATGGACGTGTACGTCGTGCCAAGTTGTATTACTTGCGTGCATTGCACGGAAAGGCTGCTCGTATTCCAGAAGCACGCCGCAACTAATAAGGGTAAACTATTAGTAAAAAGCCAACCTCTGTGGGTTGGCTTTTTTTGCAGATAAGATGATACGTTAGAGGGGTTAAGTTTGTGAGTGTTGGTAGAAAAACTAAGAGAGAAAAACGTAGTATTGGTTTAGGTTGGCGAATTGTTATTGGCTTAATTGTAGGTATTATTCTGGGGGTTATCTTCTTTAAGAATAAGACGGCTATCACTGCAATGCAAAATATTGGAACAATGTTTATTGGGCTAATTCAAATGATTGTGTTGCCAATCGTGGTATCTAGTTTAACAGTGGGTATTGCAAAGATGGGTGATATCCGTAAATTAGGTCGTGTCGGATTGAAGACGTTGATTTACTTTGAAATACTATCAACGATTGCAATTATATTAGGAATGATTGCAGGAAACGTTTTCGAACCAGGGGCCAATGTCAATGTGCACAACTTGCAAGCAACCAATATTAGTAATTACTTGTCGACGGCAAAATCAGCCAGCGATGGTGGTATTTGGGCAACGATAATGGATATCGTACCAACCAATTTCTTTGCATCATTATCAGAGAGTAACATGCTACAAGTTATCTTATTCTCGGTATTCTTCGGTCTAGGAACTGCAGCAATTGGACAAAAAGGGCAGATTATTATAGATCTTTTTGATGCAGTGGCAGAGGTCATGTTTAAAGTTACAAATTGGGTCATGCAATTAGCACCTATTGGTGTTGGTGCTTTGATTGGTGCAACAGTTGCCCAAATGGGACTAAAGTCATTGGAGTCACTAGGATACTTCATATTTGTTTCTTACCTGACGATGATTTTCTTTATGGTTGTTATTCTAGGTATCGTGTTGAAAATTTATAATGTTCGTGTATTTACCTTATTTAAGGTATTGCGTGATGAAATTATCTTAGCCTTTACAACCGCATCTTCAGAAGCAACATTACCAAGAATTGTGTCAAAGATGGAAAAGTTCGGAGTCAGTCAAGGAATTGTTTCCTTTGTTGTTCCAACAGGTTATACATTTAATCTTGATGGTTCCGCTATATACCAAGCAATTGGTGCGTTATTTATGGCACAGGCCTATAATATTCATTTGTCATTGGTCCAACAGTTGACCTTATTGGTTGTCCTAATGATTACCTCAAAGGGAATGGCTGGTGTGCCAGGGGCATCGTTCGTTGTACTTTTGGCCACGGTATCATCAATCGGTGTACCGCCTTCAGGATTAGCCTTTATTGCCGGTGTTGATCGTTTGATCGATATGGGACGTACGGCAGTTAATGTTGTTGGAAATTCAACGGCATCAATTGTCATCGGTAAGTCTGAAAAGGACTTTGACGAAGAGAAAAATGTTAAATATTTAGCAAGCTTTAACGATTAACAAAGCAACAACAGCTAGATATAGCCATCTCGGTTATATCTAGCTGTTGTTTTGTTTATAAGTTAAAAAACTGCGATAAATGGGCTTTGTGTATGGAATAATGCCTTTTTTTGTGTGATAATGGATAAATGATTTTTGTTTAAGATAGGAGGGAGATGTTGTGACAATGGTACGTGTACGTGAATATGGTATGAAGACGATTGTATTTGTTTTAGCAGCCGTTCTTGTAGCCATTTCAATGAATAGTTTTTTCATCCCAAACAACATCTTTTCAGGTGGTTTCAATGGTGTGGCACAACTAATTAGTTTGTTTTTTGATTCAGTAGTTGGGATACATATTGAAGTTGGGGCAATTATTATGGGGTCAAATATCCCACTAGCGATTGCTGGTTGGATTTTTGCAGGACGTAAGTTTACAATTTTATCATTTTTAAATAATTTTGCTGCTTCGTTTATGCAAATTGTATTACCTAAATCTTCTTTGGTGTCCCAAGAGCCAATTTTGGCAGGTTTGTTTGGTGGCCTATTATTAGGTATTTCAATTGGTTTAACATTTAAAATGGGCTTTTCTACCGGTGGTATGGATATTGTCGCCATGATTGTCCAAAAGACAACCGGGAAATCAATTGGCTCGATTAATATGTTTATTAATGGTTTCATTGTCATCGTTGCTGGTGCCTTTATTGGTTGGCAAAATGCGATGTATACGATTATTGGTATTTATGCCACATCTGTTGCCGTAGATGCTATTCATACACGTCATCAAAAGTTAACAGCGTTTATCGTTACCAGTCATCCGGATGAGGTCATCAAAGCCTTACAGGAAGCATTGGTTCGTGGGATTACGGTTATGCCTTCCCGTGGTGCATTTACGCAAGAACCTAATACAACACTAATGATGGTTCTATCACGTTATGAGCTGACAGAAATGCAAAATTTGATTAAATCTGTGGATGTCGATGCATTTGTGAATATTGTTAGTACTGTTGAAGTTTCTAATAACTTTTGGAATGAAGACCTACAGTCGCAAATTAGGCGTGAGCGCACGGTTGCTAAGGCACAGATTACGGATGCGTTGAATATCAGTGAAGAAGCTGATAAAATTGATGCAGACACTAAGAAAGATAATGAGGGACGTATATAATGCCATTAGTTCATATTGATTTGGTTGCAGGACGTAGTGATGAGCAGTTAAAAGCGATGATGACGGATGTCACAACAGCTCTTGAGAAACACATTGGTGTGCCTCGTGAAAATGTTAAAGTGGTTGTTAACGAAATGCAACCCGATCGTTTCATGGATGGCGGCGTTTTGCGTTCTGAGAAATAATTTCGTACAATGGAAGATGAAGCACGTTATGTGTTTCATCTTTTTTTGTCATGAGGGGCATAATCAATTATTGGTTATTGAAAAATAAAAGTAGGAGCTATAGAGATAAATGGCTGATCAATATATATTGGCGCTCGATCAAGGTACAACAAGTACACGAGCAATGTTGTTTGATAAAGACGGGCAAGTAGTTGCCACGGCGCAAAAAGAGTTACCCCAGATTTTTAATAATCCGGGTTGGGTAGAACATGATGCGAATGGTATTTGGGAAGATGCCCGCCAAGTAATGGCTGAGGTTGTCATTAAAGCTAATATACCGCCGTATAAAATTGCGGGGATTGGATTAACCAATCAACGTGAAACAACGGTTATTTGGGATCGTTTAACAGGTGAACCAATTGCACCAGCAGTTGTTTGGCAATCAAAACAAAGCGTTGAAATTGCTGAAGAGTTAAAAGCTGAAGGATTGACGGACTACATTTATCAGAAGACAGGATTATGGGTCGATGCCTATTTCTCAGCGACAAAAATTATGTGGCTGTTAGATAACGTACCTGGTGCACGAGAACGTGCTGAAAAAGGCGATTTGTTATTTGGGACAGTTGACTCATGGTTGTTATACAAACTAACTAATGGGCATGTTCATGCGACTGACTATTCAAATGCATCGCGTACAATGTTATTTAACATACATTTAAAAGAGTGGGATCAAGATTTACTCGAGAAATTCAATATTCCCGTCACGATGTTGCCTGAAGTTCGCGATTCCTCAGGGATATTTGGTTATACCGCCGAATATGCTTTCTTTGGTATTCAAGTACCGATTGCAGGAATTGCAGGTGATCAACAGTCAGCATTGATTGGTCATCAAGCATTTCAGCAAGGGGATGTTAAGAATACATATGGCACAGGTTCATTTATTGTGATGAATACAGGTCAAGAAATTGCAACGTCAACTAATGGATTGCTATCGACAATCGCCTACAGTATTAATGGACAAGTAACTTACGCCCTGGAAGGCTCTGTCTTTATAGCGGGGGCGGCTATTCAGTGGTTACGTGATGGGTTACAACTAGTTAAGAGTGCCAAAGAAACCGCAGCATTGGCTGAAATTGCCCGTGAACAACATGTTGATCCGATTTACTTAGTGCCTGCTTTTGCTGGGTTAGGGGCACCTTATTGGGATCAGAATGCACGCGGAGCTATGTTTGGACTAACTCGTGCGACAACTAAGGAAGACCTTGTGAGAGCCACATTGGAATCAATTGCATACCAAACGCGAGATGTATTAGACGCTATGCAGGACGATACAAATATTGATATAACAAATCTGGTTATTGATGGTGGGGCTGCTGCAAATGATTACTTGCACCAATTCCAAGCTGACTTAATCAATACAGTGGTTAAGCGACCTGAGCAATTGGAGACAACTGCATTAGGTGCAGCATATCTAGCTGGTTTAGGTGTTGGTTTCTGGGAAGATATAGCTAGTTTACCAGTGTCTAACCATCTACAGCTAAAAGAACCTATTGCCGAACGCCAAACTCAAGTGCAACATGCTTATAAGGGCTGGCAACGTGCAGTGGAAGCGACACGACTTTTTCCGACAGATTAATATGAGTTAAACGAAAATACAAAAAGTTTAAGAGACATTGATTTACTGTGCCAAGATAGCTAGATTGATGTCTCTTTTTTGGTTATAATAAAGGCGAACAAAGTTTCCCCTAAAAATTTAAGGAAAATTAAGGTATGATATAGATGTTAAATAAAGTTTAAATATAAGCTGGTGTCTGTGTATTTAAACCTGGGTTTAACGATTAGGATTTGAGAGGAGTTATGCCTATGGTACAGGTTTCAAAAAAGGTGATTACAACTGGTCTTGTTGGTGCACTGGGTGTTGTGGCAACCACACAAGTTCCAGATGTACAAGCTGCGGTCAGGGGCGCTGTGAACTTAGCCCCTGATTCGGAACATGTGACGCAATTTCAGAGTGTGACGAATTTTATTCAAGAAGTGGCATCTGGACAGAATCACGGTAAAGTGACAACGAAGTCGGATGTTCTTCGAGAAAAGGGATCAAAAAAATCAGCAATTGCGACCTTTACGGATACGACCAAGCATGCTGATAAGAAAACGACAACTGATGTGGACAATGTAGCATCTGAAGCAATGACAGAAGCGCTAGTCACCTCTAGTCAAGCAGATGAGACAACATCGTCATATTATGATGATTCAACAACGGATACAACAGAAACCGATGCTTCAACGACACCAGCTGAAGATGCTGTGGTTTCTGAAGCAAATAGTGATAGTACACAGTCGGACGCAACGAGCGTTTATACGATTAAAGACGGTGATACATTAGCAAAAGTAGCAGCTGCTACCGGAATTTCAATTGCTGATTTACAAGCGGCTAATCCAGATGCTGATACTAGTATGTTACAAATTGGGCAGTCAATCTCTGTGCCAACCGC
This sequence comes from Weissella thailandensis, assembly GCF_005405465.1. Lineage (GTDB taxonomy): Bacteria > Bacillota > Bacilli > Lactobacillales > Lactobacillaceae > Weissella > Weissella thailandensis. The sequence continues at coordinate 15,604 of NZ_BJEC01000011.1, forward strand.
TGGCACAGATGATGTTTCCCAAACGGCTAATTATGACACACAGTATGACGCAACAGCGGATACAGCAACGTACGGAGCGGATACAACGGTAGTTGACGATGCACAGACACAGTCAGCTTATACTGATACTGAACTAGTACCACAATCTGTGCGTGATTTCACTGCAGATACGACTTCAGCAACTTTGCAATCGGATATGCAAGCCGATGTACAATCCTTGGAAAGTGCACCAATAGAGAATCAACAAAGTCATGAGACAACGACAAGCGGCAGCCAGGTGATGTCTAATGGTGATGTTGTGCTAGATGCCTTACCAGCTAAGCAAAGTAGTGCAGATACGGTAACTAAAGATTCTAGTTCATCAAATGAACAGACGTTGAGTGCGCGGAATGTTGAAACTGACACATTAACACAGACCCAAAGAAATGATATTGTTTCGGCAGCGTTAAAATATACCTCACAAAATATTCCTTATGTGTGGGGTGGTAAGACTGCTGCTGGATTAGATTGTTCAGGATTAGTGGCAAAAGCATATCGGACGGCTGGCGTTTCAATTCCAGCATATACGGTCGCTGAAGAGGCCTATGTTGCAACACAAGATGTCCAAAGTGAGTCAGATATTTTGTCTGAAGCACAGCCAGGTGATTTATTATTCTGGGGTGGTCATGGGGCCACTTGGCAAGTCGCTATTTATGTTGGTGATGGGCAATATGTCATTGCTTCTGAGCCTGGGCAACAGGTTCAAGTTGCTAACATAGCGGATACAGATGTCTTACCTGATTTTGTTGGGGCATATAGTTTTCATTAAGTAAAAAGTACGTTAGAGATTAAAAGGGACGTTAATCTAACCAATTTAACTTGGTAGATTAACGTCCCTTAAATTTATAGTTTCACTTACTTTTGTGTAATCAATTAAACAGTTTCTAATTCTTTTAGACGGTCATCAATTTGTTGTAAAACAATTTTTTGACTGTCTTTATTTTCAAGATCATATTTTTGCAAATCAATTTTCATTTTTGGTGAAGCATCATAATCTGCATACCATTTCTGATAGGCTGACCACATCTTAAAGTAGTACTGTCGTAAATCAGCATTGTCTTCAAATTGCTCATAATCGCGACCGCGTTTTTTAATACGGTAAAGGATGGTGTCAAAATCGGCATCAGCAAATACCATTAAGTCTGGACGACCTTTTTTCATCGTTTGGATTTCATCCATCATGTTTTTAAGTAATGTCATATAAACATTTAACTCAGCATCAGAGATGTTACCTTCACGATGATTTTCTTGGGTGAACAGCGCATCTTCGTAAATAGAACGATCTAAGACATTATTATCATCCGATAAAGCTTTCTTGATCATTGCGAAACGCTTGTTCAAAAAGTAAATTTGTAGTAAAAATCCATATTGTTTTGGATCTGCATAATAAAGAGGCAACACAGGATTTTCACCTACAGGCTCAAAAAAGGCCTGTGTATTAAGATGTTTTGCAATCAAATCAGTTAGTGTGGTTTTCCCGACACCGATCATACCAGCTGTGATAATCACCATGGTAGTCCTTCTTCCTTCAGGATTATATTTTCTCTAAATACTCATCTTATAAAGTACATGAGTGAGCTTATCAGCTGATAACTATATTAGCCAATATAATAAATAAATTCAACATCTTGACAAAATAAAAAGAACGTCCTTTCATAGACAAATGCCTATATATCAAGGGCGTTCCCGTTTGAAAATAAAAAATTAGTCTTTCTTTTCTGCTAATGCGTCACGAATTTCTTGAAGAACAACCAATTCAGTTTCTTCTTCTTCCTCTTCGTCTTCGTCTTTTTTAGCTAGTGATTGTGCTTTGCGGATAGACTTCAAGATCAAGAAGATGGCGAAACTCGTCAATAAGAATGTAATCAATGTACCAATGAATGATCCAATCTTGATATTAGCTGAACCGACATGCCAAACAATCGTTGAAAATGAGATTGAGCCAGTAATAATACCAATTAAGGGCATAACTAGATCATCAACGACTGAAGTCACAACTGTTTGGAAAGCAGCACCCATAATAAAGGCAACGGCCAAGTCCAAAACGTTACCACGCATGATAAAGTCTTTAAATTCATTTATAAAATTACGCATAAAATGTCTCCTTTTATTAACCTACTAATAAATATGTCACAGTGTTCTATTCAAGTCAAAATAAATGTGCAAGATACTAGAATTTTTTTAATTATCTCTTTTTATATTAAATATCGTTACAAGCAAATTAATTTTTTCTGGTAGAATAAAGAAAATATGTGACATAGAGGGAGTAGTTAATGAGTTATAAGATGTTGGTATCCGATTTAGATGAAACGTTTCTAAATGATGATGGTACCATTCACAAAGAAAATGTACGCGCAATTAAGCAAGCAATGGCAAAAGGATTTAAGTTTGTTCCTAATACCGGTCGATCATTTAAATCTGTCCAAAATATGTTAAAAAAGTTAGGATTATTTGATCAAGCAGACCAGTATGTTATTTCATATAATGGCGCTGCAATTGTTGAAAATCATGGTAATCGTGTCATAGCCACGCAAGATATGCCAGTATCCCTAGCAAAGCAGATAGTTGCTGCGGGATATTTGAGCAACCAAATTGACGTTCATATTTACACAGTGGATAAATTATTTATTTACGATCTTAACGAGTCAGATAAACATTATATGGCAACTCGCGGCGTGGTATATGAAACAATCGATCAACTTGATTTATCATTTTTAAATGATGAACAGCCAATTATGAAAGTGATTTTTGAAAATGAGGATGCTACCATTCAAAAACAAATACATGATGCTGTTCTTGAGAAAGTAGGCAGTGACAGTGTTGAAGCAACGTATTCATCAGGACGTTATGTTGAGTTTAACTTGCAAGGCGTTGATAAGGGGAGTGCTTCATTATTATTAGGTAAGAGACTAGATATCAAGCCTTCTGAAATAATGGCTGCTGGTGATAATAATAATGATTTAAAGATGATTAACGCCGTAGGATTAGGTGTTAGTGTTGCTAATGGGATTACATCAGTTAAAGCAGCTGCAGATTTTGTAACGCAACGCACGAATAATGAAGGTGCGATTGCCGAGATATTAGATCAATTTGTATTGGTAGGTGAAGACTAGTATGCGTTTTGCAATTCAAATTGGTGCGAGTTTTATCGTTGTTATTGTTTTTATTGGTTTTGTCTGGTTTGCAAAAATAGCAAATTGGCCAACATGGGTGATTGGTGTCGCCTTGTTTGTATTGTTTGTCCTATTCACGATTTTGATAACAGTGTTATCATTAGCGCTGCAACCAAAAAATCAGGAGGATGAACATGAAAAAGATTAATCAAGTCGGCAGCTTGATAACTGGAATCATTTGGGTAGTTGTTGGGATTATTTTAGATTTTGTTATTCAGTTAGGTAGTACTTACAGTAAAGTGGGAATCGTAAATTGGCTAGGTGTTGATAAAAATCATCCCATTGGTATTGCGGTGATGTTAATTGTTGCCGCTATATTAACAGCGATAACAGTCTGGATATTATCTTATGCAGTCAAAAGAAAGGCTCCCAAGACAAGCTTACACCCGTTTCGTGGAGACAAACTAGCTTGGGTTGGCTATGGTTATGCCATGATTCTTGGGGCTGGTATGGTAACAGTCGCCTTACAGTATGTTTTTTCTCATCAAAAGATGACCGCTAGTAATCAAGTCGCACTAGAGGAAATGGCTAAAAAAGGGGGCGCAGCACTTGTTTTTGTTGTTGTCCTGGCCGTCTTTGTTGCACCGTCGGTCGAAGAACTAATTTTTCGTGGCATAATTTTGAACTACTTTTTTAAAGAAGGACCTTGGTGGTTTAATGTTATTATTTCGGGTGTTTTATTTGGTTACTTCCACGTTTATCAAGATTTCCAAATTTTTGCTCTTATTCAATATTCATTAATGGGGATATCGTTGGCAGTTGTTTATAAGAAGACCAAGCAAATTCAGTATTCAATAGCTACACACATGTTGAACAATGGGATTGCCGCTCTTAGCTTAATTAGCATGGCATTTGGTTCATAATAAAATAATTCGTATAACTATATTTTTTAATCAATTTAGATTATGATTGATGTAGATATATTGCGAAGTACGATGTGAATGGGGGAAACATTATGACTGAGTATTTACATGTGACGTTTGGCTCAAAGGATGTTCTACAAAATGTGCGAAATAATAATTTAGAACGTGGACTTCTACTGATGAGTGATGAGTCCGATCGGCAGAAGTATGAATTGCTGGAAAAAACAACTGATAAAAAGTCTGTGTTCGCTATGCCGGTAACTTATGAGATTCTTGCTAGCCATGGGGAGACTGATGAACTAAGAGGTTGGATGAATTTTACTTTTATTAGGTTAAACGACTTAGAGCGAGACAATTTTATTCGGCGATATAAAGCCAGCAAGTTAGATATTGAGACACCTGGCTTTATCAGTTCATATATTTTACAAAAAACAACGAATGCGCATGAACTCGTTATTTTGTCGACATGGCGTTTAAAGGAAAATTGGTCTGATTGGCAAGAATCAACTGATTTTCCATTACATCGCTATGAGTATGCCCAATACAATTTATACAGAAAACAGCTTAGTTTTGCAGCCTTAGCAAAGCAAAAGCTATAAAAATACTACCCAATGACATTGATTTCTGTTATAGTTATCATTGTTATGTAATGGGTATGCCGTCGTGGCGGAACTGGCAGACGCGCACCGTTCAGGTCGGTGTGAGATTTATCTCGTGCAGGTTCGATTCCTGTCGACGGCATATAAATGGCTCTAAGAAACCTTTATTTATAGGTTTCTTGGAGCTTTTTTTTGCATTTGTAGCACTCATGAATTTTTTATTTGATTCATAGATTTATTTACTCTTGTGAGCACATATATTTAAAAAACTATCGCTTCATACCTTGGTTTGGTAATATGGAGATAGTAAATAAACGGAGGATATCACATGGGATATAAGCACCTTGAAAAAGGATATAATATTTTTTTAGGCGTAGGCATGCTTATCTTAGGAATCATTATGTTTGGTTTCTTTGTGAAAGATTTGTGGGTCTTATTGCAAATGATTTGGCAAGTTGATCTGCAAAAAAATTTCTATAGTATTGCACAATTAATTTTGGAAACCTTTCTATTCTTTGAGTTTGTCGTATTAACGCAAGAGTACTTTTTACAAAACCATATTTCATTGCAAAATTTCATGTATATTGGTGTAACGGCAATGTTACGTAATTTATTGGTTTATCACGATGATACGATGGGGATACTGATTCAATCGGTCTCAATTGCCATTATGATACTTGTTCTAGTTATTTATCGCTGGTCACGACGTTACTTAGCAGATTTAGAACAAGAAGAGGCTAGGAAAGAAGCGATATTTGCTGAAGAACATCACAAACAAGAACTAGAGAATAAAAAATAGTCAATATGACAAAGTATGTATGCTGACGTACTTGACTGCCGCATGTTAACTAAAGTGAAAAATGGGTTGGGGGCACAGAAATGTTTGATCTAAACAATATACCAAAACAATATTGGTACAAAATAAGATGGGGCTTTTTCTGGGGGCTATTTATACTTGGTATGTTATTTAGTAACTATACAAATGCAGCAACCTGGCTCTTTATTGGTGGTATTACTGTATTAGGTGTATCAATCAAACAAATTTTTCGCTGGGTTTTACCGATTGCTTTTGTTTTGTTAATTATCGGTACGCCACAATTAGGATTGATGACGCAAGGAATATTGGTGCTGACTGTCATCGGATTACGTGAATTATTAGTTATTCCACATGCAAACAATAAACGATTAAAACACCAGTCACGATTAAAAATTAATACGAATGATTTAACACGGCGGGATGTGCGTGTTTTTAAACAAACGTTTAAACGATTGCGAGCATCTGCGGCGCATATTGAAGTTTTGTTGGCGGAAACAGTCGGACTAAGGCGCATTAACGTAGAAACAAAAGTCGTCACATATATTAATGCTACACTAGCGGAACTGGCAGCGAATCCTACCCAACTTACGGTAGTGGATGATTTTGCATACCGACGATTGCCTAACTTAGAACAATTGTTGGTAAGCTATGTAGAAATCGCACACCATGCGGTTATTAGTGATAACGATAAAAAGAAATTAAAAGAAGCGCGACAACTGATTAAGCAATTAGCAATTGCTGTCCATGACGATTATCGCTTGGTGATTCGTAAAGATGTGAATAATTTAAATGATCGGATGAGCACAACGAAAGATACTCTGGGAGGCAATCATGATTGAAGAACAACAATCAAAAAATGATGATATAGCAACTGATGAACATGACAGTGTCGGTGATTTAACGGCACAGGAAAGGTCAGAGGCTTTGAAGTTAGCACAACAGCTTGATGTGGAACACATGGATTCAATTATTTCGTATGGTGCTGATACACAACAAAACTTAACCGATTTTTCTCAGGGGGTACTAGACAAGGTGCAATCACAGGATGTTGGACCAATTGGTGATACACTCTCAGAATTAATGAGCAATTTGTCGCAAGCCAATCCATCTGAATTAGCACCTGTTAAGCAGGGATTTTTTGCACGACTATTTAAAAATATGCAAAAATCCATCTATGAATTAACCGCAAAATATCAAAAAATTGGTGCTCAAGTTGATCAGGTAGCTGGGCAATTACAACATGATCAAGCAGAGTTAATGTCAGATAATCGTATGTTAGATGATTTGTATAGTGAAAACATGGCTTTTTTCCAGCAACTCAATGTCCATATTGTTGGTGCAGAGATGAAATTAACGGATATTGAAAAAAGAGAATTACCAACCGCACAAAAACGTGCCCAGGAATCAGATAATCAATTATTGGCGCAAAAAGTGCAAGATTTAGTGCAATTTCAACAACGACTTGAAAAACGTGTGCATGATTTAAAATTAACACGACAAATGACGCTGCAGCAGGCGCCTCAAATTAAATTGATTCAAACGACTAACCAGGTTCTGGCTGAAAAAATTCAAACGTCGATCAATACGTCTATTCCGCTTTGGAAAAATCAGGTTACTATTGCGTTAACATTATTAAAGCAAAAGAAGGCTGTGACAGCGCAGCGTGCCGTATCTGATACGACGAATGAATTACTTAAGTCAAATTCAGATATGTTGCAGCAAAATACGATTGAGACGGCTAAGGAAAACGAACGTGGTGTTGTTGATATTGAAACGTTGCAACATACACAAGACCAATTGATTAAAACAATTGAAGAAACCTTGACCATTCAAGAGGAAGGTCGGAAGAAACGTGTAGTAGCCGAACAACAAATGAAGGAAATGGAAGTAGAACTTAAAAAGAAATTACTATCAATGGCAACAGAAGAAAATAATAAACAATAGTCATCCTGCTAAATGAGGTTTTTTTAATTTATTACAATTATTTGACAAAAAAGGGTTACATGTTTGGGGCAATACCGTTATAATGGACACTATAAGGAACAGTAGTATGAATAGTCGTATCATTGTAGTGCCGAGAGGAGGCCCATTATGGTAACGTTATATACATCACCAAGTTGTACCTCATGCCGAAAAGCGCGTGCATGGCTCGAGGAGAATGAGATTTCTTATCAAGAACGAAATATATTTAAAGAACCATTGACTCGAGAAGAGATTAAGAACATTTTGCGTATGACTGAAGATGGTACTGAAGAAATCATCTCAACAAGGTCAAAATTGTTTACAGAACTAGACATTAAATTAGATGATATGTCATTAAGTTCATTAATTGATTTACTACATAGTCAGCCAGCGTTGTTGAAGCGTCCATTAATAATGGATGAAAAACGTATGCAGGTTGGTTATAACGAAGATGAAATTCGGCGATTCTTGCCTCATGAAATGCGTCAGGCAGAGTTAGCACGGGTTACTGCTATGGTTGACCTATAGTGGCTGTCTTTTTATGAAAATAGTTTATTATGAAGTTGATGTTCTGTTGTGACATCAACTTTTTTGTATAATGTATTCGACTAACAAACTAAGAATTTGTTATAATGTATTATTGAAACGATTTCTCATGATTGAATGAGAAGAAAGGGGTGCCCATTATGGAAATGGAACGAATAAATGATGATACCATTCGCGTTGTTGTCACAAATGACGATTTAGCGGAGCGTAGTATTTCAATTGTTGATTTGCTGGGCAACCAAGATGAAATTGAAGAGTTCTTCTATAATATTCTAGAAGAGGTCGATGTCGATGGCGATTTCGAAGATAATGAAGCAGTCACCTTCCAAGTATTACCAAATCGAAATGGGTTAGAACTATTTATTTCTAAGAATATCGATGATAAGTCAATGATGGAAGGAATGCTAAATTCCGTATTAGGTAAGCGGGATACCGGTGAGGCTAATGATGACGTTTCTGATGATCTATTAGACAAATTATTAGCTAGTGATAGTATGGATAATCAGAACAAGCCAGAACAACCCGTTATTAAACAGCCCGAGGTAAAAGATGTGACAACGTCAGATAAGCAGAACCATTTAGTTGATAAGTTGTTGGACTCAGACAATGTTGCTGACCAAGAACTAGTACTGCAATTTGATGACTTTGAAAACATTATTCAGTTTTCGTTAATTATGCAGAAACAGGATTTTGCTTTTAGTACAGAGTTGGTCAAATACCATGGCAAGTTTTATTATATCTTGGGAGTCGATGGCCAAGCCCTGCAAGATAATTATGATATGAAAGACTTAACAGCTGTTGCTCGTGAATTTGCTAAGGTAGCAGAGGTATCGGCGGAAGTTTTGATAGAACATGGTCAAGTTATTTTTGCAAATGATGCACTTGAACAAGTGCTAACTTACTTTAATTAAAAAATAAATGCACTGGGACAGAGTAATCTGTCTCAGTTTTTTTGTAAAACAGACATCAACGTACGTCTATTATTACGGAGGTTGGTGAATGTTTATTGCTAAGAATACAACGACAATGGCGTATATTGATGCTAATTCAGCAAATGTAATAGATAAATACGAATGTCCAGGTTGTGGTGAACCAGTTCATTTAAAAAAAGGGAACATAAAAATAGCTCACTATGCGCATAAGCAATTTGGACAATGCCATGTGAGTACTGAAGGTGAATCGGCTACGCATCTTCAAGGAAAGCTGGCTTTGTTTCAATATTTTAATGATAGGTATGATGAAGTTAAATTGGAGCCATGGCTCAGTGAAATCAAACAACGTCCTGACTTAATGGTAAGAAAAGGGACTACTTGGACCGTCATTGAGTTTCAATGTGCGCCAATTACAATTGAAAGTATTCGGGAGCGAATGGCTGGTTATCGGCAGTTACAGCTGCAAGTTATTTGGATTTTGGGAGAACCCTATCAGAAAAAGCGAATACAGTCATCAACAATGGCGAAATTTGCCACTTTACATCGTAAAGAATTAAAAATATTTTTCTGGCATGCTCAGGAGGGGATTTATTACAAGGCATGGTGGCAAATTGATCATAGAAAACCTGTTAACCGGCATAAAAAAGTTGATAATCAAGTACAGCAACTGTTTAAAATACAACAAGCAATTATACAGGCAAGACCACAAGTTTGCGCAATACAAAAACAACTCTATGCACAGAATAGGAACGTTGTCGGTATACCTTGGATTTGCCATCCAGCTTATTCATTACCAGGGGGACTTAAGATACCGCAATGGCAGGTAACTGTACGAATCATTATGTTATTAGAGCATAAACCAATTACCATAGATGCGATGTATCAACATTTATTTGCACAAGAATGGCACGAATTCGGTTGTTTAAAATTGGCAGATGTACAAAAGTTATGGCTTGAATGTTTTTTAAACGATGCTATTAAGTTGGAAAAAATTCAATTTATAAATAGTCGATTTCAATTGGCAGGTACCGTCAGTTGGTTTGATAATTACCATGATAAATTAAAGGCATTTCAGGAAAATAGATAAAAAATTGAAGAGAAAAGTATATTGAACGTTAGAACTCACTCTGAAGAGATAGGTAAACTATGGTAGAATGAAAGTTATATTAGACTGAAATGAGGGAAAACAATGGCTAAAGAATTACCTTTACGTGAAGATTTACCAGAGTCTGCGACATGGGATTTGAGTACGATCTTCCAAAGTGATGAAGACTGGCAAGATACCTATAATGAAGTAGCGGAGCGTCTTGATACGGCAGAATTTTTTGCTGCTAATGCAACGCAATCGGGAACCGCGTTATATAATGCATTGCAGTATGGGTTAGGATTGATGCGTGATTTAGAAAAGCTATATGTGTACGCTTCAATGAAATCTGACCAGGACACAGCTAATGGATTCTACCAAGGCTTAAGTAACAAAGCTGAAAGCTTGGCCGCCAAAGTTTCTGCAGCCATTTCATTCTTTGATCCAGCAGTGTTGTCACTATCGTCAGACCAATTGGCCGACTATTTTGCAGCTGAGCCACGTTTGAATGATTATAAACACTATTTTGACGATATTTTGACGCAAAAAGGACATGTTCTGCCTGAAAATGAAGAGAAATTATTGGCCGCTGCTGGGGATGTATTTGGCGCTCCAGAACGTGCTTTTGGTATGTTAGATAACGCTGATATCCAATTTGACGCTGTGGAGAATGATGAAGGTGAATTAGAAACACTATCAGATGGTGTGTATTCACGACTTCTAGAATCTGTTAATCCCGATGTACGTAGAAATGCCTTTAAAACGTTCTACGCATCTTATATGGCACTAGATAATACGTTTGCCTCATTAATTGGTAGCCATGTTAAGGGACACAACTACCTAGCAAGGGTTCATCATTATGATTCAGCTCGTCAAGCGGCCTTAGCTGCTGATAATGTTCCTGAAACAGTTTATGATACGTTAGTTACTGAAGTAAATAAGGCGTTGCCATTATTGCATCGTTACATGAAGTTACGTAAACGTTTGTTAAAGCTATCAGAATTACACTCTTATGACCTTTATACACCTATTCTCGGTGAGCCGGATTATGAGATTGACTATCCTCGTGCACAAGCTGAAGCATTAAAGGCATTAGCACCTTTGGGTGAGGATTATCTGGCTATTGTACAAAAGGCCTTTGATAGTCGTTGGATTGATGTTATTGAAAACAAAGGTAAACGATCAGGTGCTTACTCAGGTGGTTCTTACGATACCAATCCATTTATCTTACTAAACTGGGTAGATAATTTGAATAATTTGAGTACATTGGTACACGAAATGGGACACACCGTCCATTCATATTTGACGAGGACAAATCAACCATATCAATATGGTGATTACCCAATCTTTCTTGCCGAGATTGCCTCAACAACCAATGAAAATTTGTTGACTGATTACCTGTTACATACGATTACTGATAAGAAATTAAAAGCTTACGTATTAAATCAATACTTGGATGGTGTCAAAGGTACTCTGTTCCGACAAACACAATTTGCTGAATTTGAACAATGGATGCATGAAACTGACGCTGCAGGGACACCGTTAACGGCTGAAGTACTTAATGATGCTTATGCCGAATTGAATCAACGGTACTATGGCCCCGCTTTAACTGTAGATGAAGAAATTGCGCATGAGTGGGAGCGCATTCCGCACTTTTACTATAATTATTATGTTTTCCAGTACAGTACTGGTTTTGCGGCAGCAACGGCTTTGGCAGATAAAATCTTACATGAAGGTCAACCGGCAGTTGATGCATATAAAGAATATCTTAAGGCAGGTGCGTCAGCCTTCCCAATCGATGTTATGAAAAAAGCAGGTGTCGATATGACGAAACCAGATTACCTACAAGAAACTTTCAAAGTATTTGAAAATCGTTTGAATGAATTTGAGCAGTTGGTAGAAGAGCTAGATTTCGAATAAGCAAAGGTCTGGTGATTGATAGAAAATAATGGTGATATGGTTATCATATCTGGTGGTATACATTTACCTATAAAAGTCTTACAATTGCCAGCAAGCACATAAAACGTTAGAATAGTGGATATACACAGGATGCTAGGAGGGAAAATATGACAGGTGGACAAATTGCTTTAATAATTTTAGCTGTAGCCGTACTATTATTAGTTCTATTTATTGGACTTTTCTTGGTGAAGTTAACGCAAACATTAGGTGTTGTCACGAAGGATGTTGATATTATTGCACGCGAGGCTAATGATATATTAGCTAATGTAGATGTATTGTTAAATGACGTAAATGGCAAGGTGGCGACAGTTGATCCTGCCTTCCAAGCAATTGCTGACTTGGGGACTTCAGTATCAGAATTGAACGATGCAACACATAACTTAACTGATAAAGTAAAATCATCATCTGGTTCAAATAAAACGAAAGTAGCGTCAGCAGTGTTTGCTGCTAACGCGGCACGCAAGAATCGTAAGAGTGCCAAAAAAGCTGCGGCTGCGGAAAAGTAGTCATTAGTTAATAAAACAAAACGGAGGATACGTTCATGTCAAAAACAAAAGGATTTTTAGCAGGTGTCGCATTTGGTAGTTTAGTTGCTGCGGCAGGTTATGGTTATTACAAGATGTTAACTGTTGAACAACAAGAGGACTTAAAAGACAAGTTCGATGAAACAGTCGCTGACGTCCGTGATAAGGTAGTAGATTATAGTTATGCTGCAACTGATGCAGTAGCTTCAGTTCGTGACAAAGCGGACGACTTTGTATCTGATAAAAGTTATGCTTTCGATGAGAAAGTGACTGATTTAAAAGAATCAGCTGAGGAAAAGTCAGCTAACTTACGTGCAAAGGCTGATGAATTGGTAGCTTCAGCGCAAGAAAAGGCAAACGACTTGCGTGACCAAGCGCAAGATTTGACTGATCAAGCTAAGGCAAAGGCCGACGATTTCAAAGAACAAGTTAAGGCCGATGTTGCTGAACAAACTGAAGAGGATATTGTTCTTTCACCAGCTGATGACGCGGTTGCATCAGAAACTTTTGAAAGTTTTGAAGATGATGTTGAATCGGAGGTATTAGAACCAACTTCAGGTTTGTCAAAAACTGATAAAGAAGGACTATCTGAAAAAGCTGACAAGTAAATTGCGTATGTTTGGATAATTCAATATAAATTAAAAAACGCTAGCTCGAATTAGTTAATCGAGTTAGCGTTTTTTAGTTATACGTATTAAATTTTACAAATTATTCAATGATACGTAATTCCTTAGGTGAGTGTGTATAAGGATCAACACCAGATTCGGTAACAATGACAGAATCTTCGATACGAATACCTAAGTCACCCGGAATGTAAATACCTGGTTCAATTGAGAATGACATACCTGGTTGTAGGACTAGATCATTTCCTTGAGCAATTTGAATTGACTCATGGACAGATGAACCAATACCATGACCAAGACGGTGAACGAAGTATTCACCATAACCGGCCTTAGTGATAATGTCTCGGGCAATACCATCTAATTCACCAGCCGTCATACCTGGTTTTGCAGCTGCTTGAGCAGTGAGTTCAGCTTCTAGGACAACATCGTAGACTTCACGTTGATGATCTGATACTGATTGGAAGGCAACAGTACGTGTGGCATCAGATACGTAGCCATCGTAGATAGTACCAAGGTCGAATAGTGCAAGGTCACCAGACTTTAACGTATTGTTGCTTGTGTCACCATGTGGTTCAGCAGCATGGGCGCCGAATTGAACAAGTGTATCAAATGACATACCAACAACGCCTGATGATTTTAGATCATATTCTAATTTTGCCATGACTTGTAGTTCTGAAACACCAGCTTGCAAGGCCTTAAAGGCAAATTCAAATGCACGATCGGCATCTTCACCAGCTTTATGTAATTTAACAATTTCGTCGGGAGTTTTGATCAAATGTAGTTTGGTCATTAATGGTGATAGATTACCAATAAACTTTGCCTCTGGGATGGCTGTTTGAATAAGAGAAGCGCGCTTTAGCGTTAATTGCTCTTGTTCAACTGCCCATTTTTCTGTATGTTGTGTGTGGGCATGTAAGTGTTGACTAATTAAATCCCATGGGTTTTCTTGGTCTTGGTAACCATAAACAGGGTGTGTCCAACCTGCGCTTTTCACGGCTTCAACTTCAAGTGCTGGTGCAAAGATGAATGGTTCATCTTGTGGGAAAACCACTAGAGCAAGCACACGTTCGATAGGGTCAGAATTGAAACCTGTTAAGTAATCAATTGAATGAAAATCTGAGAAGTAAGCAACATCTAATTGTTGTTCTTCTAGCCAACTTTGGATTGATGAAAGTTTATCGGTCATTAAAAATTCTCCTTTGATTGAAATACATGGTTAATTGTACGCTCATTTTAAAAAAATGCCTATCCATGATTAAAAGTTATGTTACAATAAATCGTTGTGTGAAATTTTTATTAAATAATGAAACAAATCATGAAAACATGTTACAATCACATTGTAAGCGTTCCCGTAAAATAAAGAAGGTCTTTAGTTATTATATGAAATACTTTCATTTAATGTTTAGGCTGAATTAAAAATTTGTATTTTTTAGGAGAATAGTAATGGATAAACAAACGGTCACAATTTATGATGTGGCACGAGAAGCCAAAGTCTCAATGGCCACAGTTTCACGTGTCGTGAACGGCAATGCAAATGTTAAAGCCGAAACAAAAGAAAAAGTCAATGCAGTGATAGCAAAGTTAGGTTATCGACCAAATGCAGTTGCTCGAGGATTAGCTTCACGACGGACAACGACCATTGGTGTGGTGATTCCTGATGTAACCAATCATTATTTTGCGGAACTAGCTCGTGGAATTGATGATGTTGCCGCAATGTATCATTATCAAATTATTTTAGCAAATTCGGATGAATCTGATACAAAAGAAGTGCAAGTGATGGAAAATCTACTTGGTAAACAAGTTGACGGGATTATCTTTATGGGTAATACGTTAAATGATGCAATCCGTGATGAATTTAAAAAAGCCGATGTACCAGTTGTCTTAGCTGGTTTACTAGACGAGGCTGAAGAACAGCCTTCAGTTAATATTGCATACCGATCAGCAATGAGCGATGCAACGACAGGATTACTTAAAGCAGGTCATAAAAGGATTGCTTTTGTAAGTGGTGACTTGGATCATTACATGAACAAAGCCCATAAGTTACTGGGTTATCAAGATGCTTTGGCAGCTTATGATATTGCCTATGACGAAAAACTAGTTTTTGAAGGAAAATATGATTATCAATCGGGTTATCAGTTAGCTGATCAAATAAAGAACTCAGCGGCGACCGCTGCAATCGTTGCCAATGATGAAATGGCTGCGGGCGTCATTAATGGTTTAACTGATGCAGGTGTTAATGTGCCAGAAGACTTCGAAATTATTACTAGTAATGATTCAAAGGTGGCTGTTATCACACGTCCTCAGTTATCTTCAATTACGCAACCAATTTATGATATTGGTGCGGTTGCTATGCGGATGTTAACGAAGTTAATGAATCATGAAGAACTTGCGGTTAATGACATTGTTTTGCCACACGGATTTGCTGATCGTGGATCAACAAAGGATGTTAAATAAATGTTGCCGTAAAGTGGGGAGATCCCAAAAAACGTGTTAAATTATGGCGTTATATTTTGGAATGCCTTTATGAATAAAATTGAGCTTATTAACTGGTAGAGCAGGGTAAGTAGGATGGTATTTTTCAATTATTTTTGAAAAGTGCCATCCTATTTTTTATTTTAAAAGGCTAGTCTTATAGCAAGTCTAATCGTAAAATTATAAATAAATTAGAAAAATATTGACTTTTATAATCAGCGCGGTATCATTGAAATAATCGATTGATATTTTACTATCACTACATTATAAAGCTATTATTTTTAAAATTTTTAGTGATTGAATAGTAATGCCAAAATCAATCAAAAGTATTGTAACAGGTGTTTTTTTTATTTAAAATCAGATATCTTTTTAACCTTCTGATCGTTAAATCTTAAAATTATACTTGATAAAGACACCCAAGTTAGGAGAATTTTTATATGGGGCTATGGTCAAAATTTTTGGAGCGTGAGGATGCTTCAACATATATTAGTAAAGATGCGGATATGCCACGTATCCTACATACAAAGGACTTTTTAGCATTAGGTGTTGGAACTATTGTTTCAACAGCTATTTTTACTTTACCAGGTGTTGTCGCGGCTAACTATGCCGGACCTAGTGTGGTATTTTCATTCCTTTTGGCGGCAGTCGTTGCTGGTTTTGTTGCTTTAGCGTATGCCGAAATGGCATCAACTTTACCAGTTGCTGGATCAGCTTACTCATGGATTAATGTATTATTTGGTGAAGGATTCGGTTGGATAGCTGGCTGGGCTTTATTGGCTGAATATATCATTGCGGTTGCGTTTGTTGGGTCCGGTTTATCAGCGAATTTTAGAGGACTGATTTCTCAAATTGGTATTAACTTGCCACCAGCAATATCAGGTGCGCTTGATACCCATTCATTATTTGGTTGGGCATCATCGGTTAGTGGTCCTAAAGGCGGGGTTGTTGATATTGTTGCCTTTATCGCAATTATTGCCGTTGCATGGTTGTTATCGCATGGTGTGCATGAGGCATCTCGTGTTGAAGTTGTACTGGTTGTTATTAAAGTGCTAGCCGTTTTGCTATTTATTGTGGTTGGTTTAACAGCTATTCACCCTGAAAATTATTCACCATTCGTTCCTGCATACACGCCTAATGGCACAACCATCGGTGGTTTCCAAGGAATTTGGGCCGGTGTGTCTGGTATTTTCTTGGCGTACATTGGGTTTGATTCGATTGCTTCAAATTCTGCCGAAGCGGTGAACCCACAAAAGACAATGCCTCGTGGTATTTTGGGATCATTATTGATCGCAGTTGTCTTGTTCGTTGGTGTTTCACTTGTCCTTGTAGGAATGTTTAAGTATACAAAGTATGTTGATAACGCTGAACCGGTTGGTTGGGCCTTGCGTGAAGCTGGTCATCCAATCGTGGCAACCACAGTTTCAACGATTGCGGTTGTTGGAATGGTAACGGCCTTGATCGGGATGATGATGGCTGGTTCACGTTTGCTTTATTCATTCGGACGTGATGGTATGTTGCCAAAGTGGTTAGGTGAAGTTACTGAAAATAAAGGATTGCCAAACCGTGGTCTACTCGTTTTGACAGTTGTCGCTGTTATTGTCGGATCATTCTTCCCATTCTCGTTCCTATCAGAGCTGATCTCTGCCGGTACGTTGATTGCGTTTATCTTTGTTTCATTAGCAATGTACTCACTACATAAGCGTGAAGGTAAAGATTTGCCTAAGGCTGGCTTTAAAATGCCAGGTTACCCAGTAACGCCTGCAATTGGTGCATTACTATCAATTTGGGTCTTCTGGGGCTTGAGTACTGAAGCAAAGCTTTACGCATTGATTTGGTTCATTATTGGAATTATTGTGTACTTCCTTTATGGCGCAAAGCATTCCGTATTAAGAAGTAAATCAAACAAGTAGCTATTTATTTTTACTAGGGGAGTGAGTTATCAAACATGGTTGAAAATAATGATATCTTAAACCAAGAAGAACAAAATTTTGCGGGTGCGGGCCGCGTTTATTATTTTGATGTGGTGCTCGATTCAGGAAAAGGGGCCATCTTAAAAGATGTCGCTGGTAACGAGTACATTGATTTGTTAGCAAGTGCTAGTGCAACGAATACAGGTCATGCGCATCCAAAGATTGTTAAGGCTATTAAAGAACAAGCAGAAAAGTTGATTCACTACACGCCAGCTTATTTTGCAACGTCGACTGAGGCTAAGCTAGCTTCAGAGTTGGTAAAATTAGCTCCTGGTGATGAAGAAGACTGGATGGTCGTATTTGGAAATTCAGGCTCAGATGCCAATGATGCAGTCATTAAGTTCGCGCGTGGTTATACGGGGCGGACGAATGTCGTCTCATTTGTTGGTGCTTATCATGGTTCAACTTATGGTTCGATTTCTGCGTCGGCTGTTAGCTTGAATATGACTCGTAAAATTGGACCATTATTGCCTGGATTTTACAAGGTGCCATTTCCATCACCTGATAAGCGTTTGCCTGGTGAAAGTGATGCTGATTTTTCAGAACGATTGTTTGCAGAGTTTAAAGAACCTTTCGAAAATTACTTACCAGCTGAAGAGACAGCGGTTATTATGATTGAAGCAATCCAAGGGGATGGCGGCATTATGGCCCCACCAGCAGGCTACTGGCAAAAAGTAGCGGCTTTTGCTCACGAACATGGTATTCTGCTAGCAGTTGATGAGGTTAATCAAGGTTACGGTCGTACAGGTAAGTTCTGGTCTTTTGAGAACTTTGACTTACAACCAGATTTGATTGCCATGGGAAAGTCGATGGCTTCTGGCTTGCCATTAAGTGCTGTCTTAGGTAGACGAGAGATTATGCAAAGTCTGGATGCACCAGCTAATGTATATACAACGGCTGGTAATCCTATCAGTGCTGCTTCAGCGTTAGCAACGCTAGATGTGATTAAGTCTGAAAACTTAGTCGCACGATCTGCTGAACTTGGTAAGTTTGCCAAGAAGTTTTTCGCAAAAGAACAAGCCGCATTTGATTTTATAGGCGATGTTCGCCTGTATGGGTTGAATGGTGGTATCGATATCATTGACCCAGAAACTGGTTTGGGGGGACGAACAAGCCACTAATACAATTATCTATAACCTATTTAAGCAAGGTGTGTTGATGATTTCATTACGTGGTAGTACCTTGCGTTTCCAACCGCCGCTAGTGATTAAAGAGAAAGAATTACAACAAGCATTTGATGTGATGCATAAGGTCTTTACTAGCTATCAAGCTGGTGAATTAGTTGAACCAAGTGGACGTCATCATATTGGTTGGTAATTAAAAAACGGCCAACTGACCATAACGAATTGTTATGATTGGTTGGTCGTTTTCGTATGTAAAATACTTTTACTTTTCTGCTTGTGAGATAGCAGCATGCAAGCCAGCAAAGTCGATATCATGTTTTGCAAAGTCGGTATTGTTCGTTGGCAAATGTAAGTTCAGGGTATCAAATATATCAATTTTTAAGTCTACACTATCGGTATCAAAACTTAGTACATGGCCACCGACAGTACGATCATCACTAATAAAGGGAATATGCCATCCGCCGGCCATCACGCCAGTGTATAGATCATTACCAAAGTCACCAACTAGGGTACCCGTAACATTTTCATAATTGAATACGGGTTGGTTAGCAGCGACCGTACCGAAATCTGGATATGGTTTTTCCTGTTTAGGAGCAACCCGAACTTGAAGATTTTTAATCGTACCGTGGGCTTTGATTGATAGAAATGTGTTATTTAACTTTTGTTCGTTGACTAATTTTTCTAGTAGTTCAAACGTTAGTGGTGTATCGTTAACTTTTACTTTATTAGTTGAGGCCTTATGAGCTGAAGCAAAGGGTGTGGTTGTATTCAAATCAGTGATTTCAACTGTTTCGCCTGAAGACTTTGTTTGGTAAGCATGGCCGTCAAGAATAGTGACTTCACCATCTAAGCCATGTGTTGTACCAATGCCGTCATCACCATTTTCAAGTAATTCTGAAAAACTAAGAGTACCATCATATAAACCAGCCATGATTAATTCGAGGGTGCCGTGTTGAAAAATTTTATTCATTGTCTACTCCATATTTCTTATTAAATCTAAACGCTTACTTAATGTTCGTACATTTAATAAGTAATTATAGCACTTTAGAACTTAAAAAGAGCTTACAAATTATTAATAATATTGGTCGATTTTGTATCAAACTTCTGTTTTGGTGTAGAAGTGCGTGTTTATAAACTGTACACTGAAACAAAAGATAATGGGAGCGAATCGAAGATATGACAGAAGTTTATGTATTAGGACATAATCATCCAGACACGGATGCGATTGGATCTGCTATGTCCTTAGCGTATTTATTGAATGAAATGTACAATGTTAAAGCGATTCCGGTTATCTCTCAAAAGCCAGATATAGAAACAAGATATGCCCTAGATTATTTTGAAATACCAACGCCAATGGTTGTTAGAACTATTGCTAATAAGCAAATTATATTAGTTGATCATAATGAGATTGCACAATCATTAGCTGACTTTGAAAACTCAGAAGTATTAGCAATTATTGATCATCATAAGCTTGGCATTAAGACCAATAAACCAATCTATTTATTAAGTGAGCCCGTTGGCGCAACAGCAACAATCATCTATTTTAAATATAAAGAATTAGGAATTAGTATACCTGAAAAAATAGCTGGCTTAATGTTATCAGCTATTATTTCCGATACTTTACTATTAAAAGGTCCAACAACAACTAAAAAAGATTGTGTGGCCTACCAAGATTTAGCCGATATTAGTGGTGATGTTAAAGACTATTTTATTCAAGGCAAACACATTCGCATAGCACAAGTATACGTCACGGATATGGCACCAGTTTTAGAAAAAATAACGGATATTAAGAATGAAATGAATAAACACATTTCAAAAAATTATTGTGATTTATTTATGTTTGTTATAACAGATATTCTAAAAATTAATTCTATGATAGTGGTACTGGGGGATGAAAGGGCAGTTGTCGAACGAGCGTTTAATACTAAACTAGCGCATGATATGTGTTATCAGCCAGGTGTTGTTTCGCGCAAAAAACAGATTATTCCACTATTGATCAAAGCCTTTTTAGCTAAATAAAAAACGCTATTCAGTTAATTGAATAGCGTTATTTTAGTATGATGGCAGTTCAGGGTAGTTAATTTTTGAATATTGATTACTAAAGTATATTGAAAGTGAACCTATTGATTAATTTTGAGTGGTTAACAAGTCTTGTAAGCCATCTTTATTGGTTTCTGATAGTGCTGGTGTCTCAGTTTTAGAAAGTGGTGTGACACTGGCTTTTGAGAGGCGCTTTTCAGTTGTTTTAGATAAACCTTTCCAGTACATAGTATCGTCCTTTCTGAATGAAAACATAGAGTGTATGTCTATTGCTTGTTATCATATATGATAATTCTAGCACATATTGGAAACTTCTATTTTTTATATCATGGATTACTTGTTATTTCTCAATATTAGCTGCAATATTGATGTAGTAGGAGAGGCTTAGTTTAGAAATTTAAAAAATAGAGAGGTGAATATATGAGTTCAAGGCAGGAACGGGCAAAAGAGCAACAACAGCATAAGAGATTTAAAAATCGCATTATTGTGATTGTTGTTGCCATATTAGTTATTATTAGTAGTATATTTGTTTTTCATCAGTTAAATAAGCAAAATAAAATAGACGCACGAGAGTCAGCGTCCCCAGTACAAAAACATACGGTAGCTAACAATAATCATGAAGAATCTCGTAGTAGCTCATTAGGTGTAGCAAGTCATGGTAACGAGGTAGAGGCAGGCAATGAAATAACGAGCGTGCAGGATGTTGTGACAGACGAAAGCCAAGAAGTTAATGCATACGGGCATTCGGTTGAAGAAAATCAGTAGGATAATACGGGTATTGCTGAAAGCAATCGACAGCGAAATGAAGATTTAGAAAACTTAGATTATATAGTCACTGCGCCTTTAACGTATGAGCAAAAAATGATTCCAATGAAAGCTTGGGGCTTTTCCTTTACACCAGCGCCACCATCAGAAAATTTAGTTATTTGGGGGCGTGATGTCAGGTCAAGTACTGGTTCAATTGGCATTATTTATCCAGATGGAAGTGTTGAAAAAGTCAATTAATTTTTAATTGTTAGGTACCATATAAGAATCATGATTAAACACTAGTATTTATTTACTGGTGTTTTTTTAAGGGGTAAATTTACACTTGAAGTGGAATACAAAGATAAATAAAAACGCTATTCATGTACATGAATAGCGTTAAACTTCTTTGTAAAAATACTTGTAAAACTCTAATAAGGAGCCAACGGGATTTGAACCCGTGCGCCGGTTCAACACCGGTTCGGCGGATTTCGAGTCCGCTGCATTACCACTCTGCCATAGCTCCATCACAATTAAATATTATACCGATATCGCACGTGTGTTTCAAGTATAAAAAAACTAGGATAAAAATATCCTAGTAACATCAATAGCTCATCAGGGAGTCGGACCCTGGATGCCGGTGTGAAAAACCGGAGTCTTAACCGCTTGACCAATGAGCCAAAAATATAAAGTTTTTTGGTCGAAACCAATAGCTCATCAGGGAGTCGAACCCTGGATGCCGGTGTGAAAAACCGGAGTCTTAACCGCTTGACCAATGAGCCATGTAAATGTTGAATATGATGCCTCTGCTTCAACAACAAATAATAATATACCAGATGAATTGAAACGATGCAAGGACTTATTGAAAAAATCTTGAATATTGTTATTTATCATGGTTGCCATTTAAAATAACGTGTAGCAATTTGTTTTAATTTAAGGCTTGTTGTTCATGGTAAACTAAATGTATCTGGATTTTTAAACTAAGGAGAACAGCGTATGTTTTCACAAAAAAACATAGTATTAGTCATTAGTGGAGGTGTTGCAGCATATAAGGCTGCGTCATTTGCACGTTTATTGGTAAAAATGGATGCAACAGTGAAAGTTGTCATGACGGCAACAGCTACCGAATTTATCACACCGAAAGCAATGGCTGTATTAACAAATCAGCCCGTTTTGACAGATTTATTTGCCGATAAGACGGGAGAATCCATTGACCATATTGCCTTAGCCGATTGGGCAGATTATTTTTTTGTCGTCCCAGCAACAGCCAATATCATTGCGAAAATTGCTAATGGGGTAGCCGATGATGCAGCTAGTTCCGTATTAGCAGCTAGACATACACCCATGATTGTTGCGCCGGCAATGAACGAAAATATGTACTTACAACCTGCTGTGCAAAGAAATCTACAACAAATTCAGTTAGATGGAGACATTGTCGTTGAACCAGTTGATGGCATATTAGCAGAGGGTTATGCAGGGAAAGGTCGTTTACCAGAGCCTCAGGAAATCTTCACGCTTAGCGAACTTGCTGTTTATCAAAAACATGGTCAGCTAAAAGATAAGCGCATTGTTATTTCTGCAGGCGGTACCGTTGAAGCGATTGATCCGGTGCGTTACATTTCAAATCGCTCGTCAGGTAAAATGGGCTATGCTCTAGCACGTGCGGCAGCTGAGCAGGGAGCTGATGTTACCTTGGTATCAGCAACGACACAGCTTCCTGATCCAGTTGGAGTTACCACGATTCATATCCAATCCGCGCAGGAATTATCGGAACAAATGTTTGCGATGCTGCCAGAAGCGGATGCTATTATTATGGCTGCAGCCGTTTCAGATTACCGGATGTCACAGACGGCTGAAAACAAGCTCAAAAAGCAAGATTCAGGTCAACTACACTTGACCTTAGTTGAAAACCCTGATATTTTAGCTCAATTAGGTTCAGCCAAAACCAATCAGTATTTAGTTGGCTTTGCAGCTGAAACCCAAAATTTGATGACTTATGCCCAAAATAAGTTGAAAAAGAAAAATGCTGACATGTTAGTTGCGAATGATGTGTCAAAAGATCAAGTCGGCTTTGGTTATGATACAAACCAAGTGACTATTTTGACAAAGGATAATGAACCAGAGTCATTGCCATTACAGAGCAAAATCACGTTGGCTCGTGAAATTATGAAAAAAATTAGTGTTGCAATCAATGGATAGGTAGAAAAATGACAATTATTGGAATTGATAAAATGAGTTTCTTTTCACCACATCAATATATTGATATGGTCGAATTAGCTAATGCACGTGGTGAAGAACCCAATAAGTATTTAATTGGTATCGGTCAGACGGAACAAGCAGTCATACCAGCAACACAAGATGTTGTGACGATGGCTGCAAATGCGGCTGATGAAATGTTAACAGCTTCAGATCGTAAGAAAATTACGATGATTCTGTTTGCAACGGAATCGGGAATTGACAATTCTAAATCCGGTGCCGTTTATTTACAACGCTTACTCGGTATCAACCCTTATGCGCGAACAATCGAGCTGAAGCAAGCCTGTTATGCAGGGACTTTTGCACTAATGCAAGCTCGCGATTATGTAACCTTACATCCTGACGAAAAAGTGCTTGTGGTTGCCTCTGATATTGCCCGCTATGGGTTACAAACAAGTGGTGAAGTTACTCAAGGTGGTGGCGCTGTTGCCATGTTGGTAGCTGCTAACCCCATGATTGCTGAAATCAACCAAGATAGCCAATTCTTATCACGCGATATCATGGACTTTTGGCGCCCTGTTTATGCTGATACTGCTAGGGTCGATGGTAAATATTCATCAAATGTCTATCAAGACTTTTTCAAAACGGTTTGGACACGTTATAAAGCTAAAACTGGGCGTGACATTGCTGATTTTAAAGCATTAGCCTTTCACTTGCCGTTTACTAAAATGGGCTTGAAAGCCTTACGTGATGTATTGCCTGAAGCAACTGATGAACAACAGGTTGCATTAATGGATGAATTCGAAGCCAGCCGTGTGTACAATAAGCGAATTGGTAACCTATATACGGGTTCATTGTACCTAAGTTTGTATTCATTACTAGACAATTCACAATCTCTTAAAGCTGGTGATCGTATTGGGATGTTCTCTTACGGATCTGGTGCAGAGGGGGAGTTTTATTCACTAACTTTGCGTCCACACTTTAGTGCTGGCTTAGTAACCGGGCAAATTGATACCCTGTTAGCTAATCGACAGTATGTAACTATTGCTGATTACGAAAAAATATTTAATAGTCAGTTGAAAGGTGCAGCAGATCGGGAATTTGACTTCAAAAGTGATCCTGCCAAGTTTGTTCTTCATGGATTGAAAAATGAACAACGTCAGTATATCTGCAATTAAAAACTGATAAAACTATCAATAAATTTCATTAAGTTCACAAATTAATCAAAAAACGTACTATTTTTAATTGATTGTTCGTCATTTATTCGATAAAATAATATCATTAAAATGATTGATAAAAGAGGATAGTACTATGAAGCGCGTTTATCTTGCTGGACCATTTTTTGATGATGAACAAATTGATCGTATTGAGCGTTTAGAAGAGGCGTTGACAAATAACCAGACAGTGTCTGAGTTCTTTAGTCCCCGCACAGAAGTGCATGATGAATTTGAATTTGGTTCGCCAGAATGGGCGGAGGCAATTTATAAAGGTGACAAAGATCATTTAGATCCAGCTGATGTGGTTGTGGCAGTTATTGATTATGATAAAGAGCACGTTGATCCAGGGACAGCGTGGGAAATTGGTTATTCTGAGGCAACTCAAAAACCGGTAATTTTAGTCAAGGAAAAAGAAGGTGCTATTAATTTGATGATTTCTGTACCAGCGCATGCTGTTGTGACAGATGTTGCGGATATTGCGACCTATGATTTTGATGAATTACCTGCAAGTAAGTGGACTGGGAAGGCTTTTTAAGAGACTTCGGTCTATACTGAGATAGATTACAATGCACTAGAGGATGGGACAAGAAATGTTCCATCCTCTTTATGGTTAAAATTCAATATTGGTGATTTTAAAAATATCAATCATAAACGCGTCCTCAAAACAATTTTTTCTCATTATTTTTTATGAGTTTGTATCGCTATTTAACCAAAAAAAGGGTAAACTAGTTGTTATATATCCAGAATATGAGGTCAAATCATGAAAGATTTAATACAATTATTGCGACAGTGGTTAATGAAATTCTGGGTGCCGTTAACAATTGTGATTGTCATGCTTGGGACGGCGATTTCGTTGACAGTTGTGTTGTTACATAAACAGCAAGTAACTGTGCAAATTCCTAATTTGACATTGCGAAAACAAAAAGGTGTTCAAAGTGCGCCAGTTTCAGTATTAAAAAAAGGTGAACATTTACAAATTCTAAAAAAGTCTGAAGGTTGGTATCAAATTCGTCGCGAGGATGAATCAACTGGCTGGGTAGCCGGCTGGCTATTACATAGGCAAAAACCGTTAAAGACAGTAACACCGCTATCAGAAACAACTATTGTTCTTGATCCAGGCCATGGTGGTTCCGATGTTGGTTCTTTGTCGACGAATAATAAATACGAAAAAACATACACGTTACAGTTGGCAAAGCGTGTTGCCAAACAATTACGTCAACGTGGTGCTCGTGTGATTATGACTCGTAATACAGATAAATTAGTTTATTTGGCTAAAATACCTAAAGTAGCAGAAGATAATCATGCAGACATGTTTATTTCGTTCCATTTTGATTCGTCACCCGAACCGAACTCGGCCACAGGATATACGTCATACTACTATCATAAAAATAATGGGTCGTATGACCTTGCTAGCAACATCAATGCTGAATTGTCACTGCCGTTGGTTAATAAAGGTGTTGAATATGGTGATTTTTTGGTTATTCGTGATAATTCTGTACCAGCAGTTTTGCTTGAAAATGGCTATATGAATTCAAAAGATGATTTTAAATCAATTAAATCAAAGGCTTATCAAGATAAGATTGCTAAGGCAATTCCAGTGGGAATTCAAAATTATTTAAGTAATCAAACGACAACAGCCCAATAGGATGTTTACTTGACGGCATTTTAGAACTATAAGATAATAAGATGTAATAAATAAAACCGATGAGAAAGAAAACTCATTAAGAATAACCAAAGCGAGCGGAAATAGGTGAAAGTCCGTGTTGTTGTTTTTGAGGGGACACTTTTAAGGTCACAGTTTTTGTGCGTGGAGCCACGTTACGGCTATTAGCCAAAAAACAAGGTGGTACCGTGCTGTTGTGATAAGCACCCTTGACGATGTTTGCGATATCGTTAAGGGTGTTTTTTATTTTATGAAAACGAATAGGAGAAGAGTTTTATGGCAAAGCAATTATTTCAAAAGCCAAAGGGAACAGCTGATTTACTACCTGCTGAGTCAATCAAGTGGCACTATGTAGAAGAAACAGCTAGGTTATTGTTCAGCGATTACCAGTATGCAGAAGTTCGCACACCAATTTTCGAGAACTTTGATATTTTTGCACGATCAGCTGGAGATACTTCAGATGTTGTGACAAAAGAAATGTATGATTTTAAGGACAAGGGAGATCGACACATTGCGCTACGCCCTGAGGGAACAGCCGGTGTAGTCCGTGCTTTTGTGGAAAATAAACTGTTTGGACCAGAACATGCTAAGCCATACAAACTATTTTATGTGGGACCAATGTTTCGCTATGAGCGACCACAAGCAGGTCGGATGCGTCAATTTCATCAAATCGGGGTTGAAGCACTAGGTTCAGAATCACCAGCTCTTGATGCTGAGGTCATTGCAATGGCGGTTGATTTCTTCCAAACCTTAGGGATTACTAACTTAAAGGTTAAGGTTAATTCATTAGGTGATAAAGAGTCTCGTGAAAACTACCGCCAAGCATTGATTGATTTCTTAAAGCCACACTTTGATGAATTGTCACATGACTCTCAAGAGCGATTAGAGAAAAATCCATTGCGAGTTTTGGACTCAAAAGATGCTAAGGATCAAGAAATTGTGGCTGATGCACCATCAATTTTGGATTATTTGATGGAAGATGCGCAAAATCATTGGCAAAAAGTCCAACAGTATTTGGATGCTTTAGGCATTGATTATGAAATTGATGAAAATGTGGTTCGTGGCCTTGATTACTATAACCATACAATTTTTGAGGTGATGACGCAGTCAAAGGCTTTGGGACATGGTTGGTCAACGATTACTGGTGGTGGTCGCTACAATGGATTAGTATCAGAATTCGGTGGCCCCGAAATGGCTGGTGTTGGTTTTGGAATCGGCTTAGAACGACTAATGTTATTGTTAGAATCAGAAAATGCACCTCTACCAGAAAAAAATAAATTAGACATTTATGTCGCTAATCAAGGACAGGATACAGATATTACAGCAATGCAAATGGTCCAAGCCATTCGTTCATTTGGTTACAGTGCCGATCGTGATTACGAAGACCGCAAGCTTAAGGCGCAATTCAAGACAGCTAATCGTTTAAATGCTCGTTACATGATTACCATTGGTGAGCGCGAACTAGCTGAGCAGTCTGCTCATTTGAAAGATATGACCACTGGTAAAGAAACTTCTGTGAAGCTTGCTGAATTGTACACTAACCTACCAGAGTATATAAAATCACCTGAAGATGAAGGAGAATAAGCAATAATGAAACGAACAAACTATGCAGGATTAATCGACGAAGAATATTTAGAACAGGAAGTAATGCTTCAGGGATGGGTACAGAAGCGCCGTGATTTAGGTGGCTTAATTTTCGTTGATTTACGTGATCGTGAAGGTATCGTACAATTAGCCTTTTCAAATGAATTTGGCGAAGCAGCTTTAAAGGTTGCTGAAGATATGCGTACGGAATATGTTATCGAAGTTACTGGAACTGTTCAGTCACGTGGTGAAGGGGCAGTTAATGAAAATTTGCGTTCTGGTAAAATTGAGGTACACGTCACAGCAGCTAAAATTTTGTCAGAATCAAAGACGACGCCCTTCTATGTTGAAGATGACATCAATGTTTCTGATGAACTACGCCTAAAGTATCGTTATTTGGACCTACGTCGCCCTGAAATGCAACGCAATTTACGGATCCGTTCAAAGATAACAGCTGCAACGCATGAATTCTTGGATGCAAATGGCTTTATCGATATTGAAACACCATATCTTGCAAAATCAACACCTGAAGGAGCTCGCGACTATTTGGTGCCATCACGTGTCTATCCTGGTTCATTTTATGCATTGCCTCAGTCACCACAATTGTTTAAGCAATTGTTGATGGGAGCTGGTTTTGACCGCTACTATCAAGTTGCGCGTGCCTTCCGTGATGAAGATTTACGTGGTGATCGTCAACCTGAATTTACACAACTTGACGTTGAAATGTCATTTATGAATCAAGATGAAATCATGGACTTGGTATCTGATTGGGTAGCAGCCATTATGAAGCGGACTGTGAACTATGATCTTGATAAAACGGCTATTCCTGTTTTGGATTATGCTGATTCAATGCGCCGTTTTGGAACTGATAAGCCGGATATGCGTTTTGGCTTGGAATTGCAGGATCTATCAACGTTGATGGCTGATTCAGAATTCGGTGTCTTTGCGAATGCTATCAAGAATGGTGGTGAAGTAAAGGCCATCGTCGTACCTGGTGGGGCGGATCACTATTCTCGTAAGGATATTGATAAGATGGCCCAATATGTTGCACGTTTTGGTGCAAAAGGATTAGCTTGGCTAAAAGTTAGCGATGAAGGTATTTCTGGTCCAATTGCAAAGTTCCTTAAAAATAAAGAAGCTGATTTGTTAGCAGAAACCAATGCACAGGCTGGTGATTTGCTCTTGTTTGCGGCAGATAATGAAAATGTTGTTGCTGCAACTTTGGATGCATTGCGTCGTCGTACGGCACAAGAATTAGGTTTGATTGATGAAAGCAAGTGGGCCTTTGCTTGGGTTGTTAACTGGCCATTGTTTGATTACCAACCAGAAGAAAAGCGCTGGATTGCTGCTCATCATCCATTTACAATGCCAAATGAAGAAGATTTGCCATTATTGGAAACAACTGAAGGTGCCCATAAAGCGCATGCGCAATCTTATGACTTAGTGCTGAATGGTTATGAACTAGGTTCTGGTTCGATCCGTATTCACCAGATGGCCGTACAAGAGAAGATGTTGTCTGCGCTAGGATTTACTAAAGAAGCAGCACATGAAGCCTTTGGTTTCCTATTAGAAGGTATGGAGTATGGTTTCCCACCAATGGGTGGAATTGCGCTAGGACTTGATCGCTTAGCAATGTTGTTAGCTGGTCAGGATAACATTCGTGAAGTGATTGCCTTCCCTAAGAATTCTAAGGCAACAGAGCCAATGACTGAGGCACCAACACCGGTAGCTAAAGCACAAATTATTGGCGATTTGAAGTTAACGGCACCAGAATATGCTGATGTCGCCGCACCAAATATGGCAGAAGAGTAACAACGTGCAGTTATGCATACGTTGAATATTAGTAAATAGTTATTAATTTAATCAATTAATAGGTCGGAACAGATAAAAATGTTCCGACCTTTTTATTAACTAAAAAGCTCATAAATCGTGGCTAGGGATATACAATAAAAGATTGTCTTGACGGGACACAAGCTTTTAATTTAATAATTTGGATAAAAGTACATCGCATGATAAAATCATAAACGGACTTATTGCAGTGTATTATGAAAGAATAGGGAAAATGGAGCAGTTAGAACAGTATTTTAATCAGCATCAATATTCAAGTCGTTTTGGTAGTGCCATGATTTATGCTTTGGCCTCGGCAGTTGCCTTAAACTTTTTTTGGACACCAGGTCATATTTACTCATCGGGATTTACTGGGTTAGCGCAGTTACTAAATACATTAGTCACTAGATTAATTGGTGTTCAAATACCGGTTGGTGTTTGGTTGGTTTTGCTGAATTTACCATTATTTATCTTGGCTTATCGTAAAATTGGTAAGCGTTTTGCTTTCTTTACTGGTATGGCAATTTTGTTAGCAGCTATCGCTATGAATTGGATAAAGCAACCTACCCATTTGTGGACAGATGATCCCTTAGCGATGGCAATTTTTGGTGGTGCTATCAATGGTTTTGGAACGGGATTTGCTTTACGTAATGGGTTATCGACCGGTGGATTGGATATTATTGGTATCATCGTTCGACGTAAAACGGGCGCCAAAATGGGGGCAGTGAATTTAACCTTTAATTTCTTTATTCTAGTAGCATCTGGTATGATGTTCGGTGTTCAATATGCGCTATTTACGGCAATTGGATTAGTAGTTAATGCACGTGTAATCGATTTAGTCTATACAAGACAACAGAAAATGCAAGTGATGATCGTTACAGAAGAGCCAGAGAAGGTAATTACTGAGATTCAAGATGGCTTGCACCGTGGTATCACGATTGTTCATCAAGCCGAAGGTGGTTATAATCATCGCAAAAAAGAAATTTTGTTTACAGTTATTTCGATGTACGAGCAATTTGAATTACACGAAGCTATTTCTCGGGTAGATCCAACAGCATGGGCATCGTTATGGCGAGTTGATCGAATCTTTGGTGGCTTCTATGAGCCGAAATTATAGATGGTTATTTTAAAAGTAACGATTGACAAACACGCTTATTTTGATAGAATAATAAAGAACAAAGTGTGCGACATATATTAAATATAAGTTGAAATCTTCACACGTGAAGGGAGGGTAAACATTATGGCAAAGACTGTTGTTCGTAAGAATGAGTCTCTTGATGATGCTCTCCGTCGCTTTAAGCGTGGTGTATCAAAGGACGGTACTCTACAAGAATACCGTAAGCGTGAATTTTACATCAAGCCATCAGTACAACGTAAGTTGAAGGCTGAGGCCGCACGTAAGCGCAAGAACAAGAAGGGCCGTTAAAACGGTTCGCACCGGGCTATCCTAGTTGGTAGTCCGGTTTTGTTGTATAATGAAGAAAAAATAGGAGTATAGCATGGGACTATTAGCACAATTAACAGAAGATATGAAAGTGGCCATGAAGGCAAAGGATAAGGAAACGCTTAGTGTCATCCGCATGGTCAAGTCTGCATTGTCAAATGAGCAAATTCAGTTAGGGCATGATTTGACAACTGATGAAGAAATGACAGTATTATCACGTGAAATGAAACAACGTGTGGAAGAAATGGCTTCTTATCAGGAAGCTAATCGTGATGATTTGGTACAAAATATTCAGCAACAAATTGATGTTTTAAATAAATATATGCCTAAACAATTGTCTGAATCAGAAGTGGAGGATATTGTTAAGGCAACTATCAGTGAAGTTGGCGCTACTAGCAAAGCTGATATGGGAAAGGTAATGGGTGCACTGATGCCAAAGGTTAAAGGAAAAGCTGATGGTAAGCTAGTTAGCCAAAAAGTGCAATCACTACTATAATTTCAAAACGGGGGTCTCCCCGATACATAAATAATTGCGTTATACTATACTTAAGCAAAAAGCAAAAACTTTGAAATGTGAGGGATTTAACGTTTGGCAACTCAAGTTGAAAAAATTTATCATTTTGAAAATGCAGAACAAGAAATTGGTTTAGTCGGGCCACAAGACAGTCAGCTAAAATTGATTGAAGAAGGTTTGGCAGTGACCTTATCGGTTTTGGGTGATCAATTAACGATAAAGGGTGATGCGGAAAAGGTTGCAGCTGCTTATTCAGTAGTCTCGGCGTTAACATCATTGATCAGACGGGGTGTCAAGATAGGTCCCGCTGATATTGTATCTGCTATCAATATGGCTGAGCGTGGTACAATAGAATACTTTGAAGATATGTACACTGAAACACTATTGCGTGATGTTAAAGGTCGTCCGGTGAGAGTTAAAAATTATGGCCAGCGCCGTTATATTCATGCTATTCGCCAAAATGATATTACATTTGGGATTGGACCAGCAGGAACGGGTAAAACATATTTAGCCGTTGTTATGGCGGTTGCAGCGATGAAACGTGGGGACGTTGAGAGCATTATCATTACACGTCCAGCTGTTGAGGCAGGCGAAAGTCTTGGCTTTTTACCAGGCGATTTGAAGGAAAAAGTTGACCCTTATTTACGTCCAATTTATGATGCACTGTATGCCATTTTGGGTAAGGAACATACAGAACGTTTAATGGAGCGTGAAACGATTGAAATTGCCCCATTGGCGTATATGCGTGGTCGAACATTGGATGATGCTTTTATTATTTTAGATGAGGCGCAAAATACAACGCCACAACAAATGAAAATGTTCTTAACACGTCTAGGATTTGGCTCAAAAATGCTCGTTAATGGGGATGTTTCACAAATTGACTTACCAACAAAGACGCGCTCTGGGTTAATCCAGGCCCAAAGAGTATTATCAGATGTGCCACATATTTCTTTTGTGACATTTGATGCAGATGATGTCGTCCGACACCCGGTTGTTGGGGCAATTGTTAATGCTTATGAAGCGTATGATGTTAAACAAAACCAAACAAGTGAAAAGGATTAAAAATGGATTTAGCAATAATCGATCAATCAAAACCAGGAGTTCCAGAGGAACAAGTAAAATTAGTTAACGATGTTTTAAATTATGCTGGTAATTATCTATCTTTGCCAGATAATACTGAAATGTCGGTAACTTTTGTTAATAATGATGAGATTCAAAGGTATAATCGGGAATATCGTGGTTTAGATAAAGCAACTGATGTCATTTCTTTTGCTATCGAAGATGATGGTGATGATATGCCTTTATTGATGGATGATGAGATGGTAGATGATATCGCGAAGAATATTGGTGATATTATTGTTTCGGTTGATAAAATTGGTGAGCAAGCTGAATATCTTGAGCACTCATATGAACGTGAACTAGGATTTTTGGTCGTACATGGATTCTTACACTTAAACGGATACGACCACATGCGAAGTGAAGCAGATGAAAAAATCATGTTTGATTTGCAGCGTGAAATATTAGATAGCTATGGACTCAAAAGATAATAAGAAAAAAGACGATACCCATCAAGTCCATAAAAATTCCCACTTTGTGCAAGCATTTGGTCATGCCATGGCGGGAATTGGTGAATTATTGGTACGTGAGCGTAATATGCGCTTTCACATATTTGCTGCTTGTGTGGTACTGATCGTAGGAATTTACGTTGATTTAGGACGCTCAGATTGGTTGTGGATCTCAGTCGCCGTCTTTACTGTGATTAGTGCGGAATTTTTGAACACAGTTGTTGAAGCCATTGTTGATTTGATAGTGGGTGAAAACTATCATCCATTAGCTAAAGTTGCTAAGGATGTTGCATCCGGGGGCGTCCTGGCTGCCGCTGCTTTTGCAATTGTTGTCGGTATCTTGATTTTTCAACCATATTTGCTACCTAATTTACAAATGATTTTTAGATAATAAAAAAGAAATAGAGAGAAGTTTAATGAGCGAACAAGAATTTAAGTCTGGGTTTATTGCCCTTGTTGGTCGACCAAATGTTGGAAAATCAACACTTTTAAATAAGATGATTGGTGAAAAAATTGCCATTATGTCACCCAAAGCGCAGACGACCCGTAATAAGATTCAAGGAATTTATACAACTAATGAAGGTCAGATGGTTTTCATGGATACACCTGGTATCCATAAGCCTCATAACTCATTAGGGGATTATATGGTGAAAACTGCGATGTCAGCGCTACGTGAGTCAGATATGGTCTGGTTGTTAGTGAACGCAGATCAAGAACGTGGTGTTGGTGACGATTTCATCATTAATCGTTTAAAGGAATCAAATACGCCAGTTTATTTGATTATTAACAAAGTAGACTTAATTGACCGTGCCGAGGTGTTGAATCAAATTGCAGATTACAATGCACAGATGGACTTTGCCGAAATTTTCCCAATTTCTGCTCTAACTGGTGAAGGTGTGGCGGAGTTACTACAGTTTACAATGGATCATATGGCTACTGGACCACAGTATTATCCAGAAGATCAATTAACAGATCACCCAGAACGTTTTATTATGAGTGAATTGATTCGTGAAAAAGTTTTGGAGTTAACTCGTCAAGAAGTACCGCATTCCGTTGCAGTCGTTATTGATAAGATTGCTCGTGAGGATGAGCAGAAACTACATGTTCAAGCAACGATTGTCGTTGAGCGTCCGAGCCAAAAAAATATTATCATAGGTAAGCGTGGTGCTATGATCAAGGAAATTGGGATACGTGCGCGTAAAGATATTGAACGTTTACTTGGTGACAAAATATTCCTTGAGACTTGGGTGAAGGTGGAAGATCGTTGGCGCGATAAACCACAAGCCTTGCAATCATACGGTTACAAGGAAGATTCAGATATATAGTAAAAAACAAGAGTTTGGCAGTGGTTTTGTCTCACTCTTTTTTAATAGGTGAATAAAATGACAGAAGTTTTTGATGCAATTGTCCTGTATCAACGCGACCATAAAGAAAAAGACTTAATGGTCAAAATGTTAACACGCCAAGCTGGCAAACGAATGTTTTATATTCGTCATGGTAAAAGTCAAAGGTACCAATTTACGGCCGAAATCCAACCATTGAGTGCAGCTACCTTTGAGGGGACTATTAATACAACGGGTTTAAGTTTTATTAATGATGTGAAGGCGACTAAAGATACGACATTCTTAATGACGGATATAGTTTTAAATGCATATATGACCTATATTTTGGGCTTGATTGATGCCGCCTTTGTTGATAATCAACCCATTACGAAATGGTACGATTTAATCATTGAAGCACTTGATAAATTGCAGAATGGCCTTGATCCACAGGGGATTGCAAACTATTTTGAGCTACAGTTACTACCTGTTTTTGGTATACGACCTACTTGGGGACAATGTGTAATCTGTGGTCGTAGTGATTTGCCATTGGATTTTTCCGAAGAATTAAATGGCACTTTGTGTCAACAACACTGGTCAGCTGATGAGCACCGTTTACACCTAGATACTAAGGCAGTTCGTATCTTATCTAAATTAGCAAATATTGATTTAAGGTTAGTTGGTACGCTGGATTTAAAGACGCAAACTAAGCAAGAAATGGCGCGTGTGATGGACAAGTTGTATGATGACCAGGTTGGTATTCATTTAAAATCTAAGTCATTTATTCAGCAATTAGCTTCTTGGCAAAATAGAATGGTGCAACGTGAGAAAAAAACTGACGATCGAACACCGTGAAATGTCCTTATTGACAAGTAAGTAAGGCGTGCTAAACTTATAAATTGTAAAGCTTACGACAATTAGTGGAAAAATTAATCTATTATTAGCACAGCAAGCCATCGTTAATGTGAGGGTGGTCTAGTAATAATTAAGGGGCACTACTAATTAATAAACTCAATTAAAAAAGCTGCTAGTATTTCGGTACTAGAAGTAGGGTGGAACCGCGAAATTATCGTCCCTACATTAACCAATGTTTGATGGTTGATGTAGGGCTTTTTTGTGGCTTTACTCAGTAGAAAGAAAGGAATATTTGTCATAATGAGCGCAAAAATGAGTGTGCAAGATATTATTTTGACGTTACAAAAGTTTTGGGCTGACCAAGGAGCCATGTTAATGGAGGCCTATGATACCGAAAAAGGTGCGGGAACGATGAGCCCCTTTACCTTTTTACGTGCGAATGGTCCCGAACCATGGCATGCGGCCTATGTTGAGCCATCACGTCGACCAGCTGATGGTCGCTATGGTGATAATCCTAATCGTCTTTATCAGCATCATCAGTTCCAAGTGGTTATGAAGCCATCTCCTGATAATATTCAGGAATTATATTTGAATTCATTACAGGCGCTGGGAATTGATCCGTTAGCTCACGATATTCGCTTTGTTGAAGATAACTGGGAAAACCCATCAATGGGAGCTGCCGGTATTGGTTGGGAAATTTGGCTTGATGGTATGGAAGTGACCCAGTTTACTTATTTCCAACAAGTTGGAGGTATCCAAGTTGATGCTGTAACGTCTGAAATTACTTATGGTTTGGAACGTTTGGCTTCGTATATTCAAGATGTGCCAACTGTTTATGATTTGGAATGGGGAAATGGCGTCATGTATGGTGATATCTTTAAGGAACCTGAATATGAACATTCCGTTTATTCATTTGAAAAGTCAGATTCAGAGATGTTACTACGTCACTTTAACGAGTATGAAGCGGAAGCTAAAAAATTATTAGCAGAAGGCCTTGTTCATCCAGCCTATGATTATATTTTGAAGTCATCACACACATTTAATTTGTTAGATGCTCGTGGTACTGTGTCTGTTACCGAGCGTGCAAAATATCTTTCACGTATTCGAAACATGGCTCGTTCAGTCGCACGTGCATTTATTGACGAGCGTAAGAAACTAGGCTTCCCACTATTAAAGGATGAAGAATTGCGGGCAAAGTACTTGCCAGCTGACGAGGAGGAAAACTAATATGGCAAACTTTTTATTAGAAATTGGTTTAGAAGAAATGCCAGCACATTTGGTGACACCAGCAATTGATCAACTGGTTGAACGAGCAGCAGATTTTATGAAAGAAAACCGGTTACAATATGGTGACATCAAGCCATTTTCAACACCTCGTCGTTTGGCAATCTTAATTTCAGATGTTGCTGATAAAGCAGATGATTTAACGAAAGAAATTAAAGGACCTGCTAAAAAAGCTGCTTTTGATAAAGAAGGTAATTATTCAAAGGCCGCCCAAGGATTTGCTCGTGGTCAAGGCATGACGACGGATGATATTACTTTTAAAGAGTTCAAGGGTAATGAATATATCTTTGTAACAAAGTTCGAGGCTGGTCAACCAGCTACAGAAGTTTTGGCGGGCTTTAAAGAAGTCATCACAAGCATGACCTTTACAACAACGATGAAGTGGGCACGTCATACATTTGAGTATGTACGACCAATTCGTTGGATTGTTGCCTTGCTTGATGATACAGTTGTACCATTTAATATCTTGGATGTTGCTTCAGGACGTGAAACACGTGGTCACCGTTTCTTGGGTCAAACCATTAACATCAACAATGCGGCTGATTACGAGAATGATTTGGAAAAAGTGTACGTTCAGGCTGATGCGGATAAGCGTAAGGCTAATATTGTTTCTCAAATTGATGCACTTGCAACAGAAAACAAATGGCAGATCGAAAAAGACGCTGACTTATTAGAGGAAGTTAATAATATTGTTGAGTATCCAACCGCCTTTGTGGGCCGTTTTGATGCTGAATACTTAGAATTACCTGATGAAGTTTTGATTACTTCAATGCGTGAGCACCAACGATTCTTCCATGTTATTGATGAGTCAGGATCATTATTACCATATTTCGTCTCAGTACGTAATGGTAATAATGAACACTTAGATAACGTTATTGCTGGAAATGAAAAGGTGTTGGTTGCTCGTTTGGAAGATGCCAAGTTCTTCTATCATGAGGACCAAAAGAATGACATAGACTTTTATAATAATAAGTTGCAGGTTGTTTCGTTCCACGCCAAATTAGGTTCAGTTGCGAGTCATACAACTCGTGTTCAAGCATTAGCTGCTATAATTGGACACAATATTTCATTGACTGACGATCAACAGCAACAATTAGCTCGTGCTGCCGAGATTTATAAGTTCGACTTAATGACGGGCATGGTTGGTGAATTTGATGAATTGCAAGGTGTGATGGGTGAGAAGTACGCCTTGTTATTTGGTGAAGATCCAGCTGTTGCCCAGGCTATCCGTGAGCATTATATGCCAATTTCTGCGGATGGTGACCTACCAGAATCCGTGCTTGGTAAAGTTTTGGCCTTGGCTGATAAGTTAGATAGTCTACTATCATTCTTTGCGGGTGGTATGATGCCATCAGGTTCTAATGATCCATATGCGCTACGTCGTGCTGCTTCTGGTGTGGTTAATATTTTGCATGCGAATGATTGGCATTTGCCAGTCAATGATCTCCTATCAGCATTGGTTGATGGTGTCTTAGCAGATGATAGTTACATGGGTCTTCCTGAAGATGTCGCACATAACTTACAAGCTGTGATTAGCGATGTACTTGCATTCTTAACTGACCGTGTTGTCAAAGCATTACAGACTGAAAAGGTTCGTTATGATGTTATCAACGCGGTAACTACTGGTAAATTAACAGATACAACGCAAATGTTCACATCAGCAAATGCGTTATTGGCGCATAGTGAAGACGCAATGTTCCGTGAAGGTGTCGAATCATTGACTCGTGTGATGCGCTTAACTTCTAAGAACCCAACGGATTCAGCTGTTGATACGGCTTTGTTTGAAAATGATGCCGAAAAGCAACTTTATGATCAAATCGGATCATTCG
Source organism: Weissella thailandensis (assembly GCF_005405465.1). Taxonomy (GTDB): domain Bacteria; phylum Bacillota; class Bacilli; order Lactobacillales; family Lactobacillaceae; genus Weissella; species Weissella thailandensis. The sequence continues at coordinate 54,372 of NZ_BJEC01000011.1, forward strand.
CTGATAAAGCATTTACGACTGATGAATTAATTGCTGCATTATTAGGGTTGCAACCAGCTATTGCTGCATACTTTGACCAAACTATGGTTATGGTTGACGATGAAGCTGTCAAGCAGAATCGTCTGGCAACTTTGCAATTAGTTTCTGATGAAGCAGAAAAAGTCGCTAACTTTATGGCGCTTGATGTGAAATCAAACTAATATTCTGATAAATACAAATAATTTTCATAACAGAGGTTGGAACAAAATGATTGTTCCAACCTTTTTGTGTTAAAAATATCGCAAATCACGTGACATATCGGCTTCAAAACAACTATTGTCTCGCTCTGCATTTTTTAATTATATTTAAGGCTTCATCAGGTATATTTGGCACATTAATTTTATTGACAATGTCGCTCTATCAGTACCATAAAAGAAAGTTGAGATATCGATGGCGGTTAGTTTAGGTTATTGGGTGTTGTTTTTTGTTTTTGTCATTATTATGTTGGCATTGGATTTAGGAGTATTTCATCGGGGTAACCATGCACCAACGATGAAATCATCATTATTGTGGAGTGCCTTTTGGATTGCTTTGGCTTTTATATTTAGTGGTATCATTTGGCAGACAATGGGTAGTAGTCATGCATTGGATTTTATTACGGCATACCTATTAGAAAAATCATTAAGTATCGATAATTTATTTATTTTCATACTCGTTTTCGGATTTTTCAATATTGATATCAAGTATCAACATCGCTTATTATTTTGGGGTGTCTTTGGTGCTTTGATTATGCGAGTGCTGTTTATCTTTGGTGGTGCAGCCTTATTGCATCGTTTTGTTTGGTTAATGTATCTATTTGGTATTTTCCTAATTATTACGGGTGTTAGAATGCTCTTTGAGAAAGATGAGCAACAGGATCTGAATGATAATCGCTTTATTAAGTTACTACGTAAATTTTTACCGATTAAAGAAGGGGTTACTGAACCACATTTTATTGTGAAAGAAAACGGTAAGCGCTATGCAACAAAGTTTTTGATAGCACTATTATTTATTGAAGGAACTGACCTATTATTCGCAGTTGATTCAATCCCTGCCGTATTAGCAGTCACTCAAAATACTTTTATTGTGGTGACGTCAAATATTTTCGCAATTATGGGATTACGTTCGCTATACTTTGCTTTGTCTGGTATCTTGCCGATGTTTCGGTACATTAAGTATGCACTTGCCATTATTTTGGCATTTATTGGTACTAAGATGATCTTTAACGAAGGAATGAAAGCGCTAGGGAGTGCATGGCATATTTCCAATATTGTGTCATTAATTATTATTGTCACGCTATTGATTATTTCGATTATTGCATCAGTGATCGTGGGTCGCGTGCAAGAACGTCGTAAATTTTAGACCATATGGATGCCAGTTAATTATATATGCAAATTATGATATAATGTAGGCAACTTGAATCAATACTAGTGAGAAAGTGAGCGTGAAAATGGCAATAGAACATATTTTATTTGGAACTTATACAAAACGCGTTTCAAAAGGAATTTATGTTGCAGATTTCGATACTGAGTCAGGGCAGTTATCTAATCAAAATCTTGTAGCAGAACTTGGTTCACCTACTTATTTGGCATTAAGTAAAGCCAACAAGTTATACGCAGTTGATAAGGGTGACGGCGAAGGTGGTGTTGCTGTCTATGATTATAAAGATGGTCATGCAACATTACAGCAAGAGCTGCTTACTGAAGGGGCAGCACCAGCATATGTTGCTGTCGATGAATCACGTCAATTAGTATATACAGGAAACTATCATAAAGGGACGTTGGATGTGTATGCAATTTCTGAAGACGGTAATTTGACTTTAACTGATTCATATCAATCTGAAGGAAAAGGTCCTCGTCCAGAGCAAGAAGGCACACATGTCCACTTTAGCAATTTAACACCTGATAATCGGGTGGTCGTTGCTGATTTGGGGGCTGATAAGGTGCTCACATTTGATGTTTCTAGTGAAGGTAAATTAAGCTTAGTTGCAACGTTTAATACTGAAGCTGGTTTTGGACCGCGTCACATTCGTTTTAGTCCCGATGGCCAGTATGCTTATCTACTTGGAGAACTATCATCTAAGTTATCAGTATTAAAGTATCATGAAGATGGTTCGTTTACTTTGTTACAAACCGTTTTGATGATTCCTGAAAACTGGGATGCTCATAACGGTGGTGCTGCTATCTATGTATCAAAGGATGGCCGCTTTATTTATACATCAAATCGTGGGCACAACTCAATTGCGGTATTTGCGGTTAAAGCAGATGGTGCTGCCGTTGAACACATGCAATGGGTTTCAACTGAAGGGGACTTCCCACGAGATTTTGCTTTAAATCCTGAGGAAAATTACTTAGTTGCAGCTAACCAAAATACTGATAATGTTTCAGTATATTCACGTAATAGTGATACTGGAAAGCTTAGTCTGGTTCAGAAGGACTTTGCCATACCAGAAGCAATTCGTGTTTTGTTTGTTTAATTAATGATTTGTTATTAATCATGGATGATTCCCACTATGGTGATGCATATTAAGCTGTATGTGCACCAGATGGGGATTTTTTATAAAAAATAATTGTGTAAATATTATTAAAGAGAGGCAAAAACATGAAAGAAAAGCCAAATAGTCAATCAATTTTCCAGCGTTGGATGCTGGATAATAAGGTTGTATCTGCAATGTTAATGATTTTATTATTTTTAATAATTATCTTTATGCTTCATAAAGTAGAATTTATTTTCGCACCAGTTGCGGAATTCTTTAGGGCTGTTGGTGCGCCAATCATTATTGCAGGTGTATTTTATTTCTTATTGAATCCGATGGTCGATTGGGCAGAACGTCGGTATAATTTTCCGAGAATCGCCACTATTTCAATTCAATTTTTAATTTTGGCTGTTTTGATTGTTTGGGGTTTAGCAGTGTTTATTCCCTGGGTAAGTAGTCAAATTGGTAGTTTGGTTGAAGAATGGCCAACCTATTGGCATAAAATTGTGCATATGGTTGATCAATTTACGTCAAACAAACAATTTAATGCTATTAATAAATGGTTTAATACAACTAATACCGAAATATCAAGTTGGTTACAAGATTATTCAGCCGAATATGCTAAGAAAGGGCTACATGGTGTGTCTTCTGTTGTGGGGACAGTCACTAGTGTTGTGATTGCCATTATTACTTTCCCATTTGTCCTATTTTACTTGCTAAAGGATGGCCATCAGATGCCAGCGTATGTAGCAAAGTTTTTGCCAGCCAAGGCACGCCGCTCATTTTTAGAGACACTAAAAGAAATTAGTACGCAAATTTCAAATTACATTCGTGGCCAAATTGCAGTTGCGTTTGCGGTAATGATTATGTTTGCGATTGGATATACAATTATAGGGTTACCCTATGGTTGGTTAATTGCCATTGTCGCTGGAATTTTGAATATTATTCCTTTCCTAGGATCATTTTTGGCAATGGTGCCAGCCATTGTTGTCGGTATTTTTGTTTCACCAATCATGTTGATATCTGTTCTGATTGTCTTTATGATTGAGCAAACGTTAGAAGGACGACTGATTTCACCAAAGTTGTTGGGATCTTCAATGAAAATTCATCCAGTAACCGTTCTGATTGTTTTGCTATCAGCGGGAAATGTGTTTGGCGTCTTAGGTGTTATTTTTGGAGTACCTGGATATGCCATTTTGAAAGTGTTGGTTTACCGCTTCTATAGTTGGTGGGAATCGACTTCTGATATCTTTAAAGAAACTGACTAGAATTAAAACATTAATAAATTTTGACAAGTATAGCGCAAGGTACCTAAAGTACGTGCTATACTTGTTTTTGTATGCATTAATCACGTGTAGGTTAAAAAATGACCTAAGGAGAATAGGAGAAGTTAAATTATGAGTACGAATCACATTGTTTTGTTTGAACCATTAATGCCAGCGAATACGGGGAACATTGCGAGAACCGCTACTGGAACTAATGCCAAATTGGATTTAATTGAACCACTAGGATTTAAATTAGATGATAAACATGTCAAACGTGCTGGTTTGGACTATTGGGATAATGTTGATATTACCGTTCACAAGAACTTGCCTGCTTTTATGGCAACGCTAAAAGATACTGATGAATTGTTCCTTATCTCTAAATTTGCAAAACAGTCATATCATCAAGCTGACTATACAAATCCTGATCATGATTATTATTTCTTATTCGGTAAAGAAACAACAGGCTTGCCTGAGCCCTTTATGAAGGAGCATCCAGACCAAGCTTTGCGTATCCCACAAAATGATAATCACATTCGTTCACTAAATCTTTCAAATACAGCAGCAATTGTTATTTATGAAGTTTTGCGTCAACAAAGTTTTCCTAATCTTGATCTGACTCATGAATATGATTACGATAAACTGAAGTAAACACTAGATGATTGGTCTCTAATTTTTAAGAAAGGAGGACCATATGGCATATAAGAAGAGTACAGCTAGAAAAAAGCCAACAAGGGGTCGCCCTAAAAAAAGCACTCCAAGAAAGACAACTAATCGTAAGAAGAAAAAAAACAATGATACTTTGGATTGGTTTATCTCACGTTTACCACAGATTTCAGGATTAATTGCAGTTATTTTAACCATCCTAGCAATTGCTAAAGTCGGATTGGTTGGCAAATTAGTGGCAAACTTAGTCCGCTTATTGGTGGGTGGCTCTTACCAAATATTGTTGATTGTCTTGTTGATACCATTTCTAGTTGTCATGGCATATGGAACATGGCCGCCTCGATTGAAATGGCATCATTATCTAGGCTTTACCACATTTTATGTGGGTATTATGTTGATTGGTTCTATTTTGTTATTTAATAAGATGGATTTGCATAGCGATTATGTTGTCACTATCCAACAATTAATTAATCAAGATTTAAATAATCATGCGGTTACAACGCCGGTAGGTGGTGGTATTATTGGTGCGTTTATCTATCAATATACTTATTTAGCAACAGGTAATTTTGGCTCATGGTTGCTTGCTATCGTGCTATTGATTGTTGGTAATGTTGTGATGTTCCGATTACCAATCCGTAGCGTCTTTGATAATTTCTTTACGTTTGCTGAAGGCGCAGGTGATTTAGTACAGACTCAGGCGACAACGGCCCATGAAAAAATGACAGAGTCAATTAGTACGTTCCGTACAAAACAAAAAGATCGTCAGCAAGAGGCGATGAAGGATTTCTTTAATGAAGATCCTTTTAGTTCTAACCAAGAGAAGAAAGAAAATCCATTACCTGAGGCGTCTTCATCGGGTGAAGTCCATTTTAAGGTACCCAATAAGAAACAAGCATTAACTGATAATGATGCAGAAGCTTCGGTTACTAAGTTTGTGGTACCTGAAATTGTGGCACCGACTTCTCAATATGATCAACAGGCGACAGTGTCTGTTGATCCAGAATTAATGAAAAAGAGCCAGTCAAGTAGTGCCACAGCAACTGAAACTAAGGCACAGCATGCTGCTGCTTCAACGGCGCCTGCCTCAATGCAATCAAGCGCACCACAACAAGCCAAGACAAGTTTTGATTCTAAACGAGTTGTACAGTCAGCTGATCCAGTTGAACCAGTTGTTTATGGTGAAGACTTAGCGGACGATGATTTGCTACCAGGTCAGGATGTGCCATTGTCACATGTGGATATGCTAGATCGACCAGCAAAAAGTGAAGCTAAGCAAACGTCGCATCAAGCTAATATGCATGTGACACCGTCAGCAATGTCGGAGCCAACGCCAGATGTTGATGCAAGCGGGTTGGCAACCGTGGTTAGTGATGAGGACTATCGCATACCAACAACCCAGTTATTACAACAAATTGGTTCGACTGATCAATCACAGGAACGTGATGCCCTTAGTGAAAAGGCTCAGATTCTTCATCAAACTTTGCAGAGTTTCAAAATTAATGCAACGGTTGAAAAGGTTGTGTTAGGACCAACAGTTACTCAGTATGAAATTAAACCGGCTGTTGGGGTCAAAGTTTCGAAAATCCAAAATTTGGCTGATGATTTAGCGCTAGCATTAGCAGCAAAGTCCTTACGTATTGAGGCACCAATTCCTGGAAAAAATGTTGTTGGTATTGAAGTCGCCAATGATCAACAAGCGACAGTTGGTTTTCGTGACATGGTTGAAGAAGCCGGTATTGACACTGAAAAACCATTGGTTGTGCCAATTGGACGAGGTGTCACAAGTGGCGTTGTTAAAGTTGATTTGACTAAAATGCCGCACTTGCTAATTGCTGGTTCAACTGGGTCAGGAAAATCAGTGGCTATTAATGGTATTTTAGCTTCAATTCTATTGCAAGCTAAACCTTCACAAGTACGTTTGATGCTTGTTGACCCTAAAAAGGTGGAGTTGTCAGTTTATAACGACATTCCGCATCTGATTACACCAGTTGTTTCGGATCCAAAAAAGGCAGCGTTGGGACTAAAGAAGGTTGTTGCTGAGATGGATCGTCGCTTTAAGTTATTGGCTGAAGAAGGTGTCCGTAATATTGACGGTTACAATAAGCTAATGAAAAAGCGTGATGAAACCGAAAAGGGTGTTGCTTCGCAAAAATTGCCATATCTAGTTGTTATTATTGATGAGTTGGCTGATCTGATGATGACGTCGTCTGTATCAGGAGACGTTGAAAATGCCATTGTTCGAATCGCGCAATTGGGACGTGCTGCTGGTATCCATATGATAGTTGCCACACAACGACCATCGGTTGATATTATTACTGGATTGATTAAAGCGAACGTACCATCACGAATGGCTTTCGCCGTATCCTCTGGTGTTGATTCACGTACTATCTTAGATGGTAATGGTGCTGAGAAACTATTAGGTCGTGGTGATATGTTATTTGCGCCAATCGGGTCAAATGGACCACAACGTGTCCAAGGTGCGTTTATATCTGATGATGATGTTGAAGCAATTACTGATTATATTAAGCAACAAGGTAGTGCACAATATGATGAATCAATGTCAGTATCAGATGCTGAAGTACAGGCATTAGAAAATGGTCATGGCTCAGGTAATGACGAATTGGATGAAAAGTGGGATGAAGTTTTGGAATTCATTCTTCGTGCAAATGGTGCATCGACATCATCTATTCAACGTCACTTCGGGATGGGCTATAATCGTGCTGGACGAATTATTGATGCCTTAGAAGATCGTGGATTAATCGGTCCGGCAAATGGTTCTAAGCCACGTGAGTTGAAGTTTACTGCTGAAATGATGGATCGTTTTAAAAAGGATGCACAGTAAGAAATGAGCAATTCAGACATTCGGAATTACGATTAAAAAGTTTTAGATTAAATGAGAAGCTGGGACAAAAATGTTCCAGTTTTTTTGTGTTAAAAATGTATTAATTATGTTTCTTTGTAATTCTTATCACATAACTGAATTTCAAAGCAACTTTTGTCTCGCAGTCTCTTTTTTAACATCTTAGGTTGATAGTATTGGTGATTTTTAATTTAAAAGATAGTTATTTTAACAAAATATGCTATCCTAATAGTGTTAACTGCCAATTATGATAGGAGTTTTTGCATGATAGAATTAAAAAATTTAACAAAAGAGTTTGGTGACAAAATTGCGGTTGACAATATGAATATGCAACTAGAAGCAGGACATGTCGTTGGTTTGATTGGCCAGAATGGTGCTGGGAAAACGACAACTTTCCGAATGATGCTGGATTTTATTAAGCCCACACAAGGTACGATTACTTGGGATAATCATGCTATTACAAATCGAGATAGGCAAAATATTGGTTTTTTGCCTGAAGAACGTGGCTTGTATCAAAAATTGAGTATTGAACAGCAAGTTGTTTATTTTGCTGCACTACATGGTATGTCGAAGAGTGATGCAAAACAAAAATTAAAGCATTGGATGACTAGACTGGACGTTGTGGGTAAGGTAACTGATAAAGTCCAAAGTCTGTCTAAAGGTAATGCACAAAAAGTTCAATTAATTGCGACGGTGATTACTGAACCATCATTACTGATATTGGATGAACCATTTACTGGTCTTGATCCAGTTAATGCCCAACTCATGATGAATGAAATTTTACGCCTGAAGCACAACGGCACGATGATTATCTTTAGTTCACATAATATGAGTGGTGTTGAAAAGTTATCAGATGAATTATTAATGTTAAAACATGGACAGACAGTGCTAAGTGGTGGTTTATCTGATATTAGAGAGTCATTTGGACGTAGTGAAATCTATTTAGAATCACCTGTAGAAGATGCGGAATTATTAGCGATACCAGGTGTCGTCTCGGTTGAGAAAGAAGGTGATGGCCGACATCTGAAGTTATCAGATGATCGTGTTGGTAAAGAGGTGTTCAGGATTGTTGCTCGAGACGGGTATGTACCGGTGTTTGCACAGACACCACCTACATTAGACGAAATTTTCCGTCGTGAAGTTGCCGGGGGTATTAAAAATGACTAGACATCAATTATTTTTGGTTGCCCGACAAACTTATATGAATCGCATGAAAACATTCGGCTTTTGGTCGGTTGTTTTAGCACCATTATTAATTTTACTGGTTATCTTCGGTATTACGTTTGCAATAGATGCTACTAAAAGTGATGAGAAACCTACTGTAGCAATAGTGAATAACACATCACTAACGACGTATTTGGAGAAAAATAAATCAGTTGGTGCGCAGTATACGAATATCAAGTCGTCGGCTAAAGCCAAACAAGCCTTGCGTAATGATAAGATTGATGGTTATTTGACTTCGCAAAATGAGTGCTATCATTTAACGATGGCCAAAGATGCTGAATCACTATCTGAAGATACTTTGCAAACGACGATTAATCAATATTATATGGTTAATCAAGCAGCCAAATTGCATTTAGATACGAAACAATTACAAGATTTGATTCAACCACCACCATTTAATTCAACTGTCTATAGCAACAATGGTAAAACATCAACGGGTGGTGTATCTTCAAACGCTGCTAATAGTATGCTAGCTGGTGGATTAGGTATCTTTATCTTTATTTTTCTGACGGCGTATGTCGGCATGATTGCTCAAGAAATTGCGAATGAAAAGTCTTCGCGAATTATGGAAATTTTGTTAGCAGTCACTTCGGCTGGGGTACAATTTTTTGGTAAACTATTAGGCGTTGCTGCGCTGGCAATTACCCATGGTATTGTGTATGTTGTGGCTGGCGTCATTGGCTACGCCTTTGTGCCTGATAATAAATATGTTGACATGGCTAAGGAACTTCTTACTGGTGTTGATGTTGGTTTTGCCGTAATGACGGGATTGTTAGCGATTGTTGGGATATTCTTGTACATGATTTTAACAGCAATTATATCGGCAATGATCAATGACTTGAGTCAAGTACAACAAGCTGTATCTCCAATTACTTATATGGCGATGATTGGCTATATTTTGACGTTTATCCTTGAGGGTCAGCCACATAATATGTTGATTAATACATTGTCTTATGTGCCATTTGTATCTCAGACGCTTATGCCAGCACGCTTAGGATTACAATATGCTAATATGACTGATGCGTTCGTTGCATTAGTATTAGAAGTTATTGTGCTGATTTTCTTGGCCAGATATGGATTACGAGTTTATAAGAAAAATGTGTTAACGTACAGTGATGGTAATATTACTAAAGCAGCTTTGTTGAGCTTAAAAGGATTATTTAGTAAAAAAACAATTGATGATTAACGGTAACAACCCTATGCTATTGAGAAAGTAGCATAGGGTTGTTATGATGTAGAGGTGAATACTCATAGTTATTATTGTATAAAGTATGTAGCAATAAAGAAAAGACAGCGAGACAAAAGACACTTGTTATATTCAGGCGTTAGCTTTTGGTACGCGTTTATGTTTAAAATTTTTCAAATTCTGGACATAAAAGAGCCTGGAACATCTTTTGTTCCAGGCTCTTGATTAACTTATTTTTCTTCTTCCTCATTTTGTTGATTGCCGAGGAAACGATCTTTATTTTTGTCGTTTAAATCAGGAATATCAAAAACCTCGTCAACTTGACGAGCTAATTCATCATTTCTTTTGGTTTGTAGTGGCATGTCAAGAACCTCCTATGTAATAGTTAGACCTATTATAGCATGTTTAATTAAAATTTGGTTAAATAAGAAAAATTGGTAAAAACACGGCAAATTGTCAGCTGATAGTTAAGAAAGGCATCTAGATGGCATCAGAACATATTGAACAGAAATTAGCTTTATTACCTGATTTACCAGGATCATATCAAATGAAAGATAAAGATGGGAAAATTATTTACGTTGGTAAGGCTAAAAATTTAAAAAATAGAGTCCGTTCTTATTTTAAAAGTGAACACTCTGGAAAAACTGAGCAGCTAGTCGCTAATATCGCCGACTTTGATTTTATTGTGACAAGTTCTGAAAAAGAATCATTGTTGCTAGAAATTACGCTAATTCAGAAATACCAGCCTTATTATAATATTAGGTTAAAACGTGGGACTGGCTATCCGTATATTAAGATAACTAATGAACGTGATCCACAAATCCAATTAGCAAATGAAGTAGCAGATGACGGTGGTCATTATTTTGGCCCCTATCCGAATGTCTATGCTGCTCAGGAAACCTTGCACTTTTTGCAAAAAGTTTATCCTTTACGGCGTTGTCATGGGTTTCAAGGACGCCCATGTTTGTACGCTAATATTGGACAGTGTTTAGGTGCTTGTTACAAAGTAGTTCCTGAACAAGAATATAGTGATCAGATAAAGAAGATAAAACGCTTTCTAGATGGTGATACCAGGGTTGTCACCAAAATGTTACAAGAAAAAATGGTTGATGCGGCGGCGAATTTGGCTTATGAACGTGCAGCTGACTTAAGAGACCAATTAAAATTTATTGAAGCAACCGTTGAAAAGCAAAAAATTATTTCACGTGATGGTACGCCCAGAGATATCTTTAATTTTTATATGGATAAAGGTTGGTTATCAGTCCAGGTTTTCTTTATTAGGCAAGCCCGTTTAATGAAACGTGAAAAACGGCTATTTGCTATAGTTGGTTCAGCACAAGAAGAATTGACAAGTTTTATTTTACAATTTTACAATCGGCGGAATGCTGTGTTACCAAAAGAAATCTTGGTACCGGCAGGTGTTGATAAAGAGGCTATTTCGCAGGTGTTTGATGTGCCAGTACGGACCCCGCAACGTGGTGAAAAGCGGGCATTGTTTGAATTAGCAGGGAAGAATGCCAAAATTGTTTTGGATGAAAAATTCCGCCTACTAGAGATGAACGAGTCAAAAACCAGTGGTGCAATGCAAGAAATTGCTGATGCGTTGAATATTCCAGAGATTCATCGTATTGAGGCCTTTGACCATTCTCATTTACAAGGAACAGCGATGGTTTCTGCGATGGTTGTCTTTGAAGATGGTGTACCAAACAAAAACAAATATCGTAAGTATAAAAACAAAACGACTGAGCACGCTGATGAACATGCTGAAACGATGGAGGTCATTCGGCGACGGTACACAAGATTATTGAAAGAACATGAGGAAATGCCAGATCTTATTTTAATGGATGGTGGGGTTATTCAATTAAATGCGGCTCGAGAGGTTATCGAGGATGAATTAGGTCTTGATATTCCGGTAGCAGCTATGGTAAAAAATGATCAGCATAAGACTGCTGACTTGTTAAAGAAAGAAGGGGCGGCTCATGTCCACCTTGATCCAAATTCACAAGGTTTTTATTTATTACAACGGATACAGGATGAAGTCCATCGATTTGTTATTACATTTCATCGTCAACTACGTTCTAAAAGTTCATTGGGTTCAAGACTAGATGGTATTGCTGGGGTTGGCCCCAAGACACGCCAAAAATTATTAACAAAGTTCGGTTCAATAAATAAAATGGCGAACGCCTCATTAGATGATTTAAAACAATTGGGGATATCAGAAAAGGTTGCCAATAATATACGCATATCATTGGCAGCAATGCAAAATCATGACGACTAAAGGTGGTCAAACCTGAGAAAGTGCTGTAAAATGTAACACGACAGTTTACAGTTGGCTACAAGGCAGCTAAAAAAGAAAGTGAGGTCATGAACGATGGCGTTTGTCGACCAAGTAAAAATATTTGTTAAAGCAGGAAAAGGTGGGGATGGTGCAGTTTCATTCCGCCATGAAAAATATATTGATATGGGAGGTCCTTTCGGTGGCGATGGTGGCCATGGTGGATCGGTCATCATGGTTGTTGATGAGGGCCTTCGTACGCTGATGGATTTCCGTTATCAACGCCACTTTAAGGCGCAAGTTGGTGGTAATGGTGCTACCAAGGGGATGACAGGAAAATCAGCAGAAGATTTAATTATTAAAGTTCCACAAGGAACGACGATTACAAACACAGAAACGGGTGCAGTCATTGGTGATTTGACTGAAAAAGGGCAACGCTTAGTTATTGCCCAAGGTGGCCGTGGTGGTCGTGGTAATATTCGGTTTGCTTCATCGAAAAATCCAGCTCCTGAGATTGCTGAAAATGGTGAACCAGGTGAAGAATTAGATATTTCCCTAGAATTAAAAGTATTGGCAGATGTCGGCTTAGTTGGTTTCCCATCAGTTGGAAAGTCAACGTTATTATCAGTTGTAACAGCAGCAAAGCCTAAGGTGGCAGCTTATCATTTCACTACCTTAGTGCCCAACTTAGGGATGGTACGTTTAGGTGATGGACGTGATTTTGTTATGGCTGATTTACCTGGTTTGATTGAAGGTGCTTCGGAGGGTGTCGGATTAGGAATCCAATTCTTACGGCATGTTGAACGAACTAGAGTTATTTTGCATATGATTGATATGTCAGGTGTTGATCCAGAACAGGATCCTTACGATAATTACATAAAAATCAATCAAGAATTAGCAGCCTACGATCCAGCATTATTAGAGCGTCCACAAATTATTGTACCTACTAAGATGGATATGCCGGATGCTCAAACCGCCCTTGAAATGTTTGAAGAGCAACTTCGTAAAGATGATAGTGTACCTGATAATCTTGAAATCATGCCAATTTCGTCATTATCACGTGAAGGTTTGGAACCTTTGTTACGTCGTACAGCTGACTTATTGGATGAGACACCTGCCTTTATACCAAAGGGAATGGTGGCAACTGGTGATGAACAAGCAAATTATGAATTTGAGGGACGTGAGCAACCATTCGAATTATCACAAGATGAGTATGGCACTTGGATTCTATCTGGTGATGAAATTGAACGATTGTTTAAGCGTACAAATACAAACTTTACAGAATCATTAATGCGTTTTGCACGTCAAATTAGGTTTATGGGTGTTGATGAGGCGCTCCATGAAGCTGGTGCGAAGAATGGTGATACTGTACAGATTTTAGATTTCCAATTTGAATACGAAGAGTAAGATCGATTAAATATTTGGAAATTTTATAGCTCGTTTATTTTCGGTAAAGCTGAGAATAAACGAGTTTTATTAATTAAAAAGGAGGATGATATGGCGGGAAATCAGGTTGAACATGTTGAAGAGTTGGGAAAATATATCACAATTGCTAAGCAACAGATAACCTGGGAGCAAGTTATCAAAAAGTCGCGGTTTATTGTAAATATCGCGCGTGTGTCAAATGAAGAAGAAGCGAAACAATTTATCGATAGTATTAGTTTGACTCATCGTAAGGCAACACATAATGTTTGGGCATATTTACTAGGCGATCGTAATGAAATACAACGATATTCTGATAATGGTGAGCCGGCCGGCACAGCTGGTGTACCGATGTTAGAAGTTTTAAAAAATAATGCCATTCGCGATGTTGCAGTGGTTGTAACGCGTTATTTTGGTGGCATTAAGCTTGGTGCCGGTGGGCTTGTTAGAGCTTATGCAGGAACTGTTGTAGGCGGTGTTGAAGCGAGTGGCTTGATTGAACGAATTCAGCGCCATGAAGTACGTTTACAAATTGCTTATAAGCAATTGGACCCGCTGAAATATTGGTTAGGGCAGAATGATTATCAGATTTTAGATACAGCCTATGCGTCTGATGTAACGATTACAGTTGCGGTCGCTGATTCAGAAATGACGGCATTCAAGCAGGCAGTTACTGACGAAATGGCTGGTCAGGTGCAGATTGTTGTTGGGAATATTAATTGGTATGAAATACCATATACGAATAAAGTTCATGCAAAAACTGAAACGCTTAAATAAGTTGTTTTTTATGATGCATTTATCGTACGTCCTGTAAAATGTTTTTATCAGGTTAAAAAACAAAGTATTGGAAGAAAAAATGAAAACGGATATTATCAGGGTGCACGTCGTTATTTTAGGCATGCTTTTGGTCATTTGGTTGGTACCAACCAACTATAATTTTTTAATTTGGAATATATTTTTAGCATTGATACCATTTGATTTAGCCTTATTAATTCGGTATGCCAAGAAGCATCGTCTTGTAAAGGGGTTAATAACACTAGTTTGGTTAGCTTTTTTTCCAAATGCCATGTATATGGTGACTGATTTTAGTCATTTGTCATCCATTGGTACCGGATTAATGACTGAAACCCAATTTTTTAATTACGCTATTTTGGCAGTGGGTGTATTAACTGGCCTAATATTAGGAATTGCTTCAGCACACATTGTTGGTCGGGTCTATTGTCAAAAATCTTCAACTATTTGGACGATATTGTTTTATATGATTTTGTCTTTTGTTTCGGCGTATGGTATTTACCTCGGTCGGTTTTTGCGTATTAATTCGTGGGAAATCGTTAGTGATCCACAAAAAGTTATCAAACTATTTACGGCTTCGATATCAATGCATAGTTTGGTGTTTGTTATTTCATTTGGGGCGCTACAATTTGCGCTATTAGTGTTATATCACATGGTTCGTCGTATAAATGTTGATTAAAAAAGCCTTGGTGTTTTTCATTGCTAGTTATTTTGCTAACTAGTTGAAAAGAACATCAAGGCCTTTTTTATAAATTAAGTGAATCATCATTTTTTAATGATTTTGTACGATAAAAGAATAGCACAGCATTCACGACTATCAGGAGGGCACTTGCAATGAAGATGCCTCTATAATCGAAAAACATTGCAACAATTGTTCCCATTATTGGTCCAGCAACTGATCCTAATGATTGGAATGATTGATTGTATGCAAAGATACGTGAAGTAATCTGCGATGGCGTTGTTTTAGATATTAGTGTTTGAACCGCAGGTAGCATCGTGGCATCAGAAATACCTATCATAAAACGTAAGATGGCTAGCTGCCAAACTGCAGTGACAAACCCTGTGGGTAACATAAATGAAAATGCCAGTGTAAATCCAATTAACATGATACGATGTGTACCAATGCGATCACCTAATCTTCCAAATTTTGGTGCAGCCAGCATGGTTGCAATACCCGGCATAGCGGCAACGACTCCGGCCCAGAATGTGGTGCCGTTATTGCCGTTATTTAATTCACGGACAAAAAGGGCAACGATCGGGCTGATGGACTGATTAACGATTTGAATGATAAAAGTTGTTAGAAATAAGCTAATCGTTAACTGGGGGTGTTTTAATTGTTTAAATACTTCTTTACGTGATAATGATTCGCCAGGTGCAATTGGGGTAAACTCTTCTTTGACCAAGGTAATGACAAGTGTAAATACTAGTAAAAATATAATACCAGTAATAATGAAAGACAAACGATAGCTCACAATTGAAGCAAGAATACCACCGATGAATGGGCCAATTAGCTGTCCGCCAGTTACACCAGTGACTAGTGTCCCTAAAGCATAGCCAGATTTGTCTTTTGGCGTTTGGGTAGCAATCATGGCATTCGCGTTTGAAATAAAGCCACCACATAGACCTTGTAACGCACGAAAGAAAATAAGCTGCCAAATATTTTGGGCTGCTCCCATTAGGAAAAACACAATAGCCATTCCTAATGATGCACGCAATAACATAAGTTTACGTCCCTTGCTATCAGCTAGTTTTCCCCAAAAAGGCGATATAATTGCAGTCATTAAAAAAGTGATAGAAAAAGTTAGTCCACTATAGAAGGTTAATTGATTTTTAGTAAAATCACCTAGTGTATCTACGTATAGAGATAAAAAAGGCATAACTTCACTAAATCCAATACCAGTCATGAAAACACCAAACCAAAGTACAAACAAGTTTCGGCGCCAAGTAGGCAACTCAGACAATTTTTCTTTTAGCATGATTGTCTCCTGTTGATTTGTTTTTTATAAATAACCATTTTACTCGTTTTGTAGTATTCATGCACGTGATAAAACCCACAACAAAAAAGAACTGGCTATTAACCAGTCCCTTTTTGTTGTAGGTTTAATAAGAGATATGTTAATTGAGTAGATTTACTAGGAAAGTAAAAACTCTTCGTCATGTGGGTGACGAAACGACCAAGCAATGAGCGTAGGCTTTCTCGTTACTTATCTTTAAGTCGATATTTAAATAATAACTAGGAAATGTGAATAAAGTGTGAATATTATTGTACAAAATTTCACATTATGAAATTTAACAATCATGGTAAATTAAAAATAGCTAGAATTTTTCTGCTATAATGTAAGCAGTGACTTGTAGAATTGGAGAAGAACATGTACGAATATCTAAAAGGTACTATAACAGCAATATTGCCAAGCTATATTGTAATCGACATACAAGGAATTGGTTATCGAGTGCTAGTTGCTAACCCATATACCTTTTCTTTGAATGACACAATGACTGTTTACGTTGAACAGATAATTCGTGACAACGAACAAGCTTTATATGGCTTTTCTAATAAAGAAGATAAAGATTTATTTCAAAAATTATTGAACGTTTCAGGTATTGGGCCTAAATCAGCTTTGGCAATTTTGGCAAACAGTGACCATACAGGATTAATTAATGCCATTATGCAAAATGACATTAGCTTTTTAACAAAGTTTCCTGGTATTGGTAAAAAGACAGCGCAACAAATTGTTTTAGATTTGCAAAATAAGCTTGCTGATTTGACATTATCAGTTGAGTCTAATGATCCGCTGCCAGCAAATGGGGAAAATTCAGCATTAGTTGATGCTTTATTAGCCTTAGAGGCTTTAGGATATGCGAAGAAGGATACGAAGCGTGTTGAAAAAGAATTAACAAAGCAAACAAACTTATCTACTGCGGAATACGTGAGTGCAGGTTTGAAGTTATTGCAGTAAGGTTTTGGGGGAAATAAATGGCAGAGGACTTTTTACATGATATGTCTACTGACACTGGTGAACAGTCGATTGAACAAACGTTACGTCCCAGTACATTGCAGCAGTATATCGGTCAAGAAGATTTAAAACAAAGATTGCAGGTATATATTGAGGCGGCAAAGCAACGTTCAGAACCATTGGATCATATGTTATTATACGGACCACCAGGATTAGGTAAGACAACCTTAGCAATGGTTGTGGCTCACGAAATGGGGGTCAATTTGCGGACAACATCTGGTCCAGCAATTGAAAAGTCTGGTGATTTACTGGCATTGTTAAATGAACTTGCCCCAGGCGATGTTTTATTTATTGATGAAATTCATCGTCTGCCTAAGCAAGTTGAAGAGATGTTATATTCAGCAATGGAAGATTTTTATGTTGACATTATTGCTGGCGAAGGTCCTAATGCACACCCGATTCATTTTCCATTACCACCGTTTACGTTGATTGGTGCGACGACCCGGGCAGGGATGTTGTCGCAACCCTTACGTGATCGTTTTGGGATTGTTGAACATATGGCATATTACACGGCAACTGAATTATCAGAGATTATTAAACGTTCAGCCGATATATTTAATATTGAAGTTGCTGATGAGGGTGCTTATGAACTTGCGCGACGATCACGGGGAACACCACGAATAGCAAACCGCTTATTGCGACGCGTTCGTGATTTTACAACTGTGAAAGGTTTGCAAATAATTAACGATGAAATGGTCAATTTTTCACTCGCCTTATTGCAAATAGATGGCATGGGACTTGATGAGGTGGATCATAAGATTTTAGAAACAATGATCAAATTTTACCAAGGAGGCCCAGTTGGTGTTGGTACAATTGCCGCTAATATTGGTGAAGAGATCGATACGATTGAATCGGTTTATGAGCCATATTTATTACAAATCGGCTTTTTACAGCGAACACCACGAGGACGGGTTGTTACTTTAGCGGCATATGAACACTTACAATTACCATTACCTGATAAAAAATAGTTAGGAGTAAAGATAAATGACGGAAACATATACTAGTTTAAATGACTTTGATTATGATTTGCCACACGAATTAATTGCACAAACACCATTAGAAAAGCGTGATGGTTCACGTTTGTTAGAATTAAATGCAGATACTGGAGAATTACATGATCGTCATTTTTATGACATCATTGATTATTTGAATCCTGGTGATGCCTTAGTCATGAATAATTCACGTGTTTTGCCAGCACGACTTTATGGCGTACGGCCAGAAACAGGTGGCCATGTTGAGGTCTTATTACTTCGTCAAGATCAAGATGACGTTTGGGAGACTCTTGTGAAACCTGCACGTAAATATCCAGTTGGTCAAAAAATAGTTTTTGGTGATGGACGATTGACTGCGGAAGTGACAGAGGAGTTGGAACACGGTGGTCGTATGATTAAGTTCCATTATGATGGTATTTTTTTGGAGATTCTAGAAGAACTAGGAGAAATGCCATTACCACCATATATTAAAGAAAAGCTGGAAGATCAAGAAAGATACCAGACGGTTTATTCAAAGGTTAATGGTTCAGCTGCTGCACCAACTGCAGGATTGCATTGGACGCCTGAGTTGTTGCAAAAAGTAGTTGGTAAAGGAATTAAATTGATTGAGTTAACTTTACACGTTGGTTTAGGTACGTTTAGACCAGTTGAAGAAGACAATATCGATGATCATAAAATGCATTCCGAATTTTATCAATTAAGTGAAGAAGCCGCACAGACGTTGAATGAGGTTCGAGCTAATGGTGGTCGGATTGTAGCCACAGGAACGACATCAATTCGTACGCTTGAAACGATAGGTGCGAAGTTTGATGGTACATTACATGCAGATTCTGGTTGGACAGATATATTTATCAAGCCAGGATTTAAGTGGCAAGTTGTGGATGCATTTATTACCAACTTCCATTTACCTAAGTCAACCTTAGTGATGTTAGTGGCTGCTTTTACAGGTCGTGATAATATTTTAAATGCTTATAAGCATGCTGTAACTGAAAAATATCGCTTTTTCAGTTTCGGGGATGCAATGTTTATTCACCATTAAGGATAGGCATAGAAGATAAATTAATTTAAATAACAAAAGTGTTGACTTTGTCAGAACAAATGTGTATTATTAATATTGTTGTTGAGACAGATAAACACTTTGCGGATGTAGTACAATGGCTAGTGCTCCAGCCTTCCAAGCTGGGAATGCGGGTTCGATTCCCGTCGTCCGCTTCACGTCTTTATTGACGTGATGTTGATCATTGAAAACTGAATATCGTTTCGATGAAACAAATGTGTGGGGTCATCAAGTTTTACTTGATACAAAACATTTGTGAAGTCAATTCACTAATAAATTCGTTTAACTTCTGTTAAACAAATAACAACAAGTTGAGTTATACTCAAACTTTTAAAATGAGAGTTTGATCCTGGCTCAGGATGAACGCTGGCGGCGTGCCTAATACATGCAAGTCGAACGCTTTGTTTTTAATTGATATGAAGAGCTTGCTCTGATTTGATTTTATCTGACAAAGAGTGGCGAACGGGTGAGTAACACGTGGGTAACCTACCTCTTAGCAGGGGAT
>NZ_BJEC01000012.1 GCF_005405465.1 Weissella thailandensis
TGCAATTAGACAGTGGCGAAGTTGCTCGAGCTACTTATCCTAAGATTAAAATGTTACAAAATCAAGATATTCAATTGAAAGGTCAAATCACAGGTAATACGTATGTCTATTAAATTTGAAAAAGATATTCTTATTCAAAGGCGAGATGGTACCATCTATGACTTAGGTGCTGAAGGTATACGAGTGATTAGCTTTGACCCACCAGCGCCTAGTTATCAGCATACTTATTCGCAAATTGGCGATTTTGGAGCTGACTTAACAGCAACACAAGTCTCACAGACATCAATACCATTAGTATTTGATGTGTACGCTCGTGACAATTATGATTATGAATTGCAAAGGCTCAAGGTGCTAAAGATTTTTAGTAGCGTTGAGCCTTTTTATGTAATTAATTCTCGAACACCTTTCATGCGTTGGAAAGTCGTTGCCGATGGTTTTGCATACCCACGCTTAGGTAATTATTGGAAAGCTAAGAATGTGTCGGTCAATTTAGTGTGTTATGAAGGTTATGCTGAAAGCACAGCAACAACATTAAATCCGTTTACTTTTAAGGATGGTTCTTATGGTATAGGAATGACGATTCCTTTTGAAACGCCACAATATACATTTACGAATCAACCTAAATTTAAGTTCTATAACGCTTCAGTGATTCCGCTATTGGCCAATGAACGACCAGTAACAATCAATTTCAAAGGTAATGCACCTAAAGGATTAACAATTACTAATCGTACAACTAAACAATCATTCACTTATAAAAAGAGTTTGACTGCGAGTGACGAATTTAAATTAATTGGGTTAGTACCCATAGTTAATGGTATTCAACGCTTAGGTAATGATTATTCAACTAGGAGCTTTGTTGATTTTGCTTCTGGTTACAATGACATTGAAGTTACAGGCAGTTCTGACTTTAAAATTTCATTTGAAACGAGGTTTTATTATTAATGGCTAATGTTATTTATATGTATACGACCTTACTAGATGAAGTACCTGCAACGGTGTCTAATTTATCAATCACTGAATCGTTAAACGAATTTAGTACATTATCATTTAATCTGGAAGGTGATGTTAAAAACAAAATTGCAACACAAGCAATGTTGCCACAAACAAGGGTATTAGTCCCGGAAACGGGTCAATGGTTTCGTTTGACCAGTGTTAACCCTACTTCTGCGGGTAAAGTAAGAAACTATTCCGTTTCGGCAGTTCATATTGCCACCGATCTACATGATAAATACGTTGAAAATAAGTTGATGAACACACAAAGTTTGGACCAATGCATGCAACATATTACTAAAGGGACAAATTTCAAGTATGTCATTCATGATAAGTTTTCAAACTATGCATTTAGTGATGGATTTGGTGCTGATTATGCTGATTCATTGTTTATGAGTACATTAAAAGATGATTTTGGCTTCGAATTTTATTTTGATAATTGGACAATTCACATTTATAAGAAGCTTGGTCAACTAGATCAGTTTGTTTTTGTAGATGGTTACAATGCTAGTAAGATTTCGTGGACTGAAGATTACAGCAATATTCGCACTAAAATCAAAGGACTAGGTAAGCAAAATGATGATGGTTCATACGTGGCAACTGCTGAATATACTAGCCAGAACGCCAGCATTTGGGGCGTTAAGCAGGCGGCAACTGTACAAGACGACCGTTTTACTGACAAAACAGCATTACTTAATTACATTAAGTCACAATTACAAGATTATCCTATTGTTCAATATTCAATGGAACGAGCCGAGTTTGAACATCACGCAAAATTAGCTGACATCAATAATGTAAAGATAGGTAATTCTGGACTAATTAAAGATCGTTTAGGTGTTGATGTAGACGTTCGAATTATTGGTATTACATCACATCCACAAGAGTCCAAACAGTCCGACAGTGTGACTTTTGGCAATAAATTGTTTGACTATGCTACCAATTATGCAAAACGTCAGAAAGTCCGCAATAGCAATGAATCAATGAACAAATCAGTTAAACAATTAGAGCAAAATGTCACATCTATGATGAACGATGGTGCCTGGTATGTATGGAGTTAAATATGATTGATTGGAATAACAAGAGGCCTGCTTTAGAAGGGAAAGTTAGCGCATTAGGAATTGGCAAAGCAATTTATGCTGCTCCTGATGGTGATAAAAATAATGCCCGTTTGCTGTTAGCGGCAGACGGGTTTCATTTTAGACAGGCAGATTTTTCAGACTTTGAATTTAATAATATTGTGATTGCTTCCAACGCAGGAAGGAAATACAGCATTTCATTTGATGAAAATGGCCAATTGCTTATTAATGGATTGCCTTATGTTACTCCCACTAATCAGAGTGATGAAACAATTGCAGGTAATAAAGAATTTACGAACAAAGCCAAAATGTCAGGCGGTCTACAACTAGTTTCATCGAATGGGACAGTTTTTAGTATTGATGTGGACGACGATGGTTTATTACATGCAGAGGAGGTAAAAAATGATTGAATTAGATTTATCCAACTCACTAGATCAGAAGCTACGTAATCAACTTATTGATAATTTTAAAGAATTAGATAAAGCGCATATCAACATTAATGGATATGAATTCAATTCAACTGCTGATCGAATCGATTATATCGAATCGGTTCTTAAACAGTTAGGAATGCCAATTGACCCTAAAGAAGAAAAAGAAATGTATGGAGGATAAAAATGGCAACACAAGGTAAATATGCTGTGGTTGATACAACATTATCAATTACTGATGCCACAGTGATAAAAGAATTAAACGGTCGTCAAGGTGATAATGGTCGAGTCGTTTACTTTGCATTGAAGGATGGACGATTGCCCCATAATTTAAATGGTCAAGATGTGCAACTATCTGTAAAAGATGCTGCAGGGAAGGTAAAAGTTCTGTCGGGTATTTATGACCTGATTTCTGCAACAGCTGGTCTGTTTTCAATGCTGATTCCAGCCGAATTTTATCAAGCTGCAGGAGACGTCGAAGAAGCTTATTTGGCAGTATTTGACGATAAAAATACGACGATTTCATCAATCCCGATTAGTTTCACAGTATTTCCAAATGGTATTATTTTGTCGGCAAACGCTTCAAAAGATTATATCAATACTGTCAATAAAATCACGGCTGATTTTAATCAACAAATTAAACAGTTGAATAATAACGTTAGCGCAACCCGCTCAGCATATAAGTCATTAGATGATGCGTTGAAAACATATACTAAATTAGTGAATGACAATTACGTGGCTCAACTAAATAAAAAAAATGAATTCACTAAGGATGTAAAAATTGATGCAAATCTAAACGTTACCGGAGCGATTGATGGTCAAATTGCAAGAAGCACATTGCCTTATAAACGCAATGTTGCAATTGATTTGAATAAGCTGCCCGACACTTCAGAAGTCGGAACATATTCAGCGTTTTACTTTTCAACGCCAACTTCAGTCAAACATACGCCCGAAAGTTTATCAGCCGGCCTAGTTGAAACGTTTATTTTGCATAATGTAACGATTTTGCAGCGCTTTACACAAGTTTCGAAAACAGCTAATCAAGTTTGGCATCGGGTAATTACGAATTGGAATGACGGTAGTACACCTAAATATTTTCCCTGGACTTCTGAACGAGATGTTCATGTTAAATCGATTAAGGCTTTTGGGGGTAATCTAACTTTCGTACGTTCTGGTAACACGGTTAGTGTATCGGCAGATATTGAGAAAACTAATTTTAGATTTCCAGATTTTCGTGCTGTCTATTCTGCTGGCAAGATTCCAGCTGGCTATCGACCAGCTATTGATTATCCTGGTATTGTAATGGAAACGCCGACTTGGCTAAAGGGTGGTAATCGAAATAGAGGGGCTTTGGAGTTTGGTTCTTCTGGGTTTATTGGTGCACGTTCTGCTTTTGTTAAAGATGACATTAAAAGCTGGGTAACTATATCTGGTAGTTACGTTACTAACGATTCAATGCCTGAATAAAGGAGGAAACAATGAATAACGAAAATACATGGTGGTATATGTTTGATCCCAGTACTTATGCTTACACAGGGATGATATTGGCTGATGTACAACCAGAAAATACAACAGATGTTGCTCCAGGTGATGTTGCAAATCCTGTTTGGGACCCAACTTTAAAGACCTGGAATGATGAAGATGTTAATGATAAATTAGATGATTTAAATTCTGACAATGAAAATATCCCTCTGAATATTCAGATTGCTAACCTTTCCAGTGAACTGGAGACAATCAAACAAGATGTTGCAGAGTTAAAAAATAAATAAGGAGATGTTACATGAAAACAGTTAAAGTTGTTGGCGATTCCATAAATAAAAAAGCAGACACATCTGAAGTGTTTAATTTTCAATTGTGGAATGATGGCATTCTGCAAGATTTATCAAATAAAAAAGTATTTGCCACTGTCGCTGATGATAGTGGCTTTTTAATTGAAGTACCAGCACTAACTAACGGCCTTGAAACCTACTTAGACTTTTCAGATAATCTTTTGCGCCAACTACCAGCAGGGCAATATCAAATTGAATTTAGTGTGATAGATGGGTCGAGCGATACTGAAATATACCCTACATCGGGTAGTGTATCAATTGATGTTTCAAAGAACTTGAAAAATTATGATGGCACGTTAGTGCCAGAGGTGACGCTTGCTAGCGTTTTAGAAACAGTGAATGAGCGAATTGATTATCTTGCTAAACACATTAAGCGTGGCGAAAAAGGAGAGAAAGGCGACCCAGGTAAAAACGTAATAACCCCTGAACCTGTGACTAATTCTGGTGATATGACAGATCGAGGAAAAATTTACGTTTATAGTGGTGATGAAATCGACTACCAAAAAGGTAGTTGGTATTATTTTGATGGTAAAAATTGGGTAGCTGGTGGTGTTTATCAGTCAACTGGATTAGCGCCTAATTCAATTGACCGTTCAGTCATTACACCAGATTCTTTTAAGGATAAAGTTAGTTACCAAGGGCGATGGGATACAGGATATATTGCTAGTTCAACTAATGCTAATGAGACTGCAGGGGACATTATCGGTACTGCTGGACAAAGTGAATACAAGCATTCCGACTTCATTCCATTGAATAAAGGTGATTTGTTAATTGCTAACTGCCAAGTAAATGACGGTGTGGCTGGTTTGGCAGTCTTTGATAAGAATAAAAACTTTGTAAAAAATATTCAAGAAGATTATAGCGAATTTGGTGATTTGGCTTATATAGCAACTGATGAATTTGAACTTGTCATTATCAGTGATGCAGGAGTTCGTGTGTCATCTCCGACAATCCAAATTATTCGTAGTTATGCTGATGACTATAGCAAGGTGATGGAAGTTTCAAATGAACAAAAATACGGTTATTTTATTAAACCTGACACTTTTGCTCCGTCCGTATCTTCGACATATGCAACTTCTAAAATGATTGCCATTCGACCTGATGATGCCATTGTTTTAGAGTTATTTGGGTCTGACGGAACGTCCATAATCACAGAGTATGACCAAACAGGAAAACCTGTAAAATCACTACAAGTAGGCGAGAAGACAAATAAGTATTATGTGGTTAGAGGAAAAGATAATATCAGATTCATTCGATTTACTAATGACTTTAGTAAGCTAACTCCAGTTGCATTAATGGGGTCTAACAATAGTGCAACCAAATTTGGAATGCTGGGTGATAGCTACGTTCGTGGTAATAAAACAGATGGTACGCTAACAGCCTATAATATCGCAGCCATCAAGCTTGGTTTTAGTTATTATAACTACGGAAAAAATGGAAACACCATTGCCAGCTATGATGGCTATGACGATAATCACATCCCAATGGTTGTTCGTTACACTGATATGGATGACAATTTGGATATTGTTGGTGTTGAGGGTGGACGTAATGACTACGGTCACAACATCCCAATTGGTGAAGACACTGATAAGGACGTGACAACATTTAAAGGCGCTTTGAATGTGTTATGTGAAGGCCTAATTAAGAAATATCTTGGCAAAAAGTTATTTGGTGTGCCCTGTTGGGCAGTCAATACCCCAGTTAACAAGGTAGGGGCAACACAACTTGATTACTTGAACGCTTTCGTACACGTTGTTCATGATATTTGGGGTATTGAAGTCCTGGATTCACGCTCAGTGGGCGTTTACATGAATAGTCCTGAGTTTTTGGCTAAGTATACCGAAGATGGTAACAGTATCAGCCATCTGAATGCAGAAGGACATGCTATGTTTGCCAATAAAGTAAAAGCTTTCTTGAATAACGTTTAGGAGGTGTGACTAAATTGTTACGACACATAGTTAAGAATAGATTTTGGATCATCACTGGTCTTGAATTGATAACCGTTGCGTTCATGTTCAGCATCAGATTTTTAGTCTTAAACGTTCATACACCAGCTTCATTCAGTATTGTAGCAACACCAGCGTTTCAGTTTGTAACAGTAGCCGTCAGTGTGGCAATGATTATTCAATCTATCTGGGACATTTCATTCCACTTCATTCGTGAAATTACACGTCTGTTGGCAGTTGGTGTTACCTGCATGATGATGGTGGCATTCTGGTTAAGTGATTTAAGCACACTGCACGTAACGCTAGTACCACTGGGGCTGATGTACTTGTTGATACGAATGTTGCTAGACTTAGCAACTGACAACACACTGTTCAAAAATGGAAAGGGGCAATAAATGAATCAAGCGACATGGACAGCCCTATTAAGTGTTGTTGGAACGGCTGTTGCTGGGTTGCTAGGTATTTGGAAACTGAATGTCGGCAAGACAGTTACGGCGGATAAAGATTTTTTACAGATGTATAACGAGTTGTTGGAATCTAACCGTACGTTAATTAAGCAAAACGCTGAACTTACTGCAGAACTAAAGGAAGCCCACTCATCTATCCAAGGGCTTACTAAACGCATTAAAGAATTGGAGGACAAGATGCCTCATGAATACTAAAAACATTGTGGACATTGTATTGTTCCTATATAACACAGGACTATTAACGGCACTAGCTTACGCTGGTAGCCGTTTTTTAGTTGCCCACACAAAGAATAAAAACTTGCTCATGCTCAATGAGTGGGCAATGCAAGCCGTGCAATATGCAGAGACACACTTGCATAGCTCAACCGATAAGAAAAAGGCGGCAATGTCATTTCTAACTGAACGCTTAAATGCTAACAAGCTGGGCGTGAAGTTTGATGAGAAGCAACTAGACACGGTTATTGCATTAGCCGTGCGACAATTGAAAGGTGATAAAGATAATGGTTAATGTGATTAAGAATATTGTTGTACCGGGTAAACCTGCGGTTGCAGCTGGACTAGCAGTGCCACCATTTACACAAATACATTTACACTCAACTGGTAATCCTAACGCTACCAACGCCAACTCAATTTCATATTTGTCACGTACTTACAATAACGCTTATTACACGCATATCGTTGGAGAAGGACAGGCTATTCAGGTTGCTGCTACGAACGGTGGTGGGTATGATCTTGGTGGAAGTTGGAACTGGTACGGATATGCCTCAATCGAGTTCAACGAACACGTAGGTAGTCAAGCAGAGTTCAACCGTGACTACAAGATTTATATTGAGTTAGCACGTCAATTAGCACGTGAAGCTGGCATTAAGGACTTCACATTAGACACTGCCAGCTCAACTGGTATCAAAACTCACAACTATGCTTCACGTACAGGACATGGTTCTGACCACGTTGACCCATTGCCCTTCTTGCAAAAGTGGGGCATTTCTTATGCGCAATTAAAGCATGATATTAAGTATGGTGTTGGTGGCGCAGTTACCACATCACCATCTAAGCCAGCTAAGTCTAATCACAAAGTAGATCAAGTGCTAAACGTTGGTGAATACTTCAAGGCTAAGCCCGCTTACCGTGTAGACGATATGAAATACATCAACGGTATTTGGCAAGTTTATAGCAATGAACTAGGCGGTGGTTCAAATAAGAACTGGACGCTTAATGGTTTAGGTGTTGAATCAGTCGACAAGGTTGATAGTAAGGGGAAGAAAACTTCTAACCAAACTCTCAACAAGGGCGATTACTTCCGCCTACATTCAGACCGCATCAAGGTAGTAGATAATGATGCAGCATCAAACGGTGTTGCTCTATCAACTCGTTACGGTAACGTCTGGGTAGATGCTAAGACATTGACAGAAGTTAAATAATTTTTGGATTTGTCAGATAATTGTCAGAAGTTTATACTGAAGGCACACTTGATGGTTTCTCCTTATTAACTTCTAGTGACACTAAACTTATCTATCAAGTTAAATTAAGCCCTACTGGTATCTAAATGGTACTGGTAGGGCTTTTTTTGTGTTTATATAGTTAAATTCTCGCCACCTATTTATATGCATTACACTTTAAAAATAAGCATTTAGACGAGTTATTTTCTTTGTAAAATCATCATAAAAAGGTATAAAATAGTGATGATTCGGTAGTCCTCCTTTTGATATCCTGATAATAAAGACAAAATCTAAAGTAATGGCTATCGAATTAATTAGTCCCACTAACGCCTTAATTGGTTTTGGTAGGACTTTTTTTTATGTGTTATAATTTGTCCGTAGGGCATGATATCTATGGAAGCTATTCTCCAACTGCTCTACATTAGTTATGTGTTGGTCGAGTCACATGACTATAAAAACCATGTCTTTCTATATCTATCTCAGTAAAAAAAATTACATGGTTCAGCCCACTGGTCATTGTGACTGGTGGGCTTTTTTGTGTTTTTATATAGGTAGAGTTCTAAATGTATTGTCCACCTTCTATCCACCTTTTGGCTTTATATATACTGATGTAATAAGGCTTTTGGAGTTCAACAAGAAATATGGTCTTGCTTAATCACAAGTCCTTACAAAAGCCGTTGCATAGCGCTAATTGCCTATGCGGCGGTTTTTTTGTGTGATTTTTGGCATACCATTGAGTGGGGAAAGAACGACGTCTACCTTTTATCCATCCAACAAATCAAGTGCTTTTTGTAATTACCTTGTGATACATTGCCAAAACTCAAGTTGACAAAAAAATCATTGATGCGTACAATAACGGGTATCAGTAGGAGACTTCATTGTATGTCAGAGAAGCTACGGGAGCTGTGAGTAGCGCAGGTGGAGTAACTGAACTATTTTTAAACATTGAAATAAACGAAAGAGAGTTGATTCGTGGTAATCAACTAATTTTTGGGTGGTACCGCGGAGAAATTTCGTCCCAGTAAATAGGTTTTATGCCTGTTTACTGGGATTTTTTTATGTAGATAGGAGAAAAACAATGGGGTATTAAGGCATACAAGTCATGCAGGTGGGCTTACTCGTTATCGACTTAATTAGAAATAGCGCATTAATGGCAAAAATTATTTCATAAAATAGAGGAGAACAGGTAATGAATAAGCCGATGACATTTAAACAGAGTATTTTATTATTATTAGGATTAGTTTTTATTTTTAGTGGTAGTATCCTCGGATTGGGGTTATCACCCAATGTGCCACTTGTGATTAGTATTATTACAGTCATGATATTTGCCAGAATTCGTCGAACATCTTGGGAAATAATTCAAGAACAATTGTTAAAAGGGATTGAAAAAGCCTTGGCACCGTTGTTTTTATTTTTATTGATTGGTATGTTGATTGGTTTATGGATGGCAACTAATACAATTCCATCGTTATTATGGGTGGGATTAAAAATAGCCAATGTACAATGGTTTTTACCGAGCGCATTACTGATTATGGCCCTTATGGGTACAATGATTGGATCTGCTTTTACAACGATAGCGACGGTAGGGGTTGCATTGATGGGCGTGGGTACAGCGATTGGATTTGATCCAGGTATCGTAGCTGGTGCTGTACTATCTGGTGCGATTTTTGGGGATAAAAGTTCCCCATTGTCCGATTCGACAAATCTAGCATCATCAATCGCTGGGACTGACTTATTTGCACATATTAAGAATATGATGTGGACCACGATACCAGCATTATTAGGCTCGCTATTGATTTTTATTGTTTTCAATCAACACCAAATTATTAAAGGTAGCATGAACGATTTGCAAAAGTTAGCTGATTTGTTAACTCCTAACTGGTGGTCAGTATTACCAATCATATTGTTATTTATTATGGCATGGCGTCATGTACCAGCCATTCCAACGTTATTGGTAAATATTACTGTAACGGGGATTATGTTTATGCTAAATCACACACCACAACAGTTGGCAGATGTTATTATGAATGGTTCAAAAACAACTATCAAAAATGACTTGTTAGCCGCATTGTTGAACCGCGGGGGAATGCTTTCGATGATGCCAACGGTTATTATTATTATGTTGGCACTTGCATTAGGTGGTCTATTAACCGAACAAGGTGTTTTAAAGGCAGTTATGACACCATTAGTCAAACGCATTAAAACAAAGGCAGGTATGATTACCGGTACGTTGGTGACGGGTATTTCGGCTAACTTTCTAATTGGTGAACAATACTTAGCGACGATTTTACCTGGACAACTTTGGCGTGATACTTATGTTCGATTAAAAGTGAGTCGATTGACTTTAGGACGGACGTTGGAAGATTCAGGGACGGTTATTAATTACTTAGTCCCCTGGGGTGTCGCTGGTAGTTTTGCTGCACAAACGTTAGGTGTGTCTGTGACTGCCTTTGCACCATTTACTTTTTTTGCACTACTATCACCTGTTTGTTCGCTAGTCAGTGCATGGACTGGGATTGGACAGCTTAATCCTGATGATGAATAGCTTGCCAAGCTAATTGATGGGCCCCACGGTTTTGTTTTTCTGGTATCCAGGTGCTAATGATTAAATGATAGCGATCATAATAATGTAGTAATTGTGCTAATTGGGTACTAAAGTGCTTCGCATAGCGTTTATGAATACTGTCGATAACAATTCTAGAGTCGGCATAGTACATGATGGTATCGGTATCACTACTAAGCGTTGCTAACACTTGGAAGGCCCAAATAGCAGCTGCAAATTCTGCTTCATGATTTGACATATTTCCCAGGTAGTGATGCCGTTGAATTTGTTGTCCATCATATAAGATGACTAGACCGGCACCACTATTACCAGGGTTTCCTTGGCTAGCAGCATCTGAATAAATTTTGATTAACATGACAAGTACCTCCAATTTCATTATACTAGATGATAGAAACATTCTCAGATGGTTTACAAACAACATGCTTATTAGTAAATCAGAAAGGACATAAGAATGAAGGGATATTACCAACCAGCAGGCCTACTTGGCTGGGTCAACTGGCTGTGGATTCTAATGATCGCCATGTTTGGCCTCGTCATGCTATTAGAGGTTACGTACCTTAACGTTTGGACAATTGGTGCTGTGGTAGTTTTCATTATTGTTGCACTATTAACTTATTTTAGAAGAAGAGTCGCATTGGCTACAGATGCACTTTGGATTTTACCAACGTTTGGCGTTCATACAGATAAATTTCGTTTTTCTGAAATGTCACATGTGCAGTTTACGAAAAGGACTGTTTTGTTCAGTTATGATGGTGAATATTATAATTTCTGGATGAACCGGCGCTTTTTAAACAGCTTAAGAAAAGAAATTGAAGGAAAAACAAATGACTGAGGAATCACTGACAATCACAGACCAGAAGGGACGCTTGGATAAAGTTGTCGCTGATGCATTTACTGAATACACACGAACACAAGTATCAAAGTGGATCGATGAAGGTGTTTTAAAGGTCAATAAGGAAAATAAGAAACCTAATTATAAAGTACGTCCTGATGATGTCATATCATTTGTTGTGCCAGAACCAGTTGCTTTGGATCTTAAGCCAGAGAATTTACCGCTGGATATTGTCTATGAGGATGACGACTTATTAGTGGTCAACAAGCCACAGGGGATGGTCGTTCATCCTGCTGCTGGTCATCCGAATGGTACGTTAGTTAATGCTTTAATGTACCATACTGAACTGTCATCGATTAATGGTGTCGTTCGCCCAGGGATTGTGCACCGTATTGATAAAGATACGTCAGGCTTACTGATGGTTGCCAAAAATGATCAAGCACATGAGGCCTTGTCATCAGATTTAAAAAACAAGAAAAATTTGCGCCAATATTATGCTTTGGTGCATGGTGAGTTTTCTGAGAATAAAGGTACGATTAAAGCACCGTTGGGACGGTCAAAGATCAATCGTAAGAAACAAGCTGTTATTGCGGGTGGTCGCGATGCCGTTACTCATTTTGAAGTTGTTAAACGATATGTAGGTTATACCTTATTACGGGTAACCTTAGAAACTGGTCGTACACATCAAATTCGTGTACACATGGCCTATATTGGTCATCCAGTAGCCGGCGACCCATTATACGGACCAAAGAAAACGTTGGCGGGCAATGGACAATTTTTGCATGCGGCTACCTTGGGCTTAACGCAACCAACAACAAAAGAAGCATTAACATTTGAGGCACCTTTACCACAGTATTTTGTGGACGCAATGGCAGAATTAGAACCTTATGCAGAAGAAAATAACTGATAGTGCGCAAACCGTGCTGAACATGATAAAATAGCTTTAGATAAACTGAATGAATGTAACTTTCTTAAAGTAATCCCGTGAGTTTACTAGGAGGTAACGTAATGAATAAGACCGAATGAGACGTTATCCTTTTTAGAAGTGATGGTGTCTCTTTTTATTAGTTGGAATCAATGAGAGAAAAGGAATAGATTATGGCAAAAGAAATTGTTGATGCAATGGCGATGCAACGAGCACTCACAAGAATTACATATGAGATTATCGAAAAGAATAAAGGGGTGACAAATCTCGCTATTGTCGGGATAAAGACACGTGGCGTCTTTATTGGTCAACGAATTGCTGATCGCTTGCAACAATTAGAAGGAGCATCAATTCCTGTTATACCACTTGATATTACACATTATCGTGATGATGATTCTGAACGTGCTGGTGAAAAATCATCTTTTAATGTAGATATCGATAACAAGCGAATTATTTTAGTAGATGATGTGCTATTTACTGGTCGGACGATTCGGGCAGCCTTAGATGCCATTATGGACAACGGCCGACCTGCAGCTGTTAACCTAGCAGTCTTGGTGGATCGAGGTCATCGTGAGTTACCAATCCGTGCTGATTTTGTTGGTAAAAATATTCCAACAGCAACTTCTGAAAAGATTCGCGTTAACATGAAAGAATTTGACGGCCAGGACGGTATTGAAATCCGTTAGTTTTTCAACGGTTAGACGGGAAGGAGGGATCGTTTAGCATTTGCCAAACGAGAACTACGTCATGACAACACGTTATTTAATTTTACAAGATGGTACGGTATACGAAGGTGAAGCTTTTGGGGCACCAGCAACAACTTTTGGTGAACTAGTTTTCAATACAGCGATGACTGGCTATCAAGAAATTATCACGAATCCAATTTACTACAATCAAATTATCATGTTTACGACACCAACAATTGGTGCGGCCGGTATCAATCATTATGCAGATGAAGCCATTGTCCCGGCAGTCAAAGGGGTGGTCGTACGTGAAATTGCGGAAATTTCAACTAATCGTATCCGAGCACTTAGCTTAAATGATTATTTGAAAAGACATAATATTCCCGGTATCTCACAAATTGATACACGAGCATTAACAAGGCATTTACGTGAAACTGGGATTCAAAAGGCATCAATTGTTGATCAACCAGATGACCATGCTTTTGATCAATTGCGAGCAATGGTATTGACTAACCAACAAATTGCGCAGATTTCGACGCCGAAAGCTTATGCTAATCCAGGACGTGGCGCAAATGTTGTTGTGCTAGATTTTGGCCTTAAGAGTGGTATTTTACGAATGCTAAGCGACTTCGATGCGAATGTGACCGTATTGCCTTTTTCAGCGACATTTGATGAAGTGGCCAATCTTGATCCAGATGGTCTGGTCATTTCATCTGGACCGGGTGATCCGGCACAAGTTCCTGAAACAGCGCTGGATCTTATTCGTGAATTTGAGACACGCGTGCCATTGTTTGGTATTGGTTTGGGGCATGAATTGTTTGCGATAGCCAATGGGGCTAAAGTTAGTGAATTGACTTCAGCTCATCACGGTATGAATCATCCAATTCGTGAGCAAATCACGAAAGATATCATGTTTGCAACCCAAGGACAGGCATACTATGTTGATGCAAAATCGATTAAAGATACGCCTTTGTTTGTAACCCACATCGATATTACTGATAACCAAATTCAAGGCTTACGCCATCGAGATTACCCAGCATTTAGTGTACAATTTTTTCCAGACGCAGCTCCTGGGCCATTAGAAGAAACACAGGCATTTGCTGAGTTCATGGAAATGGTGATGGCCCGTCGAGGAGGTGGAACGATATGACAGAACGAGTATTAATTATTGGTGGTTCCGCTAACGATTTTGGCCGAGAAACTGAGGGTGATGTTGCAGCTTATCAGGTTGTTCATGTACTGAAACAATATGGTCATGAAGTGGTCGTGGTTGATGACAACCCGTACTCCTTTACTAGCGCACGTCATGATATCCAAGTCATTGAACAAACATTAACAGTTGAAAATCTGGTTCAAATTATTAATGATGAGCATATCACAGCGATGGTTGCGTCGGTAGGTGGGTCAACAGCCACACGATTGGGTGCTGATATCCTGAAACTTATGGGCAACGGTGCACCAACGGTTTTGGGGCTATCATTACCGGTCATGCAAGCCACCCAAAACACAAAATACCTACACGAGCGTTTGCAACAACTAAATATTCCAACAGTCCAGTCACGACTTGCTAGTAATGTGGGTGAGGTTTTTGATGCAACCAGAGATTTTGAGTTACCAGTTGTCATTAGACCAGTTGCGCCAATGGGCCAAACATTGCGATTACAGGTTAAAGATACAGATGATTTAGAGGAAGCGGCAGAAACCGCACTTGCTCGTTCAATTACACATCAGGTAAATATTGACAAGAGTATTCGTGGGTACCAAGAAATTTCTATGTTGGTTATTCGTGATAAGAGTAATTCGACCATTTTAATTGGTGGTGTCGAGGATATGGATCCGGTTGGGATTCATTCAGCAGATTCAATTGCGATAACCCCAATTCAAACCTTGCCAGACCCGGTGTATCAGAAATTACGTGCTGCAGCATTCAAGGTTATTAGAGGCTTTGATGTCGTGGGACTATTAGAAGTCCGTTTTGCAGTGGACCCTAAAAATAATGAATATGTCATTACCCGTGTGACGCCTTACTTTGATCGAACAGCAGCCTTGTTGGTGGCTGCGACAGGTTATCCACTGGTTCCGGTGGTGGTGCGGTTAATGTTAGGTGAAAATATCGAAGATGTTCAGACACCGGTTATTGGTGCTAATCACACAGCATTATTAGAGCCAACGATGGACCACATTGTGATTCGTTTCCCAATTTTTTCATTTGGAGATTTTGAATCAAATGGTGTTAAAACAGAGCACCGGTTAAATACAGTTCAAAAGTCAGTCGGAGCTACTATGGGAGTTGGTCGTAGTGTTGAAGAAGCCTTAGAGAAAGCTATTCGTGCGGCACACTTTAATAATCGTAATTTTTCACCAACTGTGATGAATGCGATAACTGATAATGAAATTATTGAGCAGTTGATTTACCCGCGTGATAATCGAATCTTTGTATTAATGGAAGCATTGCGTCGTGGTTATACGGCTGATGAATTAGCAGAAATGACGAAAATAAATGCTTTTTATTTCTATAAATTGTCTCAAATCAATAAATTAGAAGAAACCGTTAAGAACAATGCTTGGCAAACAGATGTTTTGAA
The DNA here is from genome assembly GCF_005405465.1 of Weissella thailandensis. Taxonomy (GTDB): domain Bacteria; phylum Bacillota; class Bacilli; order Lactobacillales; family Lactobacillaceae; genus Weissella; species Weissella thailandensis. The sequence goes on from NZ_BJEC01000012.1 coordinate 15,764, forward strand.
ATTAGCAAAGTACTATGGTCTTTCAGATGGATTAATTGCTCGCTTATGGCATGCCAAGTTTGAAGAGATACGTCGTTATCGTTGGGATAATGGTATTTTGCCAACTTTTAAGGCGTTTGAACCCTCTGCTGGTGAATTCGAAGAAGCAGCTAATCAATATTATTCTACTTTTGAGTCAGAAAATGAGAGTAATCGTTTAGGACGGCACTCTGTATTAGTCATTGGTTCTGGTGGGTTCCGTTTAGGGGATGGGGCAGCTGCATCTTATGTGATGGCGATGGTTGTCAAAGAACTACAAAACCAAAATATCAGTACGATTCTGATGAATAATAATCCGACAGACTTGATGTTTATGTCAGAGTTAGGTAGCAAAAAATATTATGAGCCGTTAGAAATTTCTGACGTTATGAACGTCATTGAAATCGAACAACCTGTGCAAGTATTTGTACCAGGTAATCGTATTAAACTAATAAAGAGTTTGCGGGAAAATGGTGTTAACGTCCAGGTAATTGCTAAGGAAAAATACCTGCCAAGTAGTATGAAAGATGACTTACCATATACAGTAATCAACTACTTTTATGATGGACAAACTATCTATCTAATTGGCTTGGGTTATCAAAGCAACCAAGGAATTATTTTAGACCAAACTATGATGTCAGAGGAATTGTGGGAACGACTACCAAGGCCACGAATGAGCTCTGAAACACCAGGGCTTTATCAATTGATTATTAATCAATTACCAAGTTATGATGAAAACCCGGCAATGATCGTGCGACCAATGCCGTTTACAGTGGTGGCTTTCTTAGACAAGGTCACGGGAATAGATTGGTTACGTTTAGTTATTCGTTATATGTTAAATCGTCAAACCTATTCCGAACAACAGTTTTTGGCGCAACTAAGTTCATTAAATTGGCGTGTACCAAAGGCGCAACTCGAGTATTGGGATGCAGATTTTGCGGAACATATGGAAATTAATGAAGAATTGGACAATGGTCGTTATGCGATTGGCGCAACTTACCGTATAATTTAAGTAACAGTTGTGTTTATATGATAAACTAGACAAGTTGAATTAAAAAATTTCTAGAAAGAAGGCACTACCGATGTGGAAAAAAGTATTAGGCGTGCTCGTCGTAATTGCGGTGGGTGTTGGGCTGGCTGCTTGGGGAATTGGCCCAAAGTCGCTCGTAACGACCGATGCAGGTAATGTTTCACAAGCTGAATATTACAAAAAGTTAAAAAGCTCTCCTGAAGGGCAAGAAGAATTGGCCAATATGATCATTCAAAAGGTTTTGGATGATAAATATGGAGATAAGGTTTCAAAGAAATCGATTGAATCACAATACGATGATGCCAAGTCACAATATGGTTCTCAATTCTCACAAGCTTTGTCACAAAACGGCATGACTGAGGATAGTTTCCGTGATTCATTGCGCCTACAAGCTTTAGAAAAGCAAGCAGTGATTGCAGATAAGCATTATTCAAATAAGCAACTACGTCAGGCTTACAAAGAATATCAACCAAAGGTTAATGTATCAGTTATTTTGACTTCATCAGAAGATGATGCCAAAAAGGTTATTTCTGAACTTGACAAGGGTGGTGACTTTGCTAAGTTAGCCAAAGAAAAGTCAACTGATACTAATACCAAGAAAAATGGTGGTAAGATGACTGGCTTTGATTCAACTGACACGAATCTTGAAGATGATTTCAAGACAGCTGCTTTCAAGTTGAAGAAGGGTGAATACACGAAGACACCAGTTAAGTCAACTTCATCACAAGGTTACTTTGTTATTAAGATGAATTCAAAGAGTGACAAGAAGTCATTCAATGCTTTGAAGTCAAAGATGAAGAATATCTTGGTTGAAAAGACGATGTCAGATACGTCTGAGGTTCAAGCAATTGTTGGTGAAGAATTGGGTAAGGCAAATGTAAACATTAAGGATTCAACATTACAAAATGTTTTGTCTACTTACACGCAAGCCGCCGCAACAGCTAAGACATCAAAGAATGGTTCATCTGCTGACAGCTCAAGTTCTTCATCAGAAGCTTCTTCAAGTTCTGAATTAAGTTCATCAGCTTCATCAGAGAGTTCAAGTTCTGACTCAAGCTCTAGTTCAGATTCAAGTTCTAGTTCTAGTTCTAGTTCTAGTTCAGACGATAATAAGTAATAGATTTTAAATGAATCAGGCTAGCACATTTTTGTTCTAGTCTGTTTTTTTATTGGATAAATTGCTGAAAGAAATTCGGATTTAAGTTACAATGGTTGTTGAATGTAATAATTTGTTCGGTTTTTCGAAAAGAAATAAGAGGTAAAAAAGGATGCTTGATCGTTACACACGCCCGGAAATGGGACGTATTTGGTCGCTTAACAATCAATACCAATCGTGGTTAGATGTTGAAATAGCTGCTACGGCAGGATGGGTTTCAGTTGGTCATGTGCCAGCAGAGGACTTAGCTGCCATTCGTGCTAATGCAAAGTTTGATGCTGATCGCATTGCAGAAATTGAACAGTCAACGCGTCATGATGTGGTTGCTTTTACCAGAAATGTTTCTGAATCATTGGGCGAAGAGCGTAAGTGGATCCATTATGGATTAACTTCAACGGATGTTGTTGATACGGCGCAAGCGTTGAGATTACGACAAGCTAACCAGGTTATCAAGGATGATTTAAAGGCATTAAAAGAAACGTTAGCTGAATTAGCATTAAAGTATAAAGACACGGTTATGATGGGACGTACACATGGTGTGCAGGCTGAACCAACAACATTTGGTTTAAAGATGGCGCGATTCTATCAAGCAGCCGTGCGTAACATTGAACGTTTTGATAAAGTTGCTGCGGCCATTGAAACAGGTAAGCTTTCAGGGGCTGTCGGAACTTTTGCCAATATCCCACTACAAGTTGAAGAAGTGGCTATGAAAGAACTAGGACTAACACCACAACCAATTGGTTCACAGGTATTACCACGTGATTTACATGCAGACTACATGACAACGATTGCGGTTATTGGTGCTAATTTGGAAGAGTTAGCAACGGAAATTCGTGGTTTACAACGTTCAGAAATTCATGAAGTCGAAGAAGGATTCCGTGGTGGGCAAAAAGGTTCATCAGCAATGCCACATAAACGTAATCCAATTGGTTCTGAGAATGTTGTCGGTTTGTCACGTGTCTTACGTGGTTATGCGGTAACCGCACTAGAAAATGTGACCTTATGGCACGAACGCGATATTTCGCATTCTAGTGCAGAACGGATTGTGCTTGTTGATGGTACAACGGTCTTGGACTATATGTTGCATCGTTTGACAAATATTTTACGTAATCTACAAGTATTCCCAGACACGATGAAACAAAACATGGGTCGCACATATGGCTTGATTTATTCACAACGCTTGCTATTGAAATTGGTAGATGCTGGTTTATCACGTGAAGCCGCTTATGATACGGTGCAGCCATTAACGGCCGAATCTTGGGATAATCAGCGACAATTCCGTGAGTTGGTAGATGCTGATGAGACGATTAAAGCTAATTTGACACCTGCACAGATCGATGACGCCTTTGATTATCATTGGCACCTTAAGCATGTAGATGATATCTATAAGCGATTAGGGCTATTAGAAAAGTAAAATTGAATAATTTCTAAAATTGGCAAATATATTATGGTGGATGTAATTACTTTAAAAATAGTTATATTTGCCATTTATTTTTTATTTAATAGATATTATTTGCACTGTCTATAAATACCAGTTATCATAGAGAAAATATAGAAACGGGGGATTATATTTATGGCAGTAGAAGATGATGTAAAAGGAAAAGTAGACCAAGCTTCAGGTAAGGCAAAAGAAGTTGCGGGTGTTGTTTCTGATGATGAAAAGTTGGAGGCTGAAGGAAAGGCACAAGGCGTAGCTGGTAAGGCACGTGGTGCTTTCGGTGATGCTAAAGACAAAGCAGAAGAAGTAGCTAAGGACGTGAAAGACAAGACAGAAGATGCAGTTGATAATCTGAAGTCAAAGTTTGATAAGGAGAAGTAGCAGATAAGATAAAAGGCTTTCGTCTTTTATCCAGGTTATTTCTCATAATGGCGATCAGAACATTTATTAATGTTCTGATCGCTTTTTATTTTGAATATAATCACGATAATTTTAATAAAATATTAGATAAATTCGACGAATGTGTATAATAAGTTGACATTTTAGACAAAAAGCAATAACATTTGAATATCGAATATTTCGATGTTCGAAATAAATTTTGGAAGGAGCACAACTGTGGCAGTTCTATCTACGACAGAGATTATGGATTTAATTCCAAATCGTTATCCTATCTTGTACATGGATTATGTTGATGAGATGACTCCAGGAGAATCATTAGTTGCAACGAAAAACGTCACGATTAATGAACAATTTTTCCAAGGACATTTCCCAGGTAATCCAGTGATGCCGGGAGTGCTAATTATTGAATCATTAGCGCAAGCAGCTTCGATTTTAATTTTATCGTCACCACAATTTGTTGGTAAAACAGCTTATATGACTGGCATCGATAACGCGAAGTTTAAGAGAATGGTTAAGCCAGGCGATACAGTGAAGTTACATGTTGAATTTGGTAACTTACGTGAAAATATGGGAACAGTGCAGGTTAAAGCAGTAGTTGATGGTAAGTTGGCTACTAGCGCTGAACTAATGTTTGTCGTTTCACCTGAAGATAAGTCAGCTAGTGACACGGAGAAATAAGTATGACCGCACATGAAGAAGATTCTTTTGAAAAAATGAATGAGTCCTTAGTAGATGTCTTCAATAATGTGATGTGGATCGAAGAAGCGTCACTGCGTAAGTCACGTTTTAAGGATATTTCTATTAAGGATATGCATACGATTGCGGCAATCACGATGTATGACACACGGACCGCTTCGCAATTATCGCAAACGATGCATCTAACGCCTAGTGCAATGACTAGTGTGATTGATAAGCTTGAAAAAAAGGGCTATGTGGTTCGTACTCGTGATAGCAAAGATCGACGTGTTGTTCGAATTGGATTGACACATAAAGGACGTACTGTTTTTCGTGCTCATGAGGCCTTTCATCGTGGCATGGCCCATTCATTGTTTGATTCATTAGAGGAAGGTGAAGCACCCGTGGTTGAAAAAGCCGTTGGTGATTTACAAGATTATCTTCATGAGCTAATACAGTTTTAATTGAGGACATTATGGAACGATTTACAATTGTTGAGTCCGCTCACGTGGTACCTGAACGTATTGTTACAAACGATGAATTGGCAACGTTTATGGATACGTCAGACGAATGGATTCATTCACGAACAGGTATTCACCAACGGCATATTGTGTCAAATGAAAATACTAGTGATTTAGCAACTGCTGTTGCTGATAAGCTTTTGGCACAAGCTAACTTATCAGCAGATCAACTAGATTTTATTGTTGTTGGGACAATGTCACCAGACCACTTAACACCAAGTGTCGCCCAACAAGTGCAAGGTCGAATTGGTGCAACGAATGCTTTTGCATTTGATTTGTCAGCGGCTTGTTCGGGCTTTGTGTACACACTTAGTATGGCTAGTAAGTTATTAGCAACTAATTATCAACGTGGGTTGGTCATTGGTGCTGAAGTGCTAAGTAAGCTAGTAGATTGGGAAGATCGTTCGACAGCCGTTCTTTTTGGTGATGGTGCTTCAGGCGTTTTGTTACAGCAGGTTTCAACAGAGACTGGTTTATTAGCGGAGTCGCTAAAAACATATGGTAATCAATCGGAGTTCTTGACAGCGGGTCGTCAGCAAAATATGAATCATTTTGCTGGTAACATTGTGACAGCAGATCCTTACTTTCATATGAACGGACGTGAAGTTTATAATTTTGCAACCCGCCAAGTACCGGTTGTTTTATCTCAGGCATTGGAGAAAGCACAATTAACGGCAAATGACATTGATGTGTATGTACTACATCAAGCAAATGCCCGAATTATTGCCAGCATTGCAAAAAGGTTTGGTCAACCGATTGAGAAATTCCCAATAAATGTGACCGACTATGGTAATACCAGTGCAGCAAGCATTGGTATATTGCTTGATGAACTACGAAAAAATGGTGCGGTTCATCAAGGTCAAAAGATTGCTTTAGCTGGTTTTGGTGGTGGCCTGACTGCAGGTGCCCTAATTATCCAGTTATAATTTATAAAAATTAATTTACTATTTAATAAACGAAAAAGAGGAAAATAACATGACTGAAACAGAAATTTTTAACAAAGTAAGCGAAATCTTGGTTGACCAATTCGATTTGGAAGATGATGAAATTAAATTAACTACTAACTTAAGCGAAGATATTGATGCAGATTCACTTGATTTGTTCGAAGTTTTGAACCGTGTTGAAGATGAATTTGATATTAAGTTGGCTGTTGCTGAAGAAATTCAAACGGTACAAGATTTGGTTAACAAGGTAGCAGAACAAGTAAACGCCTAAGTAGTCGACGTAGTTAGAAGGGACGATATTATGAGCTTTGAGCTAAATAATCCACTTTTTGAAAAGTTGGGCATGAAGTATCCGATTATCCAAGGCGGTATGGCTTGGGCTGGAACAGGTCATTTGGCTGGATCGGTTTCAGAGGCTGGTGGATTAGGTATTATCGGAACTGGGTATTGGAAGGCTGACAAAGTACGTGAAGAAATTCATCATGCGCGTGAAGTAACGGATAAACCTTTTGGGGTTAACGTGATGCTATTGTCACGTCATATTCGTGAAGTATTTGATGTTGTCATTGAGGAGGGTGTGAAAGTCGTTGCTACTGGTGCCGGCGATCCATCACCTTTTATTGATGAATTACACAGTCATGGTATCTTGGTCATTCCTGTTGTTCCATCCGTTGGCCTTGCCAAGATGATGGAAAAGAAGGGGGTCGATGCCGTTGTTGCCGAAGGTATGGAATCCGGTGGTCACATTGGTAGTTTGACGACGATGACGCTGATACCTCAAGTTGTCGATGCTGTTGATATTCCAGTTATTGCTGCTGGTGGAATCGGGGATGGACGTGGCGTTGCAGCTGCTTTCATGCTTGGTGCATCCGGTGTGCAAATGGGAACTCGTTTCTTAGCATCTGAAGAGTCAGAGGTTCATGAGAACTTTAAGAACGCAGTTGTGAAAGCTAAGGATATTGATACATTAGTAACTGGTGAAATTATGGGAAACCGTGCTCGTGTGCTAAAGACAAAGATGTCAAAGAACTTTGTTAAGCAAGAACGAGTTGAAATTCAAAAGCCCAAGCCAGATGCTGATGCTATCGAGGACTTGGAAAACGGTTCACTACGGCGGGCAGTAATTGATGGTGATAAAACTACTGGTGCCTTCATGGCTGGACAAGTTTCTGGATTGATTAAAGAACTAAAGCCAGTATCACAAATTTTGTCAGAGACCTGGTCTCAGGCAGAGAATCTTTTGAAGTAACAATATTGGAGGACATATGAAACTTGGCATTTTAATGAGCGGACAAGGGGCTCAAAAAGTTGGCATGGGTGCTGATTTATACGAGCAAGTCCCTGCTTATAAAGAAACCATTGATGAAGCTAGTCGTGTACTAGGTTATGACATCATGTCAACGATTGTTAATGATGAAGAGAACGTTAAGCAGACAAAGTATACCCAACCAGCAATTCTAGCGATGAGTACAGGTATCTACCGAGCACTGGCTGATGTTATGCCAAAGCCACAAGCAACTCTTGGCTTGAGCTTAGGTGAGTATAGTGCTTTGGTAGCAGCTGATGTATTAACTTTTGATCAGGCAATGCGGATTATCAAAGACCGTGGCGCTTATATGCAACAAGCTGGTGAAAATAATCGAGGTAAGATGGTTGCCGTTATGACAGACGATCAAGATTTGGTCATTGCAACGATTAAAAAGTTACAAGCAGCTGGTAAACGTGTTTATCCAGCAAATTATAATACATTTAATCAACTAGTTATTGGTGGTGTTGAGGCAGATGTGGATGCTGCGGTAGCAGCATTGACAGATGCAGGCATTGAACGAATGGTTGCGTTGCCGGTTTCAGGACCGTTCCACACACCATTGATGCAATCAGCAGCTGATCAATTGACAACGCGTATTGCAGATGAAACTTTTGCACCGATGACATTTGATGTTTATTCAAATACGACTGGTGAGAAGTTTTCAGATGTTAAAGCGACATTATTAGATCAGATTGTTTCACCAACTTACTTTGCGCAAGCATTGCAAGCAATGGTCGATGATGGTGTTGATACATTAATTGAATTTGGACCAAGTGATACGCTTTATAAATTTGCTCGTAAAATCGTTGGTAAAGATATCAAGCGTTATAAGGTCACTAATTTCAAGACGTATCAAGAAGTTCGGAACATGCTAGCAGCAGAATAGGAGACGAAGTAATGAATCTCGAAGGGAAAACAGTCTTAGTTACAGGGTCAACTCGTGGTATTGGTTTGGCCATTGCCCAAGCTTTTGATAAAGCTGGCGCACGTGTCATTTTGCACGGCCGTTCAGCACCCAAAGCAGAGGTATTAGCTAAATTTAGTGAAGATACAATGGCGATTACAGCAGATATTGCCGATGATGCGAGTGTTAAAACAGCATTAGATGGATTATTCGCTGAAATTAAAGGGATTGACATTCTAGTTAACAATGCTGGAATTGTGAATGACAAACTCACAATGGGAATGAAGTCAGCAGATTTTTCACAGGTTGTAAATACTAACTTAAATGGGACATTCAATGTCACACAACCTGTGTTCAAGAAGATGTTGCGTGCCCGTACTGGACAGATTATTAACATGGCTTCTGTTGTTGGTTTGATGGGAAATGTTGGTCAGGCCAATTACGCTGCTTCCAAGGCAGGTATCGTTGGATTAACCAAGACGCTTGCTAAGGAAGGTGCAATGCGTGGTATTCGTGTGAACGCGATTGCACCAGGCATGATCGTCTCAGATATGACGAATGCCTTATCAGATAAAGTGAAAAATCAAGTACTGGAAGCAGTACCGTTAAAACGTTTTGGTGAAGCAACTGAAATTGCAAATACAGCTGTTTTCTTGGCTCAAAACGATTACATTACCGGCCAAACAATTACGGTCGATGGTGGGTTATATATTTAAGCAACGCGTACGTGCGCTTTTGCACTTATTTATTTTTATTGACTTTTTTCGTACGTATAGAATTGCTGAAACATAAAGGAGAACAAGATGACACGAGTTGTTATTACAGGTTTAGGTGCTGTTACACCCGTTGGAAATAGTACTGAAGATTTTTGGAATGGTATTTTTAACGGTGAAGTTGGTATTGCACCAATCACAAAATTTGATGCAACAGAAACAGGTGTGACTGTTGCCGGTGAAGTTAAGGACTTTGATCCTTCTGCACGCGTTGGTAAGCGTGAATCACGTAAGATGGATCTATTTTCACAATATGCTGTTCACGCTGCTGGTGAAGCACTTGAACAAGCTGATTTGGCTGACGGCGTTGATAATCCAGACCGTTTTGGTGTCATTATGGGAACTGGTATCGGTGGTTTAACAACTATCGAGCAACAAGTTATTAAGATGCATGATAAAGGCCCAAAGCGTGTGAGCCCAATGTTCGTACCTAATGCTATTCCAAATATGGTTTCTGGTAACGTTTCAATGCGTTATGGTGCCAAGGGAATTAACTACACGGTTTCTACGGCATGTGCTAGTGCCACAAATGCGATTGGTGAGGCATTCTGGCGTATCCAATCTGGCAAGATGGATGTCATGATTACTGGTGGGGCAGAAGCTTCAGTTAATGAAATGGGAATTTCTGGATTCGCAGCTTTAACAGCTTTGTCAACTGAACCAGACCCATCAAAGGCTTCAACACCATTTGATGTTAACCGTCATGGATTTGTGTTAGGAGAAGGTTCAGGTGTATTGATTCTTGAATCATTGGAGCACGCCCAAGCACGTGGTGCTAATATTATTGCTGAAATTGTTGGTTACGGTTCAAATGCTGATGCTTATCACTTAACGAGTCCAACTCCTGATGGTTCAGGACCTGCTGGCTCAGTTAAATTAGCCTTGGATGATGCTGGTATTCAACCAGAAGACATTGATTATGTGAATGCCCACGGAACAGCTACTGGTGCAAATGATGCCGCTGAATCAAAGGCGATGGAAGCTGTCTTTGGAAAGAATGGTGTTTTGGTTTCTTCAACTAAGGGAATGACCGGTCATCTATTAGGTGCCGCTGGTGCGATTGAAGCCATTGCAGCTATTGGTGCACTTGTCCGTGAAGAATTGCCAGTTAATGTTGGTCTAACTGAACAAGATCCTGAAACTGCTGGTGTGACGCTAGTTAATGAGGATAATAAGCATGTTGCACCAAATTATGTGCTATCAGCAAATTATGGTTTTGGTGGTCATAATGCAGTGGTTATTTTTAAGAAATGGAGTGGAAAGTAATGGGTTTGCAATTAGACGAAATTCGAACGTTGATGCAAGATTTAGAAAAAAGCTCATTGCGTGAATTTTCATTACAATCAGAAGATTTTAGCTTACATTTAAGTAAGAACGAAATGACACAACCAGTTGTCACAACGCCTGCACAGCCTGAAATGGCTACCCAAGCGTCGACATCTGACAAGAAAACGGCTGAAGGAACTGCTGACATGGGCGCTGATAATACCGTCTTAGTTGAAGCACCTTTGGTTGGAACAGTTTACTTGAAGCCAAAGCCTGATGCTGCGCCTTTTAAAGAGGTTGGTGATCATGTGCAAGTTGGTGAGCAAGTTGCGATTATTGAAGCAATGAAATTAATGACTCCTGTTAAAAGTGAAGTGACAGGTGTGATTAAGGAAATCTTGGTTGAAGAAGAAGATGTTGTTGATTACGGACATGCTTTGTTCCGTGTCCAACCGGATGCCTAGGAGGATTTGATATGTCAGTGTTAAATACACAACAAATTCAAGAAATTTTGCCACATCGTTACCCAATGTTAATGTTGGATACCGTAGAAGAGTTGGTACCTGGCGAAAGCGCTGTTGCGATTAAAAACGTCACAATCAATGAAGAAATTTTCCAGGGACATTTTCCAGGTAACCCAACGTTTCCAGGTAATTTAACAATTGAGGCTTTAGCCCAAACTGGGGCAGTCGTTTTGTTATCAATGCCTGAATACAAAGGGAAAACGGCGTACTTCGGTGGTATTAAGAAGGCTCGCTTCCGTAAAATGGTTCGTCCTGGTGATCAAGTGAGATTAGAAGTTAAGTTGACCCGTTTACGTGGCCCTATCGGGGAAGGTAAGGGAACAGCATATGTGGATGGCAAGCGAGTCACCACAGCTGACTTAACATTTATTGTTGGAGATTAAGTATGTTCAAAAAAGTTTTAGTGGCGAATCGAGGAGAAATTGCGGTTCGTATCATTCGTACACTGAAGGAAATGGGCATTAAATCTGTCGCTATTTATTCTTCAGCCGATGCGGATAGTCTTCATGTGCGATTAGCAGATGAAGCAATTGCCGTTGGTGGACCAAGGTCAAAAGACAGTTACTTAAATATGAAGAATATTTTAAGTGCTGCTGTATTGACTGGTGCTGAGGCTATCCATCCAGGCTATGGTTTCTTATCTGAAAATGAAGCCTTTGCTGAAATGGTGGGTGCCGTTGGTCTTAAGTGGATTGGACCAAGTCCTAAGGTATTGGAATTGATGGGAAACAAAGCAAACGCGCGTGAGTCAATGCGTGAAGCTGGTGTACCAGTCATTCCGGGATCTGAAGGCTTTATTCATAATGCAAGTGAAGCAAAAAAGGTAGCTGAACGAATTGGTTATCCTTTGTTACTAAAAGCTGCTGCCGGTGGTGGTGGTAAAGGGATGCGCTTTGTTTATGCAGAAAACGAATTAGCCGATAAATTTGATGATGCGCAACATGAAGCGAAAGCCGCTTTTGGTGATGGGCATATGTATGTTGAGAAGGTCATGACAAATGTGCGTCATATTGAGATGCAGATTATTCGCGACCAACAAGGCAATGTGCTATATTTCCCAGAACGTAATTGCTCATTACAGCGTAATAATCAAAAGGTGATGGAAGAAAGTCCAGCAGTTGGTGTGACACAAGCAATGCGTGATGAATTGGGAGCTATCGCAACCAAGGCTGTCAACGCATTAGATTATGAAAACACCGGAACACTGGAGTTTTTGGAAGATCATGAGGGTAATTTCTACTTCATGGAAATGAACACGCGTATTCAGGTTGAACACCCGGTTACTGAGTTGGTTACTGGTGTTGATTTGATAAAGATGCAGGTACAAGTCGCTGCAGGTGAAGTGTTAACAATGCATCAAGCAGACATTAAAGTGAATGGGCATGCGATTGAAGTACGATTAAATGCTGAACAACCAGAGCGTAACTTTGCGCCAAGTGCTGGAAAGATTAATTTTGTCTTTCTGCCAACTGGCGGACCAGGAATTCGTATCGATTCTGCGATTTATTCGGGTGACATTATTCAGCCATTCTACGATTCAATGATTGGAAAGTTACTGGTACATGGTGATGACCGTGATGAAGCAGTCATTAAAATGAAACGTATTTTAGATGAGATGGTCGTTGATGGTGTCAATACGAATGCTGATTTCCAAGAAGCGTTGTTAAATGACGATGTTGTCGCCAAAGGATTGTTTACAACACAGTACCTTGAACAGGACTTTTTACCAAAATGGCAAAAAAGTTTAACAACAGGTGAATAGGAGGCAAGTAATGGATTTATTTAATAAACCAAATGCCAAATTGCCTAAAATTAAAAAAGATGCGCATGTTGATGCCCAAATTCCGGATGGCTTATTTTTAGCATGTCCATATTGTGGTGAACAATTATATTCTAAGCAATTGGGTGACCATCGTGTTTGTCCAAACTGTGGTTATGGCTTTCGTTTGCAAGCATACGAGCGTGTTCATTTAATGACAACGGCATTTGAAGAGTGGGACGCAGACTTAACACTAGCAGAGACAGACTTTCCTGGTTATGCAGAAAAGTTAAGTCGTGCAAAATCACAAACGAAGCTTAATGAATCAGCTTTGACTGGGCAAGCCGTCATTGAAAATGAGACAGTTGCATTAGGAATTATGGATTCTTACTTTATGATGGGGTCATTAGGAACCGTAACGGGTGAGAAAATTACGCGCTTGTTTGAAAAAGCAACCACGCAACAATTACCAGTTATCTTGTTTACTGCTTCCGGTGGTGCTCGTATGCAAGAAGGAATTAATTCTTTGATGCAAATGGCTAAGGTATCGGCAGCAGTAGCCGCACATCAGGAAGCTGGTTTGCCATATTTTGTGGTGCTAACCGATCCAACGACCGGTGGGGTGACCGCCTCATTTGCCATGCAAGGGGATGTTACGTTGGCTGAACCACATGCATTAGTTGGTTTCGCTGGTAAGCGTGTGATTGAGCAAACCATTCATGAAAAGGTACCTAAGGATTTTCAGCGTGCTGAAACAGTGTTGGAAAATGGTTTCATTGATGCGGTTGTGCAACGTAAAGAACTGCCAACAGTCTTGGCACAACTTGTTAAATTCCATCAACCACAAGGAGGTCGTTAATCATGGTGAGTTTATTTAGACGTGAATTAACACCCGTCCAAATTGTTAAACGGGCACGTGATGATCGGTTTATGGCCCGTGAAATTATTTCAGGCATCTTTACTGATTTCTTTGAGTTGCATGGTGATCGTTATGCTGGTGATGACAAAAGTGTGATTGGCGGTCTGGCAAACCTTAATGGTAAACCAGTGACGGTGATTGTGATTGACAAGGGTTCGGATATCAAGGATAAGTTGGCTAAACGTAATGGTTCACCTGAACCATATGGTTATCGTAAGGCAACCCGTTTAATGAAACAGGCGGCTAAGTTTGGTCGACCAATTATTACTTTCATTAATACACCGGGGGCTTTTCCAGGAAAAACTGCTGAAGATCAGGGTCAAGGTGAAGCGATTGCGCAAAGTATTTTGGAGAGTCTGAAATTACCAGTGCCAATGATTGCCATTGTTTATGGTGAAGGTGGTTCTGGTGGTGCCCTTGCCTTAGCAACGGCTGATCAAGTGTGGATGTTCCAAAATTCGACTTATTCAGTTCTTTCACCTGAAGGATTTGCATCTATTCTTTGGAAGGATGCAAAGCGTCGTGATGAAGCGGCTGCAGTGATGGGCCTAACGCCCAATGATTTGCTAGATAATCACATTATCGAGTACATTGTACCTGAAAGTCGTTCACATTCACGTGTCTTTTCACTGATTCGTACAAAATTATCTGAGGAAATTAAGACATTGGCTAATATGCCAATAAATGACTTGATTGCCCAACGACGGGCACGTTTTCGTAAATTTTAATTATAAAACGAGGTTAGGAAATTTTTTCCAACCTCGTTTTTTTTTTAATTTATATTGACGTGTTATGTGGATCTCTGCCATCACCATCCTTTTTCTATCTTTTTTTTGCTTTTCTCGGTAAAATAAACTTAATATTAGGGGGATGAGGAGGACTATGCAGTGACTGATAAGCAAATGGTGCAAAAGCAACAAGCTGGAGAATTTGCGGCGACGCTGATTAAAGACGGTATGATTGTTGGCCTAGGGACCGGTTCAACTGTACGTTTTTTTATTGAAGCATTGGCAGCCAGAATTAATAGTGAAGGGTTGGATATTATTGGTGTTACAACATCTAACAAAACATCTTCATTAGCTAAGTCATGGGGAATCAAATTAGCTTCAGTTGATGAAGTATCCAAGATTGATTTAACAATTGATGGAGCTGATGAAGTTGATTACCAATTAAACGGCATCAAGGGTGGGGGCGCCGCTTTGCTGTTTGAAAAAATTGTTGCTCTGAATTCAGAGAAAAACATTTGGATTATTGATGGATCAAAATATCATGATGTGATTGGTCAGTTTCCATTACCTGTTGAAGTGGTGCCTTATGGTAGTCATCAGTTGTTACAAAGATTTTTGGCAGCAGATATGCAGCCAACTTTTCGACGGACGATGACAGGTGAACGATTAACCACTGATGCAGGTAATTATATTATTGATTTGCACTTAAATCGCATTGCGCATCCCAAAAGTTTAGCATATTTTTTGGAACAAACGATTGGGGTCGTTGAACATGGGTTGTTTTTGAATACAGTCGATGAGGTTATTATTGGCGGCAATCAACCGACATTAATTTCTAATACAAAGCCATCATGTTAGACTAAATAACACTATAATCCTATGGTACAATGAGATTAGTTATATTGGGGAACACAATAACAAAGGAGAATGACAGAAATGACTTGGCAAGATAATTTTCAAGTATGGACAAAACACAATGATTTACCAGAATATTTAAAAAATGACATGGATGCGTTGGCAATAGATGAACAACAAGCAGAAGATGCTTTTTACCAACCATTGTCATTTGGAACTGCTGGTATGCGAGGCCTGTTAGGTGCAGGAATCAATCGTATGAACATTTACACCGTCCGACAAGCTACAGAGGGGTTAGCTCGTTTGATGGATTCATTATCTGAAGATGTGAAAAAGCGCGGCGTTGCGATTTCATATGATTCACGTCATTTCTCACAAGAATTTGCTTTTGAATCAGCTAAAGTTTTGGGTGCCCATGGGATTAAGGCCTATGTCTTTGAATCACTACGCCCAACACCAGAATTATCTTTTACTGTGCGTCATTTTAATGCCTATGCGGGTATTATGATTACAGCTTCGCACAATCCAAAAGAATACAATGGTTATAAAATTTATGGTGAAGATGGTGGTCAGATGCCACCAAAGGAATCTGATATTATTACAACATCAATTCGTGAAGCTGATATGTTCGCGGTACCAGTGAAGCCACAAAAGGAGCTAGAATCTGCCGGATTGTTGGTAACTATTGGTAAGGATGTTGATGATGCTTATTTGTCTGAAATTAAGACAGTTACGGTCAATCAAGAATTAGTTGATCAAGAAGGTCGTGATATGAAGTTAGTCTATTCACCACTTCATGGAACAGGGGCCTTGATTGCTGGCCAAGCATTAGCTAATGCTGGCTTTAAGAATGTGACAATCGTGCCAGAACAAGCACAACCAGATGGTGATTTTCCAACAGTCACGCTACCAAATCCTGAAGATCCAGCAGCATTAGCCATGGGGATTTATTTGGCTAAGCAACAAGGTGCTGATGTGGTGATTGGTGTTGATCCGGATGCTGATCGGATGGGAACGGCTGTCCGACTACCATCAGGTGAATATCAACTATTAACAGGTAATCAAATTGGGGCTATTTTGCTACACTACTTATTAACTGCTAAGCAAACAGCTGGTACGTTACCAGCGAATGGTGTGCTTGTTAAATCAATTGTGTCATCAGAATTTGCGGCAGATATTGCCAAGAGCTTTGATATTGAAACCATTAACGTATTAACTGGCTTTAAGTATATTGCTGAGCAGATTCAAAACTATGAAGCAACGCATGAGCACACATTCTTGTTTGGCTTTGAAGAATCATATGGTTACCTTGTTAAGTCATTCGCTCGCGATAAAGACTCTGTTCAAGCAACCGTCTTGTTAGCAGAAGTAGCGGCTTATTACAAGTCATTAGGTAAGACACTGTATGATGGGTTACAAGACTTGTTCAAGACATACGGTTACTTTGTTGAAAATACACAATCACTAACGTTTAAGGGAATTGATGGTGCGGAGAAGATTGCAGCATTGATGGCGAAGTTCCGAGCTGAGCAACCAACTTCATTTGGTGATATTGCGGTCACAAAGTTCGCGGACTTCACGTTACAAACAGAAACTGATACGCAGACGGGTGTGACAACGCCAATGACGTTACCAAAAGCAAATGTATTGAAGTATTGGCTGGCTGATGGTTCTTGGGTAGCTGTGCGTCCTTCTGGTACTGAACCAAAAATCAAGTTATATGTTGGTACTAAAGGGGCAACACAACAAGAAGCTGATGATAAATTAACAGCTATTCAGCAATCAATTACTGATTATGTTGATTAGTACATTTTAAGTATAAGAGGTTGGAACATTTTCTTTTGTCCCAACCTTTTTGTCATCAAAGGGTTATTATGCCACATGCATTTGATAAAAAAATAAATATTAGGCGATGGATATTTTTGATCATGTTACAATGTAGGGTAGTAGACTATAAAGCATCTTATGATTAGTTCATAAAGATTGGAGAAAATGATGATTGGATGGATTATTGTCGGTATCGTGGTTGTCTTGGCCTTATTATGGGTAGGAATTTATAACGGTCTTGTACAGGCACGCATGCGTACACAAGAGTCATGGAGTCAGATTGATGTACAGTTAAAGCGACGAAATGATTTGATTCCAAATTTGGTGGAGACAGTCAAGGGCTCAGCTAAATTCGAGCAAGGAACTTTAGAGAAAGTTGTTAGTCTGCGTAATGCATTAACACAAACACCAACTGATGACCATCAGAAAACAATGGCACTATCAGACCAACTGACTAACTCTTTGAAGTCAGTTTTTGCAGTTGCGGAATCGTATCCTGATTTGAAAGCTTCAAATCAATATAATAAGTTGATGGAAGAATTGACGAATACAGAAAATAAAATTGCTTATTCACGTCAGTTATTTAATACCACAACTGCCACATATAATACAAAATTGCAGTCGTTCCCAACAAACTTTGTTGCTAAGATTCATAGCTTCAAACCTAGTGAATTCCTGGAAACACCAGCAGAAGAACGAGAAATGGTCAGCGTCTCATTTGATGAACGTGGCCTTTAAGAGGTAATCGACCATGTTATTTGAACAAATTGCAAAAAATAAACGCAAGACAATTGTGTTGTTTGTTGGTTTCTTTTTGTTCATGGGAATCGTTGGTGCAGCGCTAGGGTATTACATGTTTGGTGAATGGGTACCTGGTGTGATTATAGCGGTCGTAACAGGCATTGTTTACGCTGTCTATATGTTTGGTCAGTCAACAGATGTGGTGATGGGAATGAACCATGCCCAGGAAATCACGAGTGCGGATCAAGCGCCTGACTTATGGCATATCGTGGAAGATATGGCGTTAGTCGCAAATGTGCCAATGCCACGTGTGTTTATTATTGATGATCCAAGCCCTAACGCTTTTGCAACAGGGAATGATCCTGAACACGCAGCGGTCGCCGCAACTTCAGGAATTATGTCAGTATTAACGCGTGAGGAATTAGAGGGCGTTATGGCGCATGAGATGACACACGTTCGTAACTATGATATTCGGCTTCAAACAATTGCTGTTGCTTTGACGTCCGCAATAGCCATGTTGGCTAACTTCGGGACTCATTTTTGGTACTTTGGTGGTAGTCGTAATCGTGATAACAAAGAAGGCAATGTTATTGCATTGATTGCTTCAATTGCCGTGCTTGTATTGGCTCCGGTTGCGGCAACGTTAGTCCAGTTGGCGATTTCGCGAAATCGAGAATTCTTGGCAGATACGGGTGCAGTGGAATTGACGCGTAATCCGCAGGGACTGATCAATGCATTGAATAAAATTTCGAATAGTGAACCAATGTCAGATGAAAATGTCTCACCAGAAAGTGCGGCATTGTATATTTCGAACCCATTACAAACAAAAAAATTAACCAATCTATTTTCAACACATCCACCAATGTCTGAAAGAATTTCAGCATTACAAAAAATGTGATGATTAATATATTTTAAGCATAAATGATAATATGACAAAAGACATTTTGAAGTCAGTGTAAATGACGTTGCATGGAAAAATCAGTCTTTTGCCACACGTTTATGCTTTTTTCTTTTGGCTTTTGGATTCCTTGTGATACAATTGAATGATTGTTGGTCGTCGAAAAGGCCAAAAGAAGGAGAAAATGATGAAAAAGAAAGCCCCTGTGGTTAAGAATCAAGAATTTGATGCTGAAGTAATTGATTTAACTTACCAAGGAAATGGTGTTGTTAAAGTTAATGATTTTCCGGTATTCGTGACGAATGCAGTGCCTGGCGAAAAGATTCGCGTGGGTATTACAAAGGTTACTAGTAATTACGCCTTTGGACGGGTGGTAAAGACGATTGAGTCATCACCAAACCGCAATCATATGGTAAATACAGCTGCTTTAACAACTGGTATTGCACCATTAGCACACCTAAAATATGATGCACAATTGAAGTTCAAGCAACAACAAATTGCCGAGTTATTCAATAAGCAACATGTTGATGTTAATGTGGCACCTACTATTGGTATGGAAAATCCAACGGGTTACCGTAACAAAGCACAAATTCCAGCTCGTGAAATTAAGGGACAATTAACGACTGGATTCTTCCGCCGTGGTTCACACCGGTTAATGCCAATCGAGGATTTTTATATTCAAGATCCCGAAATTGACAAAGCCATTGTTATTATTCGTGATATTTTACGAAAGTTCCATATTGCAGCTTATGATGAAGTTCATCATAAGGGTGTTATTCGTAATATTATGGTGCGTCGTGGTTATTATTCACACGAAATGATGGTTGTACTAGTGACACGCTCAAAGCGTATTCCTGGTGCAAACATTATTATTCCACAGATTAAAGAAGCACTACCAGAAGTGACTTCAATTATTCAAAATATAAACCAAGATAAGACCAATGTTATTTTGGGTGATGTTAACCATGTATTGTGGGGAAACAAAGTGATTAAGGATACTTTGTTTGATAAGACTTTTGCGATTGGACCAAATTCATTCTATCAAGTTAATCCACAAACAACCGAAGTGCTGTATAAGTTAGCAGCTGATAAGGCTGAGTTAACAGGTAATGAAACTGTTATTGATGCTTACTCAGGTATTGGAACGATTTCATTAACGATTGCTGATAAAGTAAAGTCAGTACTTGGTGTGGAAGTTGTACCAGCAGCTATTGATGATGCTAAGCGTAATGCAGATTTAAACAATGTTCATAATGTTAAATTTGAATTAGGTAAGGCCGAAGAAAAGATGGTTGCATGGCAACAAGATGGTCTACAACCAGATGTTATCTTTGTGGATCCGCCACGTAAGGGATTGACACCTGAGTTAATTGATGCAGCTTCAGCGATGGCACCAAAGAAAATTGTGTACATTAGTTGTAATCCAGCAACGTTAGTACGTGATATTGTGCAATTCGAAGAAAATGGCTACACGATTAAGGGTGATGTGCAACCAGTTGACCAATTCCCACAAACAACGCATATCGAGTCAGTAACTGTACTTGAGCGTGATTAATTATTATTTAAAAGCATGAATGAAGAGCAGGCTGAGGCAAAAGAATGTCACAGCCTGTTTTATGCTTAAAATGTATCAATTATCAGTCAGGTATTTTACAGCATAAACGTGTGCCAAATTTATTTTAGAATAATTTATCAGCTGAGAGATAGCTAATTTTATTGTTGATGATGATATAATTAATACTAACTAAACGTATAAGTAGTACACAAGGGAGAATAATTATGGCATACAAACTTGGAATCATTGGTACCAATTGGATTACAAAGCAATTCGTACAAGCGGCTCACGAATCAGGTCAATATGTGCTAAAGGCAGTATATTCACGCCATGAAGATACTGGTAAGCAATTTGCTCAACCATTTAATGTTGATGATGTTTATACTGATTTAGAATCTTTCTATAATAGTGGTATCAATGTTGTTTACATTGCATCACCTAATAGTGTGCACTTTGAACAGGTTAAAGCAGCAATAAACCATGATATTCATGTGATTGTGGAAAAAACCGCTTTTTCTAACCCAATGGAGTATGCTGCAATTTTAGAGCTACTAAATGATCATCCCAATGTACGTTTATTTGAGGCAGCTCGTCATATCCAGCAGGCTAATTTTAAAGTTATTGAACAGCAAGTGGCCCAAATGGAAAAAATTGCTGGGGCAACTTTTGTTTATGAAAAGTATTCATCTCGTTTTGATGACTATCTAGCGGGTAACGAACCCAATGTACTAAGTCGTCGCTTTAGTGCGGGGGCCTTGACAGACCTAGGTGTGTATCCAATTTATGCTGCTATTAAACTATTTGGTGCACCAAAACAAACTCATTATTTTGCGACACCATTACGTAATGGTGCTGATGGCCGCGGTATCGCTATTCTACGTCATGATGATTTTGATGTGACGATCGAGTTTGGTAAGGGATCTAATAGTCATTTACCATCTGAAATTCTAGGTCGACGTGATACCCTGGTGATTGGTGATATAGCTGAAGTGCTTGATGTAACTTATTATGATGATGAAGGTGCTGCCCATCAATTGAGTCAGGAACCATTGGCAAATCCGATGACTACTGAAGCGGTTAAATTTGCTGATATGATGACAAACCCAGTCGATACAGCGGATGCTTATCAAGAATTGCTGTCATTAAGTCAAACCGTAAACCAAGTACTATTTGATTTACGTCAAGATGCTGGGATTGTATTTCCTGCTGATAAATAATAATGAAACAAAATATGAAGGAGATAAAATGGATTCCCGTTTTGAAGAACGTTTAACAAGTGTTGGATTCACCACGCTAACGCCAATTCAATCAGCTGTTGCTGAACCCTTGGCAAATGGGCAATCAATTGATGCACTTGCACCAACAGGAACAGGAAAAACACTGGCCTTTACCTGGCCACTGTTACCTAAATTGGTGCCTGAAGATGGCGAGCAATTATTAATATTAGCGCCATCACAAGAGTTAGCTATGCAAACAACACGGGTTGTCCGTGATTGGGCGAACGTATTGTCATTAAAAGTGTTGTCACTAACTGGTGGGGCAAATATCAAGCATCAATTGGATCGCTTAAAAAAGCATCCAGAAATTTTGATTGGGACGCCGGGACGTGTCAGTGAGTTGATTAATAATGGTAAACTAAAATTAAAAAGATTAAGAACGTTAATCTTAGATGAAGCTGACGAGTTGTTGCGCGATGATACAGCAAATCAAATTGATATTATTTGGGATGCGATTGATGATGATGACGTACAAGTTGCATTATTTGGTGCGACTGAAGTTGATCCGTCAACAGCTAGTGGTCTGTTCAATCGTGAATTTTTACGGATTGATCAACGCCAGGTTGCCATCCCAACAGAAATTAAGCATGAATTTTGGTTAACGGCACGTGACCAACGGCAAAAAAGATTACGTCAATTAGCAGCAGAAAAGCGCTTCCAAGCCATTGTATTCTTTAATACCACAAAACAATTAAAGATAACTGCTAGTTTTTTGGCGCATGAACATGTAGCCATGGCGACTTTGGCCCGTGGTGATTCAAGTACCACAAGGGCAAAATCACTCACTAACTTCCGTCAGGGTAAAGCAAAGTTTTTGTTAACTACTGATGCGGCGGCCAGAGGTCTTGATATTCCTGATTTGCCAGCAGTGATCAATTTTGACTTACCACGTGATGGGGAGACTTACACACATCGTGCTGGTAGAACTGGCCGTATGGGTAAAGTCGGTACTGTAATTTCTTTCGGAAATGATCATGATTTTCGTGACTTGAAGAAAATGGTTGCTGTTGATATTCAGGCCATCTCTGGTGGTAAAGGGTTACCAAAGGCAGAGAAAGTACCAGTTACTGAAAAAACGTCTCATAAAAATCAAAATGAGACGCATGTGGCCCGTCCGAAATCAAAGTCACCAAAAGTTGACCAGCCTAGAAAAAAGAAAGTGGCAGCTACCGATAGTGTTTCACGCCAAGAGCGGTTTGCTAAAGAAAAGCGCGCCAAGCGTAAGCATCGTAAAAATAAAGGTAAGCCAAAGCATAATTAATAAGTGTGTTGAGAACGAAATAAAATCAAGTATTTCGTTATTTTTTTTATGGATAATCCACTATTCAGGAAACGCTTTCACAAGTTGTCTGTTTGTGAATAAAAAATTGTTATTTCATTCACAAAAAATGCTGCATATGGTATGATTATAGGTAATGAGAGATTCACAATATTTGAGATAGATTGTGAAAATAGGTGAATTTTGAAAAAGAGGTCGAAATAAATGGTTGAACATGATATTCCTAGAGCAACGGCAAAGCGATTGCCAATTTACTATCGCTACTTAAAATTGTTGTTAGACTCTGGGACTGTCCGCGTTTCATCAAATGAATTATCTGATGCAGTAAAGTTTGATGCGGCAACAATTCGACGTGATTTTTCTTACTTTGGCGCATTAGGTAAGCGTGGATATGGTTATGATGTCGAAGCCTTGATGACGTTCTTTGGTGAAATTCTTAATCAAGATACGTTAGCTTCTGTTGCGTTAGTTGGAGTAGGAAACTTAGGTCAAGCTTTGTTGAATTTTAATTTCCATCAAAGCTCAAATGCACGTATTGCAGCAGCGTTTGATGTTAATCCTGATATTGTTAATACCATTCAATCAGGAATTCCAGTGTACAGTCTAGATGATTTAGAGAAACAAATTACGGATCAGCGCATTGATGTTGCAATTGTAACTGTACCTGCTGATGTGGCGCAGGATGTGGCTAAGCGTTTAGCAACTGCAGGTGTGCGTGGTATTTTGAATTTCACGCCATTGCGTTTGGATGTACCGAAGTCAATCCGTGTTCAGAACGTTGACTTAACTAATGAGCTACAAACGCTTTTGTATTTTATAAATAATTTCGGTGAAAAGTAGGTTTTTACTAAAATTATAATTAATTGTAAATAAAGAAGGGGTTACGACAGTTTTTAGTCGTAACCCCTTTTTCTCTTAAAATTTATTAATTACATACCGGTTTTAAACCAACTTTTGTCTCGCTCTAATTTTAATCGTTAATATAAATGAAGTCTGCAGCATGTTGCGTAACTTGGAGCTTTCTATCACCAGAAACTAATACTAATGGACCGTCAAAAGGTAGCCGTTCTTTAATTGTCCACGTGCTGTTTAGGTCTAGTTGTAAAGTCTCGGTATATTGTAATAACTCTAAGTCTTCAGTGAAACTGTTAATAGTAACAGTTTCATTATCGTTAGCTTCACGTAATGCTCGTAATGATTTTGGATGGTAGTGGTGCTCAATATCGGGAATGACAAGCCCATGAGGACTTAATTCTGGGAATTCTAAATATTTATCTAGCGCGTTGATAAATTGATCGTTTGCATCATGATCTAGATTGTCCGCATTCGAATGCGCTTCTGAAATTGATAAGCCGAGCTTCGTTGCGCCAAATGTTTCGATTAAACGATGTGATCGGATTAAACGAAGGGCAGTTGCACGACCAGGTTTTGTTAAAGTAACCCCATAGTAAGGGACTACATCGACTTCACCAGCTTCTTGGAGTTTTGCTAACATGTTAGAAACTGATGAAGGGGTGACATTTAAATGTTCAGCAATTTGGTTATTTGAAATCTTTGTTGATTCATCGCCGACGCTTAACTCTAGGATGGTTTGTAAATACTGGGTTTTAGAAATAGATTCAGGCATAATGTAAAAATTCCTCGTTTGTTGTGTAATAGTTAATGTGGTTAATTATATCACGGAAAAAATGATTGTGTTTTTTTCGCGGGTAAAAAAATAATATGTTTGATAAAACATTTAGGATAGGTTATCATAATTATGGAAAATTAAATTAGCAACTGACAACAGTCAGTAACAAGTTTTGGAGGCTAGATTATGCAGGAAACAAAAGTACGCCAAGAGAACAAGTTAGTTGGATGTGCCGTCATTCGGCAATTATTGCAAAGTTCGCGTGACATTTCTGAGCAGACTGTTCATCGATTAGTTGAATTGCTAGAGTCTACGATTGATTGCCAACAAGAAGTTTTTGTTGGGCAAGTATACGATAGTTGTGTCTACAGAATCGGTTGTGGTAACGTTTATTCGGAAACAAAATTAAAATTTGCCACACCGGATGTCCGTAATAAGTTTGCCAGTTCATTTGAGGCTGCCTGTCAGGAAGTCGGTTTGCGTGTTCATCGAAGTTACTAATAATAGGTTAAAAACTATTTTCTAATTTCTATAATTAGTCATTTGGATGGATAATCATGAATGTTACAGCCTAGTACTATAAAGTAGTGGGCGTGAGTTCAAAGGGGGTTGGGACATTTATTTGTCCCAACCCCCTGTATGCTTAAAATACATTAATCATAACTTTATAAATTCTAATTATAAACGGTTTTTATTTGTCATTCCTTAAACTAATGTAAATGTTTTATATTTTTTGGTGTAGCTGCTCAATTGTTTGATTGTTAAGCAAAAAATATAACAAAATACTTTGGATAGGTAAAAAGACAAGTTGTTTAATCACTCGTACCCATAACAAAGACATAATAGTTTCATTATTATGAATATTACCAATTATCACGACCCATAATGTATTGCATAGGACGTTGACGACTACAAGAACAATACTTACTGTTATGATGATTCGAAGCCAAGATAACGTTTGTTGCTTATAGAAGGAAAAACCGTAAATAGCAGCTGCTAAGACAGCAGATAGGGTAAATCCCCAAAAATAACCGTAACCATTGAGTAAGCTACTAATCACATCAGTAAAAATCGCAACTAGCATTCCCCATGCAGGACCATACCATTTCGCAATCATGCCGACAATTAAAAAAGTAAAACCAACTTTAAGTGTGGCAGTCCCTAATGAGAAGCGACTGATGACTAAATGTAGGGCGATTAAAATGCCCAGCATAGCCAATTGTTTTGTACGTAAACGTGGTAAACCATATTCTAATGTTTTCATTTGAAAACACCTCCTTTTTTTTGGGGGGTTTCACTTATTACAGTGAATGTGATCAAGACATCGCGGTAATCCTTCGTCCATGGCCCACATTCCGTTTCCATGGCACTTAACGCATCTTAATCTACCCTGTGCATCTAACAAAGTTATATTATACTGCAAAGAATTTAAAAGTAAAATGAATTTCTAAAAAGCAAAACAAACGTCAAGGGTTTAAAATGTTTAAAAAGTTGGTAAAATGTTTTAATAAGGGTAATTCATAGATATAAAAATGAGGACTGTCTACAAAGGGGCCGGATATGGGAAAAGTTTCAATTAGAGATGTTGCTAGTTTAGCGGGTGTATCAATCGCGACAGTATCACAAGTATTAAATGGCAAAGGAGCCCGTTTTTCTGAAAAAACAAAAGCGAAAGTCTTGGCGGCCCGTGATGAAATTGGCTATGTACCAAATGCAAGTGCCCGTAGTTTAAAACAAGGGGCTAAGATACTAATTGGTGTCGTCGTACCGAGTTTACGTAATCCGTTTTTTGGTGATTTAGTGCAACACATGCAAGAAAATATTCCTGATAACGTCTCATTATCAATTATGACGGCAGGAGCTGGTCAGGCTGATCAAACCGTTGAAATATTGGTTAATTCAGGTGTTCATGGTATTATTATGGCAGGTCAATTGGCACAACCTGTTGCTATTGCTAGTAGTTTGAAAAAGCGCGGCATAGCCTTAGTGGTTCTTGAGAATCATGACGGATTAGTTGATGCAGATGCTGTTTTTGCTTCTGATAAAATGGGTGGTCACCTGGTGGCTGAACATCTGTTAGCTCTCGGTCATAAACACGTTGTGCTGTTAGGAAATCAAGTTTATACTGACAACTTGCAATATCGAACAGCAGCATTTAAAGAGACGATGTTGGCTGCAGGGGCGAAAGTGAGTGAAGTTGCAACACGCAATTTGACAAAGCATGCTGGTCGCGCAGCTGCAATGGCCGTTTCGATTACACAAGCTACTGCAGCGTTCGCATTAAATGACGAGCTTGCTATCGGCTTAATTGCTGGACTTAATGCACATGGTATTCAGGTACCTAATGATATGTCAGTTATTGGCTATGACGATACTGACTATGCTGAGTTTTTCAGACCTGCATTAACGACTGTTGAACAGCCACTATGGTTAATTGCTGAAGCGGCCATGAAAACGGTGGTGGCACGTATTAATCATCCTGATGCTGAACGACAAGTGGCTGCATTTGATACGAAATTAATTGTTAGAGAATCAACTGCACCACTATCATAGATATGGTAAGGTAAGTGTAACAAGGAGGTCATTTCATAATGACAGGATTGTTCAAACGAACACGCGAACTAATAAAGTCACCAATAGGAGTCGATAAGCGCCAGACCATTATGTCAGCAGCCTTGTCGACCCAAGTAACACATCTTATGAATGATGGTTGGGTGCCAAAGTCAATCGCTGCTTATGTTGATGATATTGTCAATAATGAGCAATTGAACGACCAAACAATGAATAAAATTTTATCGGAAAAGTGGGGCGAAGCACATCGAATTGGCTCATCGCTTTTTACGACCATGTTTACAGCTGGATTTCATCGTGGCGGTGTACCAGCAGCTGATCGCCTGGAAGTGATATACAAATTGCTAGGTATGACGGTTAGTCCGACTAATTTTGTGAGAATGTCACGGTTAGGTGACTGGGATTCAAAAGACAAGATTAAGGACGTTGACTTGTATTATTTGCATCTCGAAACGATTGATGAGGTGCAAGACTATTTTGAATTTGTTAAACAAGTTGCCTATATGGTACGACTAAAGCATCATGCTTGGAATGGTATTCGTTCAAAGTATGAAACTAGTCGACAATTAAGTACGATCATGGACAATCAATTGCGATACTATCTTAGCAAGCCAATTGTGGATTTTATTTTACGTAATGACTGGCGTCAAGAAGATGTTGCTGAGGAAACATTACAGTTGACTGGCACACCGGTGTCGTATCCTAATGTCGCCTTTCATAATCGGGGGGTTGCTAAGCAGGATAATGTCAAGATGGCATTACCAGGTTATCATCTAGAATTGATTTTTAATAATCAAGGTCACTTGGTATCGATGTGGGAGGCATTAGAAGCTCATCAGACGATTGATGAATATGGTGTACTTGCTTTTTCAGAAGTACCAGACGATTATTCATTAGCTGAACTACAGATGATTGCCAATACGGAATCAACTAATTATGCAAATGCTGGTGGTCCGATCCACCAGTCATTAGATGTAAAACCTGCTAATCGTTACGCGGGTCTTGAATCAGATTTACGTAATTATGCAAAAAATCAATTTTAAATATATAACCCCCTCGTTGCAGTTCAACGAAGGGGTTATTTTGTATGTTCATGTTAGAAAACAGCGTTATAAATGACCTGTACGGCTTCGTTCATACGATCGACTGGGACACCAATCATTGTCGAAATTTGTGAGGCACCTTGATTGATCATTGGTAGATTGATGCCGGCCTTAGCCAAAGCCGAAGTTATTTTGCTAAATGTACCAATATGTTGTTGCATACCTTCACCGACAATCATAATGATGGCATAGTCATCTAACCAATCTAGTTCATCTGGCGCGATAATTGCGTAGAGATCATGGCTAATATGGGCTTTGATTTCAGGCGTTAATTGTGCTTTATCGAAGATGATGGTCATATCATCGATTCCAGAAGGCATATGCTCATAACTCACATTATATGTTGCTAAAATTTGTAATATTTTTAAAGTAAAACCGACTTCACGGTTCAGCAAATAACGATGCAAGTACAGGGCAGCAAAGCGATTATCATTGGCGATACCTGTGACAGGATTTTCAGAATCAATCGCATGATTAGGCATGATCATGGTACCTGGAGCTTGTGGATCGTTGGTATTTTTAACATTAATTGGTATATTCGCTTCAATGACCGGAATAATTGCTTCATCATGGAAAACCGCAAAACCAGCATAAGACAATTCACGCATCTCACGATAAGTCATTTTTGAGATTGGTTGCGGGTGGGAAACAATCTTTGGGTTAGCGGAGTAAATAGCGGGTACGTCAGTGAAATTTTCATACAAATCAGCTTGCAGACCTCTTGCTAAAATTGCACCAGTAATATCAGAACCACCGCGGCTAAACGTTGCAGCATAACCGTCATTGGTATAGGCAATAAATCCAGGAACAATTAGGAGACTCGTGTCATCAAAGTGATACTGATTGATTGCATGATAACTTTCTGGATCCAGGCGGGCAGCACGTGGCGAACCAGTTACAGTAATTCCTAATTCGGCTGGTGAAACAAAGTTAGCTGGTATGCCTTTTTCTTGCATAATTGCTGCTAGTAATTGGGCATTTAGTAGCTCACCATTTCCCATGAAAGCGGCATAGAGATGGTTAAATGAGGGATAGTGCACACGATTTAGATGAACGAGTTGTTGCTTAATCTGTGAAATAATCTTATTATCTTCTAACGAAAAATGCTGAGCAATCTCTTGATAACGCGCTAATATTGTTGTCATAATTTCATCGGTGTTGGCACCAGCAATTGTTTGATCAGCGTAAGTTTTTAGTAAGTCGGTCACTTTGATGTCACCGTCAAAACGCTTTCCCGGAGCTGATACGACAACGACCTGACGATCATTGTCTGCTGTAATAATATCCAAAACTTTTTGGAATTGTGCGCCTGTCGCCAGGGATGAACCACCAAATTTTACGACTTTCATTGTTTCTGCCTCCAATTGAATTCCTAATTGGCACTAATTAAAAGTGAAAAAAAGATTAATGTCAAGTGTTGACATAGCCATAAAATTAATATATTCTAATGTTACGTTAATGATTAATAGAGGTTGCAACCAACAACAGTCACTTAGTGGAGTTCACACAGACAATGATACTAAGTAAAAGGGGCGGTTGCCGAAATGATACAGATTGTGTAACCCGTATCGTTGGGCTAATAGCGAAAAACTATTAGACTGTCGCTGAATAAGCGGGGAGCTATTGTCACAGTCTTAAGGAATAGAAATGTGTCCGATTGACAGTGCAATAGTACTGTCAATCGGTTTTTTTATGCAATAAATTTAACAGTAAAGGGGCCATTATCATGGTAGTAGCAGCAACAAGACCAACAAGAATTAAAATATCACAAGTGGCAGTCAAACATAATGTGGCCGTTACTCGTCAGGCAAGCGGTGCGAAGTTTATGTTTTTAGCCGTGAAAGCCAACGCTTATGGATTTGGTCTGATACCAATGGCACAAGCCGCAGTCAAAGCAGGGGTTGATGGTTTAGCGGTTGCAGTGTTAGATGAGGCCTTAGCGTTACGGCAAGCAGGCATTACGGTGCCAATTCTTATCTTGGGAATTACGTTGCCACAATATGCTAAGTTGATAGCTGATAATAATTTAATTGCGACGGTTAGTGATTTGGCTTGGCTACAATCAGCTCAGGAAAATTTGGATGAACATCAGGCGACTTTGCAAGTTAATCTAGGGATCGATACTGGCATGGGCAGAATTGGTTTTCGTAGTCGTGAAACGTTATCTGAAGCAATCGCGTACTTACAATCGCACGCGACTTTCTTTAAATATCAAAGCATCATGACTCATTTTTCAGAATCTGATTCATTAGCCACAGATTATTTTCAAAGGCAGTTGGCAAATTGGCATCGCTTAACGGATGATCTACCAATGCCACCGATGGTTCATTTAGCGAATTCAGGTGCCGCGATGTATCATGCCGATGAATTGCCAACCGATTATATTCGTGCGGGGACGGTTGTTTATGGTATTGAACCATCACGTGGTGAGGTTTTGCCAGATAATTATTTAAAACCCGTTCTAACTTTAGAATCAGAACTTGTCTATGTGAAAAAGATGCCAGCCGATGTGGGGATTAGTTATGGTCATACGTACTACACACATGAAGGTGAATGGGTTGGTACGTTACCAATCGGTTATGCCGATGGTTTGCCACGACCAATTCAAGGCTTTGAAGTATTAGTAAATGGCAAAAAGGCACCTATTATTGGCCAAATAGCAATGGATCAAATGATGATTTCATTACCAGAAGAATTACCAGTGGGTACCGTTGTGACAATTATTGGTAAGCAGGGGCAGTATGAAAATACAATTGAAGATGTTGCGCAACATGTGGGACTAGCCCCTTGGGTCGTCGCTACAGGATTACAAGATCGACTAATGCGCGTGCTTGTTGATTAAAAGGGAGAAATAGTAAATATGTCAACACCATATGAAGTCAATCAGAACGGTGAACTAACAATTGGTGGCGTTACGGCGACAGAATTAGCTTCACAGTATCAAACACCACTTTATGTGTATGATGTAAACCATATGCGTCAGCAGATGCGAGCCTTCAAAGCCGTATTTATGAAAAGAAAACTTGATTATGCTGTTTCATACGCATCTAAGGCCTTTGCAACGGTTGCTATGTATGAGGTTGCCGCACAAGAAGATGTCCATTTAGATGTTGTCTCGGGTGGTGAGATTCAAACAGCCTTAGCAGCAAATTATCCGATGAATCATGTATCTTTTAATGGTAATAACAAATCGGTTGCTGAGCTGGAAATGGCGGTTGATAGTGGCCTCGGCACGATTATCCTTGATAACTTTTACGAATTAGATATTTTACATGATGTGTTGAGTGAACGGGATAAAAAACAAGATGTCCTATTAAGAATCACGCCAGGAGTTGAAGCACACACCCATGATTACATTTCTACTGGTCAAACTGATAGTAAATTTGGTTTTGATGTCGCAAGTGGTCAAGCTTATACGGCACTCCAAAAAGCAATTGTTGATCCATATCTCAATGTGTTAGGTGTTTCAGCTCATATTGGGTCACAAATATTTGATGTGACTGGTTTCCAGATGGCAGCCGCGAAGTTGGTTGATTTAGTTCATGAATGGGGCTTTGACCCACAAGTGATTAATACCGGTGGTGGTTTTGGTATTCGTTATACAGAAGATGACAAACCATTGCCAGCGACCGAATTTGTTGAGGCTATTATTGATACGATCACAGAGAAAACAACGTCATATGGGATGGCAATGCCAGCCATTTGGATCGAACCAGGACGAGCAATTGTTGGCCCCGCTGGTTATAACCTCTACACAATTGGTGCCAAGAAAGATGCGCCCGGTATTCGAACATACCTATCCGTTGATGGTGGGATGGGTGATAATATTCGGCCAGCTTTATATGAAGCAAAGTACGAAGCAGTCTTGGCAAATAACCCACAAGCACCGACAGAACAAGTTGTTCGGATTGCTGGTAAATATTGTGAATCGGGGGATGTCCTGGTTTGGCAACAAGAATTACCCAAAACGAAGCCTGGGGATGTTTTAGCTGTCTTAGCGACTGGTGCTTACGGCTATTCAATGGCATCGAATTATAATCGTAATCCGCGACCGGCAGTTGTCTTTGTTGAGGATGGCCAATCACAATTAGTTGTTGAACGAGAAACATATGCCGACATGCTTCGCTTAGATAAGCATTATCAATAAAAAATAATCGCAAGTAGGAGACAAATCAAGATGAATAATTTAGATGCACAAGAAATTATCAATTACATTGCAACTGCCCCTAAAAAGACACCAGCAAGGGTAACTTTAGCGGGAGATTTAGCCGATATTGCATGGCCGACAACGGTACAGGCTTTTATTGAAACCAAAACTGGTACGGTAATTGGTGATTATCAAGATATCCAACCTGTCCTTGCCGCAGCAGCGGATCAAATATCGGATTACCATGTGGAATTATTGGCGCGAAATAGTGGTGTACCATTGTTGAACTATGAAAACGTTGCCGCCCGAATTGAGCCAGGTGCTATTATTCGTGATCAGGTAGCAATCGGTGAGAATGCCGTGGTGATGATGGGAGCGGTTATTAATATCGGTGCTGAAATTGGCGCTGGTACGATGATTGATATGGGCGCTGTTCTTGGTGGACGTGCAACTGTTGGTCAGCACAGTCATGTTGGTGCAGGAGCAGTGCTTGCGGGGGTCGTTGAACCAGCCGCAGCAACACCGGTGACGATTGGTGATAATGTATTGATTGGTGCCAATGCAGTGGTTATTGAAGGGGTTCAAGTTGGTGATAATGCGGTTATTGCAGCTGGTGCAATTGTTACCAAGGATGTACCAGCAAACACGGTAGTTGCTGGTGTGCCAGCTAAAGTGATCAAGGAAATTGATGAAAAGACTCAGGCAAAGACCGCACTAGTTGATGCCCTAAGATCACTATAAGTGGAGGTAGCTATGACGATTACAGATTTAAATTTAGTTGATATTCGTCGCCATTTACATGCACACCCAGAATTGTCATTGGATGAGTTCGAGACCCAGCGTTATTTAAAAAATATTGTGACGGCTTGGCAATCACCTTGGTTGACTATTCGAGAAATACCAGCGTTACCGACAGCTTTGTTGGTACGATTGACAGGTAAGCATCCTAAACGAACGATTGGCTATCGAGCAGATATTGATGCGCTACCTATTACAGAAGAAACTGGCTTACCTTTCTCTTCAGAGCGTGCCGGGGTCATGCATGCATGTGGACATGATATTCATATGACTGTTGCCCTGGGAGTTTTAGCTCATTTTGCTGAGCAACAACCGGAAGATAATATGGTCTTTTTGTTCCAACCAGCTGAAGAAGAACACGCTGGCGGTAAACAACTTTATGAATTAGGGACATTTGTTGATGAATGGCGACCAGATGAGTTTTACGCCTTACATGATCAACCTGCTATGCCAGCTGGGCAGATTGCTACTCGTCAAGGCACTTTATTTGCCGGTAGCACGGAAATTCACTTAACGATTAAAGGACAAGGTGGTCATGCAGCCTTTCCACAGCGATCACAGGATGTGATTGTTGCCGCAGCTGCTTTTGTCATGCAAGTTCAGACAATCGTCTCGCGTAACGTTGATCCAGTTCATGGTGGCGTGGTAACGATTGGTATGGTACAGGCTGGTAACATCGGTAATGTCATTCCAAATGAGGCAAAGTTAGCAGGGACGATTCGCGCGTTTGACCAGTCAGAATTAGAAATGATGCAGCAACGTGTCAGAGAAATTTCACAAGGGTTGGCGGCTGTGTATGGTGTCGAATTTGATTTACAATTAGAACAAGGTGGTTATTGGCCTGTTAATAATAACCCTGATATCACCCGTGAGTTTATTCAGTACATGGCAAATGATGATGAGATTGATTTTACAACTTGTGAACCAGCTATGACGGGAGAGGATTTTGGGTATATTATTAACCAAATCCCAGGAACGATGTTTTGGCTTGGAGTCGGCGATGTTGACCATAGTTTACATGACAGTCGATTAAGTCCGGATGAAACAGCGATTGAAACAGGCGTTAAGGCAATTATTAAGTATTTGTCTTGGCGGATGTCAGCATAGAAAGTGTGGATAAAATGTACGAAGATATTTCTTTAATTACAGCAATTATTACACCATTTACTAATGATAATACGATCGATTATCCAGCGTTAGATTCATTAACTGAACGATTGATTGCCGAAGGGACTCAAGGATTTGTTATTGGTGGTACGACCGGTGAGTCACCAACATTAACGCATGATGAAAAAATTTCGTTATATGCTTATTTTGCCGCGAAGGTTGGTGACCGTGGACCGGTCATTGCGAACGTCGGTGATAATAATACTGCCCATTCCGTTGCATTTGCCAAAGAAGTCAGCGAGATTTCGGGTGTTGATGAGGTGTTAGCAGTGACGCCATACTATAGTAAGCCTAATCAGAAGGGGATGATTGCACATTTCCAGGCTATTGCCGATGCATCCGATGTTCCTGTTATGATTTATAATATTCCTGGTCGTACCGTGGTTGGATTGAATAATGAGAGTGTTTTGGTATTGGCCGAACACCCTAATATCAATGCGGTTAAGCAAGTGACAAGTATTGATGACTTAGCTTATCTTGTTGATCATGCACCTGAAGGATTTAAAGTTTATACTGGTGAGGATTCACAGACACTAGCTGCTAAGGCAGTGGGTGCGGCCGGAACAATTTCAGTGGCTGCGCATTTATATAGTAAGGAAATGACCGATTTGTTCCAAGCACTTGCCGAAGGAGATGTTGCAAAAGCTGGTGCACAACAACGTTGGTTAACACCACGTATGTCGGCTTTGTTCAGCTATCCATCCCCAGCACCAGTAAAGGCGGTGCTTGCACATCAAGGTGAGGTCAAAAACGTGACTCGCTTGCCAATTCTGTCATTAGATAACGCAGAGACCGCAGATGTATTAGCCAAACTTGATCAGAAGGAATAATAATATGACAACCGTATTTTTAGCTGGTGGTTTCGGTAAAATGGGCCGTGCCATTCAGCAGATGATTCAAGATGCAGCTGATTTAGAATTAGTCGGTATATTATCAGGATCATCGCATGAAAGTGAATTACCTGTTTTTACATCATTGGCAGATATTGACGTGACCGCAGATGTTTGGGTTGACGTTACCCAACCAGAGGCTGCTTTTGCTAATGGACAGTATGCGCTAACGCATGGATTTCAACTAGTTGTTGGGACCAGCGGTCTGCAATCTGAACAAGTCACGACTCTAAAAACTTTAAGTGAAAAAGAACAGCAATCAGCCTTGATTGTGCCCAACTTTTCATTGTCGGGGGTTTTATTGATGCAATTTGCCGCCCAAGCAGCCAAGTATTTACCTGATGCAGAAATTTTGGAGATTCATAATCCTAAGAAAATTGATGCCCCCTCTGGGACAGCGCGTGCGACTGCGCAAGCAATTGCTAAGGCACGCCAACAATCCCCAGTGGCAATGAATACAGCGGACCCAGCACGGGGTGAGCAAATTGATGGTGTTGACGTTCATGCCATGCGGTTACCCGGGTATGTTGCTGAAGAAGAAGTTGTCTTTGGTGCACCAGGCGAAACTTTGCGTATAAAACAGACGTCATTTACTCGCGAGTCATTTATGGGTGGTGTCGGATTAGCTATCCGCCAGATTAACACCATTGAGGGATTACAAGTTGGGTTAGAAAAGGTATTATAGATATTAAAAAGTAGGCAAGGAGCCAAGGGGAGTTAAAAAATGGTTGAATTAAGTGCAGCGTTAGAAGGACAGTGCAACAAAGTATTAGCAGAGACAGTACCTTCGCCAATCCGTGTGGTCGATGACAAGTTTTCGCAAATTGATGGTATTTTGAAATTAACATTAGGTGAGCCTGATTTCGCAGCACCAGAACATATTAAACAAGCAATTATTCGTGATGTACAGGCGAACGATTCACATTATTCACCTTCACAAGGTATCATGCCATTGCGTGAAGCAATCTCAGATTACTTAGTTGAACGTTTTGATACACCAAGATATGATCCAGCTACTGAGATTAGCGTAACGGTGGGAGCTGCTGAAGCAATCAATGCGGCATTCCAAGCTTTGTTTAATCCTGGGGATGAATTGATTATTCCAACGCCAACTTTCCCATTATATGAGTCAGTTGCCCAAACGTCAGACTTTAAAGTGGTCGGTCTAAATACAGCTCCTGATTTCATTGTGACACCTGAAAAGTTAAAGCATGTTTTAGCTGAGCATCCAAATGCCAAAGCTATTTTGCTTAACTATCCATCAAATCCAACTGGGGTCACTTATTCTGAAGACGAATTAAAAGAATTAGTCGCTATTTTGCGGGAACATCAATTATTAGTAATTGCTGATGAAATTTATGCTGAATTGGTTTATGATGCCAAGCATACTTCAATGGCTCGTCTTTTGCCTGAGCAAACAGTATTGATTAGTGGGGTCTCAAAGTCACATGCGATGACTGGTTATCGCATTGGTTATGCTGTTGGACCAGCCAAACTAATGAAGCAGGTTGGTAAAGCACATCAATCAATGCTTGCTACTGCACCAGGTCCTATGATGGCCGGTGCTTTAGAAGCCTTGCGTAACGGCCGTGAAGATCCTGTCAAGATGCGTGCTGTTTATGAAGAGCGTCGTGATTTGGTTTTGAAGGGGTTGTCAGAAGTCGGCTTTACGGCGGCTCGACCTGGTGGGGCCTTCTACATTTTTGCGAAGATTCCAGAATTTTTGAATATTAACGATGTTGAATTTGTTTATGACTTGGCAGATGCTGTCAAATTGGGGGTTGCACCTGGTTCAATTTTCGGTGCTGGTGGTAAAGGTTATATTCGTATTTCTTACGCTGCATCAACCGAAGATTTGGAATCGGCTATTACCCGTTTAAAGCACTATGTTGATTTAAAAAAATAAATTTATAACTAGTGAAATGGGGGAGAAAATCAGATGATGAATGAAACAGGTTACGATGTAGCTATTTTGGGAGCTACTGGTGCCGTTGGTACCCGAATCTTAGCGCAGTTAGAACAGTCAACGATTCCAGTTAAATCACTGAAATTGCTAGCGTCTGTCCGCTCAGCTGGACAGACCCGTCAATTTAGAGGACAGGATATTGTTGTTGAAGAAGCAACGCCAGACTCATTTGACGGTGTTGATTTGGTATTAGCATCTGCTGGTGGTAGTTTAGCAGGTAAATTATTGCCAGAAGCTGTTAAGCGTGGGGCTGTGGCAGTTGATAATTCGTCACGCTGGCGTATGGACCCTAACGTACCACTTGTGGTACCAGAGGTTAATCCGGAGGCCTTGGCAAGCCATCAAGGGATTATCGCTAATCCTAATTGTTCAACGATTCAAATGGTTGTTGCCTTGGAGCCATTACGTAAAGCTTACGGCTTGAATCAGGTGATTGTGTCGACTTATCAAGCTGCTTCAGGTGCTGGTCAACGTGCATGGGATGAGTTATTGCATCAAGCACAACAACACTTAGATGGAGAGACTGAAACGGCTGAAATTTTGCCAACCAAGGGAGACAAAAAGCATTTCCCATTGGTCTTTAACTTATTGCCACAAATCGATGTTTTCCAAGATGATGGCTATTCTTTTGAAGAACAAAAGATGATGCAAGAAACTAAGAAAATCTTGTTTGGTGATCCCAAGTCAAGTGAGGTAAAAGTTACAGCAACTGCTGTGCGGGTACCAGTGCCAATTGGTCACGGTGAATCAGTGTATGTTTCTGTAGCTGATGAATCAGCAACACGAGAGGATGTCCAACATATCTTAGCTAGTGCACCAGGGGTAATCCTAGAAGATGATCCAGCTAACCAAGTATATCCACAACCAATCAATGCGGTTGGTAAGCGTGAGACATTTGTTGGTCGTGTTCGTGCTGACAATGAAAATCCTGGTAGCTTTAACCTATGGGTCGTGTCGGATAACTTATTAAAAGGTGCCGCATGGAATACTGTGCAAATTGCTGAAGAATTAGTTAAGCGCGATTTGATTCATAGTCAGGCTAAATAAAATACTAAAAAAGGTGTGACAAAACAGTTTCAAAACGTTTTGTCACACCTTTTTATTACTTTTAATTGTTAATAAGCTTCAACCCATGGGAATTCAGGTTTTGTGGCACCGTAAATGGCAAAGCCTTTGTCAGTCAGACTAGCCCAGTTTTGATTACCATAGTCAAAGTGCCACCATTCTTCACTGTAGTTCGTGAAGCCAACTTGGGTCATGACATGGTATAACAAGCGTCGATTTCCGCGTACAGCATCGTATTTCGGATCAGTCTCTTCTGTTTCGTAATAGGTCGTTTTTGCTCGTTGACTGATATCATCAAATGGACTGCCCATATCTAACAAGCGACCATCTTCATCAACAATTGATAAATCGATCGATCCACCTGTGTTATGGGGGGATGGCTTCGTTGCATCGGTTGATGGTAAGGCAACGATACGAAGTGCTGCTTGCTCGATTTCTGTTTCAGAATAATCAGGATGCTCCTGCTTTACAAAGCGTTTCATTTGATCAAATAAAGCTTGCTGCGTTGGAATGCTGCGCCATGTATCAAAAATCACAAATTTATAACCATAGGGCAGCTTGCGAGTCGCTGCAATGAGCTTTTCTTGAACGCCAGCACGTGTATATAAATCAGGATAGCTGCCTGGCAGATTTTGAATAAAATATTGCGGACTAACGACCATCTTTTCTGGTAAATAGCTTAAAGAAACGAGCGGCTCGTTATTCTCCCGAATAGGAACCTTACGAATGGGAGACCAGTCCCAGTTTGTAACTGGTGTTTCAATTGGCGTGTCAGTAAAATCTAACATCTAATGCCTCCTTGGTAATTAAATAATTAAAAAATTATGTCAATTTATTAGTATGTCTTAGCCCTATTCTACCATGAATTCTGTCTAATGAAACCGCTTTATGGTTGTTAAAAAACGCACAAATAGTGTAAAATAAAAGCATTCTTTTTACAGGAGTAAATACTTTCCTGAAAATCGGATTCTATACTATAATGATATTCAATTAAAAAATAAAAAGAAATGTGAGTGAATTAAAATGACCAAAAATGAATTTGTACAACCACTTAATCCAAAGGTCACAAGCTTAGCTGCTGATGGCCTTATCGGCTTTCAAAAAAAGGTTCGCGATATTCCTGATTTGTTACGTTTAACATTCGGTGAACCTGGTTTCAACGTAGATGATGCCATTAAAGACGCTGTTATTTCATCAGTTGCCAACAATAATTCACATTATAGTGATGCCCAGGGGGAACGTGATCTGCGTCAAGCAGCCGTAAAATATTATGCATTTCGCTATGATTTACCTTTCGAGAGTGAAGACAATGTCATTGTAACAGTCGGTGCTTCAGAGGCAATCAACGTTATTTTTATGACATTATTGAATGAAAATGAAGGATTGATTATTCCTGAGCCCGCGTACACACCATATACAGCATCGTTAGATTTGGCGCATGGTACAAAAATCACTATTAATACCCGGCCAACAGACTTTAAATTAACACCAGAGTTGGTGGCAGATGCCGTAGAGCAAGCCAATGTACCAGTAAAGGCCATTTTATTTAATTACCCATCAAATCCAACTGGAGTCACATATACTCGGGATGAGTTACAAGCCTTGGCGGATGTGTTTAAACGTTATCACTTATGGGTAATTTCTGACGAGATTTATGCACAATTGACATATGATCAAGAGCATGTGTCATTAAGTAGCCTATTACCTGAGCAATCGATTTTGATGACCGGACTATCAAAGTCACATGCCATGACTGGTTATCGCATTGGGTTCATTATTGCTGATCAATCATTTATTGATGAAGCACAAAAGGTGCACCAAGCATTGACGTTCGCCTTACCAAAATTTATTCAGGATGGTGCTACAGTTGCCTTAACGACGGCTGCTGATGTTGCTGATGATATGCGTGATACTTACAAGCGTCGTCGTGATTGGTTAGTACCACATTTAGAAGAATTTGGTTTTGAAGTTGTTAACCCAGAGGGAGCCTTTTATATTTTTGCTAAGATTCCTGATGATATGGGGCATGATAGCGATGCTTTTGCTTTGGACTTAGCTGAGAATGGTCATGTTGCGATGATTCCCGGATCAGCCTTTTCTGGATACACGCCGGAGTATGTGCGTATTTCATACGCTGCTTCAGACGAAGATTTGCAAGAAGCGGTGCGTCGCATGACAGCTTTCTTCGCTGCCAAAAGGGCCAATGTTAACGCCTAAAAAATTTACATAGTGGTTTCAAAACATCGTTTGTCGCATCCATTTTTTGGTATATAATAAACAATGCAGCTTAGAGTGTTTAATAACTTTATGATAAATTTGGAGGAACGCGATGCAAACGCGTGTAAACAAAAGTCGACATTTAGTCTTAACAGCGCTGTTTATAGCGGTTATCTTACTACAATCAATCGTGCCATGGCTTGGCACATTGCCTTTAGGTGCTTTTGCGGTCGGTGCAGCGGTGACTATTATTACTTATACGGTTGCTATTGGTGCGATGGTTCTTGGGCCTAAAACAGGGGCTTTATTAGGTTTTGTTTGGGGTGCCTATTCTTTATGGCATGCATGGGCTAGTGTCCCAAGCATTGGCGCCTTGATTTTCCGTAATCCCATCACAGCATTGGTACCAAGGATTATGGTTGGATTATTGACTGGTTATTTATATCAAAAATTTGTGCAACAATATGAGTTAAAAAAGCAGGGGCCTGGCTTAGCTATCTTAGGTAGTTTGTCAGCTGTTATTAATACAACGTTGGTCTTATTAATAACATGGCTCAGTTTTACTGTGATGGATACTTCTTTTACCGGTATTCCAAACACTAATTTAGCGCAGTGGTTGATCGTTTCGATTGCTGGTTTTAATGGGATTTTTGAAATTATCGCAGGGGCCATTTTAGTACCACTGATTGGCTTACCAATCATGACCTATTTTAAAAATCGTCTGGCGTAGTATGCAGACCAAACAATTAAATCGACGTATTAACCGGGTTTATTTAATCAGGTAACGACAGCGAGTAACAACACTCATGAACGTTACCTGTTTTTTTACGGCTATTTTTTGAAATTTTATCGTAACAAAAACTTTTTATTTTTATCTGGTGTATAATAAGAAAAGAGGAGAAAGCATATGACGATAGGTAAAGATTTGGCACAAAGGAATAATATTATTCGGGCTGCTGTTATGGGAGCTAATGATGGTATTTTATCCGTATCAGGTATTGTTATCGGTGTTGCGGGGGCAACAACAAATTCTTTTGCAATTTTTATTGCTGGTTTTGCCGGTGCACTGGCCGGTACAGTTTCGATGGCGATGGGTGAATATGTTTCAGTGCATTCAGAAAATGATGCGCAAATCAAGGCCGTGGCAACTCAGAAAGCAGCATTGACAAACCATTATGAACAAGAATTTGACTTTGTGAAAAAGCAATATATGGCACAAGGTATATCAGCAGATTTGGCGCAAACGGCCACGTCAGAATTGATGGCCCGTGATCCATTAGAAACGACGATTCGTGAACGGTATGGCTTTACGCAGCATCATGAAATATCTGCTTTAGCAGCAGCCTTAGCATCAATGATTTCATTTCCATTAGGTTCATTGTTACCGATGCTAGCAATTACATTATTACCAGTTCATTTACGTATTCCTGCAACAGCGCTTGCTGTGTTGATTGCCTTAGCAATTACTGGTTTTTCAGCTGCTCATTTATCAGGAGCAAATGAATATAAGGCAACTGGCCGTAATGTTATCGCAGGTATTTTTACAATGATTGTGACATATTTTGTCGGAACATTAATAGGAGCGTGAAATTATGCAGGACTCACAAACAACGATGTCTGAAAAATTGAACACGATTCGTGCAGGTGTATTAGGATCAAATGATGGCATTTTGACAGTTGTTGGTGTTCTTTTTTCAGTAGGTGCAGCGACAACTAATCAGTTTACAATTTTAATAGCTGGATTAGCAGATTTAATGGCGTGTGCCTTGTCAATGTCATCTGGTGAGTATGCCTCAGTTAGCTCACAAGCGGATGCAGAAAAGGTTGTGGTCGCGCTTGAGCAGGATCGAATTCAGGTTAATCCTAATAGTGTGCAACAAGATATTTATAACTTTTACCATGAACAAGGACTAAGTGAAACAACTGCAGACAAAATTGCTAATGAATTAATGCGTAAAAACCCGCTGGCAACAATTTTGAAGGTAAAATATGATGTTTCATTGGGCCATTATGTTGGTCCTTGGTCTGCAGCATTTTCTTCCTTATTCTGTGCAGCTTTGGGTGGCTTTTTACCATTAATTGCCATGTATATGGCGCCAGTTAAGTGGCAATTCTTAGCCACAATTGGCGCAACGGTCATTGCGGTTGCTTTGACAGGCTTATTAAGTGCGCGGTTGGGAAATGGTTTCCCAAAGCGTGCAATTATTAGAAATATAATTATTGGGATAATTACAATTACTATTCACTATGGTATTGGAAAGCTCTTTTGATTTTAGTACACTAAACAGAGAGAAGAGTTTAGCAATATCATGTCACTCGAGAGGCTGTACTTTTCGGTCTCTTTTTTATTGCTAAAAATATATATTCCTGGAGATAATAATGACAGATCATTACGGGCTAATTGGTTATCCGGTACAACAATCCAAATCACCAATTATGCAAAATGAAGCCTTTCGGTTGTCTAATGTTGATGCTGACTATCAGTTATTTGCTATTGAGCCAGAAAATTTAGGGGAAAAATTTCATGAATTGGTTACCAGTGGTATACGTGGTCTGAATGTCACGATGCCTTTTAAGCAAGCAATTATTCCTTATATAGATGAAATGTCTGCGTTATCGAAAAAATTAGGAGTGGTTAACACGATTACTGTGCAAGATGGCCAGGTATTTGGTGACATTACGGACGGCATTGGCTTTTGGGCAACAATTCAACAGGTACCAAAGCATGTTGTTGTTTTAGGCACTGGTGGTGCGGCACGCGCCATTATTGCCAGTGCACCTAGTGAAAGTCAGTTACATGTCTTTAATCGCATGACGCCAGAATTTGATAAGAAAGCAGCCATGTTAGCACCATTATTGGATGAACCATTACATAATATTGCCTATGTGGATCAGTTTTTATTAGAAGCAGATTTGATTATTAATGCAACAAATGTGGGGATGCAAAATAATCAATCGCTTCTTTCACCAAGACAATTTGCCATTACGCCAAACCATGCGCAAGTTGTTGATATTATTTATAAGTTGACTGATACACCATTTGTAGCAGCTGCCAAACAGGCCAATCGACAAGCAACCGATGGTCTCGCCATGTTAGTAGGGCAAGGTGCATTGAGTTTTGAAAGATGGACAGGCATCCAACCTGATCAAAACGCAATGTTGACAGCGATTTTAAGAGAAGGAAGATAATAAAATGATTGTTATCATGGCAGATGAGTCTGCAGCACAAAAAGCTTTAGCGGAGGCCAAGGCTAATCATATAGAGCATGTTTATGCCTCTGAAAATCGTGTTGGTTTTGCTGGTTTAAAGGACATTGACGATGTTCCATTTATTAATGAGCAGCAAGTCGTAGATGTTATTACGGATCATCCGGGAGCAATGCAAGTTAGCCGGGCCTTTCATCCAACTGATACGGTGATTCAGACACCTCATTCAACAATTGGTGGTCAGAACTTTAGTTTAATTGCTGGACCGGATGCTATTGAATCTGCCGAACATGTTTTAGCGATGGGTCAAGCTGCCAAGGCAGCTGGCGCAACGATTTTACGTGGGGGATCTTATAAACCACGTACGAGCCCATATAGTTTTCAAGGACTTGGTGAACAAGGACTTATTTGGCATCGTGCAGCGGCAGATGCTTTAGGTATGGACATGATGACAGAAATCATGAGCCCTGCGGATGTTGATTTAGTTGGTAAATACACAGATATTTTCCAAATCGGCACACGTAACATGCAAAATTTTTCCTTACTAAAAGCTGTCGGTCGTCAAAATAAACCAGTGTTGTTAAAGCGCGGTATGAGTGCGACAGTTGATGAGTTTTTAAGTGCAGCAGAGTATATTGCATCTGAAGGGAATCGACAAATCATTTTGATGGAGCGGGGTATTCGTAGTTTTGATCAAAAATATTTACGGAATACAATGGATGTTAGTGTGATCCCGGTCTTGCAAAAGTTGACTCATTTACCTGTTTTGGCCGATCCATCACATGCTGCTGGGGTTTCTGAACATGTGACGCCAATTGGATTAGCTGCGGTTGCGGCTGGTGCGCAAGGGCTAATGCTTGAAATTCATG
Source organism: Weissella thailandensis (assembly GCF_005405465.1). GTDB lineage: Bacteria > Bacillota > Bacilli > Lactobacillales > Lactobacillaceae > Weissella > Weissella thailandensis. Next base: position 60,189 of record NZ_BJEC01000012.1, read on the forward strand.
ATCAACCAGCAAAGGCCTGGGTGGATGGCAAACAAGCATTGACGCCTGATCAGATGACGAATTTATTTGCAAAAGCAAATGCTATTCATGAACTATGAGGTGAATAATATGGTGACAGTTTCTGTTCCTGATAAAACTTATCAAGTGCAAGTTTTAGACGGTTTGCGCCATGAAATTGGTAAAAAAATTCGACAAGTATGGTCACCACGACAGATATTAGTGATTACTGATAAAAATGTGGCTGATCTGTATTTATCTGATACAGTGGTACAACTGCAATCAGCAGGTTACCACGTTGCCACGCTGGTACTGCCAGCAGGTGAACGTTCAAAGTCATTGGCAAGTCTTGAAAAAGCCATTTCTTGTTTAGCTGAACATCAATTCACTCGTGCGGATGGTGTAATTGCTTTAGGTGGTGGGGTAGTTGGTGATTTAGCAGGTTTAACAGCCGCCACATATATGCGTGGTATTGCATTCATTCAAATTGCAACATCGCTAACCGCCCAAGTTGATTCAAGTGTGGGTGGTAAAACAGCCATCAATTTAGGTCAGACAAAGAATATTATGGGAACATTTTACCAACCTGATTTGGTATTGATTGATCCAACCTATCTTAAGACGCTAGCCATTCGTGATTTAGTTGAAGGCTACGCTGAAGTGATTAAATGTAGTGCCTTAGCAGGTGGCGATTTTTGGCAATTGACTGGTACGATTCGGACGGTTAATGATATTTTGACTAGATCATCCGATCTGATTACCCAATCTGTACAATATAAAGCTGATATTGTAATGCAAGATGAACGTGAAGCAGGAATTCGCAAGTATCTTAATTTTGGGCATACGATTGGCCATGCGATAGAATTACTGGCTGAAGGTGGCCTCAGGCATGGAGAAGCAGTGGCAATTGGTATGATAGCAATCACAGAACGTTTTGTGGCTGAAAACATTAGTTCGTCTGAATTTTTACAGGCGTTAAATCGGCGCTTACAGCTAGTTGGTTTGCCGGTGGATTCCGCTTTGATTCGCCAGCCAGCGACAATTGAACAGTTGGCGCACGATAAAAAGAACCTTTCAGGTGTCTTACAGCTAGTCGCAGTTAAAGAACCTGGTCAACCAGCAATTATCAAAAAGTCATTGGCAGAGATGACAGAATTTATTGAAGGAGCATCTTAACCTATGCGATATATGACAGCAGGAGAAAGTCATGGTCCAGAAGAGGTTGCCATTATTGAAGGCATTCCGGCGGGCCTGACAATTACAACAAATGATATTAATGAACAACTGGCTCGGCGCCAACATGGTTATGGGCGTGGTCAACGTCAAGTTATTGAAACAGATACCGTAACGATTATGTCTGGTGTCCGTCACCAAGTCACTTTAGGATCACCCATTGCTTTAAATGTTCATAATGATGATCACAATCATTGGTCAAAAATTATGGACCCAAATATCCCCGCGACTGTTGAGAATAGTATGCGTAAAGTCATGCGACCAAGACCGGGTCACGCCGATTTAGTTGGTGGCATGAAATATCGTCATCAGCATGATTTGCGAAATGTCCTAGAACGTTCATCGGCTCGTGAGACAGTGATGCGTGTGGCTGTGGGCGCAGTTGCTAAAAAACTATTGGCAGCGCTCGATATTGATGTTCATGGTTTTGTGACGAATATCGGTCCCGCTAGTTCGGATTTGACACAACTAACGCAATATAAAACCTTAGCGGAATTACGTGCGGTCACTGAAAGTTTGCCAACACGTGCATTGACTGCTGCGGATGATGAAGCAATGCGTGAAGTGATTGATCAAACAAAACGCAATCGAGATACTGTTGGTGGTACGGTGCAAGTCATGGCCACTGGTGTACCAGCTGGGTTAGGATCGTATGTATCAGCAGATGAAAAATTAGATGCGAAGATTGCCCGTGCAATGGTGGGCATTAATGCCTTTAAAGGTGTTGAATTCGGTGGTGGTTTTGCGAATGCGACAAAATATGGTAGTGAACTGATGGATGAAATCTATTGGTCAGCTGAGCGTGGCTTTTATCGTGGCGCTAACCATCTGGGTGGCTTTGAAGGCGGTATGACAACTGGTGAAATGATTGTTGTCCGTGGTCTTGTTAAGCCGATTCCAACACTATACCAACCAATGCAGAGTGTTGATATCGACACTCATGAAGATCACCGTGCATCAACAGAAAGATCAGATACGACGGCAGTAACAGCAGCAGCAGTTATTGCTGAGGCTATGGTGGCAATTGAACTTGCAAAAGCCATCCTAGATAAATTTGATACTGATAGTTTGTCACGTTTACAAGAACAAGTGGCAGCTTATCGTGAAGAAATCAAACATTTTTAATTGGAAAAGAATTGTAGGTTAAATAATGGGCAAGATTAAGTTACAAACAGCGGGGAAAAAACTGCGGGGAACTTTAACGATGCCTGGTGATAAAAGTATTTCACATCGAGCAGTTATGTTGGGAAGTATTGCGTCAGGTGATACGCGGGTACAACATCTTTTGGATTCCGAAGATGTTCGTCGTACAGTGACGGCAATGTCAAATTTAGGGGTGACATTTAGTACTGACAATCATGATTTAATTATTCATGGCAGGTCATTGAATGAACTCGTTGAGCCAAGTCAAATGTTAGATATGGGAAATTCAGGAACGACGGCCCGTTTATTAATGGGGTTATTAGCGAATCAACCATTTGCGGTAACATTTCGTGGTGACAAAAGTTTATCAAAACGACCATTTGCGCGGGTCATTAAACCATTGATCGCCATGGGCGTCAGTTTTGTGACAAAGAATGACCATTTACCAGTCACTAAACTTGGTACACACGAACTGGCAGGCCTCGTTTATGAATTGCCAGTGGCGTCTGCCCAAGTAAAAAGTGCCATTATCTTAGCGGCACTGCAAGCAAAAACGCCAACGACAATTATTGAGCCAATTGCGACTCGTGACCATACTGAACGAATGTTAGCAGCATTTGGCGTACATTTGGTGCGCGAGGACCATCAAATTAAAATTACACCACAGACGCATTTAACTGCGACCACTATTCGCGTCCCTGGCGATATTTCGTCAGCCGCTTTTTGGATTGTGGCTGGTGTGCTGGTTCCGAAAAGTGCGCTTACTCTCAAACAGGTTGGAATTAACCCAACTCGTACAGGTATCATGAAAATTTTGCAACGAATGGGTGCTAAATTTACATTTGATAATGAGTCAGCTGATGGAGAACCAATGGCTGATATCCAAGTGCAATCGCAATCATTACATGGCACAACGATTACAGCAGTTGACGTCCCAGCTATGATTGATGAAATGCCACTAGTTGTGCTCGCTGCGACACAAGCACAAGGCGATACAGTTATCTCGGGTGCTAGTGAATTACATGTGAAAGAAAGTGATCGGATTGCCACTGTCACTACCCAGTTAAATAAATTAGGAGCTGATATTGAGCCTAGAGAAGATGGCTTTTATATTCATGGTGGGACACCATTACAAGTTAAGCAACCAACAATCATCGATTCTTGTGGTGACCACCGCGTGGGGATGATGTTGACCATTGCGGCCTTAATAACAACAGGGGATGTATCACTTGCCAATGCAGAAGCAGTGAATATTTCGTATCCCAACTTTTTTAGTGATTTAAGTGAGGTCATAGATTAATATGAAAGTGATTTTAATTGGCTTCATGGGAGCTGGTAAAACAACAGTTGGACAATTACTGGCTGAAAAAACGACGTTGCCATTTTTTGATACAGATCAACTGATTGTCACACAGACTGGTCAGACACCTGGAGAAATTTTTGCAATTGTTGGTGAATTAGGTTTTCGACAGTTAGAACAAACTATCCTGCAAGAAAATCTGACAAAATCTGGGATTATGGCTACCGGTGGTGGCATTATTGAATTAGAGCAAAATCGACAACTGTTAAAAAGTAGTCCAGTACCAGTTATTTACTTATCTGGCTCCTTTGGTCAAACAGTCGAAAGGTTGGTAAAAGATAATACACGGCCAATCGTCCGTAATAAATCTTTATTGGAACTGGCTGAACTTTGGGAGCAACGTCTCAAAAAGTATTCAAGTATTGCAACAGAGGTTATTTATACTGATAACAAGACTGCTGACCAGGTTGCTGAAGAAGTATTGCAATATATGAGAGCTTTTAATGATGAAACGACTGAAAATAGGTAATGCGAGTGCAACTGAACAACGACCACTTGTCGCTGTACCCATGGTTGATGAGACGATGGCAGATGTGAGACAGACGGCACGGATGCTCAGCCAAACGGCTGCCGACGTCGTCGAATGGCGGGTTGATTACTTATCAGATTTCTGTGAGTTAACGGTTAGTAATATTCGTCAGGTTCATGAGATACTTAATAAACCCTTGTTATTTACTTGGCGAACTGCCAGTGAAGGGGGACAATTAAACTATCATCATGATAGCTACCAAATGGTTTATCAACGGGCGCTAAAAGCAGGCGTTGATGCCATTGATATTGAGGTTGCGCTACTAGCAGATCAACAAGCACTTTTGAAACTAGTGCCTGAAAATGTTAAAGTTATCGGTTCTAAGCATAACTTTGACGCAACCCCTAATCATTTAGTTAGTCTTTTAATGGAGATGACCAGGCTACCTATTGATGTTGTAAAGTTAGCGGTCATGCCAAAAGTAGCAATGGATGTTGACCGCGTATTGCAGGCGACTGCGATTGTTGCTGCAGACAGTGATTTACCGCTGATTACGATGTCGATGGGGGCGTTGGGAATGAAATCACGCGAGGTTGGCTATCAGTATGGGTCACAGTTAACTTTTGCAAGTGGGAAAGCAGCATCAGCACCAGGCCAAATGACACTCGCAACACTATTACATAAATGGGGAGAATCAGATGTATAATAGTCACTTTTTTTCAGATGATAGACAAGCTGTCCTCAATGAAATACCGGGTACCATGGGGTATACTTTGATTACATTTCATGCAGAGGGCGATGATATTCAGTTAAATCAGGCGAAATTACGACTTGACTGGCGCGCACCGGATATTTTTCGACAACACTTAGCACAAGAATTACAGCATAATGAACAGTTTGATCGGATTGGCTATGTGACGCGTGTTGAAATGTTGCTTGGTCAGGCTATGTTGGACTATAATGGTCGCTTTACTTTAGATACAACCGCACTAAAAAGTACTATTCAAAAGCAAACGCAAGAACCAATGCAATTAACAGCAGTTGCTGCAGATATGATTTTACCAATTGGTTTCACTGATTTGCGTCATGTTGTCCATTTAACAAAGTGGGTTCACGAAAATCATGTGGTCTATCATTTAGTGGCTGGATTACCAGCGCTAGAAAAGAAGGTTGATAATTTACGGAATTCAGCTGTGTTTAAAAATAAGGGTCCCGTATTAATTCACGAAACGGAAATTGATTCACAAGCATTGCTGTTGTTTTTACAAAATTTAATTCAAGATTATTTTGGTGTCGAAGTTGCGAAACTTCATTTGACACAGGCAGCATTCGGCCAGGCTGACCCAACAAAACAGTCGGCAGGGAACCGAGTATTGATTGCAAATTTTGAAAATTAAAAACCAGCCAAACAGTTTTTTAATCTTATTTTAATTTAACGGTTGCTTTTTCTCATACTAGCGTTATAATTAAATAAATTCTAGTAAGACATGTAAGGAGAAAACATCATGTTATTAATAAATTCACAAATTAATCAAGTTGTATTCTCAGCAACTATTTCATGGTGGTGGCCAACGAGATAGTTGGCTATTTGTTGTGGGCTAGCTATCAGTTAAGTATTAACGATAGCTAGCCGCTAGAAATTAACCTGTCAATTTTAAAAGACAACGGCTAGTTAGCACATAATGTGCTGATTGGCCGTTTTTTATTTGTTGAGTTAATTATTATTTAATGGAGAATTGCTATGAGAATAAAGAAATTATCATTCATATTGTCAGTGGGGATGACGACGGCAACTATTGCAAGTTTGTCACAGGAAAGAGTAGCTTTTGCGGATCAAGTAATCAATTGGACAGAATCGGCAGCTTTGACGACGATGAGTCCATCGCAGGCTAATGATTCTACTGGTTCGGAAATAGTCACTCAAACTGGGCAAGGGTTATATCGATATGGTAAAAATAATCAACCGCAATTAGCTGATGCCAAGTCGGTTGATATTTCAAAAGACGGTCGTGAATATGTGTTTCATTTAAAAGATGATCTAAAGTGGTCTAATCACGAAAAAGTGACGGCAAATGATTATGTCTTTGGTATGCAACAGACTGTTGATCCGAAAAATAAGTCTAATGGCGCTACCTTAGCTAATAATATTAAGAACGCGACAGCAGTAACAAACGGTGAGAAAGCAGCTGATGATCTTGGTGTTAAAGCACTTGATAGTCAGACATTGAAAATCACTTTGAATAATCCTGATCCTGCTTTTAAAAGTATTCTGACTGGCACAGCATTTTATCCGCAGCCTAAAAAATTTGTTACGAAGGTGGGTAAGGCATATGGTACATCCTCAGATAAAACATTATCGAATGGGCCATTTATACTAAAAAATTGGCATGGTTCGGATAAATCGTATCAGTTGGTAAAAAATAGTCAATATGAAGATAAGAAAAATGTTGCCACAAATAAAATTAATATCCAGACCGTGACCGATAATACGACTGGTTATAATTTATATAAAGCTGGGAAATCTGACTATACACCATTAACTGCTGATCAAGTTCGAGCGAATGAAAATAACCGCGCATACCATAGTATTAAAAATGGTCGGACTGACTTTTTGGGATTAAATATGAAAAATAAATATTTACAAAATAAAGACGTGCGAGTTGCCATCAAGCAAGCTATTAATACAAAAGGGCTGACAAATAAGGTGCTTAAGGGTATTCAACGTAGCGGGAATGCCTTTACGCCTGAGAATACAATTAAGAATCCAGATAATCAGCGTGACTTTAGTAAAGAGGCTAACAGTAAAAAATATGCCTTTAATAAAAAAGACGCTAAGAAAAGTTTAGCTGCGAGTGAGACGAAGAAAATAAAGCTAACTTTACTAGCCGATAACGATGATCAGAGTAAGATTGAAGCACAATATGTGCAAAATCAGTTACAAAAGAATTTACCTGGTGTTGAATTAACGGTTAAATTTCAACCGAAGGCTGCGCGAGTTAAAGCACAATTATCACATGATTTTGACATTGTCTTAACTTCATGGGGTGGTGAATATGCAGATCCAATGAGTTTTCTTAATATGGTTCAAAGTGATAGTGGTATCAATATTGCACAATTTAATGATAAAGAATATGATGCAGCGCTCGCACGGGCTAATGGCAATGATGTTAATAAGCCATCTAAACGGTACCAGGATTTACTACAAGCTGAACAACGAATTCATAGTGAACTGCCAGTTGTTACTTTAGGACATCAGTCGACACCATCATTGGTTCGACCAAATGTTAAAGGATTGTTAGTGAATACTTATGGCGCAACGTTTGACTTTAAAGAAGCTTACAAGAAATAAATAGGGGAATATCAGTAATGACACAAGTAAAATTTATTAATGGCGCAATTTTTATCGCAGGTGAATTTAAAACAGCAGCTTTTACGGTTGATACAGACTCAGGCTATTTTATAGATAATGATGATGATGCTCGAGTTGTTGATTTATCAGGTAAGTTTATCATTCCGGGATTAATTAATGCGCATACACATATTTCAGATTTAACAACTAGTGATAAAAAGCAACTGGCAAACATTACCAATGAGACGGAACTGGCCATTTATGCAACGAAACATTTACGTGAATTTTTATCAGATGGTGTAACGACAATCAGAGAGGTTGGCGCAGCAAATAACATTGATATTAAATTAGCGAAATTGATTAAACAACATGTGATTGCTGGTCCAAATATTATCGCTAGTGGGGCTGCACTGACGATTACCGGTGGTCATGGGGCAGGGGCTATTGGTAAGGAAGTAGATGGTGCTGATGAGGTCCGCAAAGCAACGCGTCAATTGATTAAAGAGGGTGCTAAAAACATCAAGTTGATGGCAACTGGTGGTGTTACGAGTAATGATCAAGAAGTACCTGGTAATGTCCAATTCAGTGTTACTGAGTTAGCAACAGCTGTCGAAGAAGCGCATAATTATGGCATACCAGTAGCTGCTCATGCGCAAGGTAATCAAGGAATAAAAAATGCAATCAAGGCAGGTGTAGATTCAATCGAGCATGCGATTTATTTGGATGATGAGGCGATTGATATGTTACTACAAACCGGTACGCCAATTGTGCCAACGCTTTCTGCGCCAGATGCTATCCATGATCATAAAAAAGACATCATTGCATGGATGTATGACAAAAATGAGGATGTCTTGCTAGCTCATCGTCAGAGTATCGCAAAGGCCATTGAGGCAGGGGTTGAAATCGTTATGGGTACTGATGCGGGGACACCATTCAATAACTTTAGTGATGGTTCAACGAAGGAGCTTGAAAAAATGACAGCGCTCGGCTTAACGCCCCAAGATGCTATTCTGGCAGCAACTCGCAATGCCGCGAAAGTGTTAAGAATTGATGACCATGTTGGGGAAATAGCGCCTGATTTTATGGCTGATTTTATTGTTTTGAATGAAGATCCATTAGCAAATATAAAGGCTCTACAAGGTCCGAAGTCCGTTTATAAGTCTGGAAAATTAATTAATTAATAACATGAAAAAGGTTGGAACAAAAAAATGTTCTGAACTGAACCCCGTAAGTTGGAGTAATTTCCAAAACTTACGGGGTTTTACTATGTTTTCAAAAGAAGTACAAATTGAAGCAGTCACGATGTACCTACA